>ONAM01000040.1 GCA_900315795.1 Candidatus Avelusimicrobium caledoniensis
CATGAAAAATTTCTTATCCATTTCGGCGCTTTTTATAAACAGCACTCAAGGGGCGGATAAACAACAACAGCAAAAGAACACAACAAAAACAGTGTGGCTATAAGTAAGTGAAAGTTGGCTCCCAAAATGCCTGCCCCCGGCAAGGGGGTTGACATCGTTTTTTTTTTGCTACATTTTATTTAATGAAACAGAGGAGGTTGTATGAAAAACAAACAAGCGTTTACGCTTATTGAATTATTGGTTGTCGTTCTTATCATCGGCATTTTAGCGGCGGTAGCGTTGCCGCAATATCAAAAGTCGGTGGATAAAAGCCGGTTTGTGGGGCTCTTGTCCGTAGCCAAAAGTATCAAAAACGCGCAGGAAGTTTATTATTTAGCAAACGGCTCGTATACGACTAATTGGGACGAGCTTTCTTTGGGCTTTGCCCAGAACCAATTACGTAGCGGGCAATCTGTAATTTTTTCTGATGTTACGTCAACAATGCCTGCAAGTGTGCAACTTAAAGATACAAAAATTGGGGTAAAAGTTTTGGTTATATACAGTCATACAGCTTTGGGTCCTGGTTATGATGATCAAACGTACTGTTATGCTCCCAAAACGAGTACGCGGGCCCAAAACGTGTGTTTATCCTTTGGCGGTCGCTACCGGAATGATTACGGCACCGAGTGGCGTTATTTATTAAGTACGTGGTAACGAGTCCGCGTTATATTCCCCTTTTATTTAGTAAAATATACATATACTAAACGGAGGGAATATGATAGAACTTTTTGAAGACCCGCGGCTGGACAAACCGTCTAACGAGCCGGCCCCGGCCAGTCTAGTCAAATTCAGACAAATTTCCCAAGACGCGCTTAAAGGCGCGGGCGAGGCGCGCATCAAAGCCCAAAAAGACAAGGGCAAGATGACCGCGCGCGAACGTATCTCTTACCTATTAGATAAAGACAGTTTTTTTGAAATTCAAAGTTTATTGGAAACGTCCTGCACCGACTTTGGCGTCAAAGACAAACACATCAAAGGTGACGGCGTTGTTACCGGTTTTGGGCGTATCAACGGGCGCGAAGTGGCCCTTTTTGCGCAAGATTTTACGCAACTGGGCGGCTCTTTGGGGCTCGCGCACGCACGCAAAATTGCTGATATTATGGACAAAGCTATTGAAGCCAAAATTCCGATCATCGGTCTTTTTGACTCCGGCGGTGCGCGTATCCAAGAAGGGGTGGACAGCTTAAACGGCTTTGGCGAAATTTTCTACCGCAACGTCAAGGCCTCTGGTGTGATTCCGCAGATTTCCGTGATTTTGGGCCCGTGTGCGGGCGGGGCGGCTTATTCGCCGGCCCTTTCCGATTTTATCTTTATGGTGGACGGTATCAGCCACATGTTTATCACGGGGCCCAGCGCTGTTAAAGCCGCTACCGGCGAAGAAGTTGATTTTGATTCTTTGGGCGGCAGTGCGCCGCATAGCGAAAAAAGCGGCGTGTGCCAATTTGTGGCTAAGTCCGAGCAAGATTGTTTCCGCCAAGTGCGCGAACTGTTGTCTTTCTTGCCGCAAAACTGCGAGGAACGCTCGCCTATGCAAACCACCAGCGACGTTACCGACCGGCCCGTGCCGGTGTTGGAGCGCATTTGCGAAATGGACCCCAAAAAGGCGTTTCGTATCCACCACGTGATTTGGCGTCTGGCGGATGATTTCGGGTTTTTTGAAATTCACCAAAATTTTGCTAAAAATATCGTAACGGGTTTTATCCGCTTGGCGGGGCACGTGGTAGGTGTAGTAGCCAACAACCCCGCTCACTTAGGCGGTGCGCTTGATTGCGACGCCAGCGACAAGGCCGCGCGCTTTATCCGCTTTTTAAACGCATTTAATATCCCGCTGCTCACGCTCGTGGATACGGGGGGATATTTGCCCGGAGTGGCGCAAGAGCACGGCGGTATTATCCGCCACGGCGCGAAACTGTTGTACGCGTACTCCGAGGCCACTATCCCGAAAATTACGCTTGTCTTGCGCAAGGCCTACGGCGGAGCGTACATTGCGATGGGCTCTAAGATTTTAAAAGGCGATTTTAACTTTGCTTTCCCCAGCGCGGAAATTGCCGTTATGGGTCCGCGCGGTGCGGTGGAGATTTTGTACTCCCGCGCGCTTAGAGAAGAAAAAGACCCTGCTAAACAAGAAGAACTGAAAATGAAAATGACGCAGGAATATTCGGATAAATTCGCCTCGCCTTATCAAGCGGCGACGAACGGCTCTATTGACGAGATCATTGAGCCGGCCGAAGCGCGCAGTAAAATCATCCGTGCTTTTGCCGTTTTGCGCACGAAGCGCGATCCGAAAAATCATCCGCGAAAAGGCAATATACCGCTGTAAAAAATCTGTCAATCAACGGACCGGGCGCAACCAAAAGTTGCGCCCGTTTTTGTCACAAAGCAACAATGCAAAAAGAGTGTGGCTCTAATTAAGTAGAAGTTGACTCCCAAAATGCCTGGGCCCGGCAAGGGCCTTTTCTGTATATATTTTTCTCTCGCTCGTCATCCCGCAGGGTTTCTATGCGGGATATAGCGAGAGAAAAAATAAAACTTGACATCGTTTTTTTTTTTGCT
>ONAM01000039.1 GCA_900315795.1 Candidatus Avelusimicrobium caledoniensis
CCGCTATACGCTAGTAGCGTATAACAAAGCCGAGGCGGCTTGCCGGGTGGCAAGAACTTTTTGTCCGCCGCGATCATTTAAAAACAAAAGGGCGGACTTTCATTAGGTGCTATCACCATCCTAACGAAGCCGCCCCCCGCGCGCATAGACGCGCGGGAAAGCAGACCTCTCTGTTGCTAGTGATAGCACTGCCTTTTCAGGCAAATGGCCATTCTTCATGGCATAGAAACAGATCCGTCTAAATCTATTTACAGTATAGCATTTCTGCCGGTAAATAAAAACCACTCCCGGCAGAACGCGGGAGTGGTATAAAAACTTGGGGACGGTTAATTAAACATGCCCGATTCTTCTAATGCATTTAATGCTTTAGTAATGTTGTTGACAATGGCTATCCAGCGGCTCTGTCCGTCAGAAGTAGCCGAGCCGTAAATGGCCGCAATGTTAATGTTGTGTTTGGTCAGCACGGAGCTGATATCCAAAATCAGCCCGGGGCGGTCTTTGGTTTCAATACAAATCGCTTCCGTTTTCACGCTCGTAAATCCGGCACGCGTTAAAATGTGGCTGATTTCTTGGTCGTGGGTAACGGCTAGGCGGAACGTGGCCGCATCGTAGTGCACGCCTTGGGAAAGCGCGATGATATTTACTTTTTCGCGCATCAGAATTTCGGCTACGTTTTTAAGCGTACCCGGTTCATTAACTAAAAATACACTGTATTGTTTAACGATACTTAGTGGCATAAAAACCTCGTTATCATTGTACAATTTTTTTCTAAAAATTACGGCCGAATTTCCAACGCCTCGGCCGCTTTTAATTTATTTTCCAAATCTAACATCGCTTTGCAATCGTCCTCATTATACATGAGCACTTTTTGCAAAAGCTCGTCGTTACCTGTTTTAAGCCAACTCGTAAAATAGACCATGCTGTCCATGGCGCCGCAATCGTCTTGCCGCCAGTTAAACCCAAACGCGGGTGCGGCGGCCTTGAGCGAAAAGCTCGGCGCAGGCAAATAAAACGCTTTGCTGACCGCTACCTTTAAATCATAGCAAATACCGCACAACGCATTTAAGTGCGCCGCTGACGACGGATTGGCCCCGGCCAGTTTCTTCATTTTTTTCACTTCATACTCCGTCCAGTGATAAAGGGCGGTGTTGGCAAAGTCTTTAATATACGCAAAAAACTGTTCAAAAATCTGTAATTCTTCTTCCGGCTTTTTGGCTACAAAACTGACGTATTTGTTTTCTTCCTTGTCCCAAATACCGATTAAATACACAAACGACACGTTGTCTTTGGTGAATGTTTCCGTGGCCTCAAAATCAAAATACAAATTGTATTTTTTTTCGGGCGGGGGGAAGTGTCCTTTCTCGCGTAAAACCGGTTTGTTATGCAAGTACGCTTGGGCGTTATAAAACGAATTGGTGGCGTGCGGCTCTTCCAAAATTCCTTGCAGTTTGGCTAGACCCGCGCGTGCGACGTCGTCGGTGTTAAACATCCCGTTGATTTTTAAACACTGGCGCATTTCGGTATTTAAGCCGGGGAGCATCAGTAAATCTTTTGTTTGGGCCATGAGTTTATTGGCATACACGCGCCACGGCGCGCTGGCGGCTTTAGGCGGCTTGTGTGCTTCGGGCTTGGCCTTACCGTCGCGAATCGCGCGCCAAAAAGTCAGCTCGCGCTCCAAGCGTTCTTGGTGTTTGGCGTAAGGAATATCTACAAAATGACCTTTTAAATGCACGCGCGTGCTCGCCGGAACGTATTGTTGGATTTGCCCCAAAATGCGGCTGAGCAAACAAATTTGCAACGTGTAATGTTCTTTTAAATCATGCGCGCGTTTGAATTGGTAAATCTCATAATGAAACGGGCCAAAACGGCTGGGGGCGTCGTCTTTTCTGACGAGCAAATTAGCATTCCCATAGACCGATTCCGGCAAGTTCCACAGCGCGCAGTTGGCAATGGCTTCTGCGCCGCTAGCCATGGCGGATAGCGTATTTTTAAAACGGTCTTGGTCGGTTTCGCCCGATATAAAGACGACATTTGGGAATTTCTCTTTGATCCACTCGTCGCGGCTGCGGCGGTCAGTACGGATCTTTAAATTTTCGTAGCGGTTTGTTTCGGGGACGGCTTCTTTCTGCGGGGCGTGAAAGGAACACCAAATGCTAAACGGGTCCTCCAAGAGCGAAAACATGCGCGAGGCATTAAAATCTTGTTTATCCGGTGTCCGCCCGGCGGAAAAATCTATAAATAATTGTTGCAAATCAGATTCGGTCATCTCTTTTATTTTAGCTTTTTACGGGCGGGAAGAAAAGATTTTTCCGTTGCCCGGTATCAAACGAAATGATACAATACCCATATGGCTATTTTGCGCATTACCAAATACGGCGAACCGATTTTGCGCCAAAAGTTAAAACCCGTCAGTTACGACGAGATTGCCCCGCAACTTCCTCAGCTTCTTAAAGATATGGAAGAGACGTGCTTGGCCGTTCGCGGAGTGGGGTTGGCCGCTAACCAAATCGGGCTGCCCTTGCGCCTGGCCGTTATTTTACTGCCCGGTGAAAAAGAAGACGACCCGCCAACCAAATACGTAATTATCAACCCGGAGATTATTGCCAAACACGGCGAGAAAATTGAAGAAGAAGGGTGCCTTTCCTTGCCCGGTTTGTGGGCGGAAGTTCCGCGCGCTACCGATGTAACCGTGAAATACTTAGACGAAAACGGACAAGCACACACCAAGCGTGCCCGCGGGTTACTGGCTAAAGCGTTCCAACACGAGGTGGACCATTTAGACGGTAAATTATTTGTTGATTTGGTAGATCCGAAATTGAAACCCGAAGTTAAAAAAATTATCAAAAAATTACGGGCCAAATGGGACTAATTATGAAAATTTGTGTAATGAAATTCGGCGGCAACACGCTGGCCAATAAACAAAAATTACTCTTAGCGGCCAATTTGATTAAAAGTCGCTACGACGACGGTTTTATTCCTTTGGTGGTGGCATCCGCCAACGGGAATTTGACAGATGTGCTATTGGATCACGCATACAGTATCGCACGCGAGCCCGATAAACGCGAGTTGGATATGCTGATTACGACGGGCGAACGCGTGAGTGTAGCCCTTTTATCTATTGCCTTGCGCGCGCAAGGAGTGCCGTCGGTTTCTTTGACCGGATCGCAAATCGGGCTGATTACGACGTCCTCCCACACGGGGGCGGATATTTTAACTTTAAAAGGCGACCGCCTCAAAAAAGAAATGGAACAAGGCCACGTGCCGGTGGTGGCGGGCTTTCAAGGTATTGGCGAGAATAAAGAAATTACCACGTTAAAACGCGGCGGCTCTGACGTGTCGGCGGTGTTTTTGGCAGCGCAGTTAGGGGCAAGCCACGTGGAAATGATTAAAGACGTGGACGGCGTTTATTCTGCCGACCCCAACAAAGACCAAAAAGCCCAAAAATACGAAGTGTTAGATTTTGACGAAATGTATAAGCTCGCCCTTAACGGCGCCAGCGTGTTGCACCCGGATGCCGTACGTCTTGCCAAGGAAAAAGGCGTGGAAATACGCATTGTATATTATCAAACAGGGAAAACGGGAACGGTTATTAAATAATATGTATATTAAATGGAACATCACAGGCATAATTGCCTTTTTGATTTTGGGCAGTATCATTTATGCGTTTGGGCCGGGGTTTGGCTCGTGGGGACGCGCGCTGATTTCGTGCGCGCTGTACGCGTTTGTGTTTTTTGCCAGTTTTGTGGTGGTCAAACGCAGATAATTTAAAATATGGTATGATTAGACTATGCTAGATACAACAGTAATTTTACAAATCAGTGGTTTTGTAGTTTGCTTTATTTTGTTATTTGTGTTTACGGCTAAATACCGCGGCGCGTTGGCGCACGAGACCGATTTTGAAAGCTCATCGGAAGAAGTAACCGTGGCCACTACTGCCGTGCAACCCACGTTTAAGCCGCGTGCCTCTTTGCTAAGTTCGCTGCAAGGGTCGTCTTCGCTAGAAGTAGCCGACCTGAAAGAAAAGGTGAAAGAGTTGCAATACCGCTTGGAAGAAATGAAAATCGGCCACGATAAAATGAGCGGCGATTTGTCCAAACAAATTGCCCGCATGGAAACGCGCATCGGCACGTTTGAAGAAGAATATGTAACCAAGTTGCAACCGACGTTGCTGAGTTTGATCCAAGAATTGGAAAATATGAAAGTAGCCGAAAGTAAGAAATAAGTGCGAGTAAAGATTTTAGGAGGATGTAAACGGCAGACCCGAAACGGTCTGCCGTTTATGTTTGGTAACAATTATTGAAATACGTACCAAGTGACATTACCTGAACTTTGAGGATGTGCCGGAGCATTGTTGGTGACACTCTTACACACGGTATTGCCCAGTTGGCTTGAAGTAGGCGCGAAACAAAGGCGTTCGCCTCTGTGTCCCCCTTGAGCATGATCAAACGCAAAGTATAAGTATAAACTATTTTGTTGGGTGGTGCCTGAGAGAATACGGGTATCCCACGCTTGTACGGCAGCATCTGTTGCATTGGCAACATCCGGTGTGAGGAGTAAATGCCATCCGGCCGGGTTGTTTAGGTAAGTACTATTTATGGTACCGTTTATGTCTAAATCAAGTTCCGTCCAATCTGTTGTATATTGGCCGTTAGCCAAATAATAGCGTTCTTCGGCTTGTTTGACGGCATTGGCCAGCGTGACAAGTTGTGTCATACGCGCTTTGGCAACCGCTACTTTATACTGCGGCAAGGCCACCGCCGCTAATATACCAATAATGAGAACAACGACTAATAATTCAATAAGAGTGAACGCGCCCGCCCCGTTCGTCATCCCGGAAATTTGTAATCCGGGATATAACGGGGCGTTAAAGAAACCCACCACTATATCCCGCATAGAAACACTGCGGGATGACGA
>ONAM01000036.1 GCA_900315795.1 Candidatus Avelusimicrobium caledoniensis
CCGCTATACGCTAGTAGCGTATAACAAAGCCGAGGCGGCTTGCCGGGTGGCAAGAACTTTTTGTCCGCCGCGATCATTTAAAAACAAAAGGGCGGACTTCCGATTAGTCTGTTCCAGCATCCTAACCAGAGCCGCCCCCCGCGCGCATAGACGCGCGGGAAAGCAGACCCTCCGTTTCCCCTGGAACAGTTGCCTTTTCAGGCAAATGGCCATTCTTCGTGGCATAGAAACAGATCCGTCTAAATCTATTTACAGTATAGCATTTCTGCCGTTTAAAACAAAACATCCCCGCTCAAATAGAGCGGGGATGTTCGTGCAAACTAAACTTATTTGCTTTGGGTAGCGGCGATTCCGCCGGTTAAGTCTTTCACGGCGGCTACGGCTCCGAGCACGTTGCTCGCTTCGTAAGGCATATAGATAATTTTGTTGTCTTTGCCTTCTGTCATGGCTTGCAACGCTTCAATGTATTTAAGCGAAATCATGTAGCTGGCCGGGTTGGTAGATTGCGCGACCGTGTTGGCTACGATTTTGACGGCTTCCGCTTCCGCTTGCGCTACTTTAATTTTGGCTTCCGCCACACCTTCGGCTTGTAAAATAGCGGCTTGTTTTTCACCTTCGGCTTTTTTAATTTCCGATTCGCGCACGGCTTCGGCCTTTAAGATTTGGGCCGTTTTCGTACCTTCGGCTTCGGTTACCATGGCACGGCGGTCGCGTTCGGCTTTCATTTGTTTTTCCATGGCTTCGCGGATAGCGGCCGGGGGGATAATGTCTTGCAGTTCTACGCGGTTGACTTTCACACCCCATTTATTGGATGCGTCATCCAAAATCACTTGCAGTTTGCTGTTGATGATTTCGCGCGAAGTTAAGGTCTGGTCCAGGTCCATTTCGCCGATGATGTTACGCAAGGTGGTTTGCGTTAATTTTTCAATAGCCGTTGGCAACGATTCTACTTTATAGGCGGCTTTTAAGGGGTCGGTAATTTGGAAATACAAAAGGGCGTTAATTTCAATGCCGACGTTATCTTTCGTAATTACGCTTTGGCGCGGAAAGTCATATACTGTTTCGCGCATATCAATGGTGTCGCGCCGTTCCATATACGGCACGGAGCGGGTGCGGCCTTGACCGTCCACATATTCGCGGCTGTTGCGCCATTCCATTTCGTGCGGCTCGTCCATTACGGGCACAATCCAGTTAATGCCCGGGTTGAGCAGTCTGCGGTATTTACCGAAACGCTCAATAATCACTACTTGCGCTTGTTTGACAATCACAAGCCCTTTGGCTACCAACACCACGACGAAAATGATGAAGGCCGCAATAAACATAAGTCCTAAACTTGTTACAGCTTCCATATACTCTCCTATTTTTTAGTTTTTACAAATTATTTAGCGCGCACGGTTAGTGTTACGCCGTCTAATTTTTCTACCACGCAGGTTGCTCCGGCGGGGATTGCTTGTGCGGCGGTGGCTTTCCAACTTTCGCCCGCTACTTTGACGCGTCCCGTTTGTTGGACCGGGTCAATGGCTATTTCCACGACGGCTTCTTGCCCGATGACGTCTTCCGCCGGGGTTTTGATGTGTTTGGCTCCGGTGTAAAAATGGCGTAAGGCCATCGGGCGGATACCCAGCCAACATACTACGGTAATACCCGTAAACGCAATGACTTGCCACCAAATGCCAAGCCCTAACCACGAGAACAAACCGGCTACTAAGGCCCCGATGCCTAAACACGTAAGCGAAAATTCCATGGTAAATAATTCGCCCACAAAACAGCAAATGGCCAAGATAAAATACAAGTAGTAAGACATAGTTGCTCCTTGTTAATTTTTAATAATTTCCAAATAATTGCGCAGATAAGAGAGGCGGCGCTCGTCGTGCACTTTATTAAGTACAAAAATCATATTGGCAATAAACCGCCGCACCGTCTGGCGCGAGGAAAGCGGCGCGGTGCACTGGGGCGTCCACGCCAGTTGGCGCGAAGCCAGATAAGCTTGGCAATCTTCTTGCGATAAAATTTTGCCGTTATCCAACGGGTCAATAAAGAAATCATGTTGCGTGCGGTCCTGCCAGTAGATTAAAACGCGTCCGGCCAAATCAATCAAATTTACGTCCAAGCCGTAGCGATTACCGATCAGCATATACAAACACGCCACGCACAAGCCCGAGCCCTGGCGTTTGCGCAAAAAGTGTGCAAACGAAATATCTTGGATTGCCAAATTGGCTTGCAATGCTTTGAATCCTAACGTCTCAAAAAAGTAATGCGCTAAAATGCGGGCAATATCTGTTTGGCCGTTGGCGTTTAGCAATGCCGGGCGTAAGGTGCGGGCCATATCGTCTACCGTTTGGGTAATTTCCGCACGCGCGGTGGCCGGGTTTTGAAATTTGGATAGGAGCATTAAACCTTCTTCCAAATCCGGGTTGATTTTGGAAGAAAAACGGGCAAATAAGTGCGTAAGTTCTTCCCAATAAATTTCTTCTAATGTACGTAAGACGGGTAAGGGGGCCGAGTCGGAAAATTCTTCGGCTAAGGCGGTTTGTACGCCGACGGGATCTTCTTTTAAAGCGGCGGCGATCTCACGCCGAAGCACCGCACCGTAGGTGGCTGTTTCGGTAGTCAAAAGTTTTAATAAAGCTTTTAACCGGCCGTTTTCCATACATATAGAATAGCAAATTCATCATAGATTTGCCAGGGTTATTTTTAGACGGGAAAAAATAAAAAAAGCCGGAGCGTTTTTGCTCCGGCTTTTGTAAGCGTGGATAAGCTTATTGTAAGTCTTTTTCGTTGGCGGTAATAGCCAAGACGACGCGGCGGTTAGCGGCGCGGCCTTCGGCAGTGGCGTTAGACGCTACCGGGTTGGCAGAACCGTAACCTACGTATTTAATGCTCAAGGTTTTAAGTCCGCTACCGAGCAAATAATCATACACGGCTTTCGCGCGTTCGGTGGAGAGTTTGTTGTTGATAGCATCAGAACCGGTAGAATCGGTATACCCTTGTACCACGATGCGGTTTTTCGGATATTTCTTTAAAACGCGGTTTAAGTCAGACAAGGTCTGCAAAGAGGCCGCGGATAATTCCGAGCTACCCGTGGAGAACAAAATATCGTTTTTCAGATATACTTGGATGCCGTTTTCGCCTTTGACGACGTCAGCAATAGCGGCGAGTTCTTTGGCTTGTTTATCGTAATAGTTGCCAAGGAGTCCGCCGGCAGTTGCTCCGGTAAGGCCGCCGATGATGGCACCCGTTCCGGCTTTGCCGCCCGTGCTGTGGGCAATCAAGGCACCGGCGCCAGCGCCAACGGCAGCTCCGCCGACAGCACCCCAAGCGGTTCTTTTACCGGGGGTGGTGCACGCAGCGAGTAAAGATACCGCTGCCATGAGTAGAACTAGTTTTTTCATGTGAAATATACTCCTTAATTAAGGTACTTATATTTTACTTTTTTCTGCTGAAAAAAGGTAGTTGATTTTTTGATAGGTTGTTTTTTCTGTTGGGTGTAGTCTGAGCTACATTATTTACCCCTACCCTCTCCCGCAAGGGGCGAGGGGAAAAAATATTGCCGTTGCCGTTGATCCGCCTGATAGCGAGCCGTTAAAAAGCGTTAAAACAGGTAAAAATTTTTCATGTTTGAACGAAGTGAGTTTGAAAAATTTTCCTGTTTTAACTGCTTTTTACTAGCGTAGGCGGCGGTCTTTTGCGAGCTTTTCTGCCGCCAGAAAAGCGGAGAGGGGCTTGACATCGTTTTTTTTTTTGCTACATTTTATTTAGTGATAAAAAGGAGGTTGTATGAAAAACAAACAAGCATTTACGCTGATTGAATTATTAGTTGTCGTTCTTATCATCGGCATACTCGCGGCGGTGGCGTTGCCGCAATATCAAAAAGCCGTATGGAAAAGCCGCAGTACCCAACTGTTTACATTGGTTAAATCGGTAGCGACGGCCCAAGAGTCATATTTCTTAGCCAACGGTAATTATGCCGGTTCGTTTGGAGAGTTAGATTTATCGTTTGATAATTTAACTCCGGCGGCAAGTTCCGATTTTAATTTGAGCGTTCAATCTACCGATGCGGTACGGAGTAATGATTGGTTTGAATTAGCACTTAATATAGGGTCAACTTTTTCTTTATCTACGGCGTTATTTAAAACAGGCCCGTATCGGGGCGCCGGGTTTTATTTTGTGGAGAGGCATTCTTATCCGTTAAGCAAGAAAATATATTGTGTGGAATTGATAGCCAGAGTTGAAACGGCCGGAAGTTTTTGTACGAAAGTTTGGGGGAGTCCGTCGTTGGCATATTCGGGAACTGCTGTCCGGTATTACGATTTGCCGTAAAAAATTCCCCGCTCTTATGAACGGGGAATTTTCTTACATGTGTCAAATCTCTTTGTGTAATACTTTAAGGGCGGCTTTTTCTTTGGCTACCGGCAGACACTCTTGCACGCGGTAATGCGTGTTACTCGTCAGTTTTTTGAGTTCTTCAATGTCTGCATCGGTAAGGACTTCTTTGTCGTAGGTGGTGCGAAACTCGTACTCCAGGCCGCTATTTCGGATAAGCTCCATAGAGCGCGTTAAAATTTCCGGGTTGAAGTCCACGCCGGTAATGAGATTATATTTGTCTAGCGGGGCTTTTAAGTCCATGGCTATATAGTCAACCAGTTTTTTTTCAATCAGTTCTGCCAGCATATCCGGGCGGGTACCGTTGGTATCCAGTTTAACTTTATAACCCAGTTTTTTGATTTTAGCCATGAACTCGGGCAGGTCGTCAAACAAAGTCGGCTCGCCGCCGGAAACAACAACGCCCTCCAAGGTACCTTGGCGGCGTTGTAAGAAAGACCAAATTTCCTCTTCGGGGGCGGGTTCGGTAAATAAATGCGGATACACTAACTCCGGGTTGTGGCAGTAGCGGCAACGGAAATTGCACCCTTGGGTAAAAATCACCGCCGCCGGCCGGCCCGGGAAGTCAATAAGCGTAAATTTAATAAGTCCGCCGAATTTCACCTTGCCGCGCCCCCTATGGAAAAGAAATTATTTGTCGCTGGCGCATTCGCAACCGCAAGAGCAATTGCAGTTGCTGACGTTCATGTTTTTGCGCATTTCAAATTCTTCTTTTTTGCCTTTGTTCCAGTTTTGTACCGGGCGCAGGTAGCCGACTACGCGGGAATATACTTCACATTTGGAACCATGGACGTCGTTCATTTCTTTTTTAAGTTCGGAAATCTTGTTTTCTACAGCTTGTTTTTCTTGTGCGGTCATAACTTTTCTCCTAGTTTATTTAGGGCCGGTTACCCGGGCCGTGGCGAGTCCGTGAAAACTCGCTTTTTTATTATGTATTTTTAGAGTTGCGGATGCAACTGCTTTTTTGGGTTACCCGGCAAGCCAAACTAACCCAAAAAAGGTATGTTACTTGCTGTAAAGTTGTTCTTCCAGCATTTTTACCTTACGGTCCAGCTCCTGCATGCGTTCGGCTTTACACTTGGGGCATTCAAAATGTTCGCCTTCAATGTAGCCGCACTTGGGGCAGACGCTAAACGTTGGGGTGATGGAGAAATACGGCAACGTGTATCTTTCACACACGGTGCGGATAAATTTCTTCATCGCTTCCAAATCTTTAATGCGCTCTCCGGTGAAAATATGTTGTACCGTACCGCCGGTGTATTTAGATTGGATCGTGCTTTGCAAGTCCAACATTTCAAATACGTCGTCGGTATAGTTAACCGGCAGTTGCGAGGAGTTGGTATAGAAAGGTTGGTGGCCTTGTTTATAGAGTTCCTCGTTGGCGCAGATGATATCGGGGTAACGTTCTTTATCTAATTTAGCCAAGCGGTACGAAGTACCTTCGGCCGGGGTGGCTTCCAAGTTATAGTTGTTCCCGGTTTCTTCTTGAAATTTGACTAACGTTTCGCGCATGAAAGTTAATACTTTCTCGGCAAATTTGCGGCCTTTTTCGGAGCCGATGTCCTCTCCGATAAGGTTGACAGACGCTTCGTTTAAGCCCACCAGACCGATGGTGGAGAAGTGGTTTTTCCAATATTCGTTGAAGCGTTGGCGCACGGAGCGCAAATAGAAACTCATGTACGGATAGAGGTTGCCTTTGGTAAAGCGTTCAATGACTTTGCGTTTGATTTCCAAACTCGTTTTGGCTACTTCCATGCGGTCTTTTAAGTTGGCGAAAAATTCCTTTTCGTTTTTGGACAAATACCCTAAGCGCGGCAAGTTAATCGTTACTACGCCGATAGAGCCCGTCAACGGAGCCGAGCCGAAAAGTCCGCCGCCGCGTTTGCGCAGTTCGCGGTTATCAATGCGCAGACGGCAGCACATAGAACGGGCATCTTCGGGGTTCATGTCCGAGTTAATAAAGTTGGCGAAATACGGGATACCGTACTTGGCGGTCATTTCCCACAGCGGGGTGAGTTTGGGGTTGTCCCAATCAAAATCGCGCGTGATATTATAGGTGGGAATCGGGAACGTAAACACACGGCCTTTGGCATCGCCCGCGAGCATGACTTCGCAGAATGCGCGGTTGAGCATATCCATTTCGTTTTGGAACTCGCCGTATGTTTTGTCTTGTAATTTACCGCCGATGATTACCGGTTGGTCCTTATAATAAGAAGGGACTGTAAGGTCTAAGGTTAAGTTGGTAAACGGTGTTTGGAAACCGACACGGGTCGGCACGTTGACGTTAAATAAAAATTCTTGCAACGCTTGTTTCACTTCATCATACGTTAATTTATCGTAGTAGATAAACGGAGCAAGCAGCGTATCAAAGTTGCTAAACGCTTGTGCGCCGGCCGATTCGCCTTGCAAGGTATAAAAGAAGTTGACCACTTGACCTAAAGCGGTGCGCAAGTGTTTGGCGGGTTTGCTTTCGGCTTTGCCGACAACGCCGGTAAAACCGCTTAAAAGTAAATCTTGCAAATCCCAACCGACGCAGTACGCGCCCAACAAACCTAAATCGTGCAAGTGAAAATCGCCTTCCGAGTGCATACGCTTGACGTTGGCCGGATAGATTTTATTAAGCCAGTATACTTTGCTGATTTCGGAAGAAATGTAGTTATTCAAACCTTGGAGCGAATAGCCCATGTTGCTGTTTTCGTTGACTTGCCAGTCAATTTGTTGCAAGTATTGGTCCACGAGGTCTACGTTAAATTTAGACGAAATTTCACGCATGCGGGCGTGTTGGTCGCGGTACAAAATATACGCTTTGGCGGTTTTGTGATAATTGGAAGTAAGCAGTACATCTTCCACAATATCTTGTACGTTTTCCACGTTAGGTACGTTGTCCGAATAAAGCTGTTGAATAATGTTAATAACGCGAATGGTTAATTTTTTAGCGGTTTCCGCATCAAATTCGCCGGTAGCTTCGGCGGCTTTGGCGATGGCCTTGGTAATTTTGCGCGAGTCAAAAGATTGAGTAGAACCGTCACGTTTGACGATGTGGGTAATCACTTCTGAGTTTTCCATAATTGTTAGTCCTAGGTAAAAATGTCCGCTGAAAAGTAGCGGCTCATAAAATTTTGGCAAAAACAAACCGAAAATGCAAATCTTCGTCTGAGAAATAGTTGCGGCGGGCCACGTAAAAAATTAGTTTCCGACGGGAAAAATCACTTTTTACAACACCAACACCGGGTATTTCGTTTTTTGCTTAATAGTAATTATTACTAATAATCGGCTGGCTGTCAACCGAATTTGTAATAACTGCGAAAAAATAAGCAAAAAATAGGAGGGGGACTTGACGCCTTGCGTGCAAACTGGTTTAATTTAAGAAATTAAACCGGGAGGGGAAAACATGAATTTATATCAAGGATGTGCCTTAACAGCCGTCGTAGCATTTGTGGTATTAGTGATATTTGCTATCCGCACGCTGATTCAAATTTTACACACCGCTCAAGCCATGGAATATTTGGCTGTTTCCGCGGCGGAAAAAGTGGATAAAACGCAAAGCACCTTTACGCTTTTGGACAATGTATCCACGTTTTTAAACTCCGGCGTGTTTAAAGTGGCCAAAATAAGTTTGGATGTGGTGCGGCACTTGCGCAAAGAGAAATAAAATCTGTTATTGTTGAACGGTGTTCGGTGGTACAAACGAAAATGTTTGTACCACCGTTTTTTTTGTGTTTTCCCGCCGGTCCCTCACAAAGCGACAATGCGAACACAGTGTGGCTCTAATTAAGTGGAAGTTGACTCCACGTTTGCCTGCCCCCGGCAAGGGCCTTTTCTGTATATATTTTTCTCTCGCTCGTCATCCCGCAGAGTTTCTATGCGGGATATAGCGAGAGAAAAAATAAAACTT
>ONAM01000035.1 GCA_900315795.1 Candidatus Avelusimicrobium caledoniensis
AGCCACACTGTTTTTGTTGTGTTCTTTTGCTGTTGTTGTTTATCCGCCCCTTGAGTGCTGTTTATAAAAAGCGCCGAAATGGATAAGAAATTTTTCATGTTTGAGCGTTAGCGAGTTTGAAAAATTTCCCATTTCGTCTGCTTTTTATAGCACCCAGGGGCGGCACTCTTTTGCTAGCTTTTCTGGTGCCAGAAAAGCGGACGGGGCTTGACAAATCAAAAAAAAAAACGATAATAAAGGGACGCAAAAAACAACAAAGGAGTAAACAATATGAACAACCAAAAAGCATTTACGTTAATAGAACTTTTAGTCGTGGTGTTAATCATCGGCATATTGGCGGCGGTGGCTCTGCCGCAATATCAAAGTAGTGGAGCGCAGTAAGGCCACACAAGCCCTTACGTTATTAAAAGCCGTAGCCCAAGCCCAACAGGCCTATTTGCTTGCCAACGGCGAGTACGCTACCAAATTTGACGAGCTCGCCGTTGATATCCCATGGACGGGAAACACGCAGTTTCTAGTAGGTACCGAAACGGACACGAAATCGGACTCAAATTGGACCATACAAATAGAAGATGCCCGCAGCGGTGGCTACGGAGTGAATCTATATATGATACGCACAAACGGCAAATACCAAGGGGCCGGTTTTCGGTTTAATCTAATGAGCGGCCTATCTGGAATCTATCAAGATCTACCTATTTTATGTATGGAAAGAACAAGCGGGGCGAACATTTTATTTGATTCGTCTTTATCCGCAGGGGCTTATTGCGTGCAAATAATGAAAGGAACTTTGCGCGGCGAGAGCCAATTCAACCGTATTTATGACCTCCCGTAATAAAAAAGCGGCAGATAAAAAATCTGCCGCTTTTATTCTGCCTCAATAAATATACTATCAGAAACGCACACCCACGCGCACGTTTAATACGCGCTCGGTGCGCTTATTTGCATGCAAAAGTTTATCAATTTCTTTATGCGGAAAATATGACAACTGCCCCTCTGCGCCGATAAACCATCCGTGCGAAATTTCCACATCTAAACCCAAAGCCGCCAGCATATACCCGTTGTGTTTAGTGTGCTTAACCAGGTGCGCGTACGATACTTCCTGCGTGCGGTAACCGCTACCCAGCAAGACGTATAAATTAGGTCGTGTGTCCGGTGTAAGTATCCACTTGGTAAGCAGGTCATAACGCGTATCTTTGTACGTATTGTCACCCACAAAATCTTCTTTATCAAACCAAGTCCCTTGCAGCCCAACGCCCAACCAACGCACCGGATAATAGAGTCCGCGCGCCGTCAAGCCGTCCTCGCTTTTGAACATACGTTCATCGGCGCCGTCGCGTACTTGGAAGTTGGAACGGGTTACCCCCACAGATACTTCCCAACGCGGGGCGGACGAAACCGTTTGTTCAGTTTCGCCTGCGTGATATACTTGACCGAACATCATGGGGGAAAGAACGGTCAAACAAATACTTGTAACTAATTTTTTCATAGTGGGAAAAACCTTCACAAAAAAGCCGCACTAAACAGGCGGCTTTTAAGAACTTAATTTTCCTAAACCATATTAGCGGTCGTTGAGAATATGCCAAATGGTGGTGCGAGAGATTTTTTGTTTCTCTTTGCATATCACTTGACGAAGCTGTTCCAACGACAGTTCAGGATGTTTTTTATGATATTGCTTTACAAAAGCAACCGTTTCCGGGCGGATAAGCCGCCGGCGCGCTAACGGATGCGCATTGGACGGATCAGCATGTTTTACTAAAGCCATCCAACGGGCCAGCGTGGCGCGCGGAGTTTTGTATTTTTCAAAAACGGCTTGCCAACCGTTCTCTTTGTAGAAGCGAACAATCGCTTCTTTTTCACTCAGTGTGTGTATGTTATATTTTGCCATACTTTTATTGTATATCATTTTTTTAATTAAGTCAAGCTCTTTTTTAAATATTTTTTTAACTATTTTATAACCGCGGCAGTATGTTACAATTTTTACGCGTTGGCGGCCCACAGGGTCAGCGGGCGTGGGCTTCAAGTCCCTTACGCGCACCCAGCAGTGGGTGCAGACTTGCCCTACATAAATTTCCTGACGGAAATTTTGCCCGGGCCCGCCCTCGCGGTTTTTGCCTTTCGCGGCTTACGCACGCTCAAACAAAAACATCGCTCCGGGCTTCAAGTCCCTTACGCGCACCCAGCAGTGGGTGCGCTCCCCGACAAAAATTTAAAAACCACCTTTTCAGGTGGTTTTTTAAATTTTTACCGGGGAAGGGACTTGAACCCTTAAGCCCGTGCGGGCAATAGTTTTTGAGACTATCCTGTATACCAATTCCAGCACCCCGGCTTAAAATCTCTATTCTTATTTTACCAAATTTCACACAAAAAGAAAATAATTTTATACCGCGCTCTAGTCAAACGACAACATCGTAGTATAATCTTTCAAGCGTTTATTGATATCGCGCTTAGTAAGCCCGGCCAACCGCGCCACACTAAACGATTCAATCGTAAACGAGGCCATTACGTTACCAATCATCATCGCGCGTTTGATAGATTTAAGCGTGTCCCAGTTTTTCAAACTGGCTAAATAGCCGGTAAATCCGCCGCCAAACGTATCGCCTGCGCCCGTGGTATCGTGTACGTGTTCCAAAATGTACGGCGGCAATTGGGCAATCCCTTTTTTGCTAACGAGCATAGACCCGTTGGATCCCAGTTTGATGATTACGTATTTGACGCCTTTGGACAGCAATATCTTGCCGGCTTTTATTAAATTATATTCGCCGGTCAGTTGGCGCGCCTCTGTTTCGTTTAAAAATAAAATATCAATACGTTTGATTACTTTGAGTAGCATTTCTTTTTTGGACGAAATCCAATAATTCATCGTATCGCACGCAACCAAACGCGGTTTTTTAACTTGTTTCAAAACGGACAGTTGCAACTCCGGATCTATATTAGCCAAAAAAACAGCTTTGGCATTTTGCTGTTGCAACGACAAGACCGGGTTAAAATCTTGGAACACATTTAAATCGGTAAACTTAGTAACGGCCGTATTGAAATCTTTATCGTAACTACCGCCCCAGTGAAAAGTTTTTCCCTCTTTGACTTGCAAGCCGGACAAATCTACGCCGCGTTTAATGAAAGGGGCGCGGTCTGTATCGGTAAAGTCCGTGCCGACCACCGCCACCACCGACGGTTGCACAAAATAACTGGCACAAATTGAGGCATAACTGGCCGCACCGCCCAACACACGTTTGACGCTTCCGTTGGCATTGTCAATGGTATCAAAGGCCACAGAACCCACTACTAACACTTCACTAACCATACTTAGTCCTGTAAAAATGTTTTGATAGTTACACGTTGGTTGAATGCATCAAAGAACGCTTTTTGGGCCGTTTCCATTTTAGTATCCATGAGTTGTTTGGCAAAATCGGCCTTGTTTTTATCAAAATTTTTCAAATTGCCGTGTTGAACCTGATAAGCATATTGAATTTCCGCCGGCGTCAATTTATAAAGAGAATATAACGTCACACGGTAGCGGTCCGCCAATTTACTTTGGCGCAGTTGTGCTTCAAATTCAGCGGGCGTAAAGCCCGTAGCCCGGCGGACCGCATTTTCATACGCCACCCGGTTAAACTGACCTTGCGCTCCACCAAAAAACGGCGAGTGTTGGATATCAAACGCCACTTCATAGTCAGACACCGCCATTTTAGCTTCACGTGCAGCTTGCGTTAATACTTCTTCGCTAATAAGTCCGGCCAATACTTGCTGGCGTAAAAAATTCAACATATTTTCGTCCACGTCCATGCCTTGTTGGCGCAATACTTGGGCGCGGTCTTCGGTTAGTTTGCTAAGACGGCGGTAGGAAATTTCTTCCGAGCCGACTTTGGCCGCCACCGTGCTAAAATTACCGCGGTGGTAGGCATCTAACCCTAAATAGACGATACTGCCTAAAAAGAAAGCTAACGTAACAATGAGGATAATTTTTTTGTACTTAATCAGAAACGAAATCATGTTTTCTCCTTTATGCAACTTGTTCTTGGGCGGGAACGGGGCTTTCTTCTTCCACTTCGCCAATGACACATTGTCCGGTGATCCGGCCCCCTTCCTCCACCATCATTTTTTTAGCGCGGATATCGCCTTTGATAGAAGCCGGGCCCAGCACTTCCAGCATTTCCGCACACACATTTCCTTCAATTGCACCGCCGCATACTACCATCTGCGCCGTTACATCGCCCTTGATTTTCCCTTCGGAACCCACAATTACGTGGCGGGCATTATCTACATTTCCTTCTAATGTGCCCTCTACCCGCAGCGAGCCCTGCACGCTAAGCGTACCTTGGAAATAACATTCCGCACTCACCACCGAGTAATGTTCACCCGAAGAAAAATCTGAATCTTTTTTCAAAAAACCCATAAAAACTTCCTCCTAAATTATTTAAAATAGTTTCGCGGATTGACGGCTTGTCCGTCTTTCCACACTTCGTAATGTAAATGTGTTCCGGTGGAACGTCCGCTGGAACCCATGGTGGCGATTTTATCGCCACGTTTTACCACATCGCCTGCTTTTACCTGAATGCCGGTCGTATGGGCGTACAACGTAGAATACCCAAATCCGTGATCTACCAAAATAGCTTGCCCGTAACTGGGCACCCACCCCGCATGACGCACAACACCGTCGGCGGTTACCAAAATAGGGCTATCGGGCTTGCCCGCAAAATCTACGCCGTTGTGGCGTTTGGTGGTGCGGTGTCCGAACGGGTCTAACCGATATCCGAATCCCGAGCTGATCGGCGCGCTGGACGGGCGGATAGACGGCGTGGAGTTCAGCCCCTCGCGGCGGTTGGCGAAGTACCAAGCGATTTCTTGGAAACTGGCCAAACGCATTTTGGCACTGTCCTCTATTTTATCAATATACGACTCAAAATCTTGCGTGGAAAGTTCCTTTAAATCTTTTTGGAACATTTCGCGCGCTTGTGCATCTTCTCTTTCTTTAGCGGCTTCCCACCCTTTGGGCAAGTTGATAAATTTGCCGCCCGGCATACCGAGCATTTGGCGCATTTGCGTATCGGTAGTGCGGGTAAGCTCTAAATACTTGCGGCCGCGTTCCAATTCATCGCCAATCAGTTTCATTTTCATACGCATCAACTGATTATCGGCTTTGGTAATTTGGTAATCATACCCTCGGGCAAAGAAAATGAATCCGGCTAACGTCACGCACAACCAAACAATAAAGAGCAGCACGAGCGTTAGTACACGCATTTTGAATTTAAATGAAGACCCAAAGCGCGGCATGACCAAAATATCTACACGCTCGCCAAGTAACCTTCCAAAATGATTGATTCTTTTCCCCATCTTTTGTATTCTATCATAATAAAAGCCCCTTGGGGGATTTTTCAATATAAAGGAGAGAATATGAAAAAATTAGTTTTAGCCGTTGTCTGCACTTTGGGAATGACCGCTTGCTTGCAATCGGTCCCGCCGGTAGCTACGCTACCCGAAGTACAACTACCCGCCGTGGAAACAGAAATCTGGAACTCGGCCGATTATAGCGGAAAACCCGTGATGATTGTATTTATGGGGTCGTGGTGTCCGTGGTGCAAAAAAACGATGCCGGCCGTCATGGAAGTAGCCAACGAATTTGGCGACCAAGTTGAAATCGTGGCCGTATTTATGGATAACGACGCCGCCCCCGTTCAAGCAGCCCTCAAAGAGCATAACTTTACTGTTAAGTCGCTCTATGACGGCGGAGAATTGGCCGAAGGCGTTGGCGTACAAGGATTACCGCATACGGTACTGTTTGACAAAAAGCACCGCATGATTAAAAAATGGGAAGGTTTCTCACCCGACCGCGCCAACGATTACCGCGAAGCGTTAAATAAACTGGTCAAATAAATCTGTACTGATTTAAACCCCGCCAAACGGCGGGGTTTTTTTATGTCTTTTTTCTGCCCCGGCAAAGGGGCGTTGCAGAATAACACGAAGTTCCCCCTTGCGAAAGATAACATCATACACATACAGAGGTTTGAGGCCTCTTTGCCCGTACGGCGAGTACCCCGGCAAGGGGGTTGACAAATCAAAAAAAAAAACGATAATAAAGGGACGGTAAAAAACAAATAAGGAGAAACAACATGAAAAGCAAACAAGCATTTACACTTATTGAATTATTAGTCGTTGTACTTATCATCGGCATTTTAGCGGCGGTAGCGTTGCCCAAATACGAAATGGCGGTGGAAAAGGCACGTGCATCAGAGGCATTAACCATTCTCAAAGCAATTGCAAATGCTAACCGTGTTTACTATATGGCAAACGGTACATACCCCGAGAATATAGACGATTTAGATATTGAGATCCCCGGGACTTCAACATATACAGTAGCGGGAACCCGCAAAAGTTCAAAGTATTTTCAATATGGAACACACGCATGGAACGATGAAAACAATGCCGTTATTGCTATTGCACAACGCATACCGCAAAGCACTTTTTATTCTTTCAATTATTATCAAGTAAATGACACCATCTGCTGTTTTGGATATTCTGCCAAAGGAGTACAAATGTGCAAAACATTCAGTAATGGCAAAACCAATGCGACCAACACATCAAACCAATATACTTGTTATCAAATCAATTAAACATCTTAGCGACCTGCGGGTCTTCCATGCACAAATAGACGTGCGCTTTGGGAAAGGTTTTGCGAAGTAGCGGCACGAGGAATTGATACGCCGCGATGCGTTGGCTGTCTCCGTAGCGCATTTTGCCGTCAAAATCTAACAAAAACTCGCCGTCCAACATAAAATTATTAGGAAAGCGCATTTCAATTTGCTTTTTGAGCTCGCGGCTAAAGCGCAGCGTCCCCACGCTGATCCAAGCAATTTTATCCGCGGGCAACGTGTCGGCCATTTCTTGTATAGTACGCGCATAATCTGGCTCATATCCGTCGTAGATAACCACCGGGTCAAAGTGAAAACCGATACGATATCCCGCACGGGCCACTTCGCACGCGGCTTGCAAACGCGCGGTTAAACCGGGCGTAAAATGTTCGGCTTCATCGGTAATTTTAGAAGAATTAACCGACCACGACACCACCACATTTTCACATCCCCCCACCTTTAACAGCCCGCCGATATTCACACTTTTTGTTTTGAACTCAAACTGCCACTGCGCACGCGCGCGGAAAAACGGCACGAGTGCTTGCGAATATTGTGTAATATCGTCAAACACCAACGAGTCCGTAAACTCCCCGCTGCCGATACGCGGCCTGTCAAACGGCCCCTTGTTAAAATTTCCCCCGTCCAGTTTTTGCAAAAATTCATCCACGTTGGCGGGCCATAAAATCGCGTGCAGATTTTGGTATTGTTGCAAGAAACAATACTCGCACTCAAAGCGGCACCCAAAACCCAAATTGATCAAATTATACCCGCACCCCGCCGAGCCGCAACTGCACGGACATGGTTTTAGAAAATCGTATTTTTCTTGGTGAATTAACAGCGTTTCGGTGCGGCGTGAAAAATCGGCACTGCCCACTTGGGTTTTCCCGTCGGTATCTTTAAACTCGGCATTGGGAAAAGCCGCCCGCACACGCGCGGCGAGTGGCGAATTTTTGACGGACGTTTCTATAAAAACGGTTTTCGGATAAAACGGCCTTGGGGTTAAATCTGCGCGTAATTTTTCGTCCGATTCCAGCTTAGGCAAGTAAAATTGTTTTTTATTTGCTGTTTTGAAATTCACGGGATAGCGGCGTTTGAGTAGCGCGGTTTTGACGCTTTCAAACGTATCATTTTTAGACGGAATTAAAATTTGTTGCGGCGGTAAATTTTCGCGCTTGGCAATTTCGTACACAAGCCGGGTAAGCTCGCGCAATTTGTTTACGCCCACTTTAGGCAGTACGGTTTTAACAAAATTTTCCAACTCGTTAATTTGCATCTTTCCCCTCTAAAAATAACATTTCTTGCGGCGTTAATTTTACGTGCAACGCCGCCGTATTTTGCCGCACTTGCTCTTCGTTCCGTGCCCCGAAAAGCACGTGCGATACGCCCGGTTGTTGCAACGCCCACGCCACGGCAACTGCCGCGGGAGTGGTATTTTTTTGACGGGCCGTTTCCCGCACGCGCGAAACAATTTTTTGTGCGTCGTCAAACGCAGTTCCGCGGTAACATTTATAAAAATAATTGCGCGCATCGGCCCGTCGCAAATTCGGCGCGGTTTTATATTTGCCGCTTAAAATGCCGCCGCACAACACGCCGTAGCCGATAAACCGCGCCCCGCACGCGCGGCACGCGTCCAGCACGTCCAATCCTTTTTGCGGGTGTAATAGTGAAAATTCGTTTTGCACGGAAAAAATTTTTGCCGCTTGCGTGCACGCGCGAATTTGCGCCGCCGACACATTACATAAACCGATGTAACGGATGAGCCCTTTTTCTTGCAACCGTGTTAAGGTGGCCACCGCGTCTGTCAGCAGTACTTTCGGGTCCGGGTAGTGGATTTGATACAAATCTAAATAGTCGGTTTTTAAACGTGTTAAGCTTTCCGCAAGTTGTTTGTAAATGGCTTGGGGGTGCAAATCGTGATCGGTCCAACTGCCGTTTTTAACAAGCCCGCATTTTCCGGCTAAAAAAACTTTTTCCCGTCGGCCCTGTAAGACGCGGCCCAAAAAGGTCTCGCTTTGACCGTTGCCGTACACGGGGGCGGTATCAATAAAATTTATTCCTTGTTCCAACGCCGATAATACCGCTTTTTGGGCCGCGGGTTCGTCCAATTCCCCCCAGTCATACCCGCCGCCAAACGGCCATGTGCCGAGCCCCAAGCAAGAAATTTTATCGTCGGAAAAATTTACCATTACCAAAATCCGTTTTCTGCCATAAAACAACTGTTTACGGCGTGAATGCCCGCAGCCGTGGCGGCCTGAAAAGCACTTTCCGAGCGTGCCCCGGGCTGAAACCAAATTTCGCGCACGCCGCCTTGGATACATTGTTCCACCGCACCGGACAAGGCAACAGGCGGCACAACCATAATAGCCACGTCCACGTTGGCTGGCACGTCTGCCAGACACGTCAAAAACGTATTTCCTTTAATATGTCCGCCCTTAGGGTTAATGCCGTACACGGTTAAGCCGTTAGCGGCTAAATCGGTTAAAATTTTGTAGCCGAACTTGGACGGATCTTCCGACGCGCCAAACACGGCTATTACTTTATCTTGGTAATTCATTATGCTTGCGGGAGTCCGCCCAAACCGCCCATGGCTTGTGCGGCCATGGCTTGCGTGTCGCGCACGGCTTTATTAAAAGCGTCTTTGATGTCTTTGGCCAGTTCTTCTTCAGAAAAATTTTTAGCCAGCGGATCAATGCGCACTTCTTTTACTTCCATAGACCCGTTCATGGTAATTTCCACCAAATGGCGCGGGCTGTCGGTTTTGATGACCATATTATCCAGCCGTTTTTTGAGTTCTTCCATTTGGCTTTTGAGCTTCCACAAATCTTTCAATTGTCCCAGTTTATCAAACATAATTTCCTCCTTATATGTATAAATTTTACCAATTTACAAGCCCGCTTGGCCCGGTTTTGACGTAGATACGCTATTAGGCCTCACGCCTGCCCCCGGCAAGAGATCGTTGCAAAATAACACGAAGTTCCCCCTTGCGAAAGATAACATCATACGCATACAGAGGTCCGAGGCCTTTTGCCTGCCCCCGGCAAGGGGGTTGACAAATCAAAAAAAAAAACGATAATAAAGGAACGCGAAAAAATATATAAGGAGAATTTTATGCAAAAAAATATAAATGTAGGTCAGGCTACGCCTGACAATGTTTCG
>ONAM01000034.1 GCA_900315795.1 Candidatus Avelusimicrobium caledoniensis
GATATCGTCCTCGCCGCGTTCAATGGTAAAGATCGGCTCTACTTTATGAACAGCGGTTTTCTTTTCTTCCGGCACTATAATTTCCACCGGGGTAGCGGCCAGAATTTTGACAATTTCGTCTAATACGGCCTGCACCCCTTCGCCCGTGGCGGCGGACATCAAAAAGACTTTCTGTTTTTTGCATTTCTTTTTCAGCGTTTCGTATGCCTTTTTTGCCGACGGCAAATCCATTTTGTTAACGGCAATAATGCGCGGCTTTTGGGATAGTTTTTTGTCAAACGCTTTTAATTCTTTTTCAATTACTTTGATTGATTCTTCCGCACTCATACCGTCAAATCCGTCGGGATCCACGATGTGAAGTAGCACGCGCGTGCGTTCAATGTGCTTTAAAAATTGATGCCCGAGACCTTTTCCTTCGCTGGCACCCTCAATAATACCGGGAATATCGGCGGTAGCGAAACTCATTCCTTTGTGTAACGTAACGCCCAAGTTTGGGTTTAAGGTGGTAAAAGGATAATCGGCAATACGCGGGCGTGCCGCGGAAATGCGGCTTAAAAACGTGCTTTTGCCCGCATTAGGAAAACCGACAAGTCCTAAATCGGCAAGCACTTTTAATTCTAAAATTAACGTGGCTTCCTCGCCGGGTTGTCCGTTTTCGGCGATGTGCGGGGCCGTATTGTTTCTTGTCTTAAACGATTGGTTGCCGCGTCCGCCCATACCGCCTTTGGCGGCTACAAATTGTTGGCCGGGTTTTGTTAAATCAACTAAAATTTCGCCGTCTTGTCGCACGATCGTTCCGCACGGCACGCGTACAATGCGGTCTTCTCCGGCGCGGCCGGTTTTATTGTATGTGCCGCCCTTTTCGCCGTTTTGCGCTTCAATGTGCGGGTTGTAGGCAAGTTCTAATAAGGTGGTCAAATTGGGGTCGGCCTGCAAAATAATATCGCCGCCTTTGCCGCCGCAACCGCCGTTGGGGCCGCCGAACTCAATAAATTTTTCACGGCGGAAAGACAAACAGCCGTCGCCGCCTTTTCCGGCGGTAATGTAAATTTTAACACGGTCTAAAAAACTGCCTGATTGCATAATTCCTCTTTGGCGGCGCGGCCGATATTTTCAAAATAAAAAAGCGGCAGGATAGTCCTGCCGCTTTTTGTGGCCAAAAGATTATTTGTCCGCTTTTTTAGCAGCCGGTTTGGCGGCTTTTTTAGCGGGCGCCTTTTTGGCAGCGGCTTTGGGGGCCGCGGCTTTTTTAGCAGGCGCTTTTTTGGCTTCTTTCGTTTCCGCAACTTTGGGGTACACGGAAATTTGTTGTTTGCCTCTGCGGACCCATTCAAAGGTCACAATGCCGCTGACGCGGGCAAAGAGGCTGTCATCACTGCTGCGGGTAACGTTGGTACCGGGCAAGAATTTGGTACCGCGTTGGCGCACAATGATTTCCCCAGCGTTTACAAACTGGGAGCCGTAACGTTTAATACCTAAACGTTGGCCGTGGCTGTCTCTTCCGTTAGAGGAAGAACCTTGAGCTTTTGTATGTGCCATTGTTTATCTCCCAATTTATAACTGGATATCCGTGATTTTAATTTGCGTTAAGTATTGTCTGTGCCCTTAACTGGATATCCGTGATTTTAATTTGCGTTAAGTATTGTCTGTGCCCTTGGGTACGTTCGTATCCTTTTTTCGGGCGACGTTTATAGACAATCACTTTTTGACCTCTCAAATGTTTGACCACTTGAGCGGTGACCTTGGCCGTGTTAGCGGCTTTGGTATCTGCTGAGGTACCTTCTTCGTTGGCGGCCCAGAGAACTTTAAGTTCTACGCTGTCGCCGACCTTCGCTTCCAGTTTTTCAACCTGCAGATCTTGACCGGGTTTTACCCAGTACTGTTTTCCACCAGTTTCAATAATTGCGTACATAATTTTTTCCAGCGATTTCCCCAGTAGGGGAAATTCCGCTACTCTAATTATAGCATAAATGAGACAATTATGTAATTGATGAGTGCGCCTTCTAGCAACGTCTGGCAATTTGTTTTTCGTATTTGGTGCACAAATAGCGGTGCAACCCCGGACAACGGAAAACAGAACGCGCGAGCCTTCCGTTTAGCCAAGGCAACAATACCGCCATCTTGCCACATAAAGAAACAGAATCGTTACAAAAGAAATTTTTAGCGTTTTTCTTAAAACTTTGCCGCATTTTACGGAATACATCCGTATATTCATTGCGGATATCATAAAGCAAAATGGCCAATAATAAATCGGCTTGATTGTTCACAAGTTGTTGATATACAGGGGCTTGGGCCCGGTGCAAATTATGTTGGCCGATATAAATGTGAATCTTTTCCCAAACGCAATAAGCGTCTATATAGCGTTTTAGTTGGGGCCTGTGAGATGTGGATAAGGCACGCACCGCATGAATATATACAATATCGGAAGTGAAAGCTAAAAAATTTGCCAATTGGGCGGCGCGGAAAATAAAATCAATGTCTTCTCCTAAGGAAAGTTGTGTGTCAAACAATAGTCCTCTTTCAAACAACGCCCGCGCATACAGTTTGTTCCAGCACCATGGCTCGGTTGTGCTTAGCATATCTTCTAAAGAAAGATGCGTATAAGTTACGGGCAGGGCGAACTTCGGCGGATGAAGCGGCAGGGCGGTTTGATCGCTCACATTAGCCGCTTGTCCCCATGTAATTTCGGCCCCGGTTTGCGTATGCAAATCTAACAGGGTTTGTAAAGCATTCGGTGTGAGCCAATCATCTTGGTCTATGAAACCTAACAGGGCCCCTTTAGCGTGTTTAATTCCTCTGTTGCGTGCGGCGCAATTGCCTTGGTTTTTTTGGCTAATCACACGGATCCGTTTATCTTGGGAGGCATATTGCTGACAGAGAGTCAAACTGTCATCGGTAGAGCCGTCATCTACTAAAATCAATTCCCATGGTGCATGCGTTTGCTGTTGCACGCTTTCTATGCAGCGGGCTAAAAATGCGGCGCCATTGTATACAGGAACGATAAGAGAGATAAGAGATGCGTTTTTCATAAAGTTGCGCTTTTAGGGGCAATCCTTGCGTTAAATTGTTGGTGTAAAAAGGGATATAGCCACGGCAAGTGAAAAGTCCATTTGGCAACTCGTGGAAAGTATAGCGGAAACAATATAAAAATCTTGCCGGGCCAGCCCATGGGGGAGTTAAAAAGGATGTCTTTTAAATGATGCCGTAGCCACGTGCGGGTTTGTTGGAAAGAGTATATATAAGTTCCCCTTTTATCATATAAAATGACCGCCATTAAGAAAACACATAGAACGCCCACAAACATGCGTGTAATGGGGACAAGGGCTTTGTCTACATGTTTTCTTTTGGTAAAACTATAAATTTTATGCCATACATGAATATCATCTGACAGTTTATGCAGGGAAGGCGTATGGGTTATTGAATCAGGACGCATAAAATAGTAGTAAACGGTTTGTTTGGTAAACGCTACAAAATTAGCTTTTTGAAGCAATCGAAGGATAAAGTCCAAATCTTCAGAATAAGTTAGTCTTTCATTAAAGCGTAAATTTTGGGTAAAGAGTGAAGCAATATATATTTTGTCCACACAGAGCATGTTTCCTGTACAAAGTACATCAACTAAACATAGCCGCTCTTGGTCATTCGTTGGCAGATGAAAATGTGCAGGAATTCGAGAGCCTCTTGTTGTGCTATAAAGTAAGGATCCCCACATAACATCCGCGCCTGTTCTTTTGTGTAAATCATAAAGAGTTGAATAGGCTTGAGGGGGGATCCAGTCGTCGGAATCGACAAACGCCACAAAATCGCCTTGCATATTGTTTAACCCGGTGTTACGTGCTCCGGGCAATCCTTTATTTTCTTGGTGTATTATTTTAATACGGTTGTCTTTTTGCGCGTACTGTTGGCAGATTTCCAGGCTGTTATCGGTAGAGCCGTCGTCTACCAAAATAATTTCTAAATTTTTATAGGTTTGGGCCAAAATACTATCTAAGCACCGCGGCAAATACGCGGCTACATTATAGACAGGTACGATAACGGAAATCAACGGGATCTGGATCATAAAGGTTCTCCGCGGGCAACACGCTCATGAATGCCTCGTCCCCAATCGGGAGCGCGGGTAATAAATTGTTTTTTTAAGGCCGCGTTGATGAAAGATGTTCTAAGTATTTTTTTTGTTATTTTAGGGGACGGAACGGTGCATAAAAGGAAAGCTTTGCCGAAGAATGTCATAACAGACGTCGTGGAAATTAGTTTTTTATGTTGCAATAACCAATTCCGCAATTTATTTAATAGTTCAAGGTATTGGTTTTTTTTATCGTATATCATCAGGATCGTAAACAGTGTGTATGTAAAACTGAGAATATCGGTTTGAATTCTTTTATGTGCCCGTGGCAGATTGTTTTTTGCGCAAAATTCCAAAATATTTTGGCGTATCGCCATACCTTGCAAAACGTCGGAGATAGAAGGCCCATTGGATACGGAGTTCGAGCGTACTAAGTAATGATAAACAGGGGCCGTTGTAAAAGCCACAAAATTGGCCGCTTGTACTGCGTGAAACATAAAATCTAAATCTTCACCATAGGTATATTGAGTGGCAAATTGTACGCCTTTATTGAATAACCGTTTTATATATAACTTATTCCAACAACTAGGTTGAAGGGTAATCAGATAGTCTTCTTGTGAAATATGATTCCAATTGGTATTTGAGGAGAAATACAGCGGTTGCTCCTTCGGAGGGCGGCCATCTGCATAGTGAAAAATGATGTTGCCCCACGCAATATCTGCGCCTGTTTTTTGATGCAAATCAATTAAAATTTCATACGCATTTTCCGCCAGCCAATCATCCGGGTCCACAAAAGCCACAAAGTCCCCGTGCATATTGTCCAACCCCGCGTTGCGCGCGGCCGATACACCTTTATTTTCTTGGTGTATTACTTTAATGCGGTTGTCTTTTTGCGCATACTGTTGGCAAATTTCCAAACAGTTATCGGTGGAGCCGTCGTCCACTAAAATAATTTCCAAATTTTTATAGGTTTGTGCCAAAATACTATCCACGCACCGCGGCAAATACGCGGCCATATTATATATGGGTACGACGACGGAAATCAGCGGGGAATTTGTCATAGGGCTATTGTATCATTTTTACGAGGGTTAAAAAATTTAATAAAATATAAATGTACTAGATTTAATATATGCCTACAACCATGAAAGAAGATTATTATCAAATTTTAGGTATTGAGCGCACCGCGAGCGAAGTGGAAATTAAGTCCGCGTTTCGCCGTCAAGCGATGAAATACCACCCCGACAGAAACCCCGGCAACAAAGAGGCCGAAGAACAGTTTAAAAAAGTAAACGAGGCCTTCTCTGTGTTGTCTGACCCCCAGAAAAAACAAATGTATGACCAATACGGCCACGAAGGACTTAACGGCGCAGGCGGCTTTGGCGGTTTTAACGCCAACGGCTTTGGAGATATCAACGATATTTTCGGCTCTATGTTTGGCGACATCTTTGGCGGTGGCTTTAACCGGCGCGGCGGTAAACCGCGCGCCCAACGCGGCGAAGATTTAAAATTAGACGTTACCTTAACGCTGGAAGAAGCGTTTGCCGGTAAGGAAATTCCCGTAGAATATACGCGGTTGGATAACTGTTCTGCTTGCGACGGCTCGGGCGCGGCCCCGGGCAGCGCGCGCAAGACATGCCGCTCGTGCGGGGGAACGGGTACGGTAACTTACTCGCAAGGATTTTTCAGCATGCGCCAAGTTTGCCCCGATTGCGGCGGACGCGGTACGGTGGTGGAAAAGCCGTGTTCATCTTGCCGCGGCAGCGGAACAAAACGTGTGAAAGAAAACATCACGGTCAAAGTGCCCTCCGGCGTGCGAACGGGCGTTACGCTACGTGTATCTAATGGCGGGGACATCGGCACAAACGGCGGCGGCTTTGGCGATTTATATGTGGAAGTACACGTCAAAGACCATAAAATTTTCCGACGCGAGGGGGATGATTTAGTGTTGGACGCGCAAATTACCTATCCGCAAGCGGTGCTGGGCGGCAGTATCAAAGTGCCGACGATTGAAGGCAAAGAAATTGAAGTAGAAATTCCCAAAGGCACGCAATTTGGCGAAGTGCTGAAAATGCAAGGAAACGGCATGCCCAAGCTCGGTAAAAAAGGGTTTGGCGATTTGCTGATTAACGTAAAAATTGAAGTACCCAAAAAACCCACGGCCCGCCAGAAAGAACTTTTGGAAGAACTCGCCAAAGAAACAGGTGGCAAAAAAAGTTTCTTCAAAGAGTTGTTTGGGTAAAAATTTACACAACGCACAAAATAAATTACGGGCGTAACTTTAGTTGCGCCCGGTTGTTTTGTTATAAAGAATAAACACGTTCATAAGTGCCCTCACCTGTCAAAGTGGGAGCATGTATAATTTTTTCACAATAAGCACCTGCTGGCAAAGAAGAATCAAACGTAATGTTTGCTCCAATTTTTCTTTCTAAACATCTTATTTGGGGATTCAGGTTTGCGCCACTAGGCGACTGCAATAATATCTGAAAGCCGGCTCCTTGATATTTTCCGTTAGTCCGAAGCATATACACATTAAAGTTATGGCCGCCAGCGGTAGCATCTTCCAATTGTAAAGACCAATTTCCGTCGGACTTAGTATCTTGGGCGGCGGCGATAACTTTGGTATTTCCTGTTAAGGGAATATCTATAGAGAGATCGTCAAAGTGCCGTGTATACGAGCCGTTAGCCAAAAAATATTCCGTTTGTGCTTGGGCCACTGCTTTTAATAAAGTAAGTGCTTGTGTGGCCTTACTGCGCTCTACTACTTTTTGATATTGCGGCAACGCCACCGCGGCTAAAATGCCGATGATGAGAACGACAACTAATAATTCAATAAGCGTAAAGCCGCTGTTGCTGTTATAACAAATAAGGCCGTCATCCTGAACTTGTTTCAGGATCTCACCTTGTTGTCGTTTTAGAAAGCGGTGAGATTCCAAATCAAGTTTGGAATGACATATATTTTTATTTGTGTTTTTCATATGGTTGCTCCTTATATATTTTTGCGTCCCTTTATTATCGTTTTTTTTTTTGATTTGTCAAGTGCTTGGCGCACGGCCGTGAGGCCTAGGACCTCTGTAAGCTGATGATGTTATGTTCTACAAGGGGGATTTCGTGTTATTCTGCAACGCGTGCTTGCCGGGATCCTGCGGGCCGTCAAGCGGCCTAAAACCGCTGTTTGCTTTTGATGTTATCTTTCGCAAAAGGGGGACTTCGTGTTGTGCTGGGCTGGACGAAGAGATATGTGTGCCAGATTTTGCAAATTAAAATAATTTTTTTCTAGGCATCGGCGAAAGAATTTTGCAACACTCGGGTATCAGATTTTGCACACTAAATTGCCGTAGGACTAGGCACGAACGAAGGAGTAATACTGTAGGAACTCGCGCGTTAGCGCGGAAGTATGCGACTGAGTGAGTAAAACGATACGCGTGTATCAGATTTTGCAAACTAAAATAATTTTTTTCTAGGCGTCGGCGATTGAGCGATACGTGTGTGCAGAGTTTTTGTGTGAAATTTAGCGCAAGACTAGGCGCGAGTTTAGGAGGTATACTGTCGGAGCGCGCGCGTTAGCGCGGAGGTATGCGACCGAGTGAGTAAAACGATACGTGTGTGCAGAGTTTTTGGGTGAAATTTGCAGTGTGCCTAGGCGCGGAGCCCTGAAGCATACTTTTAGTGACGGCGCGTAGCGCCGCGGGTATGTGAGGGGCGACGCAACAACGGCACACTACAAATTTAACCAAAAAATAAACCCCCGCGTATTATTTCGGGGGTTTAGCTCATTGTCATGTTCATGTGACGTATGTTCCTCTTTCCGCCGGGGGCTCCGCATCCGGGTCTATGCGCAATCGGGGGATACACTGTACCCGCCGCAACTGCAACCAAGGACATCGGGCATTCCCTGCGTACTGTGTATTAACAGTATAAAGGTTTTTGTCAAAATTTCAAGGGGTAATTTTAAAATAATTTTTCCCGTCGGGAAAACAAAAATTATTTGTTGAATTTTTGCAATTTGCGGTTGAGCCACGCATCAAAAACGTGGTTGCTCAGCCACAAAGGCGGGGTGCAAAGCATTGTCAGATAAATGGTACTGCGCGGAATTTTGACGCGGTTTTTTACGTCTAACAAATTAGGGGTTTGGTGGAGTTTATACAGCGTGTCTGCCGCCCACAAAATCGGCCACGCTACGGCGGCGCGTTGGCCCGGTTGCGTTTTGGGCAGTAAACTGAAATATTTTTTACCGTCTTGCAAACGCGTTAACCCCCACGCAATCCATTTTTGTTTGACGGACTCAAAGCGCGTGCTGTTTTTTACGTCTGATAAATCGTTCGGCGTTAAGCCGATTTTTTGCAATTCTTCTTGCGGGAAATAACAACGCCCGATTTGTAAATCTTTGGGCAAATCGCGCAAGATGTTTACAATTTGTAAAGCATCCCCGATGTGGCGGCCGAGCTCAAAAAATGTTTCTTTATCGGTGTGAATTTTAGATGTGTGAAAAATTAACTGGCTCCAAAATTGACCCGGTTTGCCGCCCATTAAACGGCAATAATTTTCCAGTTCTTTGGCGGTTTGAAAAGCAACTGCGGGCGCGTTTTTTTCGTGCGGAAAAGTTTGCAAATCAATTTTCATCCCCTCGCAAACGGCGCGGGCGACTTCCAAAATAAACGGCTTTTGCTCGTCTGAAATTTTGTTAAACGCATCCAAACACGGACGCAAATTTTCAATGAGAATTTTTTCGTACGGGTTATCGCTGCCGCCTTTGATTTCGCGCGCGAGTTGCGTGATTTCTTCTTGCGGTTGGTTTTCAATGACGGACGGAAATTTTTTGATCCAATACAAGCGTCGTTCGGCGGGCAGTAAGGGCGTATCGGCAATCGTGTCGGCGTAGCGGCACAATAAATACGCTACTGAGAACGCCGGACGCATGGCCTGCGGCAATGCTTGCACGCTTAAATATAAACTGCGCGACGTGTTTTTTAACAACGTGTTTAGGTCCATATATATAAGGATAGCATTTATGGACGGGGTTTAGGGTAATTTGTAATATTTATAATTGGACTTAGGCCCGTCGGGGGTTAACGTCCCTCCGGTGTGAAAATGTGTGCCGCCAAAACTGCTGCACATTTTATTGGCGTTGGCATCGGTATCTTTTGCAATGCACACAGATTGATAATTGTTTTCCTCTATGCCATCCCCTGTTTCCAATGTGTACGAATACATAAAAGAATAATCTGTTAGACCGCATCGTATAACAGTGCCCCAGCCGCCTGGGCTCTTTTTTTGGATACAACAATATGTTTTGGTATCACGCGCGCAACTGGCAATGGGAGAGGTGAACGTATTAAATGTTAATCCGGCCGGCGCGTCTACGCTTAACTCATCAAAATTGTGTGGCCACTCGCCGTTTGCCAAGTGGTATGCTTCCATGGCTTTAACATACGGTTGCGCCATGCTACGTAAATTAGCAAAGCGGCTTTTATTGACGGCAAGCGTATATTGCGGCAATGCAACCGCCGCCAGTATGCCGATGATGAGAACGACGACCAATAATTCAATTAACGTAAATGCTTGTTTGTTTTTCATGTTGTTTGCTCCTTATATATTTTTTGCGTCCCTTTATTATCGTTTTTTTTTTTGATTTGTCAAGCCCTTCGCCAGGGCGGGCGTGAGGCCTCAAACCTCTTTAGGCGTGTGATGTTATCTTTTGCAAAGAGGGTCTTCGTGTTATTCTGCAACGCCCCCTTGCCGGGGGCAGGCATTTTGGGAGCCAACTTTTACTTACTTGTAGCCACACTATTTTTGCACTGTTGCTTTGCAACGCAACAACCTTCTCGCCGGGGCGGGCAAAGAGGCCTAGGACCTCTTAGGGCATAGGATGTTATCTTTTGCAAATAGGGACGTTGTGTTTGTCTGCAATAAAACAAATAAAGGTTGCCCGATCCGTTGCAATTTGTTATAATAAATACATAAACAGTAACGCAGTTTTGGGCGCAACAGAAACCGCGCCAAAATGCAACAAAAAATTGCAAGTTCTTTTTAATCGTGTCAAAAAATCTTTAAATCTCCGACGGAGAAAAAAAGAGTTGACAAATTTACACTAAACTGCTATACTATTTATATACGGAAACAAAAAAGGTTTGTTTCCATGGAAGTTTACAAGAGCCCTTTTTCCACTTTTTAAAAGGAAAAGAAAAACGGGCCTTGACATTTCTGTCTTTTTTTGTTAGACTATATAGGTAGTCTTAAATTGATCTTTGTAAAAGTAAAAAACTTCTGTAGTAAAAAGTAAAGTGCAAACAGAAAACTTTTCGGCAGCGAAACATCTCCTTATATTAGAAAAGGCAGCCGATGGACTGAGCCAAGCCGATCAAGTTAGTTTTGCAGTTTACATATATATATATAGATTTAATCTTATCCCTTCGGTCCTTAGCGGCCATGACCGGCTTGAATAACCAAGCGGTACAAAAAAGATTAAATGTTTCGTAGATTTTAAACTAGGCAGTAAGCAAAGCCGTTTGAAGTAAAACAAGAAAAAACTTGACAAACTTTAAAAAATATGCTTTAATAGTTGTGTAGTAAGAAATTGACAAGTTGAGCCGTTGAATTAAAAAAGACTTGACAAAGTCAACATTTTTTGCTATACTATGTTTGTAGCCGAGAGAAGTGCTACAAAAAAGAAGTTAAAAATTCCATTGCTTTTTTGAAATAAAGAAAAAGCAACGAGGAATTTTCGCTCTGTGAAAATTTGACAGCAATGTGCGAATGGGCGATTTGAACCGGAAAAACGCAAGTTTTACAGTTCAAGGCTCATTAAGTTAAGTCCTATACTTTTCAAAAATAGGACACCAAGTTAATTCAAACAAGTAGAGTCAAAAGTCAACAGCTCAATGTTAGCGATTAGTTGCCTTTAAACCGCTTGCGATTTAAAGGTAATTAATTCTAATGGAGAGTTTGATCCTGGCTCAGAGTTAACGCTGGCATCGTGCATAACACATGCAAGTCGAACGGGACTTTACTTTGTAGCAATACAGAGTAAAGTTTAGTGGCAGACGGGTGAGTAATGTATAAGAAACCTACCTCTGAGTGGGGAATAACAGTCCGAAAGGATTGCTAATACCCCATAACATAATGAAAAGGCATCTTTTTATTATCAAAGATTTATCGCTTGGAGATGGTCTTATATTCTATCAGCTAGTTGGCAGTGTAACGGACTACCAAGGCAACGACGGATAGCCGGCCTGAAAGGGCGACCGGCCACAAGGGCACTGAGACACGGGCCCTACTCCTACGGGAGGCAGCAGTGGGGAATTTTGGACAATGG
>ONAM01000033.1 GCA_900315795.1 Candidatus Avelusimicrobium caledoniensis
GGGCCGCGTCCTTTTTGGCTATCACTTCTTTTTTTGCGCGCACCTAGTTCACTAGGCACGCGCAAAATAAACTACGCGCTACCCTAAAAAGTCCAGCGGCGCAAAGGCAAAAAGAACACCTTGCCAACCCCAGCCCGCAGCGTTGTACGAGTTTGCGTGCGCGTGCTTTGCCGCGCCGCAAGGCGAGTACCGCGAGCCCGGCCTGGAGGAAAAAGCCGTCAGGCTTTTTACCGGAAGGCAAATCCAGTCGCCCCGACCATTTAAAATAGAAAAACCACCTTTGGGTGGTTTTTTTATTTTAAGATTTATCGCCGACTCGGCAGATTTTCCCGGTTAAAAACTGGGCTATACTATCTACTCAAATACCACTTTACCGTTTTAGCGATACCCGATTCAAAATTCTCCTCGGCTTTCCACCCCAGTTTCGTTTCTATTTTCGTAGCATCTATGGCATAGCGGCGGTCGTGCCCGGCGCGGTCTTTAACAAACGTAATTAACTCTTTGTACGATTTGCCGTTAGCCGCCGGTTTGAGTTCATCCAACAGCGTGCAAATTGTATCCACAATTTGCAAATTAGTCCGTTCGTTCCGTCCGCCGATGTTATACGTTTCGCCGGCAACACCTTTTTGCCACACGAGCGCAATGCCTTTACAATGGTCTAATACGTACAACCAATCGCGCACGTTTTTACCGTCACCGTATATCGGAATCGGTTGCCCGGATAAACATTTGCGGATAATGGTAGGAATCAATTTTTCGTCGTGCTGTTTCGGGCCGTAATTATTAGAGCAGTTACTCGTTGTTACGTTGAGCCCGTAGGTATGATGATACGCCCGGACGAGCAAATCGCTAGACGCCTTACTGGACGAATAAGGGCTGTTGGGCGCGTACGGGGTTTGTTCCGTAAATAAACCCGTCGGGCCGAGTGTACCGTAAACCTCGTCGGTAGAAATATGATGAAAGCGGCAATTTTCATACCCGGGTTTCACTTGATTAGGCGCGCTGAGCCAATGTTGGCGCGCGGCTTCCAGGAGCGTAAACGTGCCTTCAATATTCGTTTTAATAAAAGGGAGCGGCCCCGTGATAGAATTATCCACATGCGACTCGGCGGCAAAATGAATCACGCCGCGGATATCGTACTTGTTAAATAAATCGTTTACAAGTGCCGCATCACAAATATCGCCTTTTACAAACGTATAACGCGGGTTATTTTCACACTCTTTTAAATTATCCAAGTTGCCCGCGTAAGTTAATTTATCCAAATTAACCACGTGATACTGTGAAAAATTTTCCAAAAAATACGGTACGAAATTGGAGCCGATAAACCCCGCTCCGCCGGTAATTAAGATAGTTTGCTCAGACATTCTTCCACTCCTTGCGTCCAGTGAGAAAGACGCTTATTAAACGTAGTTTTAAATTTCGTTTTATCCAACACGCTAAACGCCGGACGGCGCGCCGGAGTCGGATAGTCTTTTGTCAAAATCGGCAACACTTCGCATGGCAATTTGGCGCACTTTAAAATATAGGTGGCAAAATCATACCACGTAGCCGAACCTTCGTCGGTAAAATGGTAAATTTCTTGGGTGCCGGGTTTGATGTGCGGCAAAATATCCACAATGGCCCGGGCCAAATGCGGTGCGTACGTCGGCGTGCCGAACTGATCGGCCACCACGCGCAGTTGCGAACGTTCCTTACCCAGTTTGAGCATCGTTTTTAAAAAGTTTTTACCATACGGGCTGTACAACCACGCCGTACGCAAAATAACCGCTGTTTGGGCATAGCGGAAAACGGCTTTCTCCCCCTCCCATTTTGTTTGCCCGTACATCCCCAGCGGACGGGCGGGGGCGTTTTCAGCAATCGGAGCGTTGGCCGTGCCGTCAAACACGTAATCGGTAGAAATATGGATAAGCGGAATTTGTTGGGAAGAAGCCAGTTTTGCTAAATTGGCCGGACCTACGGCATTAAGTTGCCGCACCAACGCAGGAGCATTTTCGGCATTATCCACCTGCGTATAGGCCGCACAATTAACAATTGCACTCAGTTGGTGCGTATCGCCAAAAGACAAGACCGCTTTTTCGTTGGTAATGTCCAGCTCGTTGACATCGGTAGCAATATATTCTTGTGCCGGCAAAATATCGCGCAGACACGTACCTAACTGCCCGTTTGCTCCGGTAATTAAAAGCATGGATTCTCCTTATATGACGCAAATGACGGATTTTTTAAATCTTTTTCGGAAAGGATCGCGTGCGAAAGATCTATTTTCCAATCAATATGCAACTGCGGGTCATTAAAGATAACGGCTCCTTCGCTTCCTTTGTTATAAAAATTATCGCACTTGTAGGCAAATTTTGCCGTCGGAGTTAGCACAGAAAATCCATGCGCAAACCCGTGCGGAATAAAAAATTGTTTTTTATTTTCTGCGGAAAGTTCCACGCCGTACCACTGGCCAAACGTCGGGCTGTCGCTACGCAAGTCCACGACTACATCCCACACAGCACCTTCCAACACGCGCACCAATTTAGCTTGCGTAAACGGCGGCCGTTGGAAATGTAACCCGCGCAACGTATGTTGCGCAGAACGGCTTTCGTTATCTTGCACAAAATCTACTTCAATGCCGGCTTGTTGCCAAATGCGCTTATTGTAGCTTTCGTAAAAATAACCGCGGTTATCTTTAAATACCGTAGGGGTAAATACGATCAAACCGGGGATATCGGGTTTAAAAAAATCCATGTTTCTGATCCTCCGGGATAGCGGCTAAATACCGCCCGTACTCAGTATTTTTAAATTTTTCCGCAAAACGCAATAACTGTTCCTGCGTGATCCAACCGTTTTTGTAGGCAATAGCTTCCAAACAGGCAATTTTGAGCCCTTGCCGGCTTTCCAGTGCCTCAATAAACATAGACGCGCGAATCAGGTCGCCATGCGTACCGGTATCTAACCACGCCATGCCGCGGCCCATGAGCTCTACGGAAAGTTCGCCCTGCTGCAAATACCAATTATTTACAGCGGTAATTTCTAATTCACCGCGGGCAGAGGGTTTAATTTGTTTAGCAATATCTACCACGCGGTTATCGTAAAAATACAAGCCCGTCACCGCCCAGTTTGATTTGGGCTGTTGCGGTTTTTCTTCAATAGAAAGTGCTTTTTTATGCTCGTCAATTTCCACCACGCCGTACGCCTGCGGGTTGCGGACATGGTAAGCAAATACCGTAGCTCCGGACGGACGCGCCGCGGCATTTTGCACAAGCGTTTTTAAATCGCGCCCATAGAAAATATTATCGCCCAAAATCAAACATACGCTATCCTGCCCGATAAAGTCAGCCCCTAAAATAAACGCTTGGGCTAATCCCTCGGGTTTAGGTTGCTCCACGTAGGACAATTTCATCCCATAATCGGATCCGTCCCCCAACAATTGCCGGTAAGCGGGTAAATCCCGGGGAGTGGAAATGATCAGCACTTCACGTATCCCCGCTAACATCAGTACGGACAACGGATAATACACCATCGGTTTATCATACACGGGAATAAGTTGTTTGGAAACAGCCAACGTCGCCGGATACAAGCGGCTGCCTGTTCCTCCGGCCAAAATAATACCTTTCATCATTACCTCCGATATCAGTTTCTATCAGGCAGTGTACCAAATACGGGCCCTGTTGGCAATAAAATATCCCCTTATTTGGCTAAGTAGGCACATACTGCTTCAAAAACAGTCTGCGGCATGATAGACGCCAAACATTGTTTAGCAGAAGGCACATCTAACAAACAGCGGGTCATCCAGTATTTGTTAATATTCATACACCCTCCGCATACGGGGGCCGATAAATTCGTATTGCGTGCGTATCCCAAATAAGCCGCTTTTGACGGTCCAAACAACACCACACAAGGAGTTTTCGTCAAATTGGCTAAATGTACCATGCCGCTTTCTCCGTCAATATGCAAACAACTTTTGGATAGCAAATGCGGCAAATCGGACACTTCCGTTTTACCGGCCAAACACACATCGGCAAAATCAAACGGACGGCTTTGGTTTCCCCCCAATTGCACCACTGTTAGTTGCGGAAATTTATTTTTTATTAAGCGCACCAATTCGGCCCAGTGTTCTTGTGGCCAACAACGGGTCGGCCGCACGCCGCACGCCGCGGTTTGGTTGTTAATACCGTCGTGAATTGTGATATATTTTTTATCGGCAAGGTCCCATCTTTGTAGTACGGCTTGCGTCGTTTGTGCAGGCAAAGAAATAAACGCTTCGTCGTTTTGGTGGATATCAAGTCCGCTAAACCAACCTAAATTGGTAATGCGGCTACCGCCGTGCGCAATAGCAATTTCCGCTAATTGTCCGTCTAAATACGGAGAATATTGGGCAAACGGTTTAAAGCATGCTTGGAGGTCCAAACCGTCTTTGAGTATGGGGATAATTTGCGGGGCTAATTTTTCCACCCGGGGCCAGTTGATGTAATCGTACATCAATAGATGACACCCGGATAACACTACATCAAACTGCTCCGGCACATAATCGGGCGAAACCCACCGATCTATTAAACCGTCGGGGAACACCATATCTACGGTAGATTTCCGATCGTATGCTAACGTGATGTCGGCTTGGGGAAGCGTTTGACGCCATTTCTGCACGAGCACGCGGACCATACATACATCACCGATACCGCCGCACACATGCACCAAAAGATGTAACTTATCTGCCGCCAGCACTTCATAACGCTTAAAAAGACGCTTGATACGCCGTTTGGTGCGCTTGCGCCACGCACTGAGCTTGAGCGCACTTGCCACTAAACCGCTATCTTGCGCGGCGGCTTGTACCAATGTCCCGGCCCGTAACCCGGCCAACTTAAAAGAAAGACGTTGTTTGCTGTCCATACTTTTTCAACCTATGTGGGGATATGTGGTATAATTATAACATATATTTACCGTCTTGGAGGAACCATGAAACCCTACGCTTTATTCTTTGCAACCAACCGCCGTTTCTTCTTTGCGTTGGCCGTGTTGCTCATGAGTTTGAAAGACAAATCTCCCCGTCTGTTAGAAAAAGCAGATATCTTAATTTATCATCAGGGACTCAGCGAAAAAGACCAAGCTTTTCTAAACCGCATTTTACCGTGCCGGTTTACCGAATATAAATTTGCGGTGGAAACTGATTTTGACAACATCAATTTCAAAAATTTCTCTCAGTTAACGTTTGCACGGTATGATATTTTTGACTTGTTGGACAAGTATGAAAAAATCGTATATATGGACGTAGATATGATGCTCGGAGGAGAACTGCTCCCTGTGTTTGAACAGTACGGTAACCAAGGCGGACTGGCCATGTGTAAAGACACCCAAAAAGGCCTTACACTCATTACTAAAAACTTCAAACATCCTCTGCCGCAATACGATATGACTGTTCCTTGCTATAACGCCGGATTTACTTTATTTAGCCGTCCGCTTAACCGCAGAAACGAGCTACGCATGTGGTGTTACCATAAAACAGACGAGTGGCTTGAAAATCTGGTCTGCCCGGACCAAGGGGTCGTTAATGTGATGATGCAAGAGTTTAACATTCCCGTTGACGTACTACCTGATACCTGTAACTGTTTGCCGTCCAACCCGAAATATTTAGACAAAAACCGTCATGATGTGCTGGTGTATCACTGTGCCGGTGGCGGCGTACGGTTTTGGACGTACACGTGGTTTGCGCCGTGGCAAAAATACTACCGGGAATATCTCAATATGGGCGGAGACCCACACACGGATAAAGAACATGCGTGGTTGCGTTTTATCAAAAAATACAATTTGCAACGATTCTCATTTTTTGACCGCTCCCCGGACCCGCAAATGCATCCGGCCCGGTTTTTGAAATATGTTTTAGCGTACCCTTTTAAATACGGACTAAAAAAATGAAACGTATTTGTTTACTGGCCGGGTTTCATCCCAAAGGTCAAATCTCAGATTATGTCATTTACTACGCGCAGGCACTTTCGCAACTGGCCGACGTGTATTACATGGCCGATTGCGAGATGCCCGAGCCGGAACTGAAAAAATTAGCCCCGTACGTGAAAGGAGCGTGGGCCAAACGCCATGGCAAATACGATTTCGGCTCCTGGCAGGAGTTAATCAGTAAACTGGGTTGGGAGTTTATTACCCAATATGACGAGTGTATTTTTGCTAACGATTCCGTATTTGCACCGCTGTTTCCGCTGGCCCCCATTTTTGAACGTGCGGCGAAAGATACCCCTTTAGATGCTTGGGGTATTAACGCCTACGATCTGAAATATATAGAAAGTTATTTTTTTATCTTGCGGCGTAACGTGCTGTTGGCCGAAGCATGCAGACAATTTTTTGAAAACATAGTGTCCCAAACCAACGTGGATGGAGTTATTGAGCACTACGAAAAAGGACTGACTGATTTTCTGTGCAAAAACGGATTTAATTTCAAAGTGCTCCGCTATGCGCAAAACAGTTTGGCCGGAAACTGGCGCACCTTTATTAAACAGGGTGTCCCCTTTTTAAAAGTAAAGAATTTTATACGGGCACACGTGTATATACAATACGTGCATCTACCGGGCTGGCGCCGGTTTTTAGCCAAATACACCCGTTATCCGGTTTCGCTGATTGAACAGCATTTGCGTTCTATCGGCGTAGACCCCGAGCAATTTGACTCGTTTGGCTTTAAATTAAAATCGCTCTACTGGTGTTTACGGCGGTGGCGGCAAAAAATAATTCGGCTGCACTTTTACAAAAAGGAACGCATTGTGGTACTATTTGGGTGGACAGTTGTTTCCACGTCACCCAAACCCACACCGCAAATCAAAGAGTTTTAGAAAAAACGCCCCACTTAAAAGTGGGGCGTTTGATACCTTTTAGCGAAAAATTTATTTATTAGGGAATGCCTTGCCCGTTGCCACCACATTACTGGCGTAGTTAAACACCGCTTGCGCACTTTGGTGTTGTTCTATGCGCCCGGTCATACCGCGGCTAAACCAATACTGGGCCGTTCCGCCCGCACAAGAGAATAAAATAACCGGGGTTTGCTCGCCGCGTTTTATAATATCTTCGGTAATATCCGCACCCACCCCGTCTTTTAAATGAAAATCAGTAAACACAATATCATATTTTCCCGGTGCTTCGCGCAAGCGCGCTTTGGCTTGGGCCACGTCGTACACTACATCTACGGTTACCCGTCCGTCTTCTTGCGCCGCTTTTACAAATTTTTCCACCAAGCTGTACACATCGTTCACCATCAAAATATGTAGCGACTCAACTTGTTCATTCCACGGTTCGGTATAACGAGATTTAATAAAGTTATCCGGCTGCAATTGGGCACGCACCTCCACGGTTGTACGTTCATTCATCGCGCGTGCCTGTTCAACGGTCGTTACCAAATTTTCCAACTGATCCCGGGAAAATTCCCCCCACACCCAACGCGCGTTTTCCGGCAAAATTCCCTCCGCGCTTCCTTGTAACTCCAACGATTCCATAGAACGCATGGGTACGGGCCGTTGTTCGCTACTGGGCAAGCTCAGCCGCCAAGCCAAATCGGCATCCCGGCGGTAGGGATCTCCGTGCAGCGACGTTTCCGGGGCAAATTCATTACCCAGTTGGTGGAAATGAGCCACCGGATCCAACTCTTCTGCCCGCGGGACTGCCACCGGCAAAGGAATTTCTGGTACGGGCGTAACAACCGCGGACGAACGGGCCGCCGTAGCCGCCACTTTAGAGAAAGTATTGGGATTCATCAGGGACGTATTAAAAGCAGGTTTTACCACATTTGCGCCAAACGGAGCCGAAGGTTTTACAAATACCCGTCTGCCGTTAATAAGTTTCCAGCCGCCACCGCCGCCACCGATAGCAAACAACGGAGCCGTTACTAACAAACAACCGATAATCAAACTAAAACCGCGCGCTATTTTTACCATTCCGTAAACTCCTTTGGATAGGCATGCCCGCCGTTAGCGACAAATACGCTCAAGTAATTAAATATCTCACGGGCCGGGCGTGGCTCTTCCGTAGCCGATTCAAAAGAAAAGTCATCGTGTTTAATTCGGACCATATTGGGAATACCGCCGTCAAACCCTAACAAGAAGCCGCGTCCCGGGCCGATTTCTCCGCGGGAAACTTGCACCACATAACACGGTAATTGTTCTTGTTGCACTTTAGCCGCCAATTCTATACCGTTACGTTTACCCATGAGCAAATCGGTCAATACCACGTGATATTGGTTAGGGTGGCGGGTCAATTCCCCTTCCGCTTCAGCTACGTTGTTAAATAGGGTTACATGTACACGCGGATCCTGTTTAGCCGCCTCATCCAACCGGGCTAAAAATTCTTCGTCGTCGCTAGCCACCAATATACGTAAATCGGTCATTTCCGGGTGGAACGGTTTATCAAAAGTTTGGTTTAGGCGGATATAATTTTTCTCATTAAAATTGGGATATACCTGCGCTTCCATTTTCGGATCTACCGGGCGTATAGCCGGTTGCAAAAACATACTCCAACGAGAAGTAGTTACCTGCGGTTGCTCTCTCTTTTTGGTAGGATCCCATTTACCGCTTACTACCACACTACGGCGGTTTGGATCAAAATCCCGGCGGGCAAACGGCAAGGGCTTGGAAGCTATTTCACGGGACGCTTCAAGCGTTGTATTAAATTCTCTTAAATCTCTGTCGGAAAGCAAGCGTACGGGAGCATCGGCTTCGCGCTGTAATTGCAATTCAAAACCGGATAACGTCTGCGGGCGTTGGACCGCAATTCCGTTTTGCACCGCACGCTCCAAACGGTTTGTCACACGCAAACCTTGCGCGTACGGATCTCCTTGAGAAGAGGTACGGTACACCTCTTCTTCTACCCCTTCTCTGCCCCAGCGGTGGAAATAGGCCATATCCTCTGCCGATAAACTGGTCCGTCCGGCAGGTTTCGTTTCAGGCGTAGGGGTAACGGGTTTTACTTGGGGTACATGAAGCCCGGGCCCGGTATATTCCCGGTGCGCCGTCATCGCACCGCCCAAACCGCTCGGCTTCGTTGTACCCGGCATATAGACTTTATAGTGTTCCCCCAAGTCTGCTCCTTTATAAATGGGGGTGGCCATCATTTTAGGCATAGAAGGAAGAGTTTGCGCAGACACGGCGGACATGCGCGATACGCTAACAGGTTGTACTAAACGGGAAGAGCCCGTCAAGCCAAGACCGCCCGAAACGCTGGCCGTCTTCATAATCGCAGCATTGGACACGCCTTGTACCCCACCGCGCAATACAACCCGCGCACCGCCACCCACCGCACCGCCTTGGGCCGCCGCGGAGAAAGATACGGATAACATACTGACAAATAAGATAAATTTTCGCGTATTGTTCATACTTATAGTATGGCCATATTACGCGTAAGTTTCAAGGGCCAAAAGACCTAGAAGACCTAGGCCCTATCTTTTTCAATGGTACGCACCAATAACCGCAGTGCCGTAACGGAAGCTTTGCCGATGTTACGCTCGCGCGTGTGAGAGAATAGAAATTTTTGCGCGGTAGCCCCGTTAGGCCCGGCCACGGCAATCCACACCGTACCGACGGGTTTTTGCGGTGTTCCGCCGTCGGGTCCGGCAACGCCCGTAGTAGAAACGGCATATTCGGCCCCGGTTATACGCCGTACGCCTTGCGCCATTTGCAGAGCTACTTGTTCGCTGACCGCGCCGAATTTTTCCAAATCGTTTTTGTTTACGCCCAACACTTTGATTTTTACGTCGTTAGCATACGACACCACGCCGCCTAAAAAGTAAGACGACGCCCCGGGCACAGACGTAATCAAATGCGCAATATTTCCCCCCGTGCAACTTTCCGCACAGGCCACGGTACGGTTTAATGTTTTAAGTTGTTTAGCGCAAAAATCTTCCGGTTTTTCTTCGCCTTGCGTAAAAGATAAACCGCTTAATGCCGTCTTTAATTGCGCGGTTATTTCGTCCAATTTTTCAACAGCCGGCCCGCTGGCAGTTAAACGCAAGCGCACAAAACCCGCCGACGGCAAATAAGCCAGTTTGATACCCGCGGGTAACGCGCGCTCAAAATTGTCTAAGCGCATAGCCAGGTCCGACTCCGGGATATCATATACCGTTACTACTTGATAGGAAAGTTGCAAATGCGGAAATTTTTGTTTAAGCCGCGGCAATACCTCTTGCGGAATTAAATATTCCGTTTCAAACGGCACGCCGGGTAACGAAACGACGATCTTGCCGTCACGCTCAAACCACATCCCGCACGCCGTGCCTTTGGCATTATGCAGCGGCGTACACGACGCAGGCAACAACGCTTGCGTTTTGTTAAGCGCGTTCATGCGTGCCGGGTTAGCCGCAAATAATTCATCTAACCATTGTTGCGCTTGCTTGTTGTGGATAAGCGTGGTGTGGAAAAACTCCGCAAGTGCATTTTTAGTGATATCGTCTTTCGTCGGGCCAAGGCCGCCGGTAAGAATCACCGTATCGGCAATTTTAAGCGTGCTGTCAAGCGCGGATAAAATCTCGGCGCGGGTATCGCCCACCGAGCGCATTTCAACCGTTTCCGCGCCCAGTTTGGTTAGTTCCCGCGCGATAAATTGGGAGTTAGTATCTAAAATTTGGCCGAGCAAAATCTCGTCGCCAATAGTAATAATAGCTGCTTTCATACAGCTATTGTAGCATTTCGCAAGGAAATGCGTTTATTACGGCATTTCGTAAATGCGCACCGACCACTTAGTGGCTACTTTGTTTGTCGCATTGAATAGCTTTGTACAAAAGATACCTTCCGTTATATTTAGATCGGTTCGTTCTATACAATAGATTTTTTTATCTAACACATTGTCCGAGTCATAATGAAGAAAGAAAAACCCCGTTCCCCTATAAGGTCCGGCAATAAAAAACGAAGTAGAAAGTGTATAATTAGCGCTATGATTGATAATAATTTCTGTCCAATTATCGCCCCGTACAGCATCCGTAGAGGGCACTCTTGTACCCAAAGTAGCCGTACTACGAGGGGTTAAAGAGGCGAAATCAATGTCTAATTCGCTAATGGCGGTAGCATACTCCCCACTGGCCATTTTGTATATTTCTTGTGCATTAGCCAAACTGCGCGTGGTCGTTAGTAATTGTGTAGCCCGGCTTTTCCACACCGCTTTTTGATATTGCGGCAACGCGACCGCCGACAATATGCCGATGATGAGAACAACTACCAACAGTTCAATGAGCGTGAATGCTTGTATGTTTTTCATACAACTCTCCTTTAAATTATTTTTACCAACAAATAAAATGTAGCAAAAAAAAAAACGATGTCAAGTTTTTATTTTTCTCTCGCTATATCCCGCATAGAAACCCTGCGGGATGACGAGCGAGAGAAAAAT
>ONAM01000037.1 GCA_900315795.1 Candidatus Avelusimicrobium caledoniensis
GGGAATGCCTAGTATTTTTAACAAGATAAATAATACGGCCCCGGCCGCGCTTACACAAAACGCAATAAATGCCAGCCCAAATAAAATATAAGACGCGTAATATAATGCGCTCGTAAACGTATTATAATGTCCGCGCGTGAACATGAGACCGGCTAATACAAACGCGGTGCATAAAACAGGCAGTAGGCCGGCGGGGCTAAATTTGCCGAGTGCGAGGAAAAAGGTCAGTAACCACAAACCCGTAGTGGCGAACATACTCCAAATAACGATAGTAGATAGTACGTAAAAAGCGGTCATAAAAAATCTCCCTTAAATTTCTATTGTAAGAAATTTAAGGGGAAAAGGGAAATGTAACCCTTTATACATTTGCTATGTCTAATTAGGGTAATGTATATTTACGTATGCCAGTAGTACCGTATAAACTGCCCTTAAATAATTTCTGGCAAAAATCACCCGGCTCTTTTTGAAAATCTGTTACATGCTCCCAACATGCAATCTTTCCTTTTTGTTCTGTTCCCATAGTAGGGCGATACAGAAATCCTGCCATTTGATAGGGGCCTGTTTCTCTAAACATGGTAATACTTCCCTTGTTATTAATCACATCGGCTAAATAAATTGTCCATTCTTGGTTAGTATGTGTGTCTCTGGCATCAGAAAATAATATAGTCCCGCCGCTGGTCCAACCCGAAGGTAAATCTATATCCAGTTCTTCAAATGTCAAGGCATATTCGCCATTTGCCATGTGATATGCTTCTTGGGCTTGGGCCAGTGATTTGAGCAAAGTTAATGCTTGCGTGGCGCGCGATTTTTCCACCGCTTTTTGATATTGCGGCAATGCCACCGCCGCCAAAATGCCGATGATAAGTACAACTACTAACAGTTCTATTAACGTAAATGCTTTTTTATTGTTCATGCTGTTTCTCCATTGGTTGTTTTTTGCGTCCCTTTATTATCGTTTTTTTTTTTGATTTGTCAACCCCCTTGCCGGGGGCAGGCACGCGGCCTCAAACCGCTGTGTGCTTTTGATGTTATCTTTTGCAAGGGGGGCTTCGTGTTATTCTGACACACCCCTTGCAAGACGTCCTCGCCGGACGGGCAAAGGGGAGGAGTGTACAAAGGAGAAAGGGGGAAATATGCGTGTAAAAAAGGTATAATATACTCACATTGTTTTTAATTAAAAAGAGAGGAAAAAATCAGTATGACAGTTCGTGTTCGTTTTGCCCCGTCTCCGACCGGGTTTTTACATATCGGAGGAGTGCGCACCGCATTATTTAACTATTTATTTGCCAAAAAAAACAAAGGCACATTTTTACTCCGTATTGAAGATACCGACGAGGAACGCTCTACCCAAGCATCCACCGATGCTATTTTTGAAGGGATGCAATGGATGAATTTATTGTGGGACGAAGGCCCCATGACAGACGGCACTTCTAAAGGCCCCGATGCGCCTTATTACCAAGCGCAACGCGCCGATATGGGTATTTACAAAAAATACATTGACCAGCTGCTCGCCGAAGGCAAAGCGTACAAATGCTATTGTACGGAAGAAGAATTGGAAGCCAACCGCCAAAAATGTTTAGCCGAACACCGCCCGCCGAAATATGACGGTAAATGCGCCCATTTGACCCCCGAACAACAAAAAGAATTGGAAGCCCAAGGCCGCAAATACGTTATCCGTTTCCGCATGCCGCAAGAGGGTGATGTGGAGTGGGATGACCTCATCCGCGGACACGTTAAATTTGCCAGTAAAGATTTGTATGATCTGGTTATCCAAAAAACAAGCGGATATCCTACCTACAACTTTGCCGTGGTGGTAGATGATCACTTAATGCGTATGACGCATGTGATCCGCGGGGATGATCATATCTCTAATACGCCCTCGCAAATTCAACTTTACCGCGCGCTGGGGTGGAAAGAGCCGATCTTTGCGCACCTCTCTATGATTCACGGGCCCGACGGCAAAAAATTATCCAAACGTCACGGTGCAACAAACGTTGTAGAGTTCCGTAATATGGGTTATTTGCCCGAGGCCTTGAAAAACTATTTGGCTTTGCTCGGTTGGGCGACCAGCGACTCGCAACAGCTTTTCGCACCCGGCGAGTTGGAAGAAAAGTTTGATATCTCCGGCTGTCAGCCCAGCCCGGCGGTAATGGACCCGGAAAAACTCAACTGGATGAACGGCGAGTATATCCGCGCTACGCCGATTGCGCGCCTTACCGATTTGGCGATGCCGTTTATTGAAAAAGCCGGTATTGACGTGTCCGGCGTGAGCCGCACGCAACTGGAAAGCATCGTTGCGTTGGAGCAAGAAAAATATAAACTATTAACGGAAATCCCGGATTTAATACGTTTCTTTTTTGAAGAGCCCGTTTTTGAACAAGACGCTTTAGAAAATGTATTTGGTAAGCCGGAAGCCAAAAAGGCCTTGGAACTGATGATTGAGGCCTATGGCAATCTGACCGAATTTACCGAAGCGAATTTGGAAACAACCGCCCGCGCCACCGCTAAAGCCAACGGCTTGAAAGCGGGTCAAATTTTCCACCCCGTGCGCGTAGCCGTTTCGGGCCGCACCCACGGACCGACGTTGTTTAAAATGTTGGAGTGTATGGGAAAAGAAAAAGTGCTGGCGCGTTTGAGAGCCGCGTTGGCGCATTGTTCCGTAAATGCATAATTTATGAAATATTGGCTTTTTGACGGAAATGACGTTGTCGGTCCTTTTACACTGGGCGAGATTGCCGCCCGGCCGGACTTTTCCGCCACGAGCTTAATTTGTGCCGAAGATGCCAGCGAAGATGCCGCCGGATGGCAGATGGCGTCGTTTTTTGAGGCGTTTCGTTTTAACCCCGTTACCGGGCGCGTGGACGGAGTTTTCCCGACGGAAAAACAAGCCGGAGCGGTGATGCCTGCGGCGGTGCGTGAATCTAAAATGCAAACATCGGCGGACGATTTGCCGCCTATGCAAGTGCGCCAAGCTACGCCCGAGCCACAACCCGCGGTCCAACCGGTTGCCCAACCACCCGCTACACAACAGCCGCCGGCTGATTTAATTACAGAATCTAATACCAACTGGGTCCCGCCGGAAAAAGTGGAAAAGACAATTCCTCCGGCTAAAAAAACCGTATCCCAAACACAACCCAAACAAACCGCGCAACCTGTACCGTCCCAAGGAACGAAAGTCAGACCGGAACAACCACCCGTTGCAAAAACTCCGGCTAAGCAACCCGCTGTACAAACGGACGTCCCGCAAACCGTTGCGCCCAAACCGCGCAAAAAGGAAGATTTTTCGTTTGTGCGTTTATCGCGCAGTAAACGGTTGCAAGCACCGCCTTCTCCGGTGGCACTTGCACAGGAAGATGTAGATTTAATTTTACCTCAAACGTCGCAAGAACAACCGGTACAAGAACAACCGCAAGAGCCGTTACCGCAAGAAAATCAATCTACCCAGGTACCGCCGGAAAATCAGCCGGAAACAAAAACAGAAGAACTGCCCGAGCCGGAAACGGAAATTGTTTCCACGTGTACGTTGCCGATTGTCAATGAAATTTTAACGCAAAGCGATTTGCCCAAATTGCCGGAGGGGAATTTCCCGTCCGTGCCGTTGCCCGCCGAGCCGCAATTTGAGTTAAAAGAGGCCCTGCCCGACGGGGATAATACCCCTGTCGCTCAAGCCATAGAGCCGGCCCCGCAACCGTCGCCGGAGTTAACACCCGAGCCCGAGGCAACTTATACCGCCCCGCAACGTCCCAGTACGGAAACGGTAAACGAATTGGAACAGGAATTAGTGCCGCAAAACCAAGTGGAAGATTTAATGTCGGAACAGGAATTTTTGGAAAAACCCACCCGGAAAAAAGCGCATATCGTTTTGTGCCTTCTGTTGTTAGCCGCGCTGGCCAGTGCCGGTTGGTTTTTCGGTATGCCGTATTTGCGGGCGTTTATGGCGTCTCATACGCAAGTTCAGCCCGAGGTGGAACAGCCCGTTGCCCCGGCGGTAGAACAGCCCCCGGTAGAGGAGCCGGCCCCTCCCGCCCCGCAACCTGCCTTGCAGCCCGCACCTAAACCTGTTACCGCGGCAGATAAAGCATTATCTGCCGTGCAAAACTACCAGTTATCCGGCAATAAAGGAACGGTAGCTTCGTATTTTGACCGCATTTATGCTTCGCATTTACAACAAGGATATACCGCTAACTGGTCGGTTGAACCTTTGCATAAAAATATATATATTGTAAAATACAGATTGACGAAAACGCGTACGGAGCCGATTGTGTATGTTTTCCAAGCGGACGGCGCACGTGAAAAATTGACGGGCGCACTCAATAATGTGGCCTTAGATTTAATAGGACGAATTTAGTTTTTAATCTCTCAAAAGTGAGGTTGTTATGGCAGAACAAGCAGCGCAAGAATTACCGCAAGCCACCATGGATGACTTGTTTAAACTGATGAAAGCAAAAAATGCTTCCGATATTCACATTACCGTCGGCGTGCCACCGGTACTGCGTATCCAAGGGCGGCTCTATCAAACCCCTTTCCAGCCGCTTACTAAAGAAAGCGCACAGGTGCTTGTCTATTCTATTTTAAATGACGACCAACGCCAAACCTTTGAAGATACGTTAGAGTTGGACTGCTCTATCGGGTTAAAATCATTAGGGCGTCTGCGTGTAAACGTATACAAACAACGCGGTTGCGTAGCGGCGGCGTTACGTTCCATTCCTAACGAATTTAAATCGTTTGAAGAATTAAATTTGCCGCCCGTGGTGTATAACATCATGAAACTCAACAAAGGGCTTGTCCTCGTAACCGGGGCGACCGGGTCCGGTAAATCTACGTCTTTGGCCAGTATGATTAACTACCTCAACATGAACGAAAGTAACCACATCATGACGGTAGAAGACCCGATTGAGTTCGTCCACCAACACAAACGCAGTATTGTCAATCAGCGTGAAGTAGGCGCTGATACCAAATCGTTCGCGGCGGCTTTAAAACACTTCCTGCGCGAAGACCCGGATATTATTCTGGTGGGGGAGCTCCGCGACATTGAAACCATGGAAGCGTGTTTGACGTTAGCGGAAACGGGGCACTTAGTGTTTGCCACCTTGCACACCAACGACGCCGTGCAGTCTATCAACCGTATTATTGACGTGTTCCCGCCCAACCAACAGCCGCAGATCCGCACGCAGTTGTCGTTCGTGTTGGAGGCGATTATTTCCCAACAGCTCATTCCTACGCTTACCGGCGGCCGCGCCATGGCGGCGGAAGTGTTACTGGCCAACTCGGCCGTGCGCAGCTTGATCCGCGACGGAAAAGCCGAGCAGATTGTATCTACCATGCAAACTAACGTGGGTATGGGTATGATCACCATGAACCAAGCATTGGGCGATCTGTATATCCAAAAGAAAATCAGCTACCAAGAAGCGTTGTCCCACACGGGCGATACGTCCGGCTTAAAGACGTATTTGCAACAGAAATTGGGCACAGCTAACTTTAAGTAAACGCTACAATACACCCTATAAACCGCAAGGGCTCTTTAAGGAGCCCTTGTTTTTTTGTCGGATTTACATCCGACCTACATTAAAGTTTGTTGTTTAAATCCGCCCCTTTAGCACCGTTTACAAAAAGCGCCAAATCGGAGAAGAAAATTTATATGTTTGAGCGAAGCGAGTTTATAAATTTTCCCGATTTGTCTGCACATCAAAATCAAAAGGAGTAGTGTGTATGGAAAAGGAACGATGTTTGTTGGGTTATTTAAAAGAAAATAAAAATAAATGTCATTCCAAACTTGATTTGGAATCTCACCGCTTTCTAAAACGACAACAAGGTGAGATCCTGAATCAAGTTCAGGATGACGTCTTTTTTTATAATAACGCGTTTACGCTTATTGAATTATTAGTTGTTGTTCTCATTATCGGCATATTGGCCGCAGTCGCGCTCCCGCAATATCAAAAAGCGGTATACCGTACCAAATATAATGCGCTAAAACCGTTAGTTAAATCTATTGCTACCGCCGGGCGGACCTATTATCTAGCCAATGGGAAATATCCGAATAATTTTGATGAATTGGATATTGATACACCGGAATTTAAAGAAGAACGTAGAGGTGATAACGAACAAAACTCTACCCGAATTTTTGATTGGGGACGCTGTAATATATATGCCGCTGGATTTGTTGCTTGTTCTAATGATGATATTGGTATGCGTTACATAGAATATATTACTGAAAGTGGTAGCCGCCATTGTGTGGCTTATAGTGAGGAGGGGTCGTTGCAAAATAAAATATGCCAACAAGAAACACAACGAAATTCTCCCTCGTCTACAAGTACAGATAGTTCCGGTACTCCGGCTGTTAGGTGGGCCTATTAGACATTCATCACTTTAATGAATAATTGTGTTTGAAAAAAATCCCGCGCCGGTAACGCGGGATTTTTTATCTTTTTTGTCAGTAAAAACTTTTCCTTGACATCGTTTTTTTTTTTGCTACATTTTATTTAGTGATAAAAAGGAGGTTGTATGAAAAACAAGCAAGCATTTACGCTAATTGAATTATTAGTGGTAGTTTTAATTATCGGCATATTGGCGGCGGTGGCGTTGCCGCAATATCAAAGGGCGGTAGAAAAATCACGAGCGACACAGGCCCTTACTTTTTTAAAATCATTGGCTCAGGCGCAAGAAACGTATTATTTAGCCAACGGAACGTATGCTACTTCTTTTGATGAATTATCCATAGATATTCCTTGGACCGGAACTACTAAGTGGTATACTGGTACGGCAACGGCTTCTGATACTCGTTCCAATTCAGAATGGTCTTGTCAGCTAGTATCTTCGGAAACGAGTACTACCATCATGATGGGCCGCTTGACCGGTAAGTACGCGGGAGCGGGATTTGCGGTTGTACTGGTGCATAATGATATACCGAAACAAGAAATTTCGTGTGTGGAGCGTGCTGATAGCGGAATAATTTATCAAGGAGAGGAAGGCAGTTTTTGCCAACAAGTCATGAAGGGAACTCTTACTTACAGCGCAACTACACGGTACTATTCGCTTCCGTAAAAAACCCCCGGTGCTCGCCGCACGGGCGAGAGCGGGGGTTTTTGTCAGTAACTTCAACAACTACTCGTTATAATCTTTTAACATCTTCGTACGGCTCGGGTGGCGCAGTTTGCGAATGGCCTTGGCTTCAATTTGGCGCACACGCTCGCGCGTGACGTTAAACATTTTGCCTACTTCTTCTAACGTGCGCGGATAGCCCGAATCAATTCCAAAGCGCAAGCTGATAATTTTAGATTCCCGTTCCGACAAGGTCGCCAGTACGTCGGCTACTTCCTGTTTGCGCAGGAAATCGGCCGCGGCGATTGTTGGATCCGGCCCGTTCTTATCTTCAATAAAGTCCTCTAAGTTAGAGTCTTCATCTTCGCCGATAGGCGTAGAAAGCGAAATCGGGTCTTGCATGATTTTCAATACGCTTTTGACCTTTTCCATAGACAAACGCAACGTCTTTGCGTAATCTTCCAAGGTGGGCTCGCGTCCGTGTTCTTGGCGGAATTTGTTAGTTACTTTGGTCAATTTGGAAACTAACTCTTTCATGTGCACCGGGATGCGGATGGTATTGGCTTGGTCGGCAATGGCGCGGTTGATGCTTTGGCGGATCCACCACGTGGCATACGTGGAAAATTTAAACCCGCGTTTATATTCAAATTTTTCTACCGCTTTCATGAGTCCCAGCCCGCCCTCTTGGATGAGGTCGGACAATTCCAAATTGGAATTGACGTGCTTTTTGGCAATAGATACTACCAAGCGCAAGTTGGCTTTGATGAGTTTTAGCTTGTCTTGTAAAATCATGTCTTCAAAGAAAACAATGCGGTCGTTAAACGCAATAAATTCTTTTTCGCTCATCGGTAGCATATCTACCATTTGATTGTGTCGGCGGCGGACGTCTTCAATGTTAGTCAGTGCGCGGTCCAATTCTTCAAAGGTAAATTTCGTTTTCTTTTTAAATTCTTTTTCCGTAATTTTTTTATTCTTAAAACCGTTGACCAGTTTTTTAATCTCGCTATACGGGCCGAAATACTCGTCAAAGCGTTTCATGTCGTTAGATGTTTCGTTTAAGCGGTCGGCCAAGTTTTTGATTTTGTTAGTCAAGCGTTTGATTTTGTTTTGGTTTAAATTGAGTTTGGTAATACACGCCACCACTTCTTTTTGTTTGGCTTCCACTTTTTCAATGGCGTTGTTGCGGCGTTTTTCGGAAAGGTTACCTTCGCGAATTTCCTTCATCAGTTTGGTAATTTCCTGCTCGCGTTTTCCGATAAAAGCCGCCGCGTCTTTGAGTTTGCGGCGCATGTTGGAAAGTTCGCGGTTGGTGCGTTTGCCGCGGGGCATGAGCTCTTTGGTGGTCATCTCTTCTTGGTCCACGAGTTCTTCCCAGTTGCAAATTTCGCGCATGGTAATAGGCGATTCTAACACGAGTTTGCGCAGTTCTTTTTCGCGTTCGCGGATGTTACGCGCAAGGGTGATTTCTTCGTCACGCGTTAAAAGCGGTACGCGGCCCATTTCGGATAAGTACATGCGGATAGAGTTGGAAATGTCCGGCATGGACGAAGAGGACCAATCTTCGCTGAGGGCTTCTTTTTCCGAGGGGGTGGGTTTAAATTTCTTTTGTTCAACAACTTGGATGCCCAAGTCGTCAATGGTGTCCATTACGCCGTCCACATCTTCGGCACTCATATCGGCTTGCGCCATGGAGCGGTTTAAATCTTCCAGTGCCACAAAACCGCTTTCTTTCCCTTCCTGTAATAAATTTTTTAACGATTTATTTCCCGTTGCCATAATTTCCCTCAATTACTTTTTTAATTTCGTTTGTAACGACATATATTCTTTGAAAAGCTCCGGCGGTACATTCCCTGCCCCAAGGGCTTTCATTTGGCGTTGTACATCTTTAAGCCGCTTTTGCACGCCGTTTTGTTTCACGCGGGCCGCGCAGGCGGCCACATCACGTTGCGGCTGAAAATCAACAGGGGCTTGCGTCAAGGCCAGTTTAATAACTTCACTCGCTAAAGACGGCACAGCCGCCGATACTTTATCTACGAGCATTTGGCCCGCAAGACCTTCTTGCGCGCTTTGGCACACCGCTTGAAACAGTTGCCAAGCTCCTGCCGATGAAAAATCGGTCTGGGTCAGTTCGCTACACAACGTCGCCTGTTGCGGTTCGCGTAGCAAATACGAGATCAATTCCTCTTCTGCCGCATTGGCGGGTGCTTGCGTGGCCGCTTGCAAGGTGGCGGCGGGTTTACCGATTTTTTGTAAACCCGGTTTGCGCATGCGCGCGAGCACTAACTGCTCATCTACGCCGATATGCTCGGCTACATATTTGGCCCACTCCCGCCGCACAATAGCGTCCGGCTGTTGGGCAATGGCTTCTGCCAAATCGGTAACGATATGTGTTTTGTCTTGCGCGCTGAGCGGCATAGACACACCGTTTAAACGCAACCGCGTATGAAACGCAATAAAATCTTCGGCTTTATCTAAAATTTGCTCAAACGATTCTTTGCCGTATTTGGCTACATATTCGTCCGGGTCTAAGCCGCCCGGCAGCGTGGCGATTTTAACAAATAGCCCATGGCTAATAAGCACCAACGACCCGCGCAACGCCGCCTTAATACCCGCTTCGTCCGGGTCAAAAAGGATAATGACGTTTTCCGTATAGCGTTTTAAAAGCCGCGCGTGTTCCTCGGTCAAGCTCGTTCCCAACGGAGCTACGGTATAATCAATACCCGCTTGGTGGCAACCGATTACGTCCATATATCCTTCCAACAGTACGGCGCGGTCCGCTTTACGTATGGCGGGGCCTGCAAAATTCAGCCCATACAAAACATGCGACTTGGTAAATAAAACCGTCTCGGGCGAGTTTAGATATTTGGGCTCGCCTTGCCCCAAAATGCGTCCGCCAAAACCCACCGTGTCGCCGCGTTGGTTGATGATCGGAAACATGAGGCGGTTTCTGAAATAGTCCCGCATACCAAAGTCGGTCCGGAGGCACAGCCCGGCTTCTTTCAAATCGTTTTCGCTGTATCCGGCTGCTTTGGCCGCGCGCGCTAAGGCGGTAGCGTCGTTAAATGCGAGCCCCAACTCAAACTTGACGCACGTTTCTTTGGTTAAATTGCGCTCTTTTACATACGCGCGCGCGTGAGTTCCTTCCGCCGATAGTAAATTTTTATGATAGAACGATCTGGCAAAGTCTAACGCTTTGCGGGCCGACGAGCGGCGTTGTTCTTCGGCAGAGAACTCGGCGCGTTGCGGTTTATACTCTACCCCGGCCCGTTCGGCCAGTTTTTCAAGTGCCTCGTTAAACGAGAGGTTTTCCATCTTCATTAAAAATTCAAAGATGTCTCCGCCCGCCTGACAGCCGAAACAATAAAACAACCCTTTCTCGCTACTGCACGTAAACGAGGGGGTTTTTTCGTGATGAAACGGACAACACGCCTTGTAGGTTTTCCCCGCGCGTTTTAAATTGGGCACGTATTGGCGGATAAACTCTACAATGTCTAAACGGTCTTTGATTTGTTCAATGACACTATTACTTATCACAGCTAAGGTCCGTTTTGGCTACAAGTTTTTAGCTCCGACTAGAGCAAACAAGGCAATAGCCCGACCCGAATCGGACTATTGCCTGCTATGCAGTACAACTTAAAAACGTCTGCGTTTGGTACGTCTGGCGCGGCGTTGGGCTTCCTGCGATTTGATTTTGCGTTTCACGCTCGGAGGCATATACGTTTCGCGTCTTTTAATTTCGCGCAAGATGCCGTTTTTTTCACATTCGCGTTTGAAGCGTTTGAGCGCTTCTTCCAAGTGTTCGGCGTCTCTGACTTTTACGAAAACCATTACGTTTTTCACCACCTTCTACGGCTAGTAGGTTAAAATAAAATTGTTCCTATATATTATAGCTTATTTTTAGCCGGCCGGCCACAAAAACCGCCGCCCCGCCATTAAATGAAAGTGCAAATGATCCACACTTTGCCCGGCCCCTTTGCCGTTATTAGTTACCAAGCGGAAATCTTTGAGGTCAAATTGCTTGGCTAATTTTTGGGCCACGAGCAAGATTTTGCCTAAAAGCAGGGCATCTTTTTCGTCCGCTTCCGACAAGCGCGCAATATGTTTGCGCGGGATAATCAACAGATGCGTCGGCGCTTGCGGGTTTAAATCTTTAAACGCCACCACGTCGTCATCTTCATAAATCAGTTGGCTTTTTACGGAGCCGTCTGCAATGCCGCAAAATATACAATTCATAAAGTTATTATAGCAAAAGAGGGGGACGTTACCGGTAAAATTTTCGGAACGATTTGAGCCCTTCGCGAAGTGTTGCGTTGTCGGGCGCGGTTTCCAAGGGGTGTAACGTATTATCGTACCTGCTCAGCCCGCCGAATTTATCAAATAACGTAATAGCATCGCCGACGCGCACGACGCGCTCGGTATGTCCGGCAAATACGGTAAAGGGGCGTGCGGACGTATCAAATAAGTGGGTGCCCAGTGTGTAATCGGCGGCGGGATTTGTACAACCGAAAACCGCTTGCAGTAACGTTGGCGCAATATCGTGGTGCGAGGTGCGGTGCGACAGCGTGGCCTTACCCGGCACGGACGGGTCGTATACGATCAGCGGGACTTTTGTTTGGTAATCGGTAAAATTACCGTTGTGACCCCAGTAATTTTGGTGCGAATCGTTGAGTTCTTGCCCGTGGTCCGCGCTGATAACAACAATCGTATTTTTCAAAAGTCCGCGGTGTTGCAGATCATTTAACAACTCAGCAATTAAACCGTCGGTAAAATAGACCGCATTTTTGTATTGGTTGAAATACGGAGTCGGGTCGGTATTATTGGTAAAGAGTAAATAGTTGATTTCTTTGGCCGGGGTGAATTTTTTGGCTTGCGGCGGATAGTCGTAAGCATGCGGAGCATCTAAGAAAATAAATCCGAAGAAAGGCCGTTTCGTGTCGCGGGTTTGTAAAAATGTTTCAAAGTCGCGCACGGCGTTTTGGTCGCGCTCCCACGACGAGTTCCCGGCCGAGCCGATACGCAAGTTCGGCACGGTGGAAAAGATATTGCGGTGAAAGGCCGGGCTGGTAATTTGGCTGCTTGCAAAAATGGCGGGTTCATAGCCCTGCTCCAACGCGTGGCTGATCAGCACCGGCGGCAAATGTTGGGTAGTCATGTCGTCCCAATAGGAGTGCGGCAGTCCGTAAAAGAACGAAAATACACCGCCCATGGTGGAGTTGCCGCCTGATAAATGATTGGTAAAAACATGCATGCCGGGTTGTTGGCTCCACGCAGATAGTTGCGGCATGATTTGCGGGGTGAGCATGTCGCCGCGCCACGCATCTACTAAGATAATGAGGATATTTTTAGCGGGTTTTTCTGCCGTGCACGAAAGCGGTGCAAGCGGATACGCAAGTGAGCCGGTTTTGGGGATAAAATACGGGTCTTGGCGGGGGGTAAAGCCCCATTTGGTCAGACGGCGGTTGAGGGATACCGGGTAAGCAAGCGGTAATACTTGCTGTTGGGCCATGATAGACGGCACCATGTAAAATTTTCCCCACGCATACAGCCCGTTATAAAGCAGAAAACAAATCAGCCAAGTTGCCAAAAAAATAGTAGCCGTGCGCCGGGATAACGGGTAGCGTTTAGCCACCCATACCAGGGCGGTCTGCGCTAAGATGATAAGTAACATGATCGCCCCGCTCATCAGCCACATGCCGGTAGAAAATACGAAAATTTCCCGTCCGGCCGAGCCGAAAAACATACTTAGTAACGATAACCCGATGTGGAAACGATATTGCGAAAAAACTACAAAATCGGCCACCAGAAAAAACGATCCTATAATGCCGCCCACCCACAAAATAATTTGCTTTATGCGTGGGCCGATAAGCCCCGCCAGCGTGCCCAGTAACCCTAAAATAAGCGCAAAAAAAGTGATGTGCCCTACAATAAATACAACAGTAAAACAAAGGCCCCATGCGTCTGTATAAAAACCATTAACGAGGAAAAGCCCCAACGCAGCTACGTACCAAAGCAATGCTTGCAGTAAACAAAATGTGAGGGTATGTCGCAGGGTCATATATATATTATACCTTATCATGTCGGGTGACACCTGAGCTACACACCCCTCACTCGGTCTGCGGCCACTCTCAGGCATAGCCTGACCTACTATAATTTTAGCGTAAGAAAAAGTCGGACGGGATTTTGCTATGGGAAATTTTTAATAAATTTTCCAAATGAGTTAAAAAATCTCGGTAAGAATCTAAAATCTGAAACGTAGTGGCTAATGCTTCTGCTTCCAAGGGGGAAATTTCATTTGCGCGTACGACTTGCGAACGTATCAGCCGGGCGCGTTCTTTAAGCGTTTGCAGTAAAAACAACAATAGTTGTTGATTTTCGGTAAGGGCGGCTTGTTTGGTTTTGCGGGTGCGTGGCATAATTTCTCCTTACCGCCCATAAAAAAAGGGCGGACTTTCATTAGGTGCTCGAACCTTCCTAACGAAGCCGCCCCGCTATACGCTAGTAGCGTATAACAAAGCCGAGGCGGCTTGCCGGGTGGCAAGAACTTTTTGTCCGCCGCGATCATTT
>ONAM01000032.1 GCA_900315795.1 Candidatus Avelusimicrobium caledoniensis
TTTTTTTTTTGATTTGTCAAGGCCCTTGCCGGGCCGGGCATAAGGCCTCAAACCTCTTAGGGCGTTTGTGTGGATGTTTTTGTAATGTGGAATTTCATGGACGATGCTTACGTTTCCCTCGCCCCTTGCGGGAGGTGCTCGCCGCACGGGCAAAGGTGAGGGGTAATAAAAAGAAGAGTATAACAGAACAAGGGAAACAACTTTATATATACCCCTCATCGGTTTGTTCGGACGTTGTCCGCCAAACCACTTCCCCCGCGGGGCGGCCCGCAGGGTGGGAAGGCAAACAACTTTTCTTCGCCCTGTAAAAATTGCCTATTGACATCGTTTTTTTTTTTGCTACATTTTATTTAATGAAACAAAGGAGGTTGTATGAGAAACAAGCAAGCATTCACGTTAATTGAATTATTAGTTGTTGTACTTATCATTGGTATTTTGGCGGCGGTGGCCTTGCCCAAGTATCAAATGGCTGTAGACAAGGCGCGTTTTTCTGCCTTGATGCCGGTTGCTAAAGCCATTGCCGACGCACAAGTGCGTGCTAAATTGGCAGGAAATAATGAACAGTCTTTTGATATTTTAGATATAGAACTGCCAGCCGGTTGTACGGGTAGTTCCCGGAATCTTTCGTGTAATAACGGACAATGGGGCTGTGCGCTGCATCCTACGCATCCCTTTCCGCGTTGCTCTGATACGCGAATCAATGCGACTTACTATTATTATATTTATGAAAATAGTGTGAGCCGCGTTTGTTATGCTCACAGTACCGATACAACCGACAGGGCCAATCGTTTGTGCCAGTCTCTGACTGGTAAAAAACAACCCTTTGTTACAGAACCGATAGGAACATTCAAAGGGGAAAATTTTACAATGAACGGATACCGTTTCTAAAATCAGGTGTGTTTTTGAAATTTTGTGCCCCGCAAATTCGCGGGGCGTTTTGCTTTTAAGGTAAAAAATGCAAAAACGGCTTTGTTTTTAAAATTTTATTTTTAAAAATTTCCCAAAAACCTAACAACTCAAATCAAGTTTTGTCAAGACCTAACGCAAAAAATCGCATTAAAAATTGTTTTGCCCTTACTAAATTTAATAAAATATACCTATAACGGATTTTGCAGAGTAAGGAGAAACAATGACAAACAAAAACCTTGAACCGATTGCTATTATAGGTATCGGGGCTATTATGCCCGGTGCGCTTACCAAAGATGAATTTTGGAACAATATTCAAGCCGGAAAGTATTGCATTACCGAAGTACCTTCGTCGTACTGGGACTGGAAACTCTATTACAGCCCCGACCACAAAGCCGAAGATAAACTTTACTCCAAAATCGGCGGTTTTATCCCCAGCTCCTTTAAATTTAATCCGTTAAAATACCGCATCCCGCCGCAAATTGCCAAACAAATGGACACCATCCAACACTTGGCTATTGAAACTGCCAACATGGCGTTGGAAGATGCGGGCTATGACAAAAAAGAATTTGACCGCAACCGCACGGCCGTTATTATCGGCAACTCCATGGGCGGTATGAAAAACGATAAGTCCAACTTGCGTTTAAACCGCCCGGTCTATTACGAGATTTTAAAAAATACACCCACCTATCAATCTTTATCCCCGGCCGCGGGAGAGCAACTGATTAACGAAATGGAAGAAGGCGTAAAAGCCAACTTTATGCCCGTAACGGAAGATTCCATGCCGGGCGAACTTGCCAACGTTATCGCGGGGCGCGTAGCCAACGTGTTTGACTTGCACGGCACGAACTTTACCGTGGACGCCGCGTGCGCTACGTCGTTAGCCGCCGTGGACCAAGCCATTAACGGGCTTCGCATGGGGAACTTTGATATGGCGTTAGTGGGCGGCGTGGACCAAATGATGGCCCCGGCTTCCTACATTAAGTTTTGCAAAATCGGGGCGTTGTCTGAAAACGGCTCTTGCCCGTTTGACGCTAAGGCCGACGGCTTTGTCATGGCCGAGGGCGCGGGCATGGTGATTTTGAAACGCTTGTCCGACGCCGTCAAAGACGGCGACCGCGTATACGCGGTCATACGCGCCGTAGGCGCGTCGTCGGACGGCAAAGGCAAAGGTATTACCGCGCCTAACCCCAAAGGGCAAAAAATTGCCGTAGAAAAAACTTTTGAACAATTAGATTACACACCCGGTGATGTGGGGCTCATTGAAGCCCACGGCACGAGCACGCGCGTAGGCGATGCGGTGGAACTCACGGCCTTAAATGAACTTTTTGCGCCGTATGCTAAACCGGGTACGATCGGACTAGGCAGTGTAAAAAGCCAAATCGGGCACGCCAAAGCGGCGGCCGGTATTGCGTCCTTAATCAAAACGGCCTTGGCTTTACACCACAAAGTATTACCGCCGTCTGTTAATTTTGTAACCCCCAACCCGGCGGTAGATTGGGCCAAGAGCCCCTTTCGTGTAATTACGCAAGCGCAAGCGTGGCCGGACGGAAAAATTCGCCGCGCTAATGTGTCCGCCTTTGGTTTTGGCGGAACAAACTTCCACGTAGCTATGGAAGAAATGAACGAAAATTTACTTCATAAAGAAACGGCACAAGTTACTTCTTGCGCCGAAACTGTAACCCCCAAACAGGAGTCTGTAACCATGAATAATTCGTATATTTTACACGTGCCGGGAGAAAAAATTCAAAGCGACGTGCTCACTTTTTCCGCCCCGACTCGTCAAGAACTTTTTAGTGTGCTGGATAAAGCGTTACTCGCTGTTAAGAGCGATCCGACGTACCTTCCCAGTATTTCCTATCAAAATCACATCGCTAAGCCGGGTAAATTTGCCGTAACGATTAACGTAGAAAACCCGGATAAACTCAAAGAGAAAATTGAATTTTTCAAAAAAACGGCTTCTTCGCAAGACGTGTGGACGCAAGAATCGTTGTACTTGCGCATGAAGGGTATTTATCCGTTCACGCCGACGGAAATTAAACCGAAAGTCTGCTTTATGTTCCCCGGTCAAGGTTCGCAATATGTGGACATGATGAAAGATTTGGCCTCAAAATATAAAGTAGTGCAAGATACGTTCCACGAGGCAGACCGCTTGCTGATGGATATTATCGGTCAAACCTTAACCGAAACGTTGTGGAGTAAACCCGGCGAAACCAAAGAACAAATCGCCGAGCGCGAAGCCGCTATTAAACGGACCGAAATGACCCAACCCGCCGTGTTAACCGCCGATATTGCCATGATGCGCTTACTTTCTTCGTTCGGTATTAAACCCGACGTAGTCATGGGGCATAGTTTGGGTGAATATGCCGCCGCGGTAGCCGCCGGAATTTTTGATTTTGAAAACGGCTTAAAAGCCGTGTGTACACGCGGAAAAGTGATGAGCGAAATTCGTGTAGAAGACAACGGCAAAATGGCCTCTATCGCCGCCCCCGTGGAGCGCGTAGAGCCCGAACTGGTGCGCGTAGCCGGGTATGTAGCCGTAGCCAACAAAAACTGCCCGACGCAAACGGTGATTGCCGGGGCGTCTAAGTCGGTAGATGACGCAATTAAAATGTTTACCGATATGGGTATCCAAGCGGTACAAATTCCGGTTTCCCACGCGTTCCATTCCGACATTATCAAACCCGCCATGCCGCAATACCGTGCGTTCTTAAATACGTTGGAGTTCCACTCGCCTAACATGCCCATTACCACCAACGTCACGGCCGAGTTCTATCCCAATGACCCCGAAAAAATTAAAGATTTGCTCGTTACGCAAATTTCCCACTCGGTAGAATGGATCAAACAACTTAAAACCACGTACGATTCCGGCGTGCGCCTCTTTGTAGAGTGCGGCCCCAAACGCGTACTTTCCGCCTTAGCGTCTAATACGCTGACCGACAAAAAAGATATTAAAGTGTTAGCGTCCAACCACCCCAAAAAAGGCGGTATCGTGGAATTTAATGACTTGTTTGCCAACTTGATTTCTTCCGGTATCCATATTGATTGGACGGGTACGGATATGGCGGGCGATTCGTCGGCATACAACCCGGCGTTTGTCAACTGGGTAGCCCCGCACGTGGCTAAACCTACCGCCGCGGTGCAAGCTCCCGTAACGCCCGTGCAACCGACCGCCGCGCAACCGACGTCCGAAACCAAGGCCGATTTGCATAAGTCCGTTGTCATCAGCGGTATTGCCGCGGGCGGCCCGGGCAGTTGGGATAAAATCTTCCGCGAAGGAATTTTGGACGAAATTTTGTCCGGCCGCAATATGATTGAGCCGGTATCATCCGAAACCCAACAAAAACAAATTGATAAGCATGTTGAATTTGTCATTAAATCTAAAGACGGCAACCACCGCTTTGAACGCTTAACTTCGCCCTCGCAAGCCATTAAATTATTAGCCAAAGGCGGCGCGTTTGATTTGGAAAAAGAATTTGGTTTGCCCGCTAAATGGGTCCGCTCCATGGACCGCAGTTTCCAACTCGCTATTGCGGCGGGAATATTGGCCCTTAAAGACGCGGGCATTCCGCTTGTGCTTTATTACAAGCCCACTTCCACCGGCGGGTACTTGCCCGACCGTTGGGGTCTGCCCGCGGATATGATTGACGAAACCGGGGTCATTTTTACCTCGGCTTTCCCGGTAGCCAACAGTATGATGGGCGATTTAACCAAGCGCGTCACCGGGCTCCTTAATAACAAAACCGCTAAAGAGGTGCGTGCTTTCTGTGATAAGTTTATTTCCCAAATTACGGACCCGGCCTTGAAAGCAGAAATGGAGGAGTGGTACCAACAGAATTTCAAAGATAAAGAGATTGAACCGCAAGCGTTTACGTCTGAATTTATCTTAAAAACCATTATTATTGCGCATTGTCATTTCTGCCAATGGATCCGCGCGCGCGGTCCGGCTACGGCCATGAGTGCGGCGTGTGCCTCTACGGCGCAAGCGATTTCCGTGGCGCAAGACTGGATCAAATTGGGCCGCTGTAAACGTGTGATTGTAATTAGCGCAGACGATATTACCAACGATAATGTGTCCGAATGGATTTTAACGGCGTTCTTGGCTTCCGGCGCGGCTACGACGGAAGGCGACGTTACCAAAGCGGCCTTACCGTTTGACCGCCGCCGCAACGGTATGATTGTGGGGATGGGGGCGGTGTCCTTAGTGGTAGAAGAAGAAAGCGAAGTGGCCAAACGCGGTATGAAGCCGCTTGCTAAACTGCTTTCTACCGAGATCGCCAACAGCGGTTTTCACGTAACGCGCATTGATGTGGCGCACGTGGCCAAAGTGATGGACCGCTTAGTCGCTACGGCTGAGAAAGAGTACGGGTTAAACCGGGCCGATATCGCTAAACAACTTGTTTTTATCTCGCATGAAACATACACTCCGGCGCGTGGCGGTTCTGCCAGTGCCGAGGCGTACGCCTTGAAATCAACCTTTGGCGAAAATGTCAGCAAAGTTATTGTCAGCAATACAAAAGGTTTTACCGGCCACTCCATGGGGGCGGGCTTAGAAGATGTAATCGCGGTGCGCTGTTTAAACACAGGTCTTGTTCCGCCGATTGCTAACTTTAAAGAAGCCGACCCGGAACTCACCGGTATTACCTTAAGTAAAGGCGGTCATTATGATTTTAAATACGCCTTGCGTTTAGCGGCGGGTTTTGGCTCGCAATTGGGCATGACGTTATTGGAAAAAGCTTGGCAAGAAGGACAGCCGCGTATTTGCGATGTTGCCAAGCACGGTGCCTGGCTCAAACAAATTTCCGGTCAAGAAACCCCGGTCTTAGAAGTGGTACAAAATACGCTTCGCATTAAAGATAATTATAAACACGGTGTAAAACCCGCGTTAGTGATGGAGGGCTCGCAAGCGTTTGTGGATAAAGTAAATACCGTCCACGCGCATACGGCCGCGACGCAAACCCCGGCGGCAACGCCCGCCCCGGTAACTCCGGCGGTCCAACCCGCACCTGCACAACCCGCTCCGGCTCCCAAAGCCGTTGCATTAGATGAAAATTCCGTTACCAAAGAAGTCATCAATATGGTTGCGGAAAAGACGGGTTACCCGGAAGACATGCTTGATTTAGATTTGGATATGGAGGCCGATTTGGGTATTGATACGGTCAAACAAGCCGAACTCTTTGCCGCCATGCGCGATTACTACGGCATTACCCAACAAGAAGGCATCCAACTTAAAGATTATCCGACGATTAGACATTGTATTAAATATGTATTATCGCAAGCGGGCAAACCGCAAGCGGCCGTCGCTCCGGTAACCCCGGCGGTTACTCCGGCTCCTGTGCCTGTTATGCAAACCCCGGCGCCAGTTGCGCCTGTGGCGCAACCTGCCCCGGTACAACCGGCTCCGGCTCCCAAAGCCGTTGCGTTAGATGAAAATTCCGTTACCAAAGAAGTAATCAATATGGTTGCGGAAAAAACGGGCTATCCGGAGGACATGCTTGATTTAGATTTGGATATGGAAGCCGATTTGGGTATTGACACGGTTAAACAAGCCGAACTGTTTGCCGCCATGCGCGATTACTACGGCATTACCCAACAAGAAGGCATCCAACTTAAAGATTATCCGACGATCCGTCACTGTATTAAATATGTACTTTCGCAAGCGGGCAAACCGCAAGCGGCCGTTACTCCTGTGGCGGCTGCGGCGACAGTAACAGCCCCGGTAACTCCGGCAGTTGCTCCGGCTGTAACACCTGCGGTTCAACCCGCTCCGTCCCCGGTGCAACCTGCTCCGGCGGTCGCGCCGAAGTCTTTAGATGAAGCTACTGTTACAAAAGATGTTGTTAATATGGTAGCAGAAAAGACGGGCTACCCGGAGGATATGCTTGATTTGGACTTGGACATGGAGGCCGACCTGGGCATTGATACGGTTAAACAAGCCGAACTCTTTGCCGCGATGCGCGAGCATTACGGTATTGTCCAACAAGAAGGTATCCAACTCAAGGACTATCCGACGATCCGTCACTGTATCAATTTTGTCATGACGCACGCGATGGGAGCTAACCAACCCGCCGCTGTGCCCGCGGTACAAACCCCTGTTGTAACACCCGCCCCGGTAGTGGTTCCTGTGGCAACTCCGGCCCCGGTTGTTACTCCGGCGGTCCAACCCGCGCCTGTAACGCAACCGGCTCCGGCTCCTGTGCAAACGTCCGCTCCCAAAGCCGCTTTGGATGAAGCTACGGTTACGAAAGAAATTGTAGCTATGGTAGCGGAAAAGACGGGTTACCCGGAAGATATGCTTGATTTAGATTTGGATATGGAAGCCGACCTGGGCATTGATACGGTTAAACAAGCCGAACTGTTTGCCGCTATGCGCGAGCATTACGGTATTACCACGCAAGAGGGCATCCAACTTAAAGATTATCCGACGATTAGACATTGTATCAATTTCGCTTTGTCGCAAACGTCCGGTGCGGCGGCTCCTGCCCAACCCGCGGCGGCAACACAACCTACTGTGACACCCGCGCCTGTGGCACAACCGGCCCAACCTGTTGTTACACCTGTGGTGCAAGCTCCCGTGCAACCCGCACCCGTAGCTGCGCCCGCGCCTGTACAACCCGCTCCGGTTTCGCAACCGTTGCCTACCGTTACCGTAAACACGGTACAGGAAGCTGTCCCGGAGGCGGGGGAAATCGGCAAGCCGACCGAAGCTATGCTTAAAACCAACCCGACGGCCCATGTAGCTCCGCGTGAATCTATTGTGGAACGCCCCGAGCGCGAAGGATATGCCGGGGAACACTGCCACGAAAAGCGGCTTCGCAACGTGACAGTAGTCGCCCCTGCCCCGCTTACTAATCGGGAAAATAGACGGTTGTCTAAAGACCGCACGGTGCTTATCTTTGCAGATAACTCCCAACTCATTAAAGCGTATCAGGAAGAATGCAAAGAACTCGGTGTAAAATATCACGTATTTACCACGCTCAAAACGCGCAGTAAAAATACGACCATTGTAAATTGGGAATCGTACGAAGAAACCGAAGCCGCCTTAAAAGAATATGCGGCCGAAGATCCCAACGTGCAAGGTATCGTGTACTTGCTGGGCGCAAACGTTAAAAAGTTTGATAAAAAAGTCAGCCCGCATAACGAACTGACCAAATACGTCATGCCGCTGTTTATTGCCTTGCGCGTATTTGAAAAAGGGCTTTCTAACCGCACCGATGCCGATACGTTCTTTGCCGTAAATACCAAAATAGACGGTACGTTTGGTTATACGACCAAAGACGAATTTAACCCCATCACGGGTGCGCTGTGCGGCGGTACGGCTTGTTTCCGCCGTGATGTGTATGAACACACCGGCGCGATTGCCAAACTGTTAGATTTTGAGCCGACCGCTACGCCCGATGAAATGGCGCAAAAAACCATGGACGAAGTGCTCCACGGCGATATGCGCCTTATGTTAGGTACCCGCGGGGGCGAACGCACGACAATTTTGTCCGTGCCTGTTCGCTTGGATAAACGCGTCAAACATTGTGACCTTGCCGGCAAGACCATTATATTTACCGGGTCCGGCCGCGGTATCGGGGCGATGCTCTCGCAAAAAATTGCCGCCCAATACCACAGCAAAATTATCGTGCTTGATATTATTGAGGTCCAAGAAAAAACACCGCTTTGGGCTAAAATGAACGACGCCGAACTGGCCATGCTCAAAAAACAAATGTGGGAAGAAATGAAGGCCGATACAACCCAAAAGGCCACTCCGGTGATGTTAGAGCGTGCGTTTGGCCGCGTGAAAGATTCTATCACGCTTTACAATAACTTGCAAAAACTGCGTGACTTGGGCAGTGAAGTGGAATATTACCATTGCGACGTGCTTAACAGCTCCATGGTCAAAGAAGTCTGCACGAAAATTAAAGCCAAAAACGGCCGTGTGGACGGACTGATCCACTTTGCGGGTTTGGAGCGTTCTAAACTTATTTACGATAAAGACCCGGCCGAGTATTACCGTATCTTTGACGTAAAGGCCACCAGTTTTGCCAGTTTCTTAGCCAATAACATTGTGCGCGACGGCGGTTTCTTCGCGTTTGCCTCGTCTATTGCCGGGAAATACGGCAACCTCGGTCAAAGCGATTACGCCAGCGCCAACGACTATTTGGCTAAGTCCGCTTTCTCGCTGACCAACCAAGGGTACCGCGCAGTAGCCATTGCCATGAGTGCCTACAAAAACGTAGGTATGGGCGTGCGCGCCGGGGTGGAACAATTCTTACGCGCTAACGGCGTAGATTTTGTGGACCCGGAAGACGGTATGCAAATTTTCTTGGATGAAATTGTCTACGGTCGCGTGCCGGAAATCGTACTGACGGGCGAATTGGGTAACTTAGATTGGGACCACCAACTTCGCCGTTTGAAAATGGACGAAATTATCCCGCAAGGCGTTGAAAATACATCGGGCGGTAACGGCGGAACTAACAGTACGCCCGTAACCCCTGTAACTCCGGCGGCAACTCCGGCAACGCCCACGCCGGTTTCAACACCGGCCCCGGCTGCCGCGCCTGCGCAAACGGCCCCGGCAACTGCATCGGCCGATGTTGCTAAAGCCACGCACTTTTTAGGGCAAATTACCGCGCTCACCCAAGGGGCGGAAATTCACACGGGCAAGGAATTTAACTTAACGTCCGACCCATATTTGGCCGACCACGCCATTGAAGGTACGCCTTATGTGCCCGGTGTGATGGGTATTGAAACCTTTATGGAGACGGCTACGGCGTTAACGGGCCGCGTGCCCCAAGGGTTAAAAGACGTACACTTCTATTTGCCGATCAAATTACTGCGCAACCGTCCGCAAGCGGTACGCGTTATCGGTAAAACCGAAGGGAACGACGCGGTGATGGAAATTGAATCTGATTTCATCAACAGCAAAGGTATTAAAATGGGTAATACCCGCCGCCATTTTACCGCGCGCACACTAGATACATTTACGTCTAAGTGGGAATCGGTCAAAGCGGCCGCCATGGCGAATATCTACTCGCCCGTGACGGTAAGCAAAGAAGAAATTTACCAAAAGTATTTCCACGGGCCGTCTTTTCAGGTACTTGGCGGAATTTTGCAAGTAGATAAAACGGCGTCGTGGGCGGTGTATAATACCACGCCGCGCCCCCAATGGTTTGACGGGCCGCGCACGCTACTGGCTAACCCGATGCTTATTGAAGCGGCGTTCCAATGTTGCGGTTTCCAAGATATGACCGTGGAGCATAAGATGACCTTGCCCGACGGAATTGATGAAATCGCCGTGTTTAACAATCAAGTGCCGCCCGCTAAATTGTACCTCTACGGCGTAAGCCGCGGTACTACCGCTGACGGAAAAACACTGCACGATGCCTTTGTGTTTGACGAAAAAGGCAACGTGTGGGTAGAGTTCCACGGCTACCGGGCCATCGGCCAATAACATGTATCAACTGGAAGTAATTGATTTAACAAACCTGCCCCCGGCAGACGGTGTGCTAAGCTTACAGGAGCAAACGTACTATCAAACGTTACGTTTCCCCAAGCGGCGCAACGAATGGCTCGGGGGCAGGTTTGCGTTAAAGCAAGTGGTGGGGCGCATTTTATCCGTTTCCGATTTAACACAACTGGAAGTATTGCCGCAAGAGAGCGGAAAACCGAAATTGCTTGTAGGGGGAAAACCCGTAAAATTGGCGTATAGTATTACGCACAGTAATGGTTTTGCTGTGGCCGCCGCGAGCGCGGATGAAAAACTGATCGGTATTGATTTGGAAAAAATTGAACACCGGATTTCGGCGTGGAAAACCGACTTTTTCCACCCGTCCGAATTAACCGCCGATACCGATGAGTTTTTAACTGCCTTGTGGACGCAAAAAGAAGCCCTTGTTAAATTGTTAGGAACAGGGTTATCCTTACGTAGTAACGAAGTATGCTGTATTAACGGCACGCCGCATTTTGCGGGCCGCGCGCTAGAAATTTACAAGTCGCTGGGCGCGCCGCAAATTTCTATAACTACCGACAAATGGCCCGCCGGGTTTATGTTCTCTGTGGCGACGGGGAAATAAACGTTAAGGGAGTCTGTAAGCGCGAGCAGTTCCTTGTGAGTTGGTAGCTGTTCCCTTAAAAATTTTAGCGCAATAACTTCCTGCCTCTTCTTCAAAAACTACTCCGCCGGAAACGCGTTCCATACAATGGATTTGTTGATTATCTGATACGGCATATCTAAATCCGGCTCCTTTGTATTTACCGGATAATCGCCCTATATAAACAACAAAATCATCTGCAACGGAATGATACAGTTGCAACGACCAATCGGCGTTAGAACGGGTGTCTATAACGCCGGAAAAATCTGTCCATTTTTCGTTTCCCGTCCACGGGATATCCATGGATAATTCGTCAAAACTTTCCGGGAAACCGCCGTTGGCCAAACGGAAAGAGACAGCCGCTTGACCTACCGATTTAAGCAAGGTAAGTGCTTGCGCGGCGCGTGATTTTTCCACGGCTTTTTGATATTGCGGCAAGGCCACCGCCGCTAAAATGCCGATGATTAACACCACGACTAAAAGTTCTATTAACGTAAAGCCGTTGTTGTTGTTATCATATAAAGACCTGTCATCCCGCAAGAGCCTGTCCCGCAAGGTTTTTGTGCGGGATCTAATGCGGGATCTTCTGATTTTCTCTCGCTCGTTGGCCGTCCCGGCAGAAATAAAAATACGAAGATCCCGTGTGACGGCCTCACGGGATGACATGCTTA
>ONAM01000028.1 GCA_900315795.1 Candidatus Avelusimicrobium caledoniensis
AAGGAAAAATTTTCAGCCCGGAAAAAATAACAAAGGTATTGCGCACAAAAAAACAGGATATAATCCTGTTTTTTGTTATATTAGATTTTTTTTAGATATTTATTTTTGATTCTGCCGCAGGGCCTCAAACAGCACAATGGCCGCCGAGGAAGATAAATTAAGCGAGCGCACGGGGCCCGTCATAGGAATTGTAAACAAGCGGTGGGCGTAGCGTGTATAAAAATCTTTGGGTAGTCCACACGATTCCGCGCCAAAGATCAAATAACTATCCGGCGGGAATTTGGCATCCCAATACGATTTTTTACCTTTGGTGGACAAGAAAAACATTTTTTCTTCTGAGGGATTTTCGGCGGCTAAAAAATCTTCCCACGTGTTATGGCGTTTGTAATCTAAATTGGGCCAATAGTCTAACCCCGAGCGGCGTATTTCTTTAGACGCGATAATAAACCCGAGCTTGCCAACGAGGTGTAATCTTGTCCCGGTAGCCACGCACGAGCGGCCGATGTTGCCGGTATTAAAAGGGATTTCGGGGTTGACCAAAACAATGTTTAACATAATTAATAAATGTTGTTATCTTGCGCTTTATGCACAATGCACAAAATTAGTTCATTTTGTGCATTGTTGCTTTTTAGGATAAACAATTTTCCAAATTTGGACTATTTTGCGGTCTCGCGGCCTTGACGTAACTACCATTACGTCCGGCGGCCGCCTATATCCCGCAAACTAGACTCAAATTTGAAAAATCATATAATCTTTCGCTCTTACCAGTCTTTTGGGCGGCGGGACCATTTTTCCGTCCCGGGTAAGTTTTCAGTTTTGAGATAGATAGCCGCCGCAAGTTGTCCCGTAGCGTACAAAAGAAAGTACGTGAGGGACAAGTCGGCGGCTAGATGCTCAAAAATGGAAACCGTTACTTTGCATCCATTACATCATTCTTCCCAACGGATAAAGAGCGGCGTTAGCACATTGGGAATATCGTTATTAGCCGGCAGTACGCGTAACGCATAATCTTGCCGCCCGCTGTTAAACGGAGCAATGGTTACTTCGTAATTATACGCGTTGTCGGCTTGGCCTACGCATTTCATGGCAACGGCGTTTTCTTTAATCATGTCTCCGCGCGTGCCGCGTTGACCCAAGTAAAGTTCCACTTGCACGTCTTCCGGCGACAGGCCGCCCAAATTAACGCGCGCTGTAAATTTTACTTGTTCGCCCATGGAAATAGCCGATTCCGGTGTGGGCGTGGTATCTGTGATATTGACGCGGTACCAGTTGTCGGCAATTTTTTGACGCCAGGCGGCTACGGCTTGGGCTTTGCCGTCTTGGCTTAAAATCTGACCATAATTATTGGCCGGCACGTAAAAGCGTTCGTAATACTCTTTTACCATACGGTTTGTGTTAAAGAACGGGGCGATGTGTTTGATAGATTCTTTCATCAGGTTGATCCACGTTTTGGATAAACCGTTTTTGTCTTTAGCGTAATAGGCCGGCGCAATTTCCTGCTCAATTAAGCTATACAGGGCCTCGGCCTCTACGGCGTCGCGTTCGGCGTCCGATTTATAGTTTTCGGCTCCGCCGATAGACCACCCAAACTCACACGGGCCGACTTCGTCCCACCAACCGTCTAATACGGATAAGGCGAGCGCACCGTTAAGGGCGGCTTTCATGCCACTCGTGCCGCTGGCTTCCATCGGGCGGATCGGGTTATTTAGCCACACGTCCACCCCTTGCACCATATAGCGGGCGGTGTTCATGTTGTAATCTTCCACAAATACAATCTTACCTTTAAAGCGCGGATCGTTTTGTGTAAGCCCGACGATAAGTTTAATAAACTCTTTGCCAGCCGTATCGGCCGGGTGGGCTTTACCGGCAAAGACAAATTGTACCGGGCGGGCCGGATTGTTGATAATTTTGTCTAAGCGGTTTAAATCTTTAAACAGTAGCGTGGCGCGTTTGTACGTAGCAAAGCGGCGGGCAAAACCGATGGTAAGTACATCGGGCCAAAGGACCTTGCTGGCTTTTTTGACGGTCATTACGTCAAAACCTTGCCGTTTGAGTTGGCGTTTTAAACGGGTTTGCACCAGCGTAATAAGTTTATTCTTGCGTTCGTTGTGTACTCTCCACAATTCTTCGTTGGGGATAGTATCCAACTGTTTCCACGGTTTTTCATCGGACGGGTCAATTTCGCCCAGTTGGTTATTATCCCATAAATACTTGCGGAACAGTTCGTTGAGTTCGTGCGAGATCCACGACGAGCTGTGAATGCCGTTTGTGATGCTGGTAACAGGCACTTCGCTAATGGGCAGTTCCGGCCACAGATTATGCCACATTTCGCGGCTGACCACCCCGTGTAGTTTAGCTACCCCGTTGCAATAGGCCGATAACCGCAACGCTACGACCGTCATACAATACGTAGCAGAAGTTGGTTTTTCTTTGCCTAAGGCCAAAAATTCATCCCATGAGATATGCATTTGATCGGCGTAGTATTGCATATATTTGCGGACCAGTATGGGGTCAAAATGTTCGTTCCCGGCGATGACGGGCGTGTGGGTGGTAAATACGGACGAGCCCCACACAATTTCGCGCGCTTGGGCAAAAGAAAGTTTTTTCTCTTGCATAATATCAATGATGCGTTGGAATAATAAGAACGCGCTGTGCCCTTCGTTAATGTGATAGACCGTCGGTTTAATACCCATGGCGGTTAACGCTTTTACACCGCCGATTCCTAAAACGACTTCTTGGCGGATGCGGTTTTCACGGTCGCCGCCGTAGAGTTTCTCGGTAATGGCGCGTTGGGCGGGGGTGTTTTCTTGTAAATTGGTATCTAATAAATAAAGCGAAGTGCGGCCGACCGGTACGCGCCAAATGCACGCTTTGACGTTTTCGCCGCCTAAGGGAATGTCTACCACGATTTCGTTACCGTTTTTATCCAAGACACGTTCAACGGGCATGTGGGCCCAATCATTATCGGGATATTCTTCGTTTTGCCAACCTTCGCGGTTGAGCACTTGTTGGACGTAGCCCTGTTTATAAAATAACCCTACGCCGATAATAGGCATACCTAAGTCGCTGGCCGATTTGATGTGGTCGCCGGCTAACATTCCTAAACCGCCGGAGTAAATCGGCAATCCTTCGCCGATACCGTACTCCATAGAGAAATAGGCCGTTAAGAGTTGTCCGTTTTCGTGTTTGTGGTCTTGATACCATGTGTGCGGGTTGTTTTTATAGTTGTAGTAAGAGGTTTTAACTTCATTAACTTGGCGGACAAAATTTTCGTCTTTGGATAATTCTTCAAAGCGTTTTTGCGGCACGCTACCTAAAAACCATTTCGGGTTGCGTTTAGAGGCGGTCCATAAGTTGTCATCTACTTGCACAAAGAGTAAAATAGCTTGCCAGTTCCATGTAAACCACATATCATTGGCGAGTTCTTCTAAAAATTTAATGTTTTCCGGCAAGCGCGGTTGGACGTTGAAAGAATGAATTTTCATGCGTTCTCCTTGAAGTTATTAAAGTTCTATTTCATTATATAAAATTCGTACGCGTAGCGGGCAATAAAAAACCGCCCGGAAAGGGCGGTTTTGAAAATGTGTTTTGGGGTTACAAAACGGCTGTTAAAATCACGAAGTAAGCAACCATCAGCGCAAGCCCGAGCCCAAAGGCGGCTTTGACCCATTCTTTACTTTTGATACCCAGTTTAGACGCACAAATGATATTGGGGATGTTCCCCGGGATAAGCATTCCGCCCGACACTACTAAACTCATCAACAGAAACGTCAAGGTGCGATCATCAATAGCGGGGGTTACTTCAATTGCGGCTAGCGTAGCATTATCCAGCACCGCAGAAAGCATATTGATCCAGTATAACCACGACGCGCTTAAATGGGTAATTGTTTTGAGAGCGAGCGGTTTTAAGCCGTCTCCTAAAAACACCAATGCTACTACAAAAACATATACCTTCCCCGCGCGAAAAGCGATGCCTTTAAGGGTGCTGTCGCTACCGATATGGGCTGCTTTTGCGCCGGGGGCGTGGGCAATGGTGCCTTCGCGTATGGAGCTAGCCATACCGGCCATAAAGATTACACCGCCTAACACGAACCAACCTAAATGTTCAATGAGGTAAAAAAACCCTGCGTTGTGAGGTTCTCCGGACAGCTTGGAAATTACTACCGTGCCGAGCGGTTCGCCAATAGCCGTGAGTACCGCCCCCATACCGATAGCGTAACACGCAAAGGTAATCAGTTTAATGCGGCCGTTACGCTCCAGCGGCAACATGACAGCCACCTCCGCTAAAATAAGGGCGGCAATAATAGCGGTAATAATACTGGACGTGAGCCCCAAGATAAACACGATAAAAAAAAGTGTCCAACGTAGCCCGATCGCTTTGACCGATTTTTGGGTAAGTTTTTGCAAGTGGGGGTTAAATTTGCGAAATAAAAGTCCCGCGATGAGTACAGCCAGTGTGATTTTGATAGGATCTAAAAGAGCCGTGAGGACGAGATGTCCGCTCCATACGTGCGAAACGGTAACGGCAAACGCGCCGCAACAAAATAAAAATACTTCCAAATTTTCTTCTACTTTGTGTACCGTTAGCGGCAGGATGAGCACCACTACAATCAGCAGCGACAAGAGCACGGTTTGCAAAACGGATAACTCCATAAATTCCCCCATAAAAATACGTCAATCGGTTTTCAGCAAGCGAACGGATTTGCTGCAGTCAGTACGACAAGATCTCGCTACGTGGCTGGCTATTTTAGAAGATTTGGATGCTCAGTACAAAGAACACCCTAACTCCTATTATCCGTTTACTGATTCGTCATGCCTGTAACCTTTGACGATATATCTTATTATAGCAAATTAAGGTCAGGACCGTGCCGAGGGCATACCGGACACACTGGCAGCATACCTATAACTGAGTCCGGCCCACAAAGGCCCGTATGGACTCAGTAAATTAGAGCTGCCAGTGTAATAGCCCGCTAGGATCCGCCAAAGTGTTTACAAAAATGTACATTAGACACCTAAAAACCCCAAAAACCAGATGGCTTATGCGTGAGGACACCTGTTTCAAAACTCTCAAAAGGCAGGGGAATTTAGGTATAATATGAATATGAAGACACTCTTTATCTTAGCCGGAGCTAACGGAAGTGGCAAAAGTACCATTGCCAAAGAACTGTTGCCGGAAGAAAACATTGTCTATGTCAACGCTGACGATATTGCCAAGGAACTTTGTCCGGAAGACATGCAATCCGTGCGTATCCAAGCCGGTAAAGAGCTCCATGCCCGGATTGATAAGCTGTTTAGTGAAGGTAAATCCTTTGCGTTGGAAAGTACCTTGTCCGGTGTCGGGCATATTAAAACGATTGAAACCGCCCATAAGCTGGGTTATAACGTAGTGATCCTTTACACTTTTGTGGATGATCCGCAGTCCTGTATCGTGCGTATTCAAACCCGTGTCAAGAACGGAGGGCACCCAGTACCGGAAGAAGACGTTATACGGCGTTTTAACCGCAGCAAACAGCATTTCTGGAACACTTATAAAGAGTTAGCTGATCACTGGGTACTGTATTATAACGGCGGGGATGACATTGTATCTGTGGCAGAACAGGATAAAGGAAACCCCGTTGTAATCTTTGCTGAAAACCTTTATACTATCTTTAAGAGGGATCTATGACTGAATTGACAGCTAAACTAACCCGTATTGCAAGCCGTGCCGTACGTAAAGCACAAGCAGAGAACCGTAAGAACGGGATACCCAACGTATATGTCATCAATGGCAAACACGTATGGCAGATGCCGGATGGATCCTTCACGGACAAGAACCCACTACAATAATAACTACATGCCTAATTTATCGTACCTAACCCCATGCGTACTGTGTGGGGTTTACTATTGCTTACAGTACATCATAATCAGTAGCAGTATAGATAACCCCCTTGTGGCAGCACAGGGCTAAGCGAGCGTTAGTGAGTGCAGACCGGGCCGCCAAGCATGCGTTAGCATGCGCGGGCGGCGGGCTGCCACAATAAAGATTATACGCTGGAATGATTTTCCGTTATCATCAAGGACGTTTTTAACTTAACGGTGGACAAACTTAACAAAGGAACCAACACGGACCGTGAAAACAAAGAGGATTTGTTTCTAGCAAGTGGTTTATGGCTTGGGCTCAAGTTTTATGTCAAAATAAACTCATTAGAATGTTAATCCCATCCGTAAGCCGATTTCTTTAGTGGTGTTGTGCGGTTCCATATAATTGCCGCGTACTTCAGAATCGCGGATGTTCCAATAGCGGTAAAAGGGTTCCACAAACACGCCTGTTTTCTTTCCTGCTAAATTTGCCTGTATCTTGGCACTCAAGCGCAGACCATATCCTTCGCGTTGATCATGGCGGAGGGTACCATTTTCCATGTGGCTATTTTGCCAACCAAATAACAGGTAGTCAAACTCACCCTTGAGGACTAATGCCCAAATTTCACTCTTAAAACGCAATTCACCTGTAAAGGGCATGTACACATAGTTGGATTCTCGCAAGTAACCGTAAGGGTCTTTGTTCATGTGGTCCTTTAGATAGCGGTAGGCCAAACCGGTGGAAAGCCACACTTGAACGGTTTTTGATAAATCCAACGCATTGCCCAAATGCAATCGCCCTTCATAGTAATAATCGCCAATGTCATCAAATTGATGAGGGATTGGCGTAGTGGGTGGATTGGTTGTCAGCCAACCGTCATAATCAGTAGTGCCACCCATCCAACGTCCATCCAAAGCAAAGAAGAAAGCAGACGATTGTAGGCGGTTTTCATAGCGGATGCTGCCCCCTTGCATACGACCTTTTAGACGGATAGGGGTATTCCCATCCGGTTCCCGGTACGTGTAACTAGAAGTTTCATACGCCACTTCAAGCGATTGTTGTGCAAACAAAGGCAAGGTTGTAAAAACAACTAAAAGAAGTAATAATTTTTTTATCATGAGGTATATTCGATGAGGGGAAGATTTTATTCTGTAAAATTCTATCACCCGGTTATTCTAACATTTTCATCTTTGGTTTTCAAATAGGATAATCTTTGCTGTGCTAATTTTACCGTTACTCGTGGTTTATTTCGCTTGACAATATACTTATATGTATACTAACATAAACAAAGTAGGATCCATTTTTGAATAAGAGGAGAAAACTATGAAGAAATTGGCCATATTGGCATCTGGCTTGGCCTTAACTGCTTGTGGTGGCGGCGGTGGCGGGAGCCATTCTGGCAGTTCCGCCAGTGTATATGTTCCACCGCGCCCGGCAGTTACGTCAGCCATTGCAACCAGCAACGCACAAATAACAAATATGCCGTCAGAAGTTGTGGTGGCTTCTAACAGCAGTGACCCTGTATCCGTAGTTGGTTCCGTAAGTACGGAAATCGGCGGTGTTACTTATACATCATACAGATTAGATGATGTTAAGTTGCTTACGGCTGAAAACTTGGATACGGTCGGTCATTCTTATGTGAATTTGGAATTGAATGAGACTACCGGTGAAATTGATGCCGTAAAAATGGTGGTCGGTGGCGTAGAAAGCGGGCGTAACGCAAGAGATACCGTAGACACTACAACATTTCAAGGGCCCATATTTGAATATGTGTCGGATGGGGACGACAAAGCGTTGTTCCGCGTAGTAGACAACGGGCAAGATATGGCCACTTTAATTGCCTTGGAAAGTCCGAACGATTTAACCGGCGGACATTGGAACCGTGTAGACGAAAGAATGGTGTTCGGTACGCACGGCAAAGATATCGGCTTACAATATGCCGATTTCGGGTACTTCAATCCCATCTACAGAACAAAAAATTTCAATTTGACCTCAGATGCAGAGATTGATGCCGCACGTGCGGGAACGTTAGACCGTGGTTCTTCGCTGGATAAAAAGCATACGGACGAAGAATTTGCCGAGTTACTGACCACGCAAGATTACCAGTTATTTGCAGGCGGTTATGCTATTTCCGGCACCACGATGGTGGATACGTTGAACCCGGGAGCCAGCACTTCCTATACGGGTAAAGCGTTGGGGCGTGTTTATGTATCTATACAAAGTGATGGCGTAGACAGAACTCCGTATTTAGCCGCTTGGGATGTGCCGGGCGGACAAGACGGTCATGATATGGCAAAGGCGTATACGACCTCGTCTGCCACGATGGTTATCGGTGCCGACGGTACGCAAACGTTAAGTATGCCGTTTAACACGGCGAGCGATACGGCAGATACGTTCTACGATGTAACGATTACCAAAGCACCCGAAGCGGACCCTACGTTTACGTTTACGGGAACCCCCAGCGAACTGCAATATCGGCGCAACGATACCGAGAGCAATATAGAGTCTGATTTTACACCGGGATACTATGGCGTAAATACTCCGGTGGAAGCAGCCGGTACGGCGCGTTATTATGCCGAACAAGCTATCGGCACAGGTTCCGACGATGTTACACGCGAATGGGAATTCCAAGCCGCTTATGGTATGAAGAAAGACTAAAAAGTGAAACGTATAGTTCTCATCTTGTTGACACTCACTTGGCCCATAGTAATATGGGCCAAGTCTGGTATAACGCAGATTACTTTGTCCGAATTAGAGGCCGTGCAAGTGGCCGGCAATCTAGTGGCCACCGGTAAATATGACAATGCCTTGAAAATTTTAACACAACTTCCGCAAACAGGGCAAACACCTATTGAAATTGAGAGGTGGTATCTGATTGCCCAAATTGAACAACGCAAGGGTAACCTTAACGAAGCTATCAAAATATACCGCAAACTGTTAGACGAAAAACCCGACCTGTCCAAAATCCGCTACGAGCTTGCTTTATGCTATATGCACAAAAAACAATGGTACCGTGCCGACTATCACTTGCGCTTGGCCATGGCCGGGAAAGACATACCGGACGGAATCAGGCAACAGATGTTGTATTACCGCTACGTAGCACGTAAGAACAAAAATTGGAATATTTGGTTTAATTTTGGGGCCGCGCCGGATAACAACATCAATCAAGTAACAGGCGGCGAAGAATGCATTACTAATCAGTGGGGGACTTTTTGCAGACAGCTGCCGGACCCTGTATCAGCGGTTGGATACAACTTAGCATTAGGAGGTAATTACGAATTCAAATTAACGGATAATTGGCGGTGGAAAAGCGACGGTACTATATACACTAACATTTATGATAAACACGGCTATGACGATTTTTACTTATCAGCCAGTACCGGCCCTCGGTATATTTGGAAAAATGGCGATGTATGGCTAGCCACAACGGCATCCCGGCGTTGGTATGGGTGGGATCCGTACAATTGGTCCTATGGCGGAAAATTAGATGTAAACTATGATTTTACACGCAAACTGTCAGCTGGGGTATCTTTTAGAATCCTAAAAAATACGTACGATGAATATGGGGATTGGCTCGACGGTCAAACCTATTCAAGTCAAGTGCGGGTCTTGTATTATTTGAATTCAACAAAATACATTGTGTGGCGTGGGGGTGTTGACCGAGACACAGCTACAGATGCTATTTATGCCAATTGGCGTTACTTAACAGGGATCGGGTTCGGTTCGGAATTGCCTTGGGGGTTTCATATCTACTTGGAACCATCTTTTATTTGGTCAAATTACGATGGTGAAAAATGGATTGTAAAAAATGAAACATTTACACAACTTGCCGAGAAAGATTTCACACAACGTTATTCCGCTTCCCTATCAAACAACAAAATAGATCTTTGGGGATTTGTGCCTACGCTTACATTTAGCTACACAAAACGGGATTCCAACGTGCCCAACCGTAAATACGAAAGGTATACAACTGAATTTACCATGCATCAACGATTTTAGGTTTTCCCATTAGTTTTGCCAACAAACACGTAGCTTATTGGTTCTGTGATATGCCCTTGTCAATCCTTGAAGCTCTCAAAAACGAGTAATAAAGCCGAACTCCAAACTAGCGGAAAAGACTCATTGTTTTTGCAGCATATAATGGCTGGGGCCTCTCTGTAATTTGCTGTGCAGAGTACGTGCAAATATAGTACACTAAAAGCATGAAAAGCACAAATACCCATACAAAACCATCTAAGGCGCAGAAAAAGCCCGTACAAGGGCAATCTGGGGCCTTTATGACCGTTTATGAAATAGCTGATCTGCTGCGTGTGGAGCCGTTGACCATTTACCGTTACATTCGCAGCAAGAAACTAACCGCTTATAAGCTGGGGAAAGATTACCGTGTCCAACAAAAAGACTTCGAACGATTCCTTAAAAACTGCAAAACCGTCAAATAGCACTTCTGCAAAGTATAAGGGAGTATGGCCCATCTTGCCAAGTTGGGCTTTGGTTGCTCTGCTGGGATGTATCCGGCATGGCAAGGTATGTATTTATACCATTGACCATAAAAATGGATTGAACCAACCGCCGGAACAAGGCACATTGATTGCTGAGACAGATTTTTTCTTGCAACCTGAAGCAAGAGCCGGGAGCGAGGAAGCCAAAAAGCAATTAGCACAGGAAACCCTTGAGGCGTATTTATACAATTACGAGCAGGACCAGCTTCCTTTGTTGGGAGACTTTAAGACGTTTGAAAAGAGCATGGCCTGCACGATAGACTTTTTAACCAAATTGGAAACTAAAAAGGGCAGACGATTTATGATATATCAGCATTCAGAGGACTATCCTGCCAAGGATGTGCGTTTGTTTACTGACTTAGTGTACTTGGAGCACAAGGGATACATTGAATTGCCGGACCTGTTAAACATCACAGCTATTGATCAAGAAGTAGATGAATTGGAAGTAAAACTTTTGATCCCTGCAGCCGATATTGCTTCTTCTCTTGTCCCGGCAGAACCGGAAGCTGAGTACAAAGGATTGAAACTTTTTTCAGATCAAGGGCAGTTGGTGTACGAAACAAAATCGGTCACGGTCAGACCTACTACGAAATCAATGCAGTTGCTAACCCGCATGATGAAACAAAAAGGAGCTTGGCCTCTTAAAGACGTTATTCATGCTTTGGAAATTAAGACAAATGTCAAAGACAAAGAAGGTCGTAATGCCGTAGATAACATTCTGTTTACAGTAAATAAACACTTAGATGCGGTGCGTTTTCCGTACAATCTAGGTATTACTAATAGCAAAGTAGTTTGGAAAGATAAGGATAAATAGCAGTTCTAAGACATTTTTCTGACGGGATTCTCTTTATTGAGGATCCCGTTTTCTATGCCCAAATCCGGAATAACATACCCTTATTCTAAGAAACTTCTAAGATGTTTCCGACGGGAATGTTTTTTCTACCGCTCTGTTCTAAGAATCCATTATCCGCAGCATGTGGGCATGAAACAAAATACAAACCATGCCCAAGAGTGGCAAAACAAGCCTTCCTTCCGTGAAGTGCTTGAAGAAGTTTACGGGCATCCTGTTTCTGATCAGGAAGCAGCGGATGCCTTATTTACACTGACAGAGTTCTTCAAACTGTTGGATGTAATGGACAGAGAGCAAAACTCCTTAAAGCAGGAGGCGGACCATGTTTGATCTGGGCACCTTCTCTTTTAAGGACTTTGACGATCAGGATATTTATGCACCGGATATGTTTGAAAGTCTGATACAGGACTTTGGCATACATTACCACGTATATAACAAAAAACCGCCGAAAGATGGACTGTATTATCCGCAGGTTATCTTCAAACGGTACATGGGGAAATATCCCCAACGTGAAACCACCAAACTGATTGTAAAGTGCAACATCCCTAAATTGCTGCATGGATCCAATATCATGGAGGTAACCGATAACGATCTAAGCAAGGTTTGTACTGTGCTGTCACAACGTTTGGATGTGATGGGGATTACTGTTAGCCCGACAGATATTCAATGTGCCACACTGGATGGTTTTGAATACGGGAAGAACATCCTAACCGGACGTATCCCCGTGCCGTTTATCCTCAGTGAAATATACAGAGCAGATCCCATACATTCCAAGATGGACATTCAACGAGTGGCATATCAGAATGGTGGGGAGAAACTGGTCTTTTATTCCTCCGGATATGAAATCGTATTTTACGACAAAACGTACGAACTGCAAAATGAAATTAAACACAAACGATGTAAGCTTCCGGAACACCTACAAAAGGAGGTTAAAGCTGGAAGATTAAACGTGTTGCGTATGGAAATGAGGTTTCATAACCGCAAAGGATGGATTGCTGTGCTTAAAAAGTACAATCCAAGTATTCGGTTCAGTGATTTTAACGATCTATTTTCGCAACAGATGTCTAAGCAGGTTCTCCGGGATTACTGGCATGCAATTAGTGATCCGGCTCGTAAAGCACCGATCAATGTGTTTGATCCGGCGTTTGAACTGTGGCGGATTGCTAAAGGAAGCAAAAAGACGTTAAAACCACAAGCACTGTTGGCTATGTTAGGAACTAATTACTTAAAGCGTGGTGCTGGTCACCATGAGGCCGTACGAAGCTTAAAACGGCTTGGCTTTAGTAATCCAGCTTTATTCTTACGGCAAAATACTGGTGCTGTTTCCCGGATAAACTGGCGGTTTGATGTGTGGCGGTTTATTGATTATTCGTTGAATCGTTTTGTCTGCCTGACTCCAAACAAGTGGATGCACCTCAAGAAACGTACCTCAGCCGTGTGGTTCAAACGGTACGAGGCGTTTCTAACTGTCAAGGAAGTAGCTCAGCAGTTAAACGTCAGTACTAAGGTCATACGCAACGAAATACACCGGAAACGACTTCAGGCGTATGACATAGGGCATCGCCTACGGATCAGTCGTACTGGTTTAGCAGCGTACTTGAACCGCTGTATTAAATAGTATTATAGAAACCAAAATAAATGTGCTAATAAAGCACACTATTGACTAATAAAGATAATAAAAGTATCATTAAAGGAGATTTAACATGACTGTAAAAAGAATTAAACGAAGTAATAACTTACCCAAAGGAGGTAAACCAATGCATAACGCGTTATTAAACCGTATCTTAAACCCGGTATATGTTCCACCTAAGCATGCCATCATCTTGGCGAGGGTATCATCAGCAGAGCAACGCGAGGGGAAATCCCTCGCAGCTCAAGAAGCCAGTGCCAGAGAATACTGTAAACGCAAACAAATGATAGTGGAGGAAACGTTTTCACTTACCGAATCCTCCACCAGAGGCGATCGTACAGAGTTTCATAAGATGATGGAATACGTTAAGAACAGTCCGCACCCGTTAGCGATTGTAGCTGATACCTTAGACCGCTTCCAACGCAGTTTTAAGGAGAGCTTGGAGTTTGAACCCTTGCTGCAGTCCGGGAAGTTTGAATTGCATTTTATTTCTAATAGCTTGATCATTAACCAGTATTCCCGCAGCTCAGAGCGGATGATGTATGACTTTGGGGTTATGGGTGCTAAGTCGTATGTGGATCAATTGCGTGAAAACACGTTACGTGGCTTCTCGCAGAAAGTCAAAGATAAGGAATACCCGTTCAGAGCTCCGGTAGGATATAGAAACGTGAAGATCAACGGGAAGAAAACCATTGAAGTAGATCCAAAGACAAGCCCGCTCATTAAGAAGCTGTTTGTGCAATATGCTTCCGGTAATTATTCCATGCATGCTGCTGCCGTGGACTTTCACAATTCTGGAGTCCTTAGCTGCCACAAAACACCTTTCACAGTGGGTAGTGTTTGCCGGATACTTAGTAACCCGTTTTATTACGGTCAGATGCGTATTTGTGGGCAGTTGTTTCCGCATTCCTATCCGCCTATTATTACGCCGGAACTATTTAAGCAGTGTGAGCGGGTACGTAAACGGTTAAACAAAGATCACTTTGAATACTCAGCTAAACCGTTGGTATTTCGTGGCATAGTCCGGTGTAAACACTGTGGGGCTATTCTCTCTGGGTATGATAAGAAAAGAACGATCAAAGGCACCGGGGAAACCCACGTCTATCATTATATGCGTTGTAGTGGCAAAGCAAACCAACGTGGTTGTAAAACCGATCAAGTCAACCAAAATGTAATAGAAAAACAGATGATAGCTGCATTAAAGCAACTAGCTGTAGAACCTAAACTGTTGGATGAAGTCCTTGGGCAGTTAAATGGAGCATCAGTAGATGAACAAGCTGCTTTAGAAGCTACCCGTCAAAACCTGCAACGTCAGTTAGGTAAATTGGATAAGAAACGTTCCGTGCTTATATCCCGTGAAGCAGATGGCGATTTAACCAGCGAATATGTCAGTGCAGAACTAGCTAAGGTCAAACAAGAGGAGCTTGATCTTAACGGACAACTAGCTACCTTACAATCAGACACGAAGCAGACCAATTGGACTGTGGAACGTCTGCTCAAGCTGGCAGCTAAGGTAGATAAATTATTCGTCAGTTCGCATGCTGCCCAAAAGAACGCACTTTTGAATTGTATTTGTGCGAACTGCGTTTGGGATGGAAAAAACCTTGATATTATAATGAAAAACCCCTTCCGGCTGATGCTGGAAGGGTTCAATGATATTAAAAAACGTCCCGTACGAGATTCGAACTCGTGATCTCCGCCTTGAGAGGGCGGCGTCCTGGACCACTAGACGAACGGGACTTATACATTTATTTTAGCAAATTTTGCTTATGACAGTTAGCGGTGTTTCATTTGCCGGGCAACCCGCTGTTGGGCCTGTTGGCGTTGCGGTTGCTCCAAAATGGGGCGGTAGAAGTTTTTGTAAAAACTTTGCGTGTAGAGGACCTGCCCGTCCAATTCTTGTTGTAACATAAGGAATGTCTTGCGCTGCGGGCCAGACAGCCCCGGTGTCTTCATCATTCCGATGCGCAAGTCGTTACCCAAGACAGAAAAGCTTACTTTTTCTTCCCGGTAGCTGTCTTTCCCCATTACAACACCGTGTTTCCAAATCAGTGTGTAGGCATTATGTTCCAAATCGCGCGTAAGGGTAAAAGTTTGGCTGGGCCAAACAGACGAAATAAAGAGTTGCCGCTCTACTTGGGCCGGCTTGTTATCTTTAAAATAAACAGTTGTTTTTTTATGTCCTTGCAAATTGGACTCTTTAAGCGGTTCATACGCATAAATTTCCCAATCGTCAACATAAATTAAAGGAAAAGACCACTGGGGTTTGCTTTCCTTTGTTCCCCGGTTGCACCAAATATGCAAGTAACGGCGGTCGTCGCTTACTTTAAAATTGCGAAAAGAGAATTGGTCCCTTAACGGGCATAGCCCGTCTATGCCGTAGCGGGAGTAAACGGAGGTGATCCGGGAGGAAGCTTTATCGTGGTTGATATTTATTTCTGAATTTGTGATTTTAAATAATGCAAACAAATTGCCCTCTTTTAATTCAGCGCGCCAGCGGTTTTCGCGTGTTAACGGCTGTGCGTTTTGATAGACTTCCTGAGAATGCGGGCATAAGCTCGGTAATCGTATTTGTCGTCCTTGTTGGCTTAAACGCAATGCAATCAAATTGGCAAATCCGTCTGCATCGTCGCAGGTAAAAACGCTACGGGCGGACATGATGCTTTCGCGGTGGCCGTTGTTGGAATATTGCTGGCTGGAGTTATGGTGTTCCTTGTCGTACTGGTCGCCCAGTCCGTAGAAATGCCCGATTTCGTGTAACGTGGTACTCGCAAAAGCATCCCGGTACGGTGCGATAACGGCAATATGCCGGTTGCGGTGTTCATAAAACCCCAACGCGTCCGGTTTTTTGTTCTCGTCCGGCTCAATATACAGGTACACATCGTGGGGAGTTTTTTTATCTGCTTTTTGGACGTGAAGATTTTTAGTTAAATACGGCAAAATTTCTTCAAATTCTTTCTCCCGCTTTTGTTGTTTAATCAGGCGTAGCGTTTGCCGGGGCCATTGATAGAAATTGGCCTTAAAAATCTGTTCCTCTTGCGGGGTAATATCTTCCGATACGGCATAGCGGATGGGTTGCCCGGCCAGTAGCTTATCTACCCCGTAGGTATGATTATCCACGGCATCATCCAACACGCCCCACGGGGCCTCGGCCTGGGCAGAGCAAAAACACAGGATAAGTAATAAAGAACTCACGTATTTCATAGCCAACCTCTCGCTAATAGTATAGTTGTTACGGGGGTAAATTCAAGGGCCAAAGGTACTAGCGAAGAAATAGGTCTTTTTTGAATATTGTTTGTTGAGTAGGCAAACTAAAGCAACTATGCAAAAAGAGTGTGGCTACAAGTACGTGAAAGTTGACTCCCAAAATGCCTGCCCCCGGCAAGGGGGTTTTCTGTATATATTTTTCTCTCGCTCGTCATCCCGCAGAGTTTCTATGCGGGATATAGCGAGAGAAAAAATAAAACTTGACATCGTTTTTTTTTTTGCGGCGGTGGCGTTGCCGCAATATCAAAAAGCGGTATGGAAAAGTAAAAATACGCAACTTAAAACATTGCTTGCCAATGTTGGAAAAGCCAGCGATGCTTATTATTTGGCGAACGGAGCATATCCCACCCGCTTTGATGAACTGAGTATTGATTTGCCGCTAATGTCGATAAGTGGTGATGATGGTACGGGTGGTTGTTATATGAATTTAGCGTCCGATAATGCCGTGTTAAAGGGAAAAGATTTTTATATAACCATATCCAACGATATGTTTTTCGGATTTTGGACCGAAGGGCATTACAAATGTACAGGTTTTGTTTATAATAAACAAGCCGGAACAATGTATTGTGCAGAACGTCAAGATGCTGCGGCAGTAGATCAATTTTGCACTAAATTGGAACAAGGTGTCTTTTTAGCAAAACCCAGTTCATGGAAATACTATAAACTTCCGCAATAAAAAATCCCCGCTGTAACAGGCGGGGATTTTTTATGTGTTTCAAACACTTATTTACTAAATGCCATACAACAGTTGCCCAGCATGCAGTTTTTGCACGCGGCAGACGGTTGGCGTTCTTTTAGTGCGGCGAGCAACTTGCGGGCAAAGTCCGTTAAGGTCGGGTCGCGCGCGCCGAGCACCAGCATAATATCGCCCGGTTGGGCGGCGGCGGCCATTTCGGCCAAAAGATGTTCGCGGCAGCCGTCGTAACTGACGTTTACGCCGCGTGCTTTTAAGCCCTCATAAACGGTCCGGCACGTAACGCCTTGCGGGATTGTGCCGCCCGGGTAATATACTTCGGTCAGCCACAAGTGGTCGTTCGGGCCGATAGAGCGCGCAAAACTTTCCACAAATTCATTTGATAATAATTTGATAGAGGTAAACGCATGCGGCTGATAAAAAGCAAGCACCCGTTTTCCGCGCAAGTGCGCGGCGGCAATCGTGGCGGCGAGCTTGTGCGGGTTGTGGGCAAAATCGTCCACCACTTCAATTTTATCGTAACTGCCGATACTCGCAAACCGCCGGGCAATACCTTGAAATTTGTGCAACGCCTTGGCGCACGTTTCCAAATCTACGCCCAGTTGCAAGGCGGCGGCTACCGCGGCGGTGGCGTTGGCTACGTTGTGTAAGCCGGGCACTTGCAAACGGAACGGCACACCCTGAATCGTAAAGTCCGAGCCGAAACCGTCCACTTTAATTTCCGTCGGGTGCACATCGCCGTACGACATGCCAAAGGTTTTGGCCCCTTGCGAAATAGCTTGCAAGTTGGGCTCTTCCGCATTAACAATTGCCGTTTTACAATGCGAAATAAATTCTTTGAAATATCCTTGCAACACTTCTATTTCTTTATGGTCTTTTTGCAAGTTGAGGCACACGCCTAAATACGGTTGGTATTTAACGATAGAGCCGTCGCTCTCGTCGGCCTCAATCACAAGCAGGTCAGATTTTCCTTTATATACGTTTCCGAAAACGCCCTGTTCTTTTTGCAAAGACAAAATCGCCGCGCCCGTAATGACCGACGGCTCTAAGCCCGCAAACGCCAGAATATCATACACCATAGCGGTGGTGGTGCTTTTACCGCTCGTGCCGGAAACGGCAATTGTGCGGTGGGCGGCGACGTGTTTGGCTAGCAACTCCGAGCGGTGCATGGTGGGAATTTTTAACGCACGCGCTTTTTGCAGTTCCGGGTTGTCTTCTTCAATAGCGGAAGACAAGATGACGAGTTCCGTTTTCTCGTCAATGCCGCTACCGTCTTGCGGGAACAATTTAACGCCTAACTTTTGCAAATAGTCCCACAAGGCCATGTCCGTATATCCTTTGCTAATCAGCCGGTCTGAACCGGTTACTTCGTCGTTACCCATGGCGTGCAGTTGCGCTAGAGCACTCATGCCTACGCCGCCAATTCCGATAAAATGAATTTTCATTTTTTATTTTCCTTTAATTTGAATTTTGCATAGTCCGACATGGTATAAAAACCCGCCCGGCACGTTACCAACCAAGTAGCAATTTCCAACGCTGATTTAGCAAACAAATCGCGGTTGGTTGCTTGGTGTGTGAGGGTGATTTCATCCCACGGGGACGAAAATTTGACTTCGTGTGTACCTACTGTTTCACCGATACGTTCATACGTTACTTTTTCTGCGGGAAAGTTAACGGCACTGGCTAAATTTTTGGCCGTTCCGCTGGGAGCGTCTTTTTTATGCACGTGATGAATTTCGTGCAGGTGCGTTTCGTATCCGTTATACATCTTGGCCGCTTGTTTGGCCAGCTCTGTAAAAAAATACACACTTAAACTGACGTTAGGCGCAAAAAATACCGGTATTTTTTCTTCCTGTTGCATTTGAAATAAAAACGTAGCCGGTAAATTAGTAGTGCCCGTCAAAAACGCTTTGTGGTGTTTCTTGGCAAGTAAAAACGCTTCTTGCGCGCCTTGCGGTGTGGAAAAATCTATCACAATATCAAAATCGGTTTTTATTTCTTGTCCGGCTTCGCGCGTAGCGGCGACGGTTAACCCCAGTTGCGGTTGCTCGCTAATTAAACGCACAAGCGCACGGCCCATTTTGCCGTTCGCGCCGTTGATAAGTACTTTTTTGGGCTCGGTATTTTTCATACAAAACGCTCCAATAATAATTCTACAATTTGCCGGCCGTTCATGGCGGCCCCTTTGAGTAAATTATCAAACGTGATGAAATAGTGAATGATATTTTCTTCCTCTACATCTTGGCGCAAGCGGCAGATAAACGTGGTTTCTTTGCCGCTGACTTCTTTGGGTGTGATAACGGCCTCTGAGTATTGTAAATTCGCAAAATTGTTCCACGCCGTTTTGATTTGGGTAAGATCCGCTTTTTTGTTTAGTTTAACGCTTACGCCTAAGGAGTGGCTGTTTTCCACGCCTACGCGCACCGTGTGGCAATACACTTTTAAGCGTGGCAGTTCCAAAATTTTACGGCTTTCATAAAGTCCTTTTAATTCTTCGCTTGTGTGTCCGTTGGGGAGTAGCGAGCCGATCATGGGTACGCAGTTTTTTTCGTAATACGAGCCGGGGGTGTGGAAGTCGTCTAGTAACTTTTTGCCGCCGCCGCTGATCGCTTGGTACGAGCAGAAAAATACTTCTTCAAACTGATAAAACGGTTTTAACGGCGCTAAGCTCATGACAAGCCCGGTCGTCGTGCAGTTGGGGCTCGCAATAAGCGGGGTGTCTTTGGTAATAGCGTGGGGGTTAATTTCCGGAATGACCAGCGGCACGCCGTCACTCATGCGAAATTCGGACGACATATCCACGATAAATTTTACCCGGTTTTTTAACGCGGGGGCGAGCTCGCGGCTGACGGGATTGTCTGTACATAATACCGCAATATCTAACGCGGGGATTTCGTCGTTGCGTCCAAAAGTTTTAATTTCAAAAGGGAGTTTTACTTTTTGCAGTTCGGCTAACATTTTCTGGCCGACCATGCCGTTAATACCAATAATACCTACCGTTTTCATCGTTTCCTCACTGTGCAAGCCACGACGGGTCTGCTGTTTTAAGTAAATTATCTATGTGCGTTTTGTGCGCGTCGGAAATGTCGCCCAAAGGCAACCGTACCGCCGGAGTACCAACACCCCGTTTGGCAAGCATATATTTAATGCAGGTGGGGTTTGTTTCGGCGTAACACGCTTTGATAAACGGATAAACTTGCGCAAATAATTCAAAAGATTCTTTTGTTTTTCCCGTCTGAAATAGCTGATAAATTTGCACGAACGCCGGTGCAAATACGTTAGCCGCCGCGCTGATAATGCCCGCGGCGTTACTGGCTAAATAGTGTGGGAACAAATCGTCGTTACCGCACAAATAATCTAATTTCCCGGCGTAGCTGACGGCAGTTTGCATGACGTGTGCGGCATCGTAATCGGATTCTTTTACGCCGATAATTTGCGGTACGGCGGTTAGTAAATCGGCCAGTACATTATCCGGTAGTTTTAGTCCGGTGCGCCCGGGGATGTGATATAACACAACCGGAAGTCCTACCTCGGCCACTGCCTTATAATGTGCAATCAGCCCGGCAGGGTTGGGCTTATTATAATAAGGGGTAACGACCAACACCGCATCGGGTTTATAAGGGAGTACGGCGCGGGTGTTTTCCACGGCTGAGGGAGTATTGTTTGTCCCGGTGCCGATAATGATTTTGCATTTGCCTGCCAAACGAGGCACGCAAAAATCTAAAATTTGTTTTTTCTCATCGGCAGACAAAGTAGGCGTTTCGGCCGTGGTGCCTAACAAAACAATACCGTCCACGTGGCTGTTAAGCTGGGCCGTAAGCAAGCGTTCTAAAGCGTTAAAATCAATTTGTCCGTCTTGGGTAAAGGGAGTAGCTAAAGCTGTAAAAATTCCGTTTAACATAAAATCTCCTGCTTATAATAGGAACTGCCCATATTTTAGCAATTTAATTGCTATAATAAGGTAACATTTTTAATAAAGAGGATATTATGGCTGAAAACGAAAACGAAACTGACACAAGTACTTTTTCCGCGTTTGATAAAACGTCTACCGGCTTCCCCACCGAACAATGGGAAAAGAAATTAAAGGAAAATGAAAAAACCGCTATTATGACACAGCCGCCCGAGCCGCATCACTCGTTTGTGCCGCGCAGCATGTGGGCGTCGCTACTGCTTATTACGTTTTTAGTGTCGGCTTGCTGTGGTGTCTTTTTGGTAATGCGTCCCGTTGCTCAATGCAAGAAAACGCAAGATTCTGTGGCAGAAAAAGCGTTGTTATCTATGTCTAAATCAAAATCATCCGGCCCGGGTATTGCGTGGATCAAAGTGCGCGGCGTGATTGCACAGGATAACAGCACGGGTGCGTTTTCGCGTCCGTCGGGTGCGGCGGCGATAGCCAAGCGTATCCGTCAAGCTACGCAAGACAAAGATGTAAAAGCCATTGTGCTGGATATCAACTCTCCCGGCGGAACGGTGGCTTCCGTGCAAAACATTTACAGCGAACTTTTAAAAGCCAAAGAGCAAGGCAAAAAAGTAGTGGCACTGATGCGTGATGTGGCGGCGTCCGGCGGGTTTTATATAGCCATGGCGGCCGATAAAATTGTGGCGGAGCCGGGCACGATTACGGGATCTGTGGGCGTGATTATGCAGACGAGTAACGTGGAAGGGCTGTTTGACAAAATCGGCGTTAAAGTAACCCCGATTACGTCGGGTAAATACAAAGATATGGGCTCTGCTTTCCGCCCCATGACCGATGCCGAAAAAGCCATTTTGCAAGATATGGTTAATGATACCTACACCCAATTTTTTGCCGCTGTTAAAGCGGGCCGCCCGGATGTAAAAGCGGAAGATTTAACCGAATATACCGACGGACGTGTGTTTACCGGGCAACGTGCTTTTAATTTAGGGTTTGTAGATAAACTCGGCGGTGAAGAAGAAGCGCGGCTTCTTGCCGGAGAACTGGCCGGTTTAGAAGACCCGAAAATTATTACTACGCGTGGCGACGACGTGCGGGAATTTATTTTCTCGCTCGGATCTACCATGGAAAACCAGACGTTGGCTAAGCAATTGCAGACATTAGCCACGCCCAGTGTGTCGTATTTGTGGGTGAATTAAGGGGAACGTATGCACTTGTTTCAATCGTATTTTCACTATATGCGCGAGCCGGAACAAGCGTTGTGGGTGTTGCTGGAAGAACGCTCGCTGAGCCAAGCGTGTGCGGGTTATTTAGCTGCCGCGCTGGCGTGGGTGCTGTTTTTTAACATGGGCGACGGACTGACCGTGCCGGTGTTTCTGTTTAAACTTGCGCTCGTGTTTGTGGCTGAAATTATTGCCGGCTGTTTTTTGGCGGCGTTTTGCGGGCTGTTTTTAGATTTATTTAAAGTGGAAACGTCGCCCGTTAAACTGTTTGTGCTGATCGGATCGGCCGGGTTTATCAAAGGACTACTTATTGCCTTTGCGCTGATTTCTATGGCGTTGCCCGAAGCGCGGTTGGGGTGTTTGGCTCCGTTGGGGTTGCTGTTGGTGTTGGGTTTGCAACTGGGGTATTTAACCCGTAGCGTGCGCCGGATGTATAACGTGTCTTACCGCAAGGCGGTAAGTGTGTGGATACTGGCATTTGTGCCCGTTATCGCGGCGGCATTTTTGCTAGGTGTATTTGCCGTGTGGGGGCTTGTGCTGTTAGCGTAGAAATTATTTTTTCGCAACGGAAACGGCGCATAACTTTTGGTTACGCGCCGTTTTTTTTACGGATAATAATATCCTTCCCAGCTTGTGCTTGAATAAGATGAGGTGGTGCGATGGGTTTCGTTTTGACAAATTTTGTTTGCTAAAGCGTTTTGATTGTGGGCGAAACAAATATCTCCTCCTCGCAAAGAAAAATTGGCCTGATAACTTAAAAAAGGATCATTATCTTTATATAAAAAACATTCTGCATATTGGCTACTTACAACGACGTGGCATCTGCCCCATGAATAATGGTAAGAGGTTTCATTGGTAGAAGTGGAAGAACTATTTGGGGTAGGGAAATCAAGACTCAAGGCATCTAAATCTGCCGTATAAGATCCGGTAGCTAAGTAATAGGCATCTTCTCCATTTGCTATGCTCTTGGTAACATCTTTAATGGTGGCTAACCGCCCTTTCCATACGGCTTTTTGATATTGCGGCAACGCTACCGCCGCCAAAATACCGATGATTAAAACGACGACTAATAATTCAATAAGCGTAAACCCGGTGTCGCTGTTATAAAATAAGCCGTCACCCTGAACTTGATTCAGGGTCTTCCACGTGGGTTGTTGTCGTTGCGAAACGGCGAGCGTGGAAGATTCCAAATCAAGTTTGGAATGACACTTAATTTTATTTTTGTTGTTCATGTTATTTGCTCCTTAATCATAATTGTCATCCTGAATTTATTTCAGGATCTCACCGCTTTTTAAATCAGACACAAGGTGAGATGCTGAAACCCTGCGGGCCGCTCGTTCAGCATGACATCTTTTTTAGTTGTTTTTTTCCGTCCCTTTATTATCGTTTTTTTTTTTGATCTGTCAAGGCCTTTTTCCTTAGACAACAAAAACACCCTAAGCCAAAACGGCTTAGGGTGTTTGGGTAAAAGTTTTTTTGCTTATAAAATCATGCCGCCGCCCAGCACTATGTCGCCGTCGTACATCACCGCGCTTTGCCCGGCGGTAATAGACAGTTGCGGCTCTGCAAATTGCGCGTAGATTTTGCCGTCCTCTTGCACGGTTACGTGCGCTTTAGCGGGCAGGTGCAAATTGCGGATTTTAATTTCGCAATCAAATTCTTGTGCGGGCGGCTCGCCGCACACCCAACTCACGTTTTCGGCTGTAAGCGCGTCTTTGTATAAATCTTTTTTCGGGCCGATGATGACTTGATTTTTCTCGGCGTCAATTTCCACTACGTACATCGGCTCTGCAAACCCGCTAATACCCAGCCCTTTGCGTTTGCCAATAGTATAGCCCCAGATCCCGTTGTGACGCGCGACGACTTGACCGTCTTTGGTAACGATATCGCCGGGTTTGTTGGGGAAGTTTAACAAGTCGTTGTAATCGCCGCAATAAAAATCTTGGCTGTCCTCTTTGTCAGCCACTTTAAGCCCGGCTTTGCGGGCCACTTCGCGGATCTGCGGTTTTGTTTTTTCGCCGAGCGGAAAGAGCACGTGGGCGAGTTGCTGTTGGCCTAAACGGTGCAAGAAATAACTTTGGTCGCGCGATAAATCTACCGCTTTTTTAAGCAGGTATTTGGTTGATTTTTCGTCGTAGCAAACGCGCGCATAATGCCCGGTGGCAAATTTATCAAACTTAATGCCTTGTGCGCGGGCCGCGCTGGGAAGCACGCCGAATTTAATAAAACTGTTGCAAAGTACACACGGGTTAGGTGTGCGGCCGCACGAATATTCCAAGCGGAAATTATCCAAAACTACTTTGCGGTATTGTTCGCGGCAATCTACCACGACGTGTTCAATGCCCAGTTTATCGGCAATTTCTTTTACTTCCTGCAAATCTTCCTTTTCGGGCGACAAGCACGCGTTTTTTTGATAGGCCCCCTTGGGGGTAGGTAGCGACGGGTCCCACACTTGCATGGTGGCCCCTATCACATGATATCCCTGCTCTTTAAGCAGTACGGCGGTAGCGGCGGAATCTACCCCGCCGGAAAGACCGACGAGAATTGTCTCTTTTTCCATCATAACCTCACGGATAAAAATTTTTGTACTTAAGGTTGAAAGCCAAAAGGACTCTTATATTTTAGTATTTTTAGTGAGTGTGCAGAAACTAAAAACTCCGCTTTTGCGGAGTTTTTAGTAAAGTTTAATTTCGTTGGGGATGGTGGTGGTCTTTTTTTGAATCGGTTTATTGACCGAGATGTGCGCGTACAACCGCTTGACCGACGGATAGACTTTTTGGAACGCCGCCACAATGCGCGGGTCAAACGATTTGCCCGATTCTTCCAAAATGTACGCCAGAGCTTCTTCGGTGCGCCACGCTTTTTTGTACACGCGGAACACGCACAACGCGTCAAACACGTCGGCTACCGTTACAATGCGGGCCTCTAACGGTATTTCTTCTTCGCGAAGACCCTTGGGGTATCCCAGCCCGTTCCATTTTTCGTGGTGATACAAACTCATTTTGTGCGCCATTTGTAATACTTTGGAGTGCGCGCCTTCCAAAATGCGTCCGCCGTAAATGGTGTGCGATTTCATAGTTTCAAATTCGTCGGGGGTTAGTTTGCCGGGTTTAAGTAAAATGTTATCTGCCAAGGCCACTTTGCCGATATCGTGGAGCGGACTTGCGTTTTTGATCAGTTCCGCTTCGGACTTGCTCATGCCCAGTGCCAAAGCGAGTAAGTAGGAAATAATGCTGATGTTTTTTAAATGCTGACGGGTGTCTTGTTGATCTCTATATTCGGCCGTGACGGCCAAGCGGTAAATGGTTTCCAACTGGGCCACGCGCACTTCTTGGTATAGTTTGGCTATCTCAATAGAGCCCGAGGCCAGTGTGGCAAGCAACCGTAGCAGCCCTTCGTCGCTTTTATCAAACGGGGTGCCGTCGGACTTGTTAGACGCTTGAAACACGCCTAATACTTCGCCGGAATTATTTTTAAGCGGCACGGCAATCGTAGCGTGCGTGCGGAACGCCGTTACGATATCTACATCAATAGAAAAACGGGAATCTTCGTAAGCGTTGGGTAAATTGATGGTTTGTCCGGTCCGGGCGGCAAGAGAAATAAACCCGTCGCTACTCATCGGGATGCGGATTTCGGTATGCTCTAAGCCCTTGCCTTGCGCAATTTTGGACCACAACTCGTTGGTAGTTTCGTCTTTCAAATAAATCGTACAACGGCCCACGTCCAACATTTGGGTAATTTGTTGGGCGATAATATCCAGCAGTTTGTCCAAGTGCAGTTCGGAGGAGATACGGGTACCGAACTCCACCAACAGACGGAGTTTTTCTTCAGCTGTCAGCCGTTCATGCGCGTGGCCCAGGTCTTGCATAAAAACACTACCTATCTACGTGTACGAAATGCGTCGCTTTTGCCGCCGGATAGAATTTTTTCAGTAAGTACGTCAGTTCTAAGGCGGCCAGCCCGGACAACACAACCACCAACCGGGTTTGTGTACGGGCGACTTTTTCTACTGCCTTGAGTCCGATCTGCGTTGCCTTTTTGGGGTCAACAAACACATACCCGAACGCGGGCACATCCGCGTCCGTATAAAAACACTCTACTAAATTTTTGCCAAAAAAGGTATAGAGATTTTTTTGGGCTTGTTCAAAGGGGCCGCCTTGCCGCTCAAACAGGGCACTTTTGTCTAAAAGCACCGGCCCGGCATTTTCTTTTTTATTGACGGGAGGAGTCGTGTTGGGAAGATCCGTTACAAAGCGCACGCACGCGGCAAAGCGGCGGGCTTTTGTTTGCCAATTGTCGTACGCGGCAAACAGTTGCGGCGCGCGTTTTAAGAAAAGATAGACGTCTATACTGTCTGTTACAAGCGGTAAATTTCCGTTGGCGTAATGTGCGTGTTTGGTAATTAAACGGCGTAACGTGCGGCGGCTTAAGCGCAGGTCGCCATACACGTAGTCAAAAAGCCCGGTAGGCATATTTTTCCAAACAACGGTGCGGTATTTTTGACGCGCACGTTGCAAAGTGCGTAATGCAATATCCGGCAAAATAAATTCAGCTTCCAACGAGGGCAAATAGATAAGTTCCGGGTTGTCTTGCGTGAGCGGTTGCCCGGCGCGTGAAAGCGTTTTTTTCAGCGAAGTAATACGCGCGGGTAAAATTTCATTTATGTGTATCAGCCCGCGTAACGCGGATAAACGTGTTACGCGTAAAGTACGCAAACAAGATACAAAACCCATTCGGCGCAAAAGTAGCGCAGAGCGGGCGCACAACGCAAAAATACGCGAGTGCGTGGTGCGCAGTTGCAAGAAAGATTGCAAAAAACCGGGTAATACGCGTAGCGAAAAAGCGCGCCGCATTTCTAACACATGTTCGGCTGTCGGGATTTGTCCGGCGCATGCCTGTGTGCACCGTCCGCACAAGGTGCAAGAGGTAATTACGTCTAGCAGGACCGGGTCGGTGGGGGCGGGTTTTAATTTTTGTTCCAGTATCAAACGTAACAGTTGGTTGCGGCCGCGCGGGGAAAAAGCTTCCTGATGGGTTAATTGGTAGATCGGGCAAGCTTGCATACAACTGCCGCAACGGTTGCAATAAGAAACGGAATTATATAAATCACGCGACCCGAGCGGCGTTTCCAACGCGTGGAGTTGTTTAAAAGAATATAAGGGCCAACGCCACACAGGGGTCATCTTGTTTCCTCCGGGGGTAGGGGTAAAAGTTGGTGCGGGTCCAACACTTTTTTCAGCCGCTCAAACGGTACATTCGGCGTAAACGGTTTAAACGGGGTAGGGGTTAAAACAGCGGGTTTGGTTGCATAAATTTTAAAGACCAGTTCTGTAACTAATCCTAACGTGCCTTGTGCGCCCGCAAACAGGCGCACCAAATTATATCCGGCGGCATTTTTGGTTAGTTTCCCGCCGTACTGAATCCGGTTACCGTTGGGCAAAATAGCTTTGAGTCCCGTTACGTGTGCATAAAACCCGGGGAATTGTCCCGATGAAAAAACGCCGCCCAACGTATGTTTGCCACGGGCGGGCAGTACGCTGTAAACGTGCTTGGCGCGCAGAGCCGTGGCCAGTTGGGTAAGCGTAACGCCGGCTTGGGCGGTAACGGTATAGTTGGTTAAATCTACGTCTATAATTTGGCTCAGTTCGCGCGTGGAAAAGACATCGTTTTTCGTTTTTAAAGAAGTGTTATTTCCTGCGATTAAAAACGGTTTTTGGGAATTAAGTTTTGCGCAAAATTGAGTCATTATTTTTTGTTCTTGCGGAGAAAGTGCCGGAAGTAAACGTGCTTTTTCCGCGTAACCCACGGGGATAATTTTAGACGGATTAGTTAAATTGTCCGGGTCAAAAGCGCGTTTAAGTTGGGTGAATAAATCTAAGGTTTTTTCGTCGTACGCTACGGCCATTAAACTGCGCTTTTCCACGCCGACGCCATGCTCGCCGGATATGGTTCCGCCGGCTTCTACGCACAGTTGCAAAATTTGTTTGGCCATACGCGTAATGCGTTGGGTGTCCGGGCGGTTGCGTTCATCAAAGACCAGTTGCGGGTGGAAATTGCCGTCTCCGGCGTGGAAAAGCAAACTGGCTGTTACGTGATTAGCAGTTAGAAGTTCTTGTACTTTTTTTAACGTGCTTGGCAATTCGCTACGCGGCACCGTGCCGTCGCAAACCAGCACATTGGGGGCCAGCCGCGCCATGGCGCTGTAAGCGGCTTGACGTCCTTTCCACAAACGGGCGCGCTCTTGCCGGGTATCGGCCGCGCGAAACACAAGCGCGTGATTTTGGTGGCAAACGGTTTCCACGGTTTTTTCATCTTGCTTAATAGAGTGGGCTGTGCCGTCTAGTTCTAACAGTAACAACGCTTGCGCATCGGCGGGATATCCGGCATGTGAAAAATCTTCCACGGCTTGCAGTGTAGTGTGGTCCATGGCTTCTACACAACGCGGGATAATACCTTGGGCCATCAGGTCCGTAACGGTTTGCACGCTGTCTTGTAACGACGGGAAAGTGACTAAAAAAGTTTTAATGTGTTTGGGAGTCGGTAAAATTTTTATTTTAAGTCGGGTAACAATGCCTAAGGTGCCTTCGCTGCCAATCAGTACGCCTACCCAATCCGGGCCGTTTTGTTCACGGCTGAAAATTTGGATTTTCCCGTCGGGTAATACCACGGTGATTTCCAACACGTGGCCCAACGTGCCGCCGTATTTTAAACACCGCGCCCCGCTGGCGTTTTGGGCGATGTTTCCTCCTAAGGTGCACACGGCTTGGCTGGCCGGATCGGGTGCGTAAAAAAAACCTAACGGTTGCAGCGCTTGTTGCAACTGGCCGGTAATTACCCCCGGCTCGGTGATAACAAAACCCTCTCGCGTGTTGATCTGCAAAATATGATTTAAAGCGGTCAAATTTAATACGGCTCCGCCTTTGGGCGTACTGCAACTTCCAGCGTGATTGGTGCCAGCCGCGCGGGCGACAAACGGAATACGAAATTGGTGCAGAAGTTGCACGGTAGGGGCTACTAAGTCTGACGTAGGGATATGCAGTATTAAGTCGGGCCGCATACGGGAAAGCGAACAATCGTATGCGTTTAGATGTAGCGAAATTTCATCTGTGCAGACGTTTTGCTTGCCGATAAGTTTTTCTAACGCGCGTAAGGCCGGGCTGGGTATATGCATAAGTGGTCCGGGTATAAGTTTTGTATACTATTATTATAGTATTTTACAGGCAACTTCTATGCAAGCATCAAAACGCGCAAAACGTCTGATAGTGGTAGGGGACGTGCATGGCCAATATGACCCGTTTGTTACGATTTTACAACATGCGGGCGTGCTTGATGAGCAGTTAAATTGGGCGGGCTCGCGCGATCGCGTTATCCAAATGGGCGATATTTTGGACCGCGGACCTTGTGCCAAAGAAACCGATGCGTTATTAGATAAAATCCAACGCCAGGCGGCCCGTTGCGGAGGGGAAGTCATCCGTTTAGTGGGCAATCATGAGTTGGAAATTTTACTTTCTAACTTCACCATTTCCGGTTTGAAAGGAGCGGATGCCATTATGTTGCGCGATAAAATGACCTCGCAAGTGCTCAGCGGACAATTACGCGCCGCATACGGTTATAAAGGGTTTTTATTTACCCATGCCGGGGTGACACGCCGGTTGTATAAAATTTTCCAATTACAATTAGACGATGCAAATGCCCACAACGTAGCGGTGCTTATCAATTTGATTTTTAAAGAGTCTATTAAACACCAGTTTTTTAAACACCCTATTTTTAATATCAGCGTAAGCCGGGCCGGCACAGATAAATTCGGCGGTATCTTTTGGGAAGATTTAGTTGATCTGGCTGATTCTTTTACGCAAAGCCCCGTTTGGCAAGTGGTGGGTCATACCCCCATAGAACGTATCATCATAGATCCGGTTTCCCACATTATCCCGGTGGACGTTGGTTTGCACCGCAAATTGCAGTATCTGGTAATTGACGAAAGCGGTACGCCGCAAATTTGTGAAGTCCCGCAACAATAAATAAAAGGGGTGCTATGGGATACAAAAAATTATTGGTGCTTTCCTGTTGCGCGCCGTGTTCTTGCGGCGCAATTAAACACCTTGTGCAGGGCGGAACGTCGGTTACGGTGCTATTTTATAACCCCAATATTTTCCCCAGGCAAGAGTATGAAAAACGCCGCGACGAGCAAGCACGTGTTTGCCGCGCATTGGGTGCAAATTTTGTAGAGTTACCTTATGAGCCCGAAAAATGGGACCGCGCCGTAGCCGGATTAGAAAACGAGCCCGAGCGCGGCCGGCGTTGCAGTGTGTGTTTTGGACTTCGTTTGGCGGCCGCGCAAGCGTATGCCAAAGCGAACGGGTTTGAAGCGGTAACGTCGGTGTTGGGGGTATCCCGTTATAAAGATTTACAGCAAGTAAACCGGGCCGCTTGCCTCGCGTGGATAAAAGGCGGCAAGCCGTACTGGGCTAAAGATTGGCGCAAAGACGGGTTGGAAGAACTACGCCGGGCACTTGTTAAAGAATTTAAAATGTATCAGCAAACCTATTGCGGTTGCAAATACAGTTTAGCGTCTGTTACTACGTGCAAACAAGAGAGAAAATAATGAAAAAAATTTGGTTAAAACGGGTCGGTATTGTTTTGGCGGTATTGGCAATCGGTATCCTTACTGTAGATATCGGGCTACATGTGGTGTCCAGCCGCGCGTGGGTAACGCAAAAATTGGCAGACAAAATTGCCCAAACTACCGGACGCGAAGTGCGTTTAAGTAAAGCGGTATTTAATTTGCGTGGGGCCACCGTAGAAGATTTTGTGCTATCCAAACCCGGCGGACTAGCCGAAGGGGAAATGCTCCACCTCAAACAAGCTAAAATCAAGGTGTCGCTTTGGCACTTGTTGCACGGAGAACTGCACATCAAAGCCGTGGGCATAGACGGCCTGTCCTTGCATATTGTGCGGGACGAACAGGGCAAATTAAATACCGATTTTCCATCAGATGATTCGGCCGTGCAAGAAGATTCTTCGCAAAACGCTCCTTTTGATATCGCCATTAAAGAATTATCGGTAGCCAAAATGGAAATTACATACACCGATAAGCAAACCAACCTACAAGCCGCGTTAAAAAATACGCATATTACCGTGCGTGATTTTTCGTGGGAAGATCCGTTTGAATTAACTGCCTCGTCCGCGTTTATTTACCAACAGCCGGACCAAGACGCATTTGAGGCGCATTTATCGCTACATGCACAGGCGTATTTGGCGGAGTTGGAGCTGTCCAAAGCGTACGCAGAAATTTCTTCTTTCTCGGTGCGTTCGGATGATATGCGTGCTGTGCTTACGGGCCGGGTGGAAAATTGGCAAGATCCGGCATTTGATTTAAGTTTGGATGGGCAACATATTTCTTCGCAACGTCTAACGATGTTGGCATCAAAAGATTTTCCGTTTGAGTTTTCTGAGTTTCTGGCGCAAGCCAAAGGAACGATGCACCCGCAAGAAGAAAAACTAAATCTTACCCACGCCGCAATTACTTTTCCCGGAGTGGAGTTGTCCGCCAAAGGGACGGCCGGGTGGACAAAGAACGAATATAATATGACGGCACAAGGCCGTGTGCAAATGGATCAGCTAAAAGATACTTTTTCGTCGTTAAAACCGTATGCGCTGGGGGGACATATTACGCTTAAAGCGCAGTCTTCTTCGCAAAAAATATCAGGTCGCGCAGAGTGGTTATCGGGTGAAATGCAACTGCCGCAGACGGGTAAATTCTCGGCGGTACAAGCCGTGTTGGAAACGCAAGAACACTGGGACTATAAAAACGGACAAGGTACGTTAAACGTAAACGGTATGTTAAACGGCGAGCCGTTTAAAACTAATTTTTCATTTACTCAAACGCCGCAAAAAATTACAGCGGATTTAAAAGCATCGGCCGACCGTCTTATCTTGCCGCCTTCGCCCGCTCCTACTCAGGCCGACGACACCCCGCAGACCATTACAAAGCCGACAAGCAACGGAAAAAGCAAATGGCCCTTGCCGCCCATTACCGCAAAAGCGGATGTGCGTATTTTGTCGTTGGATGCACCGTTCTTGCGCGGGAACGATTTTGATTTCCAGGTAGATATGTCCGGCATTACCCCGTGGTTAGATGAGGCACACGGTACGCTTTCTTTATCCGTGCACGACGGACAAATTACTGATTTGTACCAACTGACCAATTCCAACGCCGTGATGAAAGTGATGTTTATGTCACTTAATGTTGTGGGGAAAGTATTTAACAGTTTGGATGTACTATCGGTGTTGGGCGGATTGGCGGGTTCGTCCAAAGGTAACGAACAAGACGAAGTAATTAAAATGATCCCCGACGAAAACGGAGAAATGGTGGCCGTCAAAGTGCCGGCCCACGCGCGCAAAGTGGACGGCAAATTGGCGTATGATAAATTTTCAACGGACGTACAATTTGAGCACGGTGTGGCGACGGTAAAAGAAGGGCATTTTATCTCGGATATGATGTCGTTTAATTTATCGGGTACTACTAATTTTAAGACGGAAAAAGTAAATATGACGGTACACGCTGCGCCGGGTAAGCACGAAACAAACGGTATGATGCCGCTGACGCTTAAAATCGGCGGGACGGTTAGCAATCCGTCGGGCAATATGAGTGTGTTGAGGTCGGTGTCTGCCATGGTAAGGCAAAGCGTGACGAACAATTTTGCCTCGCGCGCCGTGAAGAAAGGCGTTGGCGGTTTCTTCGGTTTGTTTAGAAAAAACGATGAAACACCGGCAGAACAATCGGTACTGGAAACGTCACATCCTGCTGGCGAAGCGCAAACACCCGACAGCGTAGAAGAAAGTTTATAAAGAATTACAAATTTGTTTGCCTAAAGCTGTAACGGCGGTGTAAGAGTAGCAGCCTATTTTATCCGGATAGGGGGAATGGGATAGCCATACCTGATATATAAAGTCTTGTTTTTGGTAGGCACACAGGTTCCATCTCTTGTCCCCTTTAATTTCATCCGGGCAATAGGCGGCCCGAATGCGGTGGGATGCTTCTCCTTCTTGTGCCGTTAGCGGGTCTATCATAAAATATTTATCGCATATCAGTATAGTGTCGTAATCGGACGACACTTCACAAAAAGACAAATCAATATCCAAATCGTTTATATTGTCGGTATATGTTCCGTTGGCCATATAATACGCTTCTTGGGCCTGTTTGATACTGGCCAGTACCGGGCGTACGTTGGCTAGCCGTGCTTTGGCAACGGCTACCTTATACTGTGGCAGAGCTACCGCCGCCAAAATGCCGATGATGAGAACGACTACTAATAATTCAATGAGTGTAAAGCCGTTGTTGCCGTTATGAAATAAAGATGTCATCCCAAACTTGATTTGGGATCTTCCACGTACGCTGGTGTTGTTCCCTTGCAAAACGGCGAGCGTGGAAGATTCCGTATCAAGTACGGAATGACACTTAATTTTATTTATGTTTTTCATATTGTTTGCTCCTTGTTGTTTTTCTGCGTTCCTTTATTATCGTTTTTTTTTTTGATTTGTCAACCCCTTCTTCGCTTTTCTGGCACCAGAAAAGCTCGCAAAAGAGTGCCGCCCCTGGGTGCTATAAAAAGCAGACGAAATGGGAAATTTTTCAAACTCACTGCGTTCAAACATGAAAAATTTCTTATCCATTTCGGCGCTTTTTATAAACAGCACTTTCGGCGCTTTTTATAAACAGCACTAAAGGGGCGGAAAAACAACAAACGGCTCTCTCTTTTTTTCTCCTCGCCCCTTGCCCGGGGTGCTCGCCGCACAGGCATAAGGCCGGGGGCGGGGTAATAAAAAACTTTATTTGCTTTTGGCGTATCTATTTTTTCTATACTATAACTATGATTTACTTTTCACACCGTGGTGCAAATACGTTTTGCGTGCAAAATACCGCTCCCGCGTTTGCGTTGGCGCACAAGCAAGGCGCGCGAAATTTTGAGTTGGACGTACACCTGTTAAAAGACGGTCAATTAGCCGTCCACCACGACGAGTCTTTATTATCTACCGCCGGAAAGGATATCAAGTTGGCGGATCTGACAAGCAAAGAATTGAAACAAATTCCGCTGAAAAATCCGTTTTCGCCAGATACGGTTTTTGTGCCGCTGCTTAACGAGATTTTGCCTGTTGTGTCGCCGGAGTTGGAAATTTTAAATATAGAAATCAAAAACGACCATAATATCTATCCCGGCATAGAAAACGTGCTGTTGGATATGCTAAAAAATTATCCGGCACTGGCGCCGCACATTTTATTTTCCAGTTTTGATTACGATACATTGGCGCGTTTGCGTTCGTTGGCTCCCACAGCACGTATCGGTTTGCTTACGCGCGCGTTTGATGTAACAAAAGCGCTTGCCTTAAATGCGCAGAGTGTGCATATCAATCAAACGCGTTTCACGCCGGATATCGCGCGCGTATGCCACGAAAACAACTTGCGTGTTTATCTTTATACTGTTAATGACATAAAACAAGCCGCCGCGCTTGCACAAGACGGCGCAGACGGTATTTTTACGGATGCTATCCACTTATTTATCTGACAAAAAACCCCGCGTTTAACGCGGGGTTTTTTGCGTCAACCAAAGCTTAATAATCGTATTGGGTTTCGCTGTACGAAGAGGAAGAAGACGCCGTGTTTTCTGTGCCGCCTTGCATACCGTAGTATTGTTCGGGCGTATAGCGTTTGGGTTTTTCCCACAAGCGTTTTTCTTTCTTGTACTCGCTATCGGACGGTTGGCCGGGTACTTTAGGTTGTTGGCGTTCATCAAAGAAATAGACGCCTTTATCCGTTTCCGGCACCGTGTTAAAAATATATTCCGATTCGGCCGCCGCCGGAGCTTCGCGGCGTTCTTTAGCGGCTTCTTCGCTTAAATCTTCCAAATAATCTTCTTCGGTCAGATAGATTTTGCGGTTATAGCGCGGATCTTCTTTTTGCTCAGACGCGCACGCCGCTAAAATTCCGGCGCAGAATAAAAACAACATCAGTTTTGTAATCGTTTTCATAAGTTCTCCTTAAATCTTCCGTTCACCTGATAATATAATGTTTTCCAGCAGTACCGCAAGTGTTACTGGGCCCACTCCGCCGGGAACGGGGGAATAAGAAATGCCCGCCGCCTCTAATTCTTGTGCGTTTGCATCGCCGCAGAGCGTGTTGTTGTTCCAGTTGGTGGAAATATCAATGACGGTGGATCCTTTTTTCAGCCACTCGGTTTTGAGTAGGCCGGGCGTTCCCGCGGCCGAGCAAATTACGTCCGCATTTTGCACAGCGCGCGGCAAATCGGTATACGAGTGGCACAGTTTGACCGTGGCATTTTTGCATGATAACAAATGCGCTAGCGGCCGCCCCACGGTAGAGGATCGCCCGATAACGACCACTTCTTTGCCTTGTAAATCTACGTGATGAAAATCAAGCAGTCGCATGACCGCCATAGCCGTACACGGCACAAATCCGGGCAAGTTTTCTATTTCTTGCCATGTTTTACACAAAAACATCCGGCCCGCATTAGCAATGGACATTCCGTCAATATCTTGGCGGGGGTTTAAGTAGTCGGCAAAGTCGCTCTGGGCCAGGTGCGGCGGCAACGGGCGCGGGATGAGCACGGCATCGGTTTGTGCGTATTTGGCCAGTTCCTTAACGGCTTTACAAAATCCGACAGGCGAGGTTTGCCCGTCCAAATCAAACACGTGCGTTTCTATACCGATTTTTTGTGCCGCCTCTACTTCTTTTTGCAAGTACAACCGCGCGGCGTAATCTTCCGCCGAGCCGAGCGCGCACAAACAAATCGGACGGCCGAGTTTTTTACGCACAACGTCCGCCCGTTCTTGTAGCGGGGCGCGGATTTGTTTAGCAAGTGTTTTTCCCTCTAATATCATATTGTTATTTTAGCAAATAACGGCACGGGTTATGTAATAGCTAAGGGTTGAGGGGGAAAAGAGAGAGGTTTGTTGTTGATCCGCCCCTTTAGCACCGTTTACAAAAAGCGCCAAATCGGAGAAGAAAATTTATATGTTTGAGCGAAGCGAGTTTATAAATTTTCCCGATTTGTCTGC
>ONAM01000027.1 GCA_900315795.1 Candidatus Avelusimicrobium caledoniensis
TCTCTTTCGTTGCAGCTCTTATAGGTTGGGTGTTAACCCAACATAAATAAGGAATTTTTTCTGTCAGGCGTAGCCTGACCTACATTTAATCGTCGGTAACAAATTGCCTATTGACTTTGTTTTTTTTTTTTGCTACATTTTATTTAATGAAACAGAGGAGGAGTATTTATGAAAGAAGAAAATGTAGTTTTGTCCTCGCCCCTTGCGGGAGAGGATGTCCGCAGGACAGGTGAGGGGTATATAAAGGAAAATACTTATTTAAACCCCCTCATCGGTTTTGAGTGCTATCGCACACAAAACCACTTCCCCCGCCAGGGTGGAAGCCAAACAACAAGTGGTTTCACGCTTATTGAATTATTAGTTGTTGTTCTTATCATTGGCATACTCGCGGCGGTGGCGTTGCCGCAGTATAAAATGGCGGTAGATAAAGCGCGGCTGAGCCGTATGATAACCATGGTGCAAAGCGTGGTCAAAGCCGAAGAAAGTTATTATTTAGCTAACAATGAATATACGACAGATTGGGATAGTTTGGCCGTTTCGTTTACGGGTACGCCGGTAGCCGGGCGTGGTGGAGCTATTTCGGTGCCGGGCGGTTGGATATTGGACTTAAATGTGAATCCTAAAGGCATGGTAGCCGAAGATGAAAAATTACCCGACATTGTATTGTATGCCTTTTATGTTCATGGGAACGAAAATCTACAGCAAGCACCTGCCGGGGGCGGTATAAGCTGCTATGCGAAACAAAGCAACACACATGCCAACAAGTTATGCAAAAATGTCACGCATAAAACAACGCGCGACAGCGCCTCCGGTACCGCGGGAAATTCGTACGATGTATACAAGTTTTAGCAGCAGGTTACTTCCCAATCAGTTTTAAAAATTCTTCTTCGCTAAGCAGGGGGATGTTTAATTCTTGTGCTTTGCGCAGTTTGCTGCCGGCGGCTTCGCCAACGACTACATAAGACGTTTTTTTAGATACCGTGCCGCTGGCTTTTCCGCCGTATTGCATGGCCAAGCGTTCGGCTTCGTCGCGCGTCATGGTTTTGAGTTCGCCCGTGAACACAAGCGTTTTTCCTTCCAACACATTGCCCGATCTTTCTTTTTCGGGTTGTGTGAAATTCAGCCCGATAGCGCGCAACTTTTCAATTTGCTCCAATGCTTTTTGGTCGTGGAAAAAATCGTAAATGCTTTGGGAAACTTTGTCGCCCACGTCGGGGATGTGTTGCAATTCTTCCAGTGTGGCGTTTTTCAAATTATCCAGTGTGCGGAAATGGTCGGCTAAAACTTCCGCCGTTTTCTCACCGACAAATGCGATCCCAAACGCAAATAATAATTTAGCCAGCGGACGCTTTTTGCTCGCTTCAATGGCGTCCAATAAATTTTGTGCTTTTTTATCTTTAAAGTTGGGCAGTTGCAACAAATGCAAGAAAGACAGTTGGTAAATATCGGCAAATTCCGTCAGAAAATTACGCTTGATCAGTTGCCGCACGACCACTTCCCCCAAGCCGTCAATATCCAATGCCTCGCGCGAAGCAAAGTGCACGAGCCGCGCGTGCAACTGCGCCGGACATGCCGGGTTAATGCAGTAATATCCCACTTCGTCTTGTTCTTTATACACAGGCGCACCGCACGAGGGGCAAACGGTGGGAGGCATTACTTCTTGCGTGCCGATGTGTTCTACCACTTTAACCACTTTTGGGATCACTTCCCCGGCGCGTTCAATAATCACGCGGTCTTTTTCGCGCACGCCCAAGCGTTTAATTTCATCAAAATTGTGCAACGTAGCGTTAGCAATCATCACGCCCGCACACGGCACGGGGGTTAATTGTGCTACGGGCGTAATAATGCCCGTGCGTCCGACGGAAAAAATAATGTTTTCTACCGTAGTTGTGGCTTGCGGTGCGGGATATTTAAACGCCATAGCCCAACGCGGGCAACGCGTGGTAGAACCCAAAATTTGTTGGTCTTGGAAATCGTTTACTTTTACCACCAGCCCGTCTACATCAAACGGCAAGTTGTGGCGTGAGTCGGCGAACTGGTTATAAAAGCGGATCACATCTGAAATTTGCGTAACTTTGGTGCGCACCGGGCAGACGGAAAAACCCCACGCGCGGCACAAATCAATAAACGCGCTAAAGCTGTTTGCGGCGATGTTGCCCACTCCAAACGAGTGGGCAAAAAACTTCAGCGGACGCCGGGCGGATAAAGAGGAATCTTTTTGCCGCAAAGACCCCGCCGCGGCGTTACGGGTGTTGGCAAAGATGTTATTGCCGGCAATTTCCTGTTCGGCATTTAAAATAGCTAAATCTTTTTTTTCTAAATATACTTCGCCGCGTATTTCCAACGTGCCTTGCGGTGCATTTACCAAGGTGTGCGGGATGTTTTTAATTGTCAGCACGTTGGCGGTGATATCTTCGCCCACTTTGCCGTCGCCGCGGCTGGCGGCTTGCACGAGCGTGCCGTTTTCGTATGTAAGCGAACACGATACGCCGTCTATTTTCCCTTCCACAACCATTTCAAAATTATCGCGGCCTAAAATTTTTACGGCGCGCTCGTGCCAGTCGCGAATTTCATCTGCGTTATATGAGTTATCCAGCGACATCATCGGCACTCTATGCACTACTTCGCTAAACGCGCGCGACGCTTGACCTCCCACTTTTTGCGTGGGCGAATCGGGCGTGATAAATTGCGGGTACTGTTTTTCTAATTCTTGCAGACGGCGGAAAAGCTCGTCGTATTGGGTGTCGGACAAGACGGGGTTGTCCTGGTTATAGTATAAATCACTATGAAAACGAATTTGTTTTCGCAGCTGTTCAATCTCGTCTTTGGGCTGCATATCTATTTCCGTTCTTTTTTAAGTTGATCTAAAAGGCCGTTAATAAATTTGCTGGAATTTTCGGTAGAGTATTTTTTGGCGAGTTCAATGGCTTCGTCAATAACGGCAGGAATGGGGGTACGCTCCGGGCTGAAGACCATTTCATATGTAGCCATGCGCAAAATGGAGCGGTCCACCGCGGACATGCGCGATACCGTCCAATTTTTGGCGTACGAGGACACCATTTTGTCAATTTCCGATTGGTGCTTTTGCGTTCCGCGGACGAGGTCGTTGCAAAAATCATACACGTCGCCCAGTTCTTTTTTAAACGTGTCGGTATAATCTGCCAAAACATCTTCTTGCGCCGATTTCAAACTGTCGGCGTAATAAAGCGATTGTAAAGCGCATTCCCGGGCGATTCTTCTGCTTGTCATAATTCCTCTTACCGTTAGAAGATACCTTATTCTAGCAAATTTGAGTGCAGGGCGCACCCCCTCGCCGGTGATCGCCGCACGAGCAGAAGGCCTAGGACCGCTGTATGCATTTGTGTGGATGTTTTTGAATATGGAATTTCATAGACGGTGCTGTGAAAATGTAGGTTAGGCTTTGCCTGACGGGGTTTGACGATTTTGTTGTCAGGCTTACACCTGACCTATAATTCTCTTTCGTTGCAGCTCTTATAGGTTGGGTGTTAACCCAACATAAAGGTGTTAACCCAACATAAATAAGGAATTTTTTCTGTCAGGCGTAGCCTGACCTACATTTAATCGTCGGCCACTAACAAAGCAACATAGCAAAAACAGTGTGGCTACAAGTAAGTGGAAGTTGACTCCCAAAATGCCTGGGCCCGGCAAGGGCCTTGACATCGTTTTTTTTTTTGCTACATTTTATTTAATGAAACAGAGGAGGTTGTATGAAAAACAAACAAGCGTTTACACTTATTGAGCTGTTAGTTGTTGTTCTGATCATTGGTATTTTAGCGGCGGTGGCGTTGCCGCAATATCAAAAAGCTGTTACAAAATCTAAAGTGGCTTCGGTCATGCCTTTGTTTCGTGCTGTTGCCAACGCCGAGGAAACATATTATTTGGCCAATAACCAATATACAAATTCATACGAAGAATTGGCGATCGCTCTTCCCGCCGGCACAACGGTATCCGGTACAAAAGCGACCTTGCCCAACGGCACGAAAATAATTTTACAAACCAGCGGATATATGTCTACTTCTATCAATGAAGACAAAGAAAAGGGTGCGATACAACTAAATTATTGGTTTGCTCATGGAATAGGGAAAAACCACTCTCCTTTTGAATGTTTTGCCGCTGTGGCTGACGAAACGGGAATATCTATTTGTAAAAGTTTTAGCAACAAAGAGCCCTCCTCCGGGAATTGTGCGGCCCGCGGTGAAGCGGAACCTTGTAAAGGATATGCCATGTATTAAATTTTTATCACATACAAAAAACCGGGGAACAAATTTTGTTCCCCGGTTTTAATTTCCCCGAACAGTTTTTATTTGTCTACTACTTCGGCTTCTACGACGTCGTCCTTGCCGCCGTTGGTGTTGGCTTGCGCTTGTTCGGCGCCCGGTTGGGCTCCGGCTTGCGCACCTTGGGCCTGTTGTTTGGCTTGTGCGTCTTTATACATCGCTTCGCCCAACTTTTGGCCGGCTTGCAAAGCCGCGTCGGTAGCCGATTTAATGCGGGCTACGTCATCGCCTTTGAGCGCGTCGCGCAAGTCACTAAGCGCTTGGTCAATCTTGCCGCGTTCTTCTTGGCTGACTTTGTCGCCGTAATCTTTCAGTGCTTTTTCGGTTTGATACAAAACGCCGTCGCCTTGGTTTTTGGCTTCAATTACTTCTTTGTGTTTTTTATCTTCTTCGGCGAATTTTTCGGCATCTTTTACAAACTTTTCTACTTCGGTGTCGCTTAATTTGTTGGGCGAGCTGATCGTAATGTGTTGCTCTTTGTTGGTACCCAAGTCTTTAGCGGACACGTTCAAAATACCGTTGGCGTCAATATCAAACGTCACTTCAATTTGCGGCACGCCGCGCGGAGCGGGCGGGATGCCGTCTAAGTCAAATTTGCCAAGCGGCACGTTGTCTTTAGCCATGGGGCGTTCACCTTGCAAGACGTTAATGGTTACGGCCGGTTGGTTATCAGACGCGGTGGAGAAAATTTGCGTTTTCTTTACCGGGATCGTGGTGTTGCGTTCAATGAGGCGTGTGCACACACCACCCAAGGTTTCCAACCCGAGCGACAACGGCGTAACGTCTAACAAAAGCACGTCTTTTACTTCGCCCGTTAAAATACCGGCTTGTACCGCCGCGCCGATCGCCACGCACTCCATCGGATCAATGCCGCGTTCAATCTTTTTGCCGACGAGGTCTTCCACGTATTTTTGCACAATCGGCATACGAGTCGGACCGCCGACCAAAATAATGCGGTCAATTTGGCTGGCGGATAATTTAGCATCCGAGAGCGCTTGATTGACAGATTTGCCGCAGCGTTTGACGATATCGTCTACCAAGCTTTCCAGTTTGGCACGGGAAAGTTTTAACTCCAAGTGTTTCGGGCCGTCGGCTCCGGCAGAGATAAACGGCAAGTTGATGTCCGTTTCCATGGTGGAAGACAATTCAATTTTGGCTTTTTCCGCCGCGTCTTTTAAGCGTTGGGCCGCTTGTTTGTCTTTAGACAAATCAATACCGGTTTGTTTGCGGAATTCATCTACCATCCAGTTGATGACGGCGTTATCCATATCCGTACCGCCCAGTTGGGTGTCTCCGGAAGTAGCGAGCACATCAAACGTACCTTCCGCGCCCATTTCCATAATGGTTACATCCAGCGTTCCGCCTCCGAGGTCAAATACTAAAATTTTTTGTTCTTTACCGGCTTTATCAATACCGAAGGCCAGCGCGGCCGCCGTCGGCTCGTTGACCAAGCGTACCACTTCCAAGCCCGCGATGCGGCCCGCGTCTTTGGTGGCCTGGCGTTGGTTGTCGTTAAAGTACGCCGGCACGGTGATGACGGCTTTTTCCACTTTTTCACCTAAAAACGCTTCGGCATCTTTTTTTACTTTCTGCAAGACGAAAGCCGAAAGTTGTTGCGGCGTAAATTCTTGTCCGCGCAAGTTATATTTATAGTTTTCCCCCATTTTGCGTTTGAAAGCGGTTACGGTGCCTTCCGGGTTGGCAATCGCTTGACGGCGGGCCGGTTCACCGACGAGCCGTTGGCCGTCTTTGGTAAACGCCACATAAGACGGAAACGCTTTTCCGCCGATAGAGCTACCTTCCGCAGACGGAATAATCGTCCCTCTGCCGCCTTCCATAACGGCAGCTGCCGTGTTGGAAGTTCCTAAGTCAATACCAATAATTTTAGCCATAAGTTTATCTCCTTTTAGTTAAATTTCTGCGGGTTTATCCGCGTGAAAATCTATTTTTCGTTGTGTTGTCCGACAATGACCCGCGCCGGGCGCAAGACTTTGCCGTCTAGCATAAACCCCATTTGTACTTCTTGTAACACAAGTCCGTCTTGTTTTTCGTCTGCCGGGATCATCGCCACTACTTCTTGCGTGGCGGGATCGTACGGCTTGTTTAAGACGTCCATTTTTTCAATGCCTTCCGAGCGGAACGCCTTTTGCATTTCCGTTAAAAGCAGTTGTATCCCGCTTACTACATTTTTTAACTCATTGGGCGCCTTTTTCAAAGCGTCATTTTTATTTAGTTCTTCGTTTTGCTTGAGTAAAATTTCGTAAGACGGCAACAACTTTTCGGCCAGTTCTTTCTTACCGTATGATAAGAAGGCGGCCTTTTCTCGTTCGGTGCGTTTGCGGAAGTTTTCAAAGTCCGCGCTTAGACGCACAAATTGTTCGTAATAATCCGGCTTGGTTTCCTGGGCAGGAGTTTCTTCCGGTTCGGTTATTTCCGGCGTTTCCTGTTCGGTTTGTTCCAATTCTTCGCCGGTTTCTTCTGTATGTTTATGATGGTGCTTACTCATAATCTTCCCCTTTTTCGGTGGGCGGTAAGGCCGTCCAGTTTTGCAACGAGCTCTCTAATAAACTTCCGATAAAGTGTACTAAAGACATCACCCGCGTATATTCCATATGTTTCGGCCCGATGATACCGAGCATCCCCACCGTTTTATCCCCCACTTTGCACGCGGTAGAAACGATACTTAAGTTTTTCAGTTCTTTGAGTTCATTTTCACTACCGATGCTGACATTTAGTTTTTGGTTGGATTTCTCCATCCCCGTCATTTTCTCACTTAATAAGCTTGAGAAACGCTCGCGCTCTTCCACAAAGCGCATCATTTGTTTTAAATCTTCAAAATCATCTTCGGAGGTATTTTCTAATAATTGCCCAAAACCCTCTACATACAATTCATTATCTGTTTGCGGGCGCTCCATATCTTTTAATACTTGCGTGGCGAGGTCTGCCATGCCGGCAATTTCCTGGTGGCCCGAGTGAACGTGTTGCCACAAAATGCGGCGCGCTTGGGCAAGCGTAAGGCCTTCAATTTCTTCGTTAATAAAACGGCTCAGCACACGCAGTCGCGCCGGGTTGATAGCGTATCCGGTGCGTACCGGCCAATGGCGCACTGCGCCCGACTCTGTTACCAAAACCGCAAGCACCGCGCCCGGGGCAAGCGGGATAAAATCAAGCCGTTGCACGCGTTGCTCTTGCACGTTAGACGTATATACAAACCCGGCCGCGCCCGATAACATCGCCAGCAAGCGCGAAGTCTGCACCATCATATTATCCACTTCATTTACGCGCGAATCATACGCTTCTTCAATGCGTTCACGTTCTTTGGCGGCCATTTTTTGCACGTTTGCCAAATAGTCCACGTAATAGCGGTACGCTTTATCCGTCGGGATACGTCCGCCGGATGTATGCGGCTGATAGAGGTATCCTTCTTCTTCCAACTCCGCCATAATGTTGCGGATCGTGGCACTGGAAACATCGGGGAGCGCTTCGGATGCGATCATTTGCGAGCCGACCGGACGGCGGGTTTCCACGTATTGTTGGACAACCCACCGCAAAATTTTTTCTTTACGCGATTTAGCTACTTCCGGTTTTAAAATTCTCATAGGGGATACCTTCGTGTTGAGCGCCTATTATTTTAGCACTCACATTTAGTCACTGCTAATATTATAAGTAATAATTTTATTTTTGTCAACCCTCTTTTTTGAGTGCTAATTTTGAATTATAAAAAACCCCGCCTTTTAGGCGGGGAAAATTTCGTTTTTATGGTAAAGTGTAAGAGCGTGAAGTGCTGGCTTCACTAGAAAGAGTCCCTTTTATTATTTTTTCACAATAGTCACCCGCAGATAAATTAAAACAATACTCCTCCCTGCAAGCGGTAATGCGTTCGTTGCATACAATTTGTTTTTTTGCAGTATGTGAACTGTTGTCAAAGTAAATTACAAATCCGGCTCCTTTATATTTACCGGTTAAACGATGGATACGAATATCTTGAGCAGTAGACCCGCCTTGCCCGATATTTTCAATTTGCAACGACCATTCACCATTAGATTTTGTGTCGGTAATTGCGCTGTCGGAATAGTCTAAAAATTTTGTCGTTCCGGTCCAACTGGTTAAATCTACCGCTAATTCGTCAAAAGTAGTAGCCCATTCTCCGCTGGCTAAATGGTGCGCCTCGTATGCTTGTCCAAGAGATTTAAGCAGTGTAAGTGCTTGTGTGGCTTTACTGCGCTCTACCGCTTTTTGGTATTGCGGCAACGCCACCGCGGCCAAAATACCGATAATGAGAACGACGACCAAAAGTTCAATTAACGTAAATGCTTGTTTGTTTTTCATATTTTGTTGCTCCTTTGTCATTTTTTAACGTCTCTTTATTATCGTTTTTTTTTTTGATTTGTCAACCCCCTTGCCGGGGGCAGGCATTTTGGGAGCTAACTTTTACTTACTTGTAGCCACACTATTTTTGCACTGTTGCTTTGCAATGCAACAACTTCCTCGCTGGGCCGGGTAGAGCGGCCTTGGACCGCTGTTTGCTTTTAATGTTATCTTTTGCAAAGGGGGACTTCGTGTTATTCTGCAGCCGATGTTTGCCGATACAGAACAATAAAAAACCCCGCCTTTTAGACGGGGAAAGCAATTTTACGGTGAAGAAGATTTTTATCTTTTTAAAACGCAGGAAATAATTTGCTCGGCTTGGCGGTCCATTTCCGCGCGGTCTTTGGGGGAGTGGTCGTCCATGCCCGATAAGTGTAGCGCCCCGTGTGTAACGTACATCATCATTTCTTGCAAAATCGTGTGGTTAAATTTCTTCGCATTTTTGCGCGCAACTTGGTAACACACAAAAATATCGCCAAATGCCCACATCTCGCCGGGAGGCAACACGGGCGGACGCGCGTTGTTAAACGAAATTACATCTGTTACGTAGTGGTGTCCTAAAAATTCTTTATTCACGCGCAGAATTTCTTTTTCACTTACAAAAATTACGTTGACTTCTATATTTTGCCGCGAAAATTGCTTGAGTCCTTTGGCAAGGGCCGCTTTAAATAAACCCGTGCGGTGTAAATAGCGCGGAACATCGGTGTTATAAAAAATATGTGCAATCATAAAAAATGCGCCGCAGATTTTGCGGCGCAAGCAACCCTGTAATTAGAATTTGCTTTTTCCGCGCGGGATTACTACAATCCCGGACGGGTCAATATAGTATTTTTGTGCGTCCGCGTCCAAATTATGTCCGATCGTTTGGCGCGCGGCAACGGTATTAAAACGGTCCATAATTACTTTTTTAAGTTTGGCTCCGGCTTTAATTTCGCAATTATCCATAATGACGCAATCTTCAATTTCAGCTCCCTCGCCGATAAATACACTATCGCTGATGACCGAGTGCTTTACCTTGGCTTTGGGATGAATAATGCACCCGTCGCCGATCATAGCGTTGGTTACCGTTCCGCCTAAAAATTTAGTAGGCGGTACACGGTTTAACGTAGTGCTGATCGGCCATGCGGGGTTGTTTAAATCTAATTTCGGTTTCGGCCCCAGTAAGTCCATGTGCGTTTGCCAGAACGATTCTATCGTGCCCACATCGCGCCAATAACCTTGTTCTTCGTATGATTTGGCCCCGGGCAACGTTTGGCTTTGAAAGTTATACGCAAACGTGCGGTGGTCGTGTAAGATTTTAGGTAAAATATGTTTGCCGAAATCTAACGCGGGCACATCGCAAAAGCGTTTTTGCAATACTTGCAACAAAACGTCTGCATTAAAAATGTAGTTGCCCATAGACGCGTAAGCTTGTTTGGGGTGGCCCGGAATCGGTTTGGGGTGAGCGGGTTTTTCGTCAAACTGGATGATGCGGCTTTGCCCGTCTACACCCAGCACACCAAAAGCACTGGCCGCTTCTATCGGCACGGTGTTGGCGGCCACCGTCACGTCGGCTTTGTTTTTAAGGTGAAAATCAATCATCTGCCGTACGTCCATACGGTAGATATGGTCCGCCCCGAAAATAGCTACCAAATCGGGGGCGAAATCTTTTACTAAGTTGATGTTTTGGCGCACGGAATCAGCCGTGCCGCGGTACCAAATTTCCCCCAAGCGCATTTGCGGCGGAACGCAGGTTAAAAAGTGGTCCGGCATAATACCTTCCGAACGCCATGTAGTGCGTAAATATTCAATCAAACTTTGTGATAAATACTGCACCAACACGTATGATGAAAAAATGCCGGAATTGACAAAGTTGGACAACACAAAATCTACAATACGGTACTTCCCGCCGAACGGCACAGACGGTTTAGAGCGGTCTTTTGTCAGCGGATAGAGGCGTTCGCCTTTTCCGCCGGCCATAATCATACCTAAAATGCGCATACGGTTCCCCTTTTAACTAATGTTTATTCGGAGCCCAACGGCAGGTGGCGTTGCAATTCTTCAAATGCTTCCCACGACCACGGCATTTTTTCCGCGACGATTTTGGCAATTTCGTCTGCATAGACGCGGATTTCCTGTTGGGCGTGTTTATCGGTGCGTAAGCATAAGAAATTAAACAAGCTTCTGGCGTTGACACTCCAGTAAAATTGGGTATATTGGCACACCGGGAGAACTCCGCGGGCCATTTCGCGCGATACGCCGGCTTCCAACAGTTTGTGGTAAGCGGCGTAAGACGCTTCTACACTTTCTTCGTAAATTTTGCGTAATTTTTCGTTATCTAATGACGAGTCCGCCACAGAGCCCTGTTTGTTTTTGGTGTCCTGTCCGCGGAAAGTGGTGGGAATATAAAATTCGTCTTTTACTTCGGTATAGCGCGCGCTGACTTCGTTGTACGAGCCCCAGCGGTGGCGCATCCATTGGCGGGCCACATAGATCGGACAGCAGATATGAAATTGGAAATAACAATGTTCAAACGGCGTATGGTGCGCATGTTGCATTAAGTATTTAATTAAGCGTTTGTCTTGTTCTTCACCTTTGGAAACCGCCCCAAACGAAACGCGGGCCGCTTGGACGGCGCGGTCATCGCCGCCCATAAAGTCCACCAGGCGGACGAATCCTTTATCTAATACATTGATTTTCTCAGTAGATTGCATGGGAAAACTCCTACACTAATTTAAAATTTCTATGACGGAACTTTGACCGTCCGGTAATACTTCGGCACTCAGTACAGCCGCGTTGGAGCACGCGGTGTCATACACAAAACCGTCTAAAGAAACGGTGTCCGTTTTGGATAAACGGCCTTTCTCAAACGATAGAAAATGAATCTTTCCGCTTTCATATTGGCCAAACGTACTGGATAGTAACCCGAATTTCGCCGTATTTTCTACCACGGCCGCTTGGATGCGACCTTGCGTGTTGACCACTTGCAAAGACGGATAAAATTTCACAATCTCCTGTTTATATTTTACACGATTTGGAGAGCCAACGGAAAATTCTTTAAATTCCGTTGATTTGCCGTTGGGCAGTTCCAATTTAATACGCCCAACGGAAGTGGTGTAAATCAAATATTCTTCGCCGTTTTGCCCGGCAGGAAACAAGTTTATACCTTCTATCCAGTTGCGTTGGGTGGCCAGCGATTTATCGGCGGCGGTAAATTTGCCGTCCTGGTAGATTAAATTGCGTGCGTTGCCCGGGCGCGTGCCGGAGATAAACGGCCGTTGCAACCATAACGTTTTATGGTCGCCGCAACCCGTTTCTTTTACAAAATAAGGCAGCGTGTCTAACGTGGTCCATTGGCCGTTTTCATACGCTAAAATCAGCGTAGAGATGCGGGCTAAATGTTCGTCATAAATAGATACAAAAATTTCTGCCGTGTCTTTTTGGCGTAGTGGCATGGCGGAGATGGTCAGCGGCGTTTTCCCCGATGGGAGTTGATAGGAGGCCGCCTCTTCTAATTGTTCGCCTTTGCGGTTCCACACGGTAACTTGGCCTTTGCCGGAAAGCGTGACAATGTTGTCGTCTTTCGCCCCGGTAACATTGCCTGAAGAAATACTTACAATTTCTTGCGCCACCGGTTCGTACGTGATTTTTTTATGCAGCGAAACGGGCGCAGCAGCTTGTGCCGTTACTGCGGGAGTAGCGGGTGCGACGGGCGCACTTTCTATGAGGGCTTCTTGGCCGATTTCAATGTCGGCTTGCGAAGAGATCTTACCAACGGCATAGAGCGGTTGCACTTCGGTAATAACACCCTCGGGCGAGTAATTGTTAATGATTCCCAATTCTTTACCTGTTTTGGGGTTGGTGAGTTTTTCAGACGATAAAATAACTTTAAATGTATCGCCTTTTTGAACGGCTTTTTTGACGGTAGAAGTATCCAAATAAATTTGGTTGTTTTGTACACGTACGACCGTCACTTGCGCCAGCGCAACTAACGGCAGGGAAAGAAAGAAAGTCAAAAGTAGAGTTCTTATTTTCATATAATATGGTATAGCATTTTTCTAAGGGAGTGACAATGAAAAATTTATTTGATGATTTGGTGGAAACTTTTGCCATACTGCGCGGACCGAACGGTTGCCCGTGGGATAAAAAGCAAACGCACGAGAGTTTAATTAAGAATATGCGCGAAGAAAGCGAGGAGTTTATCGCCGCTGTTGAAAAAAAAGACGCTGACAACATGAAGGAAGAATTGGGCGATGTATTGTTGCAAGTGTTGCTTCACGCGCAGATTGCCAAAGAAGAGGGGCTTTTTACAATTGATGATGTGATGCAAGGTTTATACGATAAACTCCACCGCCGTCACCCGCACGTGTTTGGCGATCATGCCAAAGCCACGTCGCCCGAAGAGGCCCTTGCCGTGTGGAAAGAAATGAAGAAAAAAGAAAAAGGGAAATAAAAACGCAAAAAAATTTAAAAAACGGCAGACATTTTTTGTCTGCCGTTTGTGTTTAATCGTTCCAGCAGTAATAAGTGGCACCCGCGCCTTCGTTTCCTGTACTTAAACCCGATTCTTGTTTGCAAACCTTCCGGGGCAAATCTTCCCCGTTGGTGTCGCAACATTGTTTGCCGTTTGTGTTTTGACCGTAGCCGATTTGGTTTTTTCCGGTATACATACACCTTGTGTATCCGTTCTGATGAAAGCAAAAGCGGTTTCCTCCGAAATAATATATTTTAACGTCCCCGTTGGGGCCGGAATTTGTCTGCAACGTATACGAAATTCCAATACTTAATTCATCAAAATCGGTAGTGTATTTTCCGTTAGCCAGATAATATGCTTTTTCTGCATCCGTGATAGCACGCACGAGCGGTTTTAACGAAGCATAGCGGCTTTTGAGAACCGCTTTTTGATATTGCGGGAGCGCGACCGCCGCCAATATACCAATGATAAGCAAAACAACTAAAAGTTCAATGAGCGTAAAGCCGTTGTTGCTATTCACATAAAAAGGTCTGTCATGCCGGAAATCTGTAATCCGGCATCTTCGTATTTTTGTTTCTGCCTGTTGGTTTAACGAGCGAAGGGAAAGCCGAAGATCCCGTGCAGAGGCCTCACGGGATGACAAACTTATTTTATTGTTTTTCATATTGTTTGCTCCTTAATAATAATTGTCATTCCAAACTTGATTTGGAATCTCACCGCTTTCTAAAATAGCAACAAGGTGAGATCCTGAATCAAGTTCAGGATGACATTTTATTTATTGTTTTTTTCCGTCCCTGTATTATCGTTTTTTTTTTTGATTTGTCAAGCCCCCTTGCCCGGGGTACTCGCCGTACGGACCAAGCGACCTAGGACCGCCTAGGGTGTATGATGTTATCTTCTGCAAGGGGGGTTTGTGTTAGTCTGCAATGTCCCCTTGTCGGGGTGCAACTTACAACAGCTGTTCCCCTAAAAAAAGCTACAATATCCGTATGCCACAGTATTTTGCGGATATCAAAGAAACCGAATTTTTCTTGTTAGACGACGAGGCCCACCACGCCGCCGTCGTCCAACGCCACAAAGAGGGCGACACGATCCTTGTGTTTGACGGCACGGGCCGCCAATACGACGGACGCATTGATAAAATACAAAAAAAATTCGTGCGCGGCACGCTCCTTAAAAAGCGCGAGGTGCGCCGCGTTCCGCTAGAAATTACGCTTTGTTTTGTGCCTAATTCGCGTGTGGGGTTGGAAGAAGTATTAGATAAATGCACGCAGTTGGGCGTATCTTATTTTCAGCCGATTTCCTCGGCGCGTAGCGAGTATGACGTTTTCAAAAAATGGGAAGAAAAACAAGTCCGCTGGCAACAAATTATGCTCTCTGCCTGCAAACAATGTAACACGCCTTTTTTACCTAAACTGTTAAAACCCGCGCCGTTTGCACACGTAATTACCGACAAAAAAACGCCCTCGTTAATTGCGTACGAGGCCGAACAAACCCACACGCTTTCGTGGGGACTCACACAACTCGGCTCGCCTAAAAATGTGCGCGTATTTATCGGCCCGGCGGGCGGTTGGACAGAAGATGAAATTTCGCTTGCCGCCGCACACCACACGCCGGCGGTCACGTTAGGCGTAAACATTTTGCGGGCCGAAACGGCGTGTATCGCCGCGTGTGCCAAATTGTTATGACGACATTTTTTATTAAAACGTTCGGGTGCCGCGTCAACCAAGTGGAAAGCCAAGCTTTGTTGGAAGATTTTTTGCGCCACGGTTTTACGCCCGCCGAAAAATTTGAAAATGCCGATGTTTGTTTGTTAAATACGTGCACCGTTACCCACGAGGCCGATAAAGATGTGGAAAAGTTAATCCGCCAGATCTTGCGCCGCAACCCGTCAGCGCGGCTCGTGCTGACGGGTTGTTATGCGGCGGCGCACGCCGCGCATATCCGGGAAGTTTTCCCGTCGGCGCAAATAGTAGGGAAGTACGATTTGGGCCGCGCGCTTTTTAACGAAGAAGATGTTTGTTGGACGGTGTCGGGCCACGAGGGGCACAGCCGCGCGTTTATTAAAATTCAAGATGGGTGCGACTGTTTTTGCTCGTATTGCATTGTGCCGTTTGCGCGCAACGTAAAACGTTCCAAACCTTTGCAAGACGTACTCAAAGAAATACAAAATCTCGTGCAAAACGGATTTGCCGAAATTGTGCTTACGGGCATTAACATCGGCAATTACAACTGCCCAAAAACGGGAGCCGATTTGGCCGCACTTTGCGCGGAAATAGCCAAAATGCCGGGCGATTTTCGCGTGCGGTTTTCGTCCATAGAACTGCAAACGGTAACGGACGGCATTATTCAAACGATGAAAGATTTTCCCGCGCGCTTTTGTAATTATTTGCACTTACCCTTACAGGCCGGGAGCGACCCGGTATTACAAGCGATGAATCGCCATTATGATACGGCGCAGTACGCCGCGCGCGTGGCGGACTTGCGCAAAAACGTGCCCGGTATCGGTATCTTTGCGGACGTTATTGCCGGATTTCCCACGGAAACGGAAGAAAATTTTGAAGAAACGGTAAATTTTATTCGCACGCAAAAATTGGCGGGCTTGCACGTATTTAGTTATTCGCCGCGCCCCGGCACGAAAGCGGCCGGACTGGCGCAACTGCCGGCGGAAGAAATCAAACGCCGGGCGGAAGTTTTGCGCGCATTGGATAAAGAACTGCGCGGAAATTTTGCCGACTCTTTAGTAGGCACGGAGCAAATCGTATTTATAGAAGAACACAAAGAAGGCCAAACGCGCGGTATTACGTCCAACTTCCAAACCGTTTTAATAGAAAATGCCCCGCAAAATTTACACGGGCTCGTGCGCGTGAAAATTGTCCGTGCACAAAACAATTTGTGCTATGGGGCTTTGTAACAACACTAAAATCTGATTTATTGTTGTACTGTTTTGCAGAATTTAGTTCCAAAATCAGTTTTTCCGATACATTCCGTTTGGTCAGGTTTGGCTGAATGAGTTTGCCAAACACGGTATTCAAAATCATAATTTGCTTGGCAATTATTCCACGTATTATTTTTCCCCGGGCAATAAAGCGCCCGGCTATAATTGGCGTTGTTATTGTACGAGGTCGTTGCCAAAACATCCAGGTTAAAATAATTGTCACCGCATCTCATGGCAGTAGCATCCGGTGTATAAGTAACCGTGCAATTGTTGTCTATATCTAGCTCTATATTAGTAAGACTATAAGCATAATCGCCGTTTGCCATATAATACATTTCTTCCGCATTTTTTAAGGCAAACAACATGGGTTTGATGGACGCTAACCGGCTTTTGGCAACGGCTATTTTATATTGTGGCAAGGCCACCGCCGCTAAAATACCGATGATGAGTACAACGACTAATAATTCAATGAGTGTAAAACCGCCCGCCCCGTTCGTCATCCCGGAAATTTGTAATCCGGGATATAACGGGGCGTTAACATAACCCACCACTATATCCCGCATAGAAACACTGCGGGATGACGAGTGGTGGGTTATGCGTGATGACAAATTTATTTTATTGTTTTTCATGTTGTTTGCTCCTTTGTTTTTTCCGTCCCTTTATTATCGTTTTTTTTTTTGATTTTTCAAGCCCTTTGCCAAGTAGGATGACTTCGCCTCTCTCTCATCCCTCGCCCCTTGCGGGAGAGGGTGGCCGGAGGCCGGGTGAGGGGTAATAATACGGGTTGCAGTACTGTGGGCAATTTGTTATAATATTTCTATAATTTTTAGGCAAGAGTTAAACAAAATGGTAGCCCAAAAAAAATTGTGTATCCTTATTCTCGCGGCCGGTAAAGGCACGCGCATGAAGTCCCCTCTCCCCAAACCGCTCCACACGGTGTGCGGGTTCCCTATTATTTCGTATATTTTAAAAGCCGCCCAAGAGTTAAACCCGGCGGCTATCGGCATTGTAGTAGGGCACGGTGCCGAGCAAGTTATTGATACGGTAAAAAAAGGATTGCCCGCTTGGAACATCACCGCCCCGGTGGAATTTGTACCGCAGGTAGATTTATCCGGGTCCGGCTCGGCTGTTAAAGCGGCGCTTTCTTTTATGAAACGGTTTGAGGATATCCTTATTTTAAATGGGGATGTACCGCTGTTGCGTGCCGAAACACTGCGTAAAATGGTGGACGCTTTTGAAAACCAACGGGCCGCCGCTATGGTCGTAAGCGTAACGGTGCCAAATCCGCACGGATATGGGCGCATCGTGCGCAATACACAGGGCGTGTTTGAAAGCATTGTGGAAGAATCGGACGCAGATGCTAAAACCAAAACCATTACCGAAATTAACAGCGGGATGTATGTATTTAAATCTTCTTTCTTACAAGAATCACTCAACCGCTTGACCCCGCAAGGTCCCAAACGCGAATACTATTTAACCGATACCCTTTCTTTAATCAAACAAATGAATCAGCCGGTATGTGTTTTTTGTGCGCCGGACTATACCGAGGCGTTGGGCGTAAACAGCAAAGCCCAACTGGCCGAGGCCGGGCAAATTTTATACGCCCGCGCCGCTACGCGCCTGATGGACGAGGGCGTAACCCTTATTAACCCGCAGGAAATTTATATTGACGCGCAAGCCCAAGTCGGTACGGATACCGTGATTTATCCGAACACGTACCTTATGGGAAACACAAAAATCGGCAAAAACTGCGTGATTGAAAGCGGCGTATATATTAAGGACTCTACCATTGGCGATAACGTAACAATTAAAATGGGTACGTACATTGAAGAATCTGTTGTGGAAGAAACTTGCCAATTGGGGCCGTACGCGCATTTGCGCCCGCAAACGGTACTTAAAAAGGGTGCTAAAGTAGGCAATTTCAGCGAAGTTAAAAAGTCCGTCATCGGGGAAAATTCCAAGGTCAATCACCTCAGTTACATCGGAGACACCCAAATGGGGGCCGGTGTCAATGTGGGAGCCGGAACGATTACCTGTAACTACGACGGTAAAAATAAACATCAAACTATCATTGAAGACCACGTATTTGTGGGCTCTAACGTCAATTTTGTAGCACCGGTAACGGTGCACGAATATGCAAAAATCGGTGCGGGGTCAACCATAACCAAAGAGATACCGGCTAAGTCGCTCGGTATCGCCCGGGCGCGCCAAGTCGTACTGGAAAACAAAGGGGTCAAAAATGACTAAAAGTGTAAACGGTGATTTGCGTATTTTCTCCGGCAATGCTAATATCGCGCTTGCCCAAAAAATTTGCGAACACTTGAATATGGACTTGGGCAAACTGCGTGTAGAACGGTTTGCAGACGGCGAAATTGATGTGCAAATTTTGGAAAGCGTCCGCGCACATGATTGCTATATCGTACAGCCGACGTGTCCCCCCGTCAATGAAAATTTGATGGAACTGCTCATTATGATTGACGCATTTAAGCGCGCCAGTGCGGGCAAAATTACAGCGGTTATCCCGTATTTTGGTTATGCGCGTGCGGACCGCAAATCGTCCCCGCGTGTGCCGATAACGGCTAAGCTGGCTTGTAACTTAATTGCCGAAGCCGGGGCCGACCGCATTATGACGGTAGATTTACACGCCGGGCAAATTCAAGGGTTTTTTGATATTCCGGTAGATCATTTGCGGGCGCGTAAAGTGTTTTTGGAGTATTTTTCGCAATTTAACCGTAACGATTTAGTAGTTATTTCCCCCGATGTGGGCGGCGTGGAACGCGCCCGCAAATTTGCCGCACGTATGGACGCGGGGCTTGTTATTATTGATAAACGCCGCCCCAAACCCAACGAGGCGGTTGTATATAACGTAATCGGGGATGTGGAAGGCAAAGTAGCTATTATTTTTGATGATATCGTGGATACGGCCGGCACGCTGACGACCGTCGCCCAAAAAATCAAAGAACGCGGTGCGCGGGAAATTTATGCGGCTTGCACGCATGGACTGCTCTCTCGCAATGCGATGGAACGGATCAACAAGTCCGATATCAAAAAGCTGGTCATTACCGACTCGCTGCCGATACGCGACTTGGGGCCGAAAGTGGATGTGCTGTCGGTGTCGTATTTACTCGCCGACGCTATCAAACGCAACCACGACGGTCGTTCAATCAGCGATATGTTTAATTAACCCTTTTTAAAAGGAACTTGGAGGAAATAAATGGAAAAAGTAACAATAGAAGCCGTCAGCCGCGAAGGCATCGGCGTCAAAGGGGCCCTTTCCCAAATTCGTGCGGAAAAGAAAGTCCCGGCCGTCGTTTATGGCGGTCATAAAGAACCTGCTAGCATTACCGTAGCCGTAAAAGATTTGGAAAAAATCATGAAAGCCGGTAAAAACACCTTAGTAGAAATGACCTTAAACGGAGCGAAAGAATTGGTGCTGGTAAAAGAAGTACAATTCCACGCCGTAACCGATAACCCGATCCATGCCGACTTTCAACGCGTCAGCATGAAAGACAAAATGGACGTGGTCGTGCCGCTCAAACTGGAAGGTACACCTGCCGATGTGGCCCAATACGGTGCTATTATTGAACACATCATGCGCGAAATTGAAGTACGCGCCTTGGTAAGTGCTATCCCGCATGAAATCGTGGTAGATATTACGCCTATGACCATTAACAAAGGTATTTTGGCCGGAGATATTAAACTGCCGCAAGGGGTTGAACTTATCACCGATGCCGAAGCTCCTGTGGTACACTTGGCAATTCCGAAAGATGATACCCCGGCTCCTGCCCCGGCTGCTGATGCGGCTGCGGCGCAACCGGAAAGCTCTTCTACCAAAGGTAAGAAGGACGAAGAAGGCAACTTGGCTAAAGACAATAAAGACGCCGCTGCCAAGGACGCCAAAAAATAATCTATGGCCATTCTCCTGGCGGGCTTGGGTAACCCCGGTAACGAGTATGCGCGTACGCGTCACAATGCCGGTTTTCGGATAGTGGATGCGGCTGCAGAAAAATGGGGAGCAAGTTGGAAACCTTGGCAAAAGCTGGGAGAATATGCCAAAGTTTGTGTAAGCGGAACAGATGTATATTTGTTAAAACCGCTTACCTATATGAACGAATCGGGCCGGGCTGTTAGCAGCTTGGCCCGGTTTTATAAAATTGCGCCGCAAAACTGCGTGATTTGTTTTGATGAAGTGGCACTGCCGGTTGGTCAGTTGCGGTTGCGCAAAAGCGGTTCTGCCGGCGGTCAAAAAGGCATGAAAAGCGTGATTGAGCAGTTAGGCACGCAAGATATCGTGCGTTTGCGCGTGGGAATCGGCCCGAAACCCGAAAAAATAGACCTGGTCAATTTTGTACTCGGCAAATTTTCCGCCGCAGATGAAGAAATTTTAAAACCCACCGTTGAACGCGCCGTCGGCGCATTGGAAACTCTACTTTCCCAAGGCATTGAAAGAGCCATGGGACAGATCAATTAAATAGGTTTCTGTTATCAACCGGGCAATATTCTCTAAGAGTATTGCCCGGTTTGTTATTGAAAAGAGTACATTAAATCGTAAGGATTTGCCAAGTCGTTGTTTGCTCGGTGCGAAATCAGTTTGCATAATTTATTAGCTCGTTCGTTGCCGATAGTTGCATAACACGCATTTTGTCCGGGCAGACTCGAGTTATGATTAAAAAAACGCCAAATTTTAACTTCGGGGACACGGCGGTCAACAGCTTTTACCCCCCAGGCGCCGTCTGACAGAATGCTTGCACTCCATTCCTCAGTACTAATGACGTTATCGGTAACCGTTCCCGGTAGCGATAGGGCTAATTCTTCCCAATCACGAGAATACTTGTTATTGGCTAAATAATAGGCCTCTTCGGCCTGTGCGACACTATTTGTTATTGCAAGCAATTTACTTAAACGGCTTTTATCTACGGCCATTTTATATTGCGGCAAGGCCACGGCCGCTAAAATGCCGATGATAAGTATAACGACGAGTAATTCAATAAGTGTAAATGCTTGTTTGTTTTTCATGTTTTTTGCTCCTTTGTGGTTTTTTTCGTTCCTTTATTATCGTTTTTTTTTTTGATTTGTCAACCCCCT
>ONAM01000026.1 GCA_900315795.1 Candidatus Avelusimicrobium caledoniensis
ACCGTTTACAAAAAGCGCCAAATCGGAAAAGGAAATTTACATGTTTGAGCGGGTAGCGAGTTTGTAAATTTTCCCGATTTGTCTGCTTTTTGTGGTGCCATGGGGCGGCGGTCTTTTGCTAGCTTTTCTGCCGTCAGAAAAGCGGAGGGGGCTTTTCTGTATATATTTTTCTCTCGCTCGTCATCCCGCAGAGTTTCTATGCGGGATATAGCGAGAGAAAAATAAAAACTTGACATCGTTTTTTTTTTGCTACATTTTATTTAATGAAACAAAGGAGGATTTTTATGGAAAAGAAAAGTAAAAAAAGTTTGTCATGCCGGAAGGTTTTTATCCGGCATCTTCGTATTTTTGTTTCTGATGGGATGATTAACGAGCGAAAAGAAATCAGAAGATCCCGGATTACAAATTTCCGGGATGACAGATCTTTATGTTATAACGGCTTTACGCTTATTGAATTGTTAGTAGTTGTACTTATCATCGGTATTTTGGCGGCGGTGGCGTTGCCGCAGTACAAATTTGCGGTAGCCAAAGCGCGGATGACGCAACTTATTACGTTTGCCAGTTCTGTTAAACAAGCTCAAACAAGATATTACTTGGCGAATGGAACGTATGCAAATAATTGGGATGAAATTGATATTGATTTAACAGGTTATGTAACGAGTGGCGGAACTTTACAGAAAGGGAGCATCGGAAATACTAAAGATCCTTATGCAATATTAAATTACCAAAATAATGGGTTGTATTTTTACGGTGGGACAAATTATTTACCGGGAATTTTGTTAATAGTATTTAATACGCTTAATGTCCGGTCTTGTTATGCTGATGCGAGTAATTCGCAGGCCGTAGATTTATGTAAATTTGTGTGTAAGGTAAAAACACTTAACACCGACGGAAGTTGGAGAAGATGTAATTTCTAGGAGTCCATTTCCGTCGGATCAAAATGTTTTTTGTTGATAAACATTTCGGCCTTGTCGGTCATGGCGTTTAATTGTTTTTCCAATTCTTGGGCGGCACGGGGCATATCCGTGTCGTCTTTTACGTAGATAATATCGCCGTAGCAAAGCGCGGTTTTTCCAAACGGTAGCGGGATACGCATGCGGTCCCACGAGTGGACTTTAAATTTGTGGCTTAGGGCCGAGCCGACGGGAACAATCGGCCAACCTGTCTTTTTGGCTAAAAACAAAATACCCGGTTGCACTTTATAAATCGGGCCGCGCGGGCCGTCGGGCGTGAGCATGGGGGAGTACCCCTCGCGTGTAGCTTGCAATAGTTTGATGAGTGCCCGCGTGCCGCCGCGCGTACTGGATCCGCGCACGGCAAGCATGCCAAACTTCGGCAGACAGCGTGCAATATATTCCCCGTCGCTAGATTGACTGATGAGGGCGGCAATTTTATGTTTGCGGTAAGGATATAACAAGAAAAGCTGTTGGTTGTGCCATATCGCATAAATCACGCCCGGGCCGTTTTTTTCCAGTTCTTCGGCCTTTGGTGTTTTAAACCAGTACACGCGTGTGGTCCAACCCAAAAATACCGAGTAATAATAAGCAAATGAAGACACCAGTGCGTGTTTCCAGTCGTTATAGGGGAGCTGAGTTTTTGCCATATTATTTCTTCCCCTTTTTGCGTGCTTTTTGCCACGGTACTAAAAATACAGCGGTGTAAAACGGGGTAATTGTTTGCTCGGTTAGCGCAATATCTACTTTGTCCGCGTTTAGTTTTTCCAAGATAAGCGGTAAGGTTTTGTCGGCGAGCGTTTTTTCCAAACGGACCGCTTCGCGCAGTAACTTGGGCGCGGCAGATACGCCAAACGGCGGCAAATAAACAAATTGCGGGTCTAACGCTTCGTATTCTTCTTTTTCGGCTTGCTCGCGGACAAGGTCGGTTACAAAGCTGACCGCGCTTTTTAAAAATTCAAAGGATACCGTGCCCGCTACAATCTCGCGCGCCGGGCTGTGGGCTTTGGCGGTGGCTACCCATTGTTCTAGCGCCGGCCCGAGTGTTACCGCACACGCGCTAAACATTTCTTTATGCACGGCACTGTCATCGTCTAACTCCCAATGCGCGTCTTGGTTAAATTCATACACCACGCCGGGGTTGATAGCGGCAAAGCCCTCTAAAATGTATTTGGTAACTTCCAGTTCCGTTGTAAAACCCGCCTGACGCAAAAGTCCGCCGCCGCGCAGTAAGCGGCGCAGAATTTCTTTTTGCCGGGGAGTAATTTTAAACCGTTTTATCTTTCGCATAGTTGCTAACCGTTTGCGTAAATACCTGATTAGATACTGGCGTAAAAGGTTAGCAAAGTCCCCCGGAGCGGGGGGACTTTGCTGTGTAAAACTATCTTCTGTTTTTGCGGTTGCGTTTGTTATTTTTGCGGTTTTGTTCTTTGACAAACGCTTCCACGTTATGTTGGTTGGCCGGGCGGTGTTCGTCCGTAACGAGTTGTCCGTGGCTCCACGTGTAAACAAGCGGAGTCGTCAGCGCAATCGTGCTGTATACACCGGAGATACAACCGATCAGCATCGCAAACGCGAACGAGTTGATTACCTCGCCACCGAAGAAATACAGGATGAACAAGGCAAAGAGAACTGTTAACGTCGTAATAACGGTACGCGAAAGCGTTTCGTTAATAGATGTGTTAATCAGTTCGCCAAAGCTCATTTTGGGGTGTAAGCGGATGTTCTCGCGCATGCGGTCAAAAATAACGATCGTGTCGTTAATGGAGAAACCGGCTACCGTTAAGAAAGCCGCCACGACTACGAGGTCAATTTCCCGCCCCGTAATACAAAACGCGAGCGCCATGACCCACAAATCGTGGAACAAGGCAATCACGCCCGAAAAGCCCCACAAGATGTTGCTAAAGCGGAACGCTACATATACGATGATGAAGAACAACGACAACGCAATCGCTCCGATCGCGCGGTTGGTCATGCTTTCACCGACAGCCGGCCCAACGGAGTTGGTTTGCTGTACGGTGTAGGGCACGTTGAGCGTGTCTAACGCTTTTTCAATGCGGGCTTGTACCACGCCCACTTCGTTAGCGGTGCTTTTTTCGCTGATAGAGAAGGTATTGTCTCCGTACGATTGAATTTCGGAATTGGCGCCGGTAGCCGTTAAGGCCTCGCGCAGTTGGCTCATTTCCACGGGTGCATTAAATTGTACTTGCACCATCGTACCGCCGGTAAAGTCAATGCCCATGTTGAACCCTTTGGTCCAAAAGCAAATCACGCCCGCCACGAGTACCGCGGCAAACAGCGAGAAATAGACTTTGCGGTATTTGAGGAAATCAATATGTGTTTTAGGAAATAAATTCATCATAAGCTGATATCCTTAGTGTTGGAAGTTAAGATGAGCTCGTAAATCGCGCGCGTAACAAATACGGCGGTGAACAAGCTGACTAACAACCCGATGATAAGCGTTACGGCAAACCCTTTGACCGGGCCCGTGCCGAATTGCAATAAACATGCACCGACGATAATGGTGGTGATGTTGGAGTCAAAAATGGCAGACCATGCTTTGTCGTAACCGAGGTTGATTACTTCGTATACCGGTTTGCCTAAGCGTTTTTCTTCGCGCATACGTTCAATGATTAAGACGTTGGCGTCAATAGCCATAGCGAGCGACAAAATCATACCCGCGATACCGGGTAATGTAAGCGTAGCGGAAAAATAGCTCATAGTGGCAATCATCAGTACAAAGTTAAGTAACAAAGCAATATCGGCAATTACGCCGGCCGCTTTGTAATAGATGGCCATAAATACCAAGATTAAAACGAGCGCGTATAACGAAGCGGATAAGCCCGATTTAATAGAGTCTTCGCCCAAGGTCGGTCCGATCGTTTTCTTTTCAATCACTTTGACCGGAGCGGGCAAGGCACCTGCTTTTAAGACGATCGCCAAACTGCGGGCTTCTTCCGGCGAGAAAGAGCCGGTGATTTGGCCGTCTTTGGTAATGCGCGATTGTACCGTCGGGGCAGATTGAATCGTGTTGTCTAACACGATAGCTAATTGTTTGCCGATGTTGGCTCCGGTAAGTTGGCCGAATTTTTTAGCACCTTCGGCATTGAAGGTAAAGGAAACAGCCGGATAGCCGTTGTCGCTCATCATAATCACGCGGGCGTTTTCCAAGTCGGCCCCGGTTACGGTGGCTGTGGCGGTAACTAAACTGTAACCGCCTTCTTTGTTGCGCATGATTTGATAGCCCGCCGGAACGAGTTTGGCAATAGACGGCAGTAAATTGCCGTCGTCATCAAACGGCTTTTCCGTTTTTTCCAAAAGTTCAAAAGCTTTTTGGGCGTCGGTGGTATCGTTTTTTACGATACGAAATTCCAACATGGCCGTCTTGCCGATAAGTTCTTCGGCACGTTGCGGGTCGGACACGCCGGGTAATTGCACCATGATCCATTTGTCGCCTTGTTTGGTGATAGAAGTTTCCGCCACGCCGTATTGGTCAATGCGGTTGCGGATAATTTCAATCGCGCGGGCCATCGCTTCGTTGAGCGGCTCTTTACCGCTGAGCTTGGCCACTTCCAATTCCAAGAGCAAGCTGGAACCGCCGCGCAAATCAAGACCCAAATTGAGCATGTGTTTGGGGCGTTCACCCAAGGTATCTAACGCTTCGCGTTCGGCGAGCGGTTTAGAATACCACCGGTAGTTGGGGTAAATCATATACAACGACCCGAGTAAAATGGTAAGAATGATCCCCCATTTTACGGCTAACTTATTAGACATTACTTCGCTCCTCCTTTGTTATTATCGGCCTGTAAATCTTTTACAAGTCCTACAACGGCGGTTTTAAGTACGTGAATTTTTACGTTTTCCGCCAGTTTGATTTCTAACAGATTGTCTTTGAATCCTGCCACCGTGCCGACGATACCGCCGGACAAAATGACCTCATCTCCCTTCTGTAGTGCGTTTACTTTGGCCGCCAATTCCTGCTCGCGTTTTTTTTGCGAACGGGCCGGCATGAAAATAAGCACCACAAACATAATCGCCATCATCAGCAGAAAAAACATCGTTCCGCCGCCTTGGGCTGTTGTTTCCATGGTACATCCTCCTAATTAGGTAAAGTAAATAGACCCAACTATTTTAGCATATTTCCCGTCGCAAGTGTAGCGCGATTGTGTCAGGGGATGGTTTCTTGTTTTGTGAAAAATAAAAAGGACTTGACATCGTTTTTTTTTTTGATATTTTTTAGTTGTAAGAAAAATATCAAAAAAGGAGAGTCGTATGAAAAACAAACAAGCATTTACGCTGATTGAATTATTGGTAGTCGTGTTAATTATTGGTATTTTGGCGGCGGTGGCTTTGCCGCAATATGAAAAAGCGGTTATCAAAAGCCGTATTGCTACGGTGTTACCCTATCTGCATGCAATAAAAAATGCCGAAGAAGTTTATTATTTGGCGAACGGGGTATACACTAACAATATAGATGATTTGGCGGTAGAGGGGGTATGCCCCAACGGGTGGGCGTGTTATTTAATGCAAGAAGGCGCGCAATCGGTTGGAGCCGTATACAAAGGGGAAAATGAAATGTCTGTTGTAGCGAGCTTTACACACCGAACGGATCAACCCGCGTGGGCAGATATCACCTATTGTTGGACGGCAGGGCCCCAAACTAAATACGATAAGATTTGCAAAAATTTGGGAACGGCTCTGCCGGCGCAGCCGGGGTCTGCCAGTACCCGTTATGCTATTCAGTAAGTTTTGATTTCGCATGCGGGAAATAAATGTCCGCATTTAAGTTTTCTGCGTCTGCATAGGCGCGGATTTCACGAGCCAAATTGTGCCAATAGATAGTGTTTTCTTTAACGTAAATATCTGCATATAGAGGCAATAGGTGCGGGTAATTTTCTTTAACAAAATTAAATACTTTCCGTTGATAGGCCGGGCGCATGTTTAAACTATCAAACGTGTAGCGGTTGGTGTACGGACGCGTTTGTAAAATAATTTCTTTCCAATCGGTAAGTCCCGGTAAAATCGGTGCGATCATTACGGCGGTTTGTAAGCCGTTTTCATGTAATATTTTAAGCGCATTTATTTTTTCCGCGACGCAAGAAGCCCCCGGTTCGGCCCGTTGGCGCAAGGTGTCATCCGATGAGGAAAATGAAAATGTTACTTCGCAACTTGGTAATTGTTTGAGTATATCTATGTCACGCGTGACCAGTGAAGATTTCGTTAATATGTGTACATGGGCTTGGCTAAATTGCAATTGTTTTAGCAGATTGCGCGTCAGTTCATATTGCCGTTCATACGGATTGTAAGGATCGGTAACCGAACTAAGCAACACGTGCGTGTGAAATAATAAGGAAGGTTTTAAAGGAACGGAGCAATACCGTACATCTAAAAAATCGCCCCAGGGTTCTTCGTGCCCGGAGAATTTGCGCATATACTCCGCGTAACAATACACGCATTTGTGCGGACAGCCGACGTACGGATTGATAACGTAATCTACGCCGGGGATCTTGCTTTTAGATAAAAAAGTTTTTACAGGAATTTGTGCAACGGTCATCATATTACGGTATCAGTATATAAACTAATTATTTTTTTGGCAAGACAGCCGACGTGCACCTTATTACAATATATTATCTTAACCAGAGGAGGAAATTAATGCGTAGATTAAGTGTGGGGTTGGTCTGTTTGTGTATGACTTTACCCGGTTTCGGGCAGTTGCAAAAAATCTGTCACTACGGGGTAATGCCGACGGACAATATTACCAGTATGGAGGTAAATCCGTCGCTAAGCGTGGTGGATGACAGCGGGAGTGTTTCCACTTCGCAAGTGACGTTTAAAGGGTATCACGTAATTAACCCAAATTGGAACTGGGGAGTGGAAGTTCCGCTTGCGCGGTTTGAATCGCCGGCTAAATCGGTAAACGGGTTGGGAGATATTATGCTCGCGTTGACCTGGGTGCAACCGGAAACGGCCCATAGTTTGGGATATGGCGCGAAAATGGAACTTATTACACCTACCGCCACCGATAAACGCCTAGGTAGCGGGCAGTTGCAAGCTAGCCCGGCCGTGTTTGCCGTGTGGACAAACGGCAGCGGTTGGTATAGTGCGCTGGGATATAAGCACTATGTATCCGTTATCGGCGAACATAACCGCGAAGATATCAACTACGGACGTATACGTGGGAATATCAGTTATTTATCTGAAAATAAATGGTGGGTGCAAACGAATTGGTATTATTACCAAAATTTTAACGACCGCGGCAAAATGGAATTTGTGCCGGAGTTGGAAATCGGCACGCTTGTCAATGAGGGAACGGCGTTTTATATCAACGGGGGAACCCACGCCGCCGGAAACTGGAAAAGCAAAGATTGGAACGTAAGTATCGGTTTTAAAGTGTTGTATTTATAGTATATTATAAGGAACAAAGTAAATGGGTAACAGATTGCCAATAATGGGTATATTTGTTACAATGAAAAAAGACGTATATGTTGCACTAAGTATTATGTAAGGTTTATTTACATTTTATTCTGTTTTTGGAATCCTATGTAGAATAGGAAGGCACTTTGGGTAAAACCAAGGTTCCATGAGAGTCCAAAGATGGCTGGTTAAGGCAGGGAGTGAAAGGAAGTCATGAGCCTTTTGCTCTCTGCCAAATGTGTCATATAGATATTTTTTTATATGGTACTACGGCTGTTTAGTAACTAGGGCTACTCTCATGGACTTGGCACTATTCGGCCGTTTTATTCGGGTTTTACGGGATTCCAACAATAAGTTGGAGTCCTTTTTTTTAGGGCTTTGCCGGTACGGACTTCTTTGATCGGTTGTCCGGCCGGGTAGCTGTACGTGGCAAGTAACTGGGATTAGCTGCTTGCCACTGGATTTTGAAGTTATTGTTTATATGACAAATGCCGCCTTGCCGCTTATCAGTATCGTCTTGCCCGTGTATAATTCGGGTAAAACATTAGGGGCTTGTTTACAATGTTTGCAAAAACAGACATACCCTAATTTGGAGATTGTTGCGGTCTACTTGGCCAGCGAGGACGATACCTTAGCTAAATTACAAGCGTTTTCCGGACGTTCGTTGCGTATTGTTTATCAACAAGAGAAAAACGGTCCCGGCGGGGCGCGTAATTTGGGTGTGGCTGCCGCTAAAGGGGCATACATTGGTTTCATGGAAGCGGATGATATTGTTCCATCCGATTTTTACGAGCAGTTGTTTACTTGTATACATAAGGAACAGAGTGATATTGCGGTGGGGGTGACTCTATCCCAAGGTAAACCGATGGGACAGCCCGGAGCCGGCGTGGTGAAGGGGTTTTCTCCGTCGTTTTCACGGTTGCCGCACGGCGGATGTTTTGACAAGTTATTTAAGGCCGAACTGATAAAACCGTTGCGCTTTGCCGAAAATTGCCGTTGGGAAGATAACCCGTTTATATTGCAGGCCTTTTGGAGGGCTCGTCAGGTAAGTTTTACGCCGCTAGCACGCTATACGTATATGCCGTCTTTATGGAGCGCAAATTACTACCGCAAATTGCAAGAGGATCTTTTTACGGTCGCCCGGCCAATGATGGACTTTATTTGCCAACAACCGCAAGCAACAAGCCGTGATAAAGCATGGGTTAAACGTAAAATTTGCGATTGGATGGGAAATCCGTTTTTAATAGAGCCGGGTGTTTATCCGAGATTATCTGCCTTGTTGGGCCACCCTTTATTTTTAAAGGTGCGTTATTACCGGTTGCGGTTTAAACAATTTAGACATAAATTTTACAGGAGAAAAAAACATGACTAAAAAGAAAGCATTGATTACCGGAATCACCGGAATGGTAGGTTCCCATTTGGCAGATTTTCTGCTTAAAAACACCGATTGGGAAATTTACGGCATGTGCCGTTGGCGTAGCCCGCTTGATAATATCGCTCATTTGATTGACGACATCAATGCAAAAAAACGCGTACACCTTGTGTATGGCGATTTGCGCGACACAATGTCGTTAGATAATGTGGTTAAAAGCGTAGTGCCTGATTATGTCTTCCATTTGGCTGCCCAAAGCTATCCTAAAACCAGTTTTGATGCTCCGTTAGATACATTAGATACCAATATACAAGGTACGGCCCGCGTGTTGGAAGCACTTAAAAAATATGCGCCCAAAGCTATTATTCACGTTTGCGCCTCGTCAGAAGTGTTTGGCCGCGTATCTAAAGAAAAATTGGCCCAAATGAACGGGATGATTAACGAAGAATGTACCTTCCACCCGGCCTCCCCGTATGCTATTTCCAAAGTTGGCACCGATTTAATCGGTCGCTATTATGCGCAAGCATTTGGTATGACCGTTATGACTACGCGTATGTTTACCCATACCGGCCCGCGCCGCGGAGATGTATTTGCCGAGAGCACATTTGCCAAACAAATTGCCATGATTGAAGCCGGGCTTATTCCGCCGGTGCTCAAAGTTGGCAATTTGGACTCCTTGCGCACCTTTGCCGACGTGCGCGATGCTGTGCGTGCTTATTACATGCTTTTGACCGTTAACCCCATCCCCGGCGAGTATTACAACATCGGCGGGGCCTATACGTGCAAGGTAGGCGATATGCTTAATTTTCTTTTATCCTTATCCCCGATGAAAGACAAAATCAAAATTGAAGTAGACCCGGAACGCTTGCGCCCGATTGATGCGGACCTGCAAATCCCGGACACCTCTAAATTCAACAAACATACAGGGTGGAAACCGGAAATTCCGTTTGAAAAAACGATGACCGACCTGCTTAATTATTGGCGCGAACGCGTCAAACACGGCGAAAAATTCTTACAACGCTAGGGGGTAACTTATGAAGGAAACCATTACACAAGGTTTTGATACGATTAGCCAAAACTTTTTGCGTTTGAAAGAAAAAGCAGACACCGTTGAAAAAATTGCCCAAGCGTGGATCGCGGCCTTGGGTAACGGTAATAAAGTTATTTTTTGCGGGAACGGCGGCTCGGCGGCCGATTCGCAACATTTATCGGCCGAACTAATGGGCCGTTATAAATTTGACCGCAACCCGATGCCGGCTATGAGCTTGACGACCGATACCTCTGCCTTAACCGCGATCGGCAACGATTACGGGTACGACAAGGTCTTTTCCCGCCAACTGCGCGGAATCGGCCGCAAAGGCGACGTGCTGGTGGGTATTTCCACCTCGGGCAACTCTAAAAATATTTTAGATGCGTTTGCCGTAGCTAAAGAAAAGGGAATTACTACGATCGCTTTTACCGGCGAAGCCGGCGGGAAAATGAAAGAATCGGCGGATATTTGCTTAAACGTGCCGTCTAACACGACCAACAATATCCAAGAAATGCACATTGCCTGCGGGCATATGATTTGCGGACTGGTGGAGGCGCACTTCTTTAAACCTGCGAACTGATAATGATTATTACACGGACTCCTTACCGGATTAGTTTTTTTGGCGGCGGCACGGACTACCATACGTATTATGAACAGTATGGCGGGGATGTGCTGTCCACCAGTATCAATCATTACAATTATTTAAGTTGCCGTTTTCTGCCGCCGTTTCACGCGGAATACCGCAACCGTATCGCGTGGCGTATTTTGGAATATCCGGAAAGAGTAGAAGATATCCAACACAACGCTATCCGCGCGGCGTTACTTCATTACGGCGTTACGCAAGGGGTGGAAATCAGCAACCAGTGCGACTTGCCGGCCCGTTCGGGTCTCGGGTCCAGTTCGTCTTTCTGCGCGGGGCTAATCAAAGGTATTTACGCGCTTAAAGAGCAGATGATTTCCAAATACGGCCTTGCGCGCGAAACCATTAAATTAGAGCGTGAAATTTTAAAAGAAAACGGCGGCATACAGGACCAAATTGCGGCTGTTTACGGCGGGCTTAATCACATCCATATCAATCATAACGGGTCGTTTTCCGTAGAGCCGGTAGTGATGGACGAAAAACGCAAAGCGCAATTTAACGAGCGGTTGCTGCTCTTTTTTACCGGCGTAGCGCGTACGAGTAGTGAAGTAGCCAAAAAGCAAGTGGCGTGCACGAAAGACAAAACCGCGCAACTTCAGCAAATGCAAGCCATGGTGCGCGAGGCGTGCCAGATACTTACGTCGCACACGACGGACCTGTCCGAATTTGGCAAGCTGTTGCATGAAACGTGGCTGTTAAAACGTTCGCTGACGGACGCTATCAGCACCTCGCTGATTGACGAAATTTACAGCACGGCGCGGGATAACGGTGCTATCGGCGGTAAAATTTTAGGGGCCGGTGGCGGCGGGTTTATCCTGTTTTATGTGGAGCCGGAAAACCAGCTTAAAGTCAAAAAGGCACTTCGCAATTTAATTCACGTACCGTTTAAATTTGACGACCAAGGGTGTCAGACTGTTTTGTATGCGCCCAAGCATTATCACCCGTCCACGTACGAAAAGTTGGACTATATCCACATGCAAAATAAAGAAGAGGTGAAACTCAAACCGTGAAAGTAGTTATTTTAGCCGGAGGATTCGGCACGCGTTTGCAAAGTGTGGTCAAGGAATTACCCAAACCGATGGCCCCTATCGGGGACAGCCCTTTTTTGGATATTCTGATGCAGAAACTTTTGCAATACGGCGCGGATGAGTTTGTCCTGTGTGTGTCGTACAAGCGTGAGAAAATACAGGAGTATTTCGGCGATTATTTTTACGGCGTGCCGGTGCGTTATTCGGTGGAAGAAGAGCCACTGGGCACGGGGGGAGCCATTAAGCAAGCGTTTGAGCAATTTAAGTTGGATAGCGCGCTGGTGCTTAACGGCGATACGTACGTGCAACTTGATTACCGCGCGTTTTTTGAGCAAATGCAAGGCGAAAAAATCGGGCTTGTGCTTAAAGAGGTGCCGGATGCTTCGCGCTATGGGCTTGTGCAAACGCAGGACGGCCGCGCCGTGAAATTTTGCGAGAAATCGGACGCGGTGCAAGCGGGGCTTATCAATGCGGGTATTTATTACCTGACAAACGAAATTTTTTCCCGCGAACTTCCCCGTAAATTTTCCTTTGAAAAAGAGTTGTTAGAGCCGCAAGTATCGTCATTAAAACCACTGTTTTTTAAGGCGGAAGATTATTTTATTGATATCGGCTTGCCGTCCAGTTACGCCCAAGCGTGCCGGGAACTTAAAGACGTAGTCGGCGCGCATAAAAATAAGGCGCTCTTTTTGGACCGTGACGGCGTGATAAATGTAGATACGCATTACGTGCACGAAATTGACAAATGCCAATTTGTGGACGGTATTTTTGATTTGTGCCGCGCGGCCAAAGCCAAGGGGTATAAAATTGTGGTCGTAACCAATCAGGCCGGAATTGCCAAAGGAAAATATACAGAAGAAGATTATTTTAAATTTAGGGATTTTGTCCACGCGCGTTTTGCGGCGGAAAACTGCCCGATTGATGCGGAGTATTATTGCCCGTTCCACGAGGACGGAACGGTGGAAAAGTACCGCAAAGCGTCTTGGGACCGCAAACCCAATCCGGGTATGATTTTACGCGCCGTGAAAGAACTGGACCTTGACGTAAAAAAATCAATTTTAATTGGCGACAAGCAAAGCGATATTGATGCCGGCAAAAATGCGGGTGTGGAATGGTGTAAGCTTGTGAGGGAAAAACAGGACATAGGTGACACGTTAGATTTTATAGTGGGGGAGAAGAAACTACAAAAACAAGGAAAAAAAGCAGTGCTTGTGGTGGGGGCTAGAAATTTTGGAAAAACGACAACAATTCTGTATTGTGTAAATAAATACGATCAACAGAAAAAAAACAGAAAAAAACTATTAAACAAATTTTATCACTTTGCAGGAGGTAAAAATGTGTTTGTTCAGGGGCAGTCTCCCTCTGAAAGAGGCCGTAGCTTAAAAGATTTGTTAAAAGGGGAAAAACCGGAATATTTGATTGTTGCGGAACAAATTGACGGTAAACGGCGAGAAGAAACGAAAGCGTATTTAGAAGCGGAAGGATACGAGATTACAGTTTTTACGATACCACACACCGGTGTGCATTGGACTTATGTATTGGGGGGGATACCTTCACAACAGATTTTGAATAAACGAGCCGCTGATATTTTTAACGCTTTATAATAGGAGATATATATGAAAATAGCATTTTTTAATATATTTGGTGAAATGAAAAATGCGGAGCAAGAAACGTTACTTCGTTTAGAATATTGCTTTCAGAAGTTTGGTCATTCTTTAGTAGTTTTTAATAGAGAAGGTTTAATCATTTCTCAGGGTAAAGATAAGGGGAAATATGTTGAAGATGTCCACCCAGATTTTATGTTTACCTATAATACTCTGGACCTAGCTGTTATGACATTTCCTGATATTTTTTCAGTATTTTTCCACTGGTCTCCTTTAGGATTTGTGGCTAATTTCCAAACCTTATTAGAGTTACAAGCATTTAATATTTATGATATGTTTGCCACAACTTACGAACAAGATGTTTTTAACAGGGTCGCAAATATAACCACGTATGCTATCCCTTTCATAGGGTCTTCCGTTCCTGCTGACTTTGCAGTTCCTGCACGAGAACATACGGATAGAAGATTGTTTTATGTGGGAATCAATTTTGAACGAAAATTAGTAAAGATGCGTTATGAAGAGTTGTTTAAAAATTTAGATGCTTCTAGTAAGATCGATATATATGGGCCTATGAAGGTTTATGGGCACAAAAATTTATGGGCTGGTTTTAAATGTTATAGGGGAGAGATACCTTTTGATGGAAAATCTATTATAAGAAAAATCAATGAAGCTGGAGTTTGTTTGGCAATTAATTCACCTATGCATACCGATGCGAATGGAGTATCAAATAGAACGTATGAAGCAGCAGCAGCAGGTGCTTTGATTATTTCTGATGATAATAAATTTGTTCGCCATTATTTCAAGGATACAGTCTTTTATATCGGCAGAGATTTGTCGGAAGAAGAATCTTCCAAAAAGATTTTAAATATACTGGAATGGGCTAATGAGAATCCAAAGGATGCCTATGAAATGGCTAAATCTTCAAATGAAATTTTTATCAAACAACTATCTTTAGAAAAAATGGTTGAAGAAACTTTAGATAAGGTTGTTAAGGTTAAAAACATTTTGCAGGATAAAGAGCGACAGCACGATATCGTAGATATTATATGTTTTGTGGATAGTGTGGATGATTTCAAGAAAATATATAAACAGTTAAAAAAACAGTTTTACAAAAATCTTCATCTTATAATTATCTCTGTGCCAAAAATTTATGAAGATGTAAAAAAATTATCTGATTTTAAAATTGATTTTGTTGAAAAAGATGCTGAATTTAAAGGACGGTCTTTTTATAGAGCTATAAAATATTTACAAGGAAAATATTTTATGTTTATAGACAAAGCGTCTATTATGCATCAAAGACACATCTATAAAAATTTGGACATTCTAAAAAATCACGATACACTTTTTTCATATTCGGGATGTTATCTTAAAAATAAAAATAGTTATACAACGCTTAGTTCATCTCCTATTTTGAGAGATGAATTTCTAAGCTTTTCACACGCATATGGAATAGACTGGCATGCTAGAGATATGCAGAGTCTTTTTATAGAGACAATTTTCTCGCGCGGTTGTGCGCTGTTTAAAAAAGAAATTCTTGATTTTTGCGATGAAAAAGAAATCACATACATAAGTGATAGTGTTCATTTCTATTTGGCTTGCTGTTCAATTATTAAAGCGAAAAAATTGGGTCGTTTTACGTATACGTGTACAACGGGGTATCAAGCAAATTCTTTACAAGAGATAAATGAAAAAATATTTACTTATCGTAGATACTGGAATGAGAATTGTCGTTCTGCGCGCACGTACATTAAAGAAATGAATGAAGCATTTTTTAAGTATACTTTTGAGACAACTCCGGATTTTTTTCCACACCGTCGTGAACCAATTTTGTGGTTTAAGGATGTTACGGTAACTCAGACACCGGTCCAATCATCGCCAATCACGTATAGCAAATGGATGCAAAAAATCTTACAACGGGCAGAAAAATATCATATCACACGTATGCCGCGTTTTATGTACAAAATATTTTCACAATACTGTAAATTTAAATCGTTAATAAATAAGGAGCATAAAAAATGAAAGTAACTATTACTACCACCACTATTCACGTGCCGCATTTGATTGAGGACTACATCAAAGATGTGATTAAATACAACCGCCAAAAGGATGTAGATTTCGTCATTACCGGCGACAAAAAAACCCCGGCAGAGGCCAAAACCTATTGCCAAGAATTAGAAAAAAAATACAACATCCCCGTCTTATTTATGGATGTGGAAGATCAAAATAAATATTTAGAGAAATACGCCAAACTCAAAGGATATTTGCCGTGGGCTTGTATCCAACGCCGCCAAGTGGCTATCTTAAAAGCATACGAACAAGGCGCAGATATTATTGTTTTAATTGATGACGATAACTATATCGCGTGCGAAGATTACGTCGGCAAACATTTAGCCCTAGGTAGCAAAACCGCGTTGGAAACGGTTTCTTCTCCGACGGGTTGGTATAACATTTGCGAAGATTTGCAAGACCGCCAAGGCCGCAAATTCTATCCGCGCGGCTACTCGTGGATTGACCGTGTGGACGAAGTAAAAGATATCAAACGCTCTACCGAAAATATCCGCACCGTCGTAAATGCGGGCTTTTGGCTTGGCGACCCGGACTTAGACGCCGTCACCCGTTTGGCCGCACCCATTGACGTAATTGCCTATAAAAAAGAAAATAATTACGCGCTTGCTAAAAACACCTACTCGCCGTTTAACAGCCAAAACACGGCTATCCACCGCGATATCGTGCCCGTCTATTTCTTAGTACCCGATATCGGACGTTTTGACGATATTTGGTCCTCTTACATCGTGGAACGTATTGCGTGGCACATGGGCGATTATGTGTCCTATGGTCAGCCGCTTGTTAAACAAATCCGCAACGACCATGACTATTGGGTGGATGCCTACGCCGAAGAAATGGGTACGAAAATGACAACCGATTTCTGCAACTGGTTACGCGAAATTAAACTCACGGGGAAAACATATCTTTCCTGCGGTATTGAGTTAATGGATAAACTCAAAAACTTAATTGATGCCTTGCCCAACGATAAATTGCCTTACAAAAACCGCGCATACGTCAATCAAGTGATTGACGGCCATAAAGTGTGGTTTGAAACTATGGCTAAAATGGGAGTGAAATAATGTACTTGGTGATAGGCGCAAGCGGGTTTTTGGGCCGCTATTGTATTAAAAATATCTTGGAAAAAACGTCCGACACGGTGGTTGCTACCTACTCGTCCTCCGTGCCGGAGTTTTCTCACCCGCGTGTACAATGGGTGCAAGCCGATGTGCGTAATGCCCAAGAAATAGACCGCTTAAATGCGTTCCTCGTGCCCGGCACAAAAGCTATCTATTTGGCCGCCTACCACCACCCCGATAAAGTGGAAGAAAACCCCACCTTGGCGTGGGATATCAACATCACCGCGCTTAGCTATGCGGTGAATCATTTATCCAACTTGTCCTGTTTTTATTACGCGTCCACCGATACCGTTTACGGCGAGGGGGAAAAAGATAAGCCGTTTACGGAAGAAAGCCCGCTATCCCCCGTCAACCGCTACGGCGCACATAAAGTGTTGGCGGAACAAATCACGCTCGCGCACGGGTTTAATGTGGTACGCTTTCCGTTTATTTTCGGGCCGAGTTTGGTGGAAGGCCGCCCGCATTTCTTTGATAAAATTAAACAAGCTCTTTCCGACGGGCGCAGCGTGGAAATGTTTGAAGATTCCTTCCGCTCCACGCTGAGTTTTAACCAATGCGCGGGTTTTTTGATAGACTTAATAGAGCGTTACGGCGCATGTGAAGAGCGGGTAATAAATATCGCCGCCGATACGCCGATGTCCAAGTACGATGCGGCCGTTGTGCTGGCTGAAAAATTCGGCTTGGATAAAACGCTTGTTAAACCGATTTCTATTAAAAATACAAACGCTATCTTTAAAGCCCGCCGCGCCGAAACGGCGGTGCTAAATAATAGTAAATTGAAAAAATTATTAAACCTAAAAGAAATTCACTTGGAGCTATAAAATGTTAATCAAATTTATTGAGCCGGACTTCCAATTTGCCGACGAGCGCGGCTCGCTCACCCAACTGGTGCACGACGGGTGGAAACAGGTTAATTACATTACCAGCGCGGCCGGAGCGGTGCGCGGAAACCACTTTCACAAAGAAAATAAAGAGGCCTTTTTTGTAGCGGAGGGGGCTTTTAAATTGGATGTGGAACACGCGCAAACCCACGAAAAAGAAACGTACCAGATCAAAAAGGGCGACTTCTTTGTGATTTATCCGCACGTGTTACATAGTTTTACCTATACCGCGCCGACGGTACTGATATCATTTTATGATAACGGCGTGGAACGCCCCGACGGCACAAAAGATATTTTTAAATAGCTGTAACGATAGTTTATTTTATAATTAAAAACCCCGCTTTATGCGGGGCTTTTTAATTTGCACTCGGCTAGGTCGTCGGCCACAAGTCGGCTCGTTGACCCTCGCCGCTCGCTTTTCGGCGGGAGTCCCCTGCGGTCGTTTTGCTGACGCAAAACGCCTCCGGGCCGGGCCTCGCGGTTTTTGCCTTTCGCGCACTCGCCTTCGGCGTACGCTCAAACAAAAACATCGCTCCGGCCTTTCGCCTCCCGACGCGGGCCAAGCAGTTGGCCCGCTCCGAGCATAAAATTTAAATTTCTCGGCGGTCGTCGCCTTCCGGTAAAATCTCTGACGAGATTTTCCTGCAGGCCGGGCTCGCGGTACTCGCCTTGCGGCGCGGTAAAGCACGCAGGGGGTGTGCTCTCGCGACAAATTAAAAAACCCCGCACAAGGCGGGGGGTTTAATTTGCACTCGGCTAGGTCGTCGGCCACAAGTCGGCTCGTTGACCCTCGCCGCTCGCGGCCCCGGCTCGCCATCCTCGCCTTTCGTTCGCGCGCTGCGCAAACTCAAACTCGGATATGGCTGCGCCTTTCGACTCCCGACGCGGGCCAAGCAGTTGGCCCGCTCCGAGCATAAAATTAAATTTCTCGGCGGTCGTCGCCTTCCGGTAAAATCTCTGACGAGATTTTCCTGCAGGCCGGGCTCGCGGTACTCGCCTTGCGGCGCGGTAAAGCACGCCCGACGCGGGCCAAGCAGTTGGCCCGCTCCGAGCATAAAATTTAAGCCCCCCAAAAAATTGGGGGGCTTAAATCTTGCGCTCGGCGGGAGTCGAACCCACATTTCCAGCTTCGGAGGCTGACGCTCTATCCATTGAACTACGAGCGCGTAAATCTATCTCTATTTTATCAAATTATCGGTTTAGCGTGGTAAGGCGTGTTAAATACTATCTGCCCGGGCCGTTTGTTTTCGCGGTAACCCAAGCGCAATCGCCACGAGTGCCCCTACTCCTAACAAATACGGATAATATAAATACCGCATAATATGCACGGGGGCTATGCCTGATAAACTGGCGGCCATGAGCAGTTGCGCACCGTACGGGATAATGCCTTGCACCACGCACGAGAAAATATCTAATAAACTGGCCGCTCGGTTGGGTGCAATATGAAATTTCTGCGCAATTTCTTTAGCAATCGGTCCGGCCATGATTAGCGCAATCGTATTGTTGGCGGTGCAGACGTTAGCAAAACTCACAACGGCTGCCAAACTCAGTTCCGCGCCTTTGCGGCTTTCAATACGGGCCGTTGCCTTTTGGATAATCCACGCAAGTGCGCCGTTATGACGCATTAGTTCCAGCGTGCCGCCCGCCAGTAGCGTAACAATAATCAGCTCTCCCATACCGTTAATGCCCGCACCGATAGCCGTCGTCCAACCCCATACGCTAAATGCTCCGGTCAGTAACCCAATCACGCCGCACAACAGCGTACCTCCCAGCAACACAACCATTACATTTGCACCCATTACTGCCGCGCAAAGTACCGCCAAATATGGCAACACGTGCCACCAATTGACGGCAGTATGAGTAAATAACCGGGCCGAGGTGCTACCCTCAAAAATATAAAGTATCGTGGTAACAAGGGCAAGCGGCATCACAATATGAAAATTCGTTTTGAACTTATCAGCCATTTTGCAACCTTGCGTGCGGGTAGCGACGATAGTTGTATCGGAAATGACGGATAAATTGTCGCCAAACATTGCTCCGCTGACAACCACCGCACTCATCAGTGCGGGGGATATTTGCGTTTGCGAAGCCAGGCCGGCGGCTACGGGTGTCAAGGCGACAATTGTGCCGACAGACGTTCCCACCGAAACCGAAATTACACACGCCGCTAAAAATAGCCCCGCCGCCAACATATTGCCCGGCACAATAGATAACGTGAGATTGACAGCCGCGTCTACCGCGCCCATGGCTTTGGCGGTTTGGGCAAATCCGCCCGCCAAAATGAAAATCATAACCATCAGCATAATGTTGGGGTTAGCCGCGCCTTTGCAAAATAATTCAATGCGCGCATGCAACGTGGATAATTTCGTTTGCCAAACAGCCACGACCGCGGCCAGCACAAACGCGACGGTAATGGGCATTTTGTAAAAATCGCCCGCCGCCAACGACACAGCCACATACGATACTAAAAATACAATTAACGGTAGTAACGCCCACGGGTTTTCTTGTTTCATGGAAATTATATTATAGCAGTTTGGTTTTTGCGGTTGTTGCACTGCAAAGCAACAATGCAAAAAGAGTGTGGCTACAAGTAAGTGAAAGTTGACGTCTTTATTTGCCTGCTCCCGGCAAGACCAACAAAAGCACCGTCAATGAAATTCCCTATTGCTAAAATATCGCATTAAAAGCAAACAGAGGTTCTAGGCCTCACGCCTGCCCCCGGCAAGGGCCTTTTCTGTATATATTTTTCTCTCGCTCGTCATCCCGCAGGGTTTCTATGCGGGATATAGCGAGAGAAAAATAAAAACTTGACATCGTTTTTTTTTTTGC
>ONAM01000025.1 GCA_900315795.1 Candidatus Avelusimicrobium caledoniensis
CTTGACATCGTTTTTTTTTTTGCTACATTTTATTTGTTGATAAAAAGGAGGTTGTATGAAAAACAAACAAGCATTTACGCTCATTGAGCTTTTAGTCGTCGTACTTATCATCGGTATTTTAGCGGCGGTGGCCGTGCCACAGTACCAGAAAGCGGTGTGGAAAAGTCGTGCGGCTCAACTTATGTCGGCGGTTTCTGCGGTGGGCCGTGATGCTGTGATACATAAAATGACTACGGGGGAAGCTGCTACTGAATTTGCCCAGCTTTCTCTTGATTATGATTTACCTACAAAACGCGCAACAGCCGGAGTTTGTGGAAATCTTGTTCAATCTACGGATGCGCAACGGGAAAATGACATATATCAAATTATAATTAGCAATAATCCTTCCGTTAATTTTATAGGAACGAATAGCTCTTTTATTACAGGACCTTATAAATGTGCGGGATTTGTGTATATGGTAGATTCTTACACAGAGGGAAATTTACAACTTAAAAGCGGGGAACTATATTGTATGGAAAGTAAAAGTTTTATTACTAATAGCGGTGCTTTTTGTGAAAAAATAATGCGCGCTACGCATATAGGCGACTCATCATACACGCGCTATTATAAATTGCCATAAATCAAATTTTTTCCACTATAAACCGCCTCACATTATTGTATGTGAGGCGGTTTTGCAATAAAAGATTACTTACTATTTAATTTTACATGCTTTGGAAACAATGTCCCATGCTTCCTCGGCCGTTTCCACAATGGGGCACAGGTGGGTGTCTTCTTGGGAAATCACACCATAGTTAGCTAGGGCTTCTACGTTAATAACTTTCGTCCAAAACTCTTTGCCAACGAGGACCACCGGAATATTTTCTTTTTTACCGGTTTGGATGAGCGTTAAAATTTCAAAGAGTTCATCAAACGTACCGAACCCGCCCGGGAACACCACAAATGCTCTGGCGCGCATCACAAAGTGAATTTTGCGGATAGCAAAGTAGTGAAACAAAAACGCCATATTTTTGCAGATATACGGGTTAGGGCGTTGTTCATGCGGAAGCGTAATATTAAGCCCCACGCTTTTGCCGCCGTTTTCAAAAGCACCGCGGTTGGCCGCTTCCATAATGCCCGGGCCGCCGCCGGTAACAACGGCAAATTTATCCCCGGCCTGTTGGGCAACCAGCTTGGCAAATTCACGTGCTTCATCGTAGTATTTAGAAAGCGAGCTAAGTGCTTTAGCGGCTTTTAATTGGGCTTGCAATTTTTTGTCTTGCGGTTTTTTGGTCAATTCCGCCTCAATTGTTTTGATACGTTCTTTGGCTTTGGATGCTTCGTAGATGCGGGCACTGCCAAAGCAGACGATCGTGTCTTCAATATCAAAATATTTAAGGTACAGCTCCGGCTTTAACACTTCCAGTTCCATACGGATAGGACGCATTACGTCATGTTTTAACAAATTCATATCTTCGTACGCTTTAATGTATGAAGAATCATGCGGAAAAGATTTCGGGTCTATTGCCATAATTATTTCTCCTTTAACCAACTTAAAATTTTATCTGCTTGATGTTGTGCGTCCAAATCGTACTGTGCGTACAGCAAGGCAGATTTACCATGTTCTACAAATGCGTCGGGATAACCGAGCCGCAATAAGCGGAAATTAGCTTGCTTGTCGGCCAGATATTCAGCCACGGCCGAGCCAAACCCTCCTGCGAGCACGTTATCTTCTACCGTTACAATATATTGTGAATTTTTGAGTGCTTCGTCAATAGCATTTGTATCTAGGGGTTTTACAAATCGCATATTGACTACGCCCGCTTTAATGCCTTGTTCGGCCAGAATCTCGGCGGCCTTTTCGGCGGGATGAACGCGGTTGCCGATCGCGAGAATCGTTACGTCCTTGCCTTTTTTAAGCCATGCGCCTTTGCCGATAGGAAGTGCTTTGGGCTTATCGTCCATGGGCACGTTAAAACCCGCACCGCGCGGATAGCGCAAGATAAACGGTGCTTTGGTGTCAAAGGCGGTTTTAAGTAAATGTTGCAGTTCGTTTTCATCTGCCGGCGCGGCGATAGTCAGTTGCGGAATTTCGCGCAAGAAACTCAAATCAAATACACCGTGGTGGGTCGGGCCGTCCTCGCCCACGATGCCCGCACGGTCTAAGGCAAATACAACGGGCAGATTTTGCAAAGCGATATCGTGCAAGATTTGGTCAAAGCACCGTTGTGCAAACGTGGAGTATAACGCCACGACGGGTTTTAAGCCGTTGGCGGCAAGGCCTGCGGCAAACGTGGCGGCGTGTTCTTCGGCGATGCCGACGTCAAAATAGCGCGCCGGGTATTTATCTCTAAACGCATCTAAGCCGGTCCCTTCGGGCATGGCCGCGGTAATGGCGTTAATTTTCTCGTCCTTGGCGGCTAATTTTAACAGGGCTTTTGAAAAAGCTTGCGTAAAAGAAATGCGGTCGGACTTGCCCAAAGAATCGCCCGTTTCCACGTCAAAAAGTCCGACGCCGTGAAATTTGGTGGGGGAATCTTCGGCGGGTTTATAGCCCTTGCCTTTTTTGGTAACGACGTGTAAAATAACCGGCCCTTTGACGTTTTTGACGTTTTCCAATACGTCAATCATCGCGTCCATATCGTTGCCGTTGACGGGACCGAAATACCGAAAACCCATTTCTTCAAAAAGCGTTCCCGGAAATAAAATAGAGCGTGCGCGTTTGGCCAGTTTGGCGGCGTTGTTACCCAGTTCGTCAAAGCGTTGTAAAAAGTTGGTGGCTTTTTCTTCGGCCAGTTGGACGTATTTGGTGGTGAGTAATTTAGTCAGGGCTTTGCCCAGTGCGCCCACGCGTTGGGAAATAAACATCTGGTTATCGTTTAAAATAACGAGTAAATCGGTGCGCAGTAAGCCCGCGTTTTGCATCGCTTCGTACGCCATGCCGCCCGTCATACAACCGTCGCCCACTACCGCAATCACGCGGTCTTGCGATTTTTGCTGGTCGCGCGCGATAGCCATGCCGAGCGCGGCGGAAATAGCGGTGGAAGCGTGGCCCACGCCAAAAGTATCAAATTCGCTTTCGTAACGTTTGGGAAACCCGCTAATGCCGCCTTTGGTGCGTACTTTGGCAAATTCTTTTTGGCGGCCCGTTAACAGTTTATGCGCGTAGGCCTGGTGGCCTGTATCAAACACGATTTTATCGTCGGGCGTGTTAAATACGTAGTGTAGCGCGGTGATGATTTCCACCGCCCCTAAGCTGGACCCCAAATGTCCGCCGTTGTGGCTGGCGGTTTGGATAATCTGCTCGCGCAGCTCTTCACAAAGTGTGGGGAGTAACTCTCTTTTAATCAGCCGCAAATCGCGGGGGGATTTGATACTGGGGAGAACTTTCATTTTCGCTCCTTAATACGTGCGGGTTTTAAAAAATTCCGCCATTTCGTATAGCGGCCACAGATTTTTTTTGCGTGCGGTTTTTAAGCTGTCTAATGCTTTTTGCGCTTTGGCAATTAACAGTTGGGCGTGCTTACGGCTGCCCTCTAAACCGTACAAACTGACGAAGGTAAGTTTGCCGTTTTCGGCGTCGCTGTTAGATTTGCCGAGTTGTTTGGCCGAGGCGGTAACGTCCAAAATATCATCTACAATTTGGAACACTAAACCGATACTGTTGGCATACGTTTTGATGTGTTTTAAATCGTTCCCTTTAACGCCGGCGAGTAACGCACCCGTTTCCACACTGCCGCGGATGAGTGCGCCGGTTTTATTGGCGTGAATATAATTTAAAATGGTTTCCGGCGTCGTTTCCTTGACGGACGAGGGCAACATAAAATAGTGCAAGGTTTTTTTAGCTAGCGGTTTAGAGGTTTGGCGCAGTTTGTCCGCGCGGAAACTGTGGGCGTCCTGTGTGCCCATACCTTCGGCATAGACATCCGCCGTTTGACCGCCCACCATGCCGGACGCACCCGTGCAGTGCGCGAAATTTAACAAAGCGTTTAACGTGTTTTCCGCGCCGATAGATTTTACTTTTCCGTTTTGTGCAAATACTTCAAAAACGTAGGTAAGGAGCGCATCCCCCGCGAGTAAGGCCAAATCTTCACCGAACACTTTGTGATTGGTGGGTTTGCCGCGGCGCAGGTTGTCGTTATCCATGCACGGCAAATCGTCGTGAATTAAAGAATAGGTGTGCAGCATTTCCGTCGCACACGCGGCGGGCATAACGTCTTGTGCTTTTTTGCCAAACGCTTCGGCGGTCGCCATCACAAGGATAGGGCGCACGCGCTTGCCGCCCGCTTGTAAGGAATAGTCCATGGCGTCTGTCAGAATTTTCGGTGCATTTGGAATTTTGGCAATATATTTAGACAGGTTTTTTTCAACGAGCTTGGCCCGTTCTTTTAAGTAAGCATCAAATTGAGTCATAATCTCCCCCGATAAGGTATATATCTCCATTATACCTTATATAAGAGAAAAAGGGGGATAGATTAGGGATAGATATAATACGTACTGCCTTGTCCGTTTTCCGTACCGCTATCTCCAGTTTCTTGTTTACAGATTTGTTTGGCAGTATCGCTCGCACCGGTGTAAACCTGACAACTTGCCTTGCCTGTAGAGAAAGTTTTTATGTAAGACATGTTAATAGTAGGGTTTTTACAATAAGCGTAAGTGGATTCAATAAGACAAAAACCCCATGGAAAAGAACGCCTTGTCGTGAAATAATGAGTGCCACCTGCATCAATAGATAATTCGTCAAAATCTGTTGTGTATGTATTATTTGCTAAATAGTACACTTGTTCTGCCTCATAAATGCTTTGTACGAGATTTTTCATCGTTGCATAGCGGCTTTTGGTAACGGCTTTTTGGTACTGCGGCAGAGCCACCGCGGCCAAAATGCCAATGATTAAAACGACGACAAGAAGTTCTATTAGCGTAAATGCTTGTTTGTTTTTCATGTGATTTGCTCCTTAATCTTAATGATAATGTCATCCTGAACTTGTTTCAGGATCTCACCTTATTGTTGTTTTAGAAAGAGGTGAGATTCCAAATCAAGTTTGGAATGACATTTATATTTATTTTTTTCCGACCCTTTATTATCGTTTTTTTTTTTGATTTGTCAAGGCCTTTTTCGCTTTTCTGGCCTCAGAAAAGCTCGCAAAAGAAGGCCGCCCACGCTAGTAAAAAGCAGTTAAAACAAGAAAATTTTTCAAACTCACTATGTTCAAACATGAAAAATTTTTACTTGTTTTAACGCTTTTTAATGGCACGCTATCGGGCGGAACAAACAACAAAGTTATAGTATTTGCTATACTAAAGTTATGATAAAAGCAAACAGACCGCATATCGGCATTTTTGGAAAAATGAACGTGGGGAAAAGCTCCCTGATTAACGCACTCACCGGGCAAGACACGTCGGTGGTGTCCGATGCGCCCGGAACGACTACCGATCCCGTCAAAAAAACCATGGAAATTTTAGGCGTCGGCCCGGTGGTGCTGATTGATACGGCGGGTATAGATGACACGTCGGACCTGGGTACGCTGCGTATCCAACGCGCGCACGAATCGTTTGACCATGTAGATTTGGCTATTCTCGTTTTTGCGGGTGAGTTCGGTGCGTACGAACATAGTTTAATGGAGTCGTGCGTAGCGCGAAAATTGCCGTTTTTCTTTGTGCACAACAAAGAAGATATTAACCCGTTGCAAGACGATATCCGCGGCGCGGATGTGGTGCGCTTTTCGTGCAAAACGCCTAATACAACGATATTGCTGGATAAAATCAAACAGTATTTGCCCAAAAGTTCTTACTCGCAAAATGTGCTCTTGGATGACCACGTAAACGCCGGAGACGAAGTTGTATTAGTGATTCCCGTAGATGCGTCCGCACCCGAGGGACGGCTCATCTTACCGCAAGTGCAAACGATTCGCAATTTGTTGGATATCGGCGCGGTGGCGGTGTGTTTAAAAGATACGGAACTGCGCGAGTATTTGCAAACGCATACGCCCAAACTCGTTATTACCGATTCGCAAGTGTTTGAGTACGTCAATGCCGTCGTGCCGAAAGAAATTGCGCTAACCAGTTTCAGCATTTTATTCTCGCGCCTAAAAGGCGATTTTGAGGCGTACCTAACAGGCACGCGCGCGATCAGCCGTTTGCAAGACGGCGACAAAATTTTGATTATGGAATCTTGCTCGCACAGCGTTAATAAGTGTGATGATATCGGCCGTACAAAACTGCCCAATTGGCTACAAAAATTTACCGGCAAAAAATTGCAGTTTACCGTTATTGCCAGTTTGGATGCCTTGCCGTCTAACGCGGAAACATATAAGTTGGCTATTCAATGTGGCGGATGTATGGTAACGCGTACGCAAATTTTGCGCCGCTTGGAAATGTTACAAGAGAAAGGCGTGCCCGTTTCCAATTATGGCCTTGCGATTGCCTACTGCAACGGTATTTTTGATAGAGCTACCGAGATGTTTAGGAAATAAAAGTTAATTTTTTCTGACACGCAACGGCACAAACTTTTTGTTTGTGCCGTTTTTAATGGCCGCCCGTTAGTGCCGTCTATAAAAAGCGTCAAAATGGAAAAGGAATTTTTCATGTTTGAGCGGAAGCGAGTTTGAAAAATTCCCCATTTTGTCTGCTTTTTATGGCACCCTCGGGCGGCAAATCTTTTTGGTACTTTTTCTGTTTGCAGAAAAAGTATAAATAAATCTTGACATCGTTTTTTTTTTTTGCTACATTTTATGTAATGATAAAAAGGAGGTTGTATGAAAAACAAACAAGCATTTACGCTCATTGAATTATTAGTGGTAGTGTTAATCATTGGTATCCTCGCGGCGGTGGCGTTGCCGCAGTATCAGCGTGTGGTGGACAAAAGCCGTTTCTCCAACATGATGGCTATTACGCGCGCCATCGCCGATGCTAACGAAGTATATTATTTAGCCAACGGTTCTTATGCCACGAATTTTGACGAACTATCGGTAAGTCTTCCCGCAAAGAGTTTTTCCGGTCGTTCGGCTTTCTTTGATTGGGGACGATGTTCTTTGTATGGTCAAAGATTGGCTATGTGTACAAATTCCGTACAATTAAAAAACCAGTATATGGTCGGATATCATCATAGTGATATGACTATTTTTGCAGACGGGAGATTCTGCTCGGCACTTACCGCAACGCGCGGCTCCCGGTTTGATAAAGTATGTGAATCGGTTGGACTTTTTAAGAGCCAATCTACTTGTGAATTGGAAGGCATTCAGACTAGCGATGGAGCTACTTGCCAATTATATGTTGTTGTCGGAAAATAAAACGATCTCTTGAGATTTTGTAAAAAGTGGTATGAATTTTGGGCGCGTGTAAAAAACACGCGCCCTCTTTTAAAGAGAGCGCGTATGTTAAAAGTCATCCTGAACTTGATTCAGGATCTCACCTTATTTAACACGTCCGGCGGAGCCGAAAACGTTTTCGTTCTTTTCGGCGTACATTTTAATTAACGCTTCGCGGGCCGGACCCAAGTATTTGCGCGGGTCAAATTCAGCCGGTTTTTCAGCGAAGATTTTGCGAATCGTGGCGGTCATTACCAAGCGGCCGTCCGAGTCCACATTGATTTTGCACACAGCCATTTTGGCGGCTTTGCGCAGTTGTTCTTCCGGGATGCCGGCGGTGTTATCCAACTTGCCGCCGTATTTGTTGATTTGTTCAACGGCCCATTGCGGTACGGAAGACGACCCGTGCAGTACAATCGGGAAACCGGGCAAGCGTTTGGAAACTTCTTCCAAAATATCAAAGCGAAGTTCCGGTAATTTCTCGCCGGGTTTTACTTTAAATTTGTAAGCCCCGTGGCTCGTGCCGATAGAAATAGCCAAAGAATCTACGCCCGTGCGTTTAACGAAATCTTCTACTTGGGCCGGATCCGTATACGTGTGGTGTTCGGCAGAAACTTCATCTTCAATTCCGGCCAAAACGCCCAGTTCGCCTTCTACGGTTACGTCGTGTTGGTGTGCGTAGTCCACTACTTTTTTGGTGAGAGCTACGTTTTCTTCGTACGGCAAGCTAGATCCGTCAATCATTACAGAGGAAAAACCGTTATCAATGCAATCTTTGCACAATTCAAAGCTATCGCCGTGATCCAAGTGCAAGCAAAGCGGAACAGGTTTGCCGATTTCTTTCATCATTTCCACCGCACCGCGAGCCATCCAGCGCAGTAACGTGGCGTTAGCATATTGGCGTGCGCCTTTGGATACTTGCAAGATAACCGGGGAGCCGGTTTGCACACAAGCGGTAACGATCGCTTGGAGTTGTTCCATATTATTGAAGTTATACGCCGGAATAGCATAGCCGCCGGCCATAGCATCTTTGAACATTTGGCGGGTATTTACCAGGCCAAGTTCTTTGTAAGAAACTGTCATGTATTTCCTCCTAAAAAATAAACTTCTTCCACTACATTTTACAATTTTTTTCCGGTTTGGGGTAAGTATAATTAAAATTGCAGCAGAACACGAAGTCCTTTTTGTAGAGGATAACATTAACTGCAAACAGCGGTTTACGGCCTTTGGCGGCCCGCAGGGTTCTGCCCCCGGCAATCCCGGAAAGCACCGTCAATGAAATTCCATATGGCAAACAGTTCGCATCAAATGCAAACAGAGGTCTTAGGCCTCACGCCCGTGCGGCAAGCACTTGCAAAAAAAAGGGTTTGTGAGTATAATGTAAATACCAAAATTGTGTGCAATGGGAGGGTTTATGACGGAAAAACTAGATTTTTCACTTCTCAAAACTTTAACTAATTTGGCCGGTGTTTCGGGCCGGGAAGACGAAGTAAGGAACTATTTAAAAGAAACATTAACTCCGTATGCTGATGAAATCAAAACCGATGTTTTAGGCAATTTAATCGTATATAAAAAAGGTACGTCGGATAAAAATTTATTGTTGTGTGCCCATATGGATGAAGTGGGGCTGATGGTGCGCTATGTAGACGATAACGGATTTTTGTATTTTGTAACCGTCGGTGGTATTGACCCGCGCACGCTACTGGCCCAACGGGTCCGCGTGCAAACCAAGAACGGCCCGATTTTGGGGGTCATCGGTACAAAACCGGCCCACATCACCACGGAAGCCGACCGTGCCAAAGCCGTTCCTTTAAGTGATCTTTATATTGACACGGGGCTCCCCGCCGGAAAAGTACACGAGCAAGTAGAGCCGGGCGACCCGGTGGTATTAGACCGCCAATACGAAGAATTTGGCGACGGGTGCATTTGCGCCAAGGCGTTAGATGATCGCGCCGGAGTGTTTGTGCTGGCTGAACTTGTCCGCACGCTTAAAAATCCTTTTTATAATGTATATGCCGTGTTTACGGTGCAAGAAGAAGTAGGCCTTCGCGGTGCTACCACGGCGGCCTTTGGCATTGAGGCCGACCTCGCTTTTGCGTTAGATTCCACCGGCGCGGCCGATATTCCCGGTTGCGCACCGCATAATCACATTGTGCGTGTAGGTGGCGGAGTCGGTGTGTCCGTGATTGACGGACGCACGATTACGCCTACGTGGCTTTTTGAGGGTTTAAAAGACATTTGCCGCCAAGAAAAAATCAACTGGCAAGTGCGCTGTGCCCCGCGCGGCGGTAATGACGCGGGTGTGATTCACTTGTCTAAAACGGGTATTCCGGCGTGTGCGCTTTCTTTGGCGGCGCGCAATATTCACTCGTGTGTGGAAGTGTCTGCCAAATCTGATATGGAAGCACTTTTCCAACTCGTTTCATATGTAGCTAAACACGGTATTGAACAAAAATAGGTTTTAACTATGAATAAAAAAATGGTACTAGGTAACAAACGGGCTGTATTTGTAGACATTTCCGATTACGGCAAAAAAGCGGGCTATGCGCTTAACGCGCAGGAAGTGTCTGCCTTAACCAAATTAGATTTGGCTTACCGCACGTTGGTGGCGATCCTTTATAACTATGTGCCGACGTCGGGCCACCCGGGGGGGAGTATTTCCAGCGGGCGCATCGTGGAGCACCTTTTATATAAAGAGATGGCGTACGATTTAAAATATCCGCACAAAAACGAGAACGATATTATTTCTTACGCCGCCGGACACAAGGCCTTGGGGTTGTATGCGATGTGGGCGTTGCGTAACGAGTGCGCGCGCATAGCTGCACCGGCGTTGCTCCCGTCTAAAAAAGAACAGCAACTTCGCTTGGAAGATTTACTCGGTTTCCGTCACAATAAAGTGCAAAACACGCCGCTGTTTAATAAATTCCGCGCCAAAACATTGGGCGGTCATCCGGAGCCGTTAGTTCCTTTCGTGCGCACCAGCACCGGGGCAAGCGGCGTAGGTGACGGGTCTGCTGTCGGGCTTGCTTTAGCGGCGGCGGATGCGTACGGCAAAAAATGCCCGGTGGTGCATATTATTGAAGGCGAAGGCGGGCTGACCGCCGGACGTGTGAGCGAAGCCGCGGCTATTGCGGCGACAGCGCAACTTAAAAACGTAGTTTTTCACATTGATTGGAACGAGGCCTCTATTGAAACAAACCGCGTAACTGCCGACGGGGAAAACCCCGGCGAGTACGTCCAATGGAATCCATGTGAATTTTTCCGCATACACGATTTTAACGTGATTTACGTTCCTAACGGACACGATTTTAACCAAATTCACATTGCCCAACGCTTAGCGGCGCAACTGAATAACCACCAACCGACGGCAATTATTTACCGCACGGTTAAAGGTTGGAAATACGGCTTAGAGGGTAAAGCATCACACGGGAGCGGACACAAGTTTGCCTCTGAGGGGTTTTATCAGGCGTTAGCCGAGTTTGAAAAAACGTTTGGCGTGTCGTTCCCGCATTTTGAGGGCGAGAAAACAGCCGCCAATATTGAAAAGTATTTCTGGGCCAGTTTGACGGTGATCCGCACGGCGTTGGAAAAGGAAAAATCTACCGCCAAGTATATGGCCAAGTTGCTTGCCGCGCGGGCGTCTTTACTTAACAAAGCAAAACGTGCCGTGCGTAAAAATTTAGGCAACAGCCAAGATTTATATACAAAGTTTTCGCCGTCAAAAGTACCGGCGGAATTTGTATTTGAAACAGGAAAATCATACGCTACGCGCGGCGTACTGGGTAGTGTGCTTGCTTATTTAAATAAACAAACTAAAGGCACGCTACTGGTCGGTTCGGCCGATTTGTACGGCTCTACGGGAGCGGCGGCGGTGGCCAACGGTTTTGCGGCGGGGAATTTTAATGCGGTAACAAATCCGCTTTCACGCCGCGTAGCCATGGGCGGTATTTGTGAGGACGGTATGGCGGCTGTTTGTAGCGGTATTTCGTCTTTTGGCGATCATGTAGCCGTTAGTGCATCGTACGGGGCGTTTGTGGCGTTTGAACACGTAGCCGCGCGTTTGCACGCGATCGGCATGCAAGCCGCGCGCGAAGCGGGTCTTTGTCCCAATACGCTTATTTTGTTTAACGGGCACGCCAGTTTGCCTACCGGCGAGGACGGCCCGACTCACGCCGACCCGCAAGCGTTGCAACTGTTGCAGGATAACTTCCCGGCGGGTGCGTGCATTACGGCAACTCCCATGGAAGTAGATGAAATTTGGCCGCTTGTAACCAAAGCGTTGTCTTTGCGTCCGGCGGTGTTTGCGCCGTTTGTGGCGCGTCCGTCTAACGCGTTTGCAGACAGAAAGGCACTTGGTATGGATCCGGCGCAACATGCGGTTAACGGTGTCTATTATATGCACCGCGCCAAAGGTAAGGCCGACGGCACGGTTATCGTGCAAGGGGCGGGAGTGGGCAGAATCATGGCGGAAAAAGTATTGCCGGAACTAGCCAAACAAAAACTCAATGTAAACGTCGTGTATATCACCAGCCGTGAATTGTTTGAAGCGTTGCCGCAAAAAACGCAAGAAAAACTCTTGCCGCTTGAACTGCGCCAAACGGCGATGGGTATTACCGATTTTACCCGCCCAACGTTGGATGCGTGGCTACTGAGCCAAGCCGGGCGCGAACACACGCTGTGGCCGCACAAGGACGGCGTGTTTTTAGGTAGCGGTAGTGCGGCTAAAGTATATGAAGAGGCCGGACTTTCCGGCGCGGATATGTTGGCCGCTATCAAAACGTACGTGAAAGATTTAAAAAAAGCCAAACACTGGCTATAATTTTGGAGGAAAAACTATGGCAGAAGAAAAACCTTATTTAACGGGACGGACGTATATTTTCAAACTTTCCAAAGGGAAAGATTTGTTGGAGGCACTCGCTGATTTTTGCCACGATAATCAAGTTAAATGTGGCATTGTCAGCGTGATCGGCTCGGTAGCTAACGCGACGATCGGTTATTACGACCCGGCCAAAAAACGCTACGAAAAAACCGTTATTAACCAACCGCTTGAACTCTTAAATTTAACGGGTAACATTTCTATTCAAGATAATCGCCCCATGGTGCACGCGCACGTAACGTTGGCGGACGAAGAATATAATGTTATCGGCGGGCACTTGATGTTGGGTACTAAAATCTACGTGTGCGAAGCGTATGTGCAAGAGCTCGTGGGTGAGCCCAAAGTGCGCCGCACGGATAAAGTAACCAAACTGGCGTTGTGGAACTAATTATATAACAACTGTTCGTAACATCTATAAGCACGCACGCGGGCACAACTAATCGTTGTGCCCGCGTTTGCGTGTTCCCGATAAACAATTTTCCACATTTGGCCGTCTTGCGCGTCCCTTGGGCTTGACGTAGCTAGCGCTACGCCTATGCGCCCAACTTGCCCGCGCAATACGGCTCAAATCTGAAAAATCATATAAACATTTGCAATGTTAGTCTGTTGTTCGTAACATCTATAAGCACGCACAAACGGCAGATTTACATCTGCCGTTTGTGTCGTTATGAAATGCCGTTGTAATAATGTCATCCTGAATTTAATTCAGGATCTCACCTTATTTCTAAATCTTTCCATTGGGGATTGATAGAATTGATTAAATCTTCTTTCCACGCTCTGCGCCATGTTTTTAATTGTTTTTCACGGCGTATGGCATCTATAATGCTGGTGCAACTTTCACAATAAACCAGTTTATGCAGTTTATAACGTTTGGAAAACCCCGGTACTAAGCCGTTTTTATGTTCATATATACGTCGTGCTATGTTGCTTGTGACACCAATATATAAGACGGTATTTGTGTCATTGGTTAGAATGTAGACGTAAGCGGTCATCGCTCTATCCTACAAAAAGGTGAGATTCCAAATCAAGTTTGGAATGACATTTTAATAACGGCCCTATAAAACGTTGTTTTTTGATAATAATGTCATCCTGAATTTAATTCAGGATCTCACCTTGTAAACTCACGTCGGTCGGGATGCAAGATAACAAATTTACAAAAACAATGTCAAGTATAACTTTTAAAAAAACTTGCAATTTGTTTGCCAAAGAGTTTTAATAGAAGTGTAGGAGTAGTTACACAAACTTAATTAGGAGGAAGTACTTAGCATGAAAAAACTACTAAGCTTATTAGCCGTAGCCGCTTTGATGCCGGTTGCCGCTAACGCTGAAGTATTGCAAAATGTAAACCTCAAAGGTGATATTCAAACCATCGCCTCTGATGTTAAACACGATGAAGGCTCTTACGTTCGTGGAACGAGCGCTCGTGTATTAGCCGGTTTATCTGCTGATTTAGTGGAAGATGTAACCGCTAACGTGATGTTCCAATACGCCAACATTTGGGGCAACAACAATGCCACCGGTCAAAACGTTCAAGGTTACTGGGATAGCATCCGCTTGGCTGAAGCCAATGTTGTCTTGCACAACTTGTTCTGCTGCTTGGAAGCCACGGTCGGCCGCCAATTCTACGGTGACGAAGATAGCGCCGTAATCTATTTTGGGCCGAATCACTACAACGCCGAATTTAACGGCTATGTAAGCTCTGTTGACGCTGCCAAAATCACCTACGGTGATGACGTTAAAGCCCTCACCTTAATCGGTGGTCGCATCAACGGTGATGTTGCGGGTTCCAATGCTACCAATGCGATTCCTGGTTGGCACGGCGGCGTGCCGGCTGCCCCGTCTTTTGACTTCTTCGGTGCGGATTTCCGCATGAACTTGAGCGACAACTTGAAAGCTCAAGTTTATGGCTATGACTTCCGCGATGCCTTTGTAGGCCCGGACGGCAACCTTGATTCCGATGCTGGTTTCTACGGTGCCAAATTGAGCTTAGATGCTGCCGTACGCTTAAGCGCTGAATATGCGCGCAACTTCGGCGGTGATCGCTTAGTCAAAGAACATGACGCTACCGGCCAAATGGTTAAAGTAGATGCGGCGACGGACTTGGAAAAAGTAACCGTGCGCGGTACTTTCTACTATGCCAACGAAAACTTCTTTGCGTTCGGTAACTACACCCCCGGCTTGTTGATGGGTCACCTCTTTGGTGGTCAACTCAATGGCTACAGCCTCACGGAAGGTGTGTCCCTCTTCAACCTCGGTTTTGATATGAAACCGGCTGAAAAATGGACCGTGTCCTTGGATGGTTTCTCTTTCCAAGATCATCGCATGAAACACTCGGCCACCTACGAAGCTGACTTAACCGCCAAATATGCCCACAACGAATATGTGGAATTGTTTGCCGGCGTAGGTTATGCGAACTATGCCAAAATGTTGGGTGCAGACCATCGCGACAACGTCAAAGGTCAACTCGGTATGTTAATCAAATTCTAAGTTTCTTAGAAATTTGTAAAGCCCCGCTCTTACGAGCGGGGTTTTTTGTATGTAGGTCAGGGTACTCGCCGGACGGGCGCTCTCTCTTTTCCCTCGCCCCTTGCGGGAGAGGGTGCCCGAAGGGCGGGTGAGGGGTCTTATGCATAGGAATAACGACGTCCCCCTCATCCGGGCTACGCCCACCTTCCCCCGCCTAGGGGGAAGGATATTTTAATATCAGATTATCAAAACGCCCTGTGCATTAGCACAGGGCGTTCTATACTATCTGCGGCAAGCACTAGAAATACAAATCGCGCTTACCGGCTTTAATCTTCGCCAAATTGTCCTCAATCAATTTGTGAATAGGCGAGTCCGCCGGGAAAGTGGCCTTAGCCGTGCTCTCTATTAAAGCGTATCCTTTGGCTTTTAACGGAGCGGGGGCAAAGTCCTCCAAATACTCGGCAAATGTAAACATGGCGTTGGGCAGACAATGCGTTTTAATAAGCCCCGGTTTAGCCATATCCATAAAGTCTTTTCCCACGCGTCCTAAACGGTAGCAACCCGTGCAAAAAGACGGCATGTGCTTGGCATCCACCACAGCATCAATTACTTGCGCCAAACTGCGGTCGTCGGTCAAGGTAAACTGGCTGCCGTTGTCTTTATCGTACGAATAGCCGCCCGGGTTTACGCGTGAGGCGGCGGAAATTTGCGACACGCCCAGCTCCAAACACGCGTTGCGCATAGCGGGTGTTTCACGCGTACTTAAAATAATTCCCGTGTACGGCACGGCTAAGCGTAGCACGGCTACGCATTTTTTGAAATCGTCATCGGATAATACGTCGTTGGGGTGCTGGCTAAAATCGCTCCCCTCGGCGGGCTCAATGCGCGGAATGGAAATCGTGTGCGGCCCAATGCCGTATTTTTTATCCAAATACCACGAGTGCTCTAAAGTAGCCAAAATCTCGTATTTGTGGTCGTATAAGCCAAGCAGCGGCCCAATGCCTACGTCGTTAATTCCGGCCTCTAGCGCGCGGTCCATGGCGTCTAAACGGAACTGGTAATCTTTCTTGGCCCCTGCGAGGTGTAACTTTTCGTACGTTTCTTTGTGATACGTTTCTTGGAAAAGCTGATACGTGCCAATATTGCACTTTTTAAGTGCTTCAAATTCCGGCTCGGTTAACGGCGCGATATTGACGTTAACGCGGCGGATGTTTTGCCCGTTCCAACGGGTGTCGTAAATTGTTTTAATACTGTCATACACGTATTGCAAACCGCCGCCGGGGTAGGCCTCGCCCGCCACCATTAAAATGCGTTTGTGGCCTTGTTGCAACAGCGCGGTTACTTCTTGCTTGATTTCATCTTGCGTGCTGGCGTGGCGTTTTAACTTGGTGTTAGAGCGGCGAAACGCGCAGTATACGCACTCGTTGGAGCACAGGTTGGAAATATACAAAGGAGCAAACAAAACAATGCGGTTGCCGTAAATGGCTTCTTTGACAAATTTAGCCGTATCGTAGAGTTTGTTTAACAAATTGCGGTCGGTCAAATTGAGCAAAACGGCCGCTTCCGAAAGCGAAATGCCTTTTAATTCTTTTGCTTTTTCTAAAATTTCCGTCACGTCGGAATCGGTGTGCGATTGGGCATCTTCCAACGTTCGTTGTAGTTTCTCGTCATCAATGATCATATATATATGATATCATTTTGGGAGTAAAAATGCCCGGCTTGGCAGAAGAAGAAATATATTATAAAACCGTTAAAACTTGTTATAATAAAACTAACGAGGAGAATTTATGACAGAACATCGCATTAACATTATGCAAGACGAAGTCCCCGCCGTTCAAGCCCAACAACCGCAAGAGCAAAAAGTAACGTATGCGTCTGTGTCGGAGCGGTTTGTGGCGTTGCTGATTGATTACGGCGTTATTTTTATTTCTTGCCGCTTTGTAGTATGGTTGTGGGATAAAATCGCCCACCCGGAATTAACGGCGTGGCAGGCGTTGGCTCTTATCGGCTGTATCAATGCGTTATTTATTTTGTACGAGGCCTTTTTTTCGTGCGGCGACCGCATGACACTGGGCAAAGCGCTCGTGGGAATTGCGGTTGTGAAAAAAGATTTAAGCGGGTCTATTTCTTTTGGCCGTGCGTTGTGCCGCGCGATTGGCTATTACATCAGCGGTGCCTTACTTATGTGTGGTTTTTTGCTAGCTTTTTTTGACGATAGACACCGCGCATTACACGATTTTTTAGGCGGTAGCGTGGTGGTACAAGTTCGCCCGAAAAGCACCGGCGAGAGCTTGTTGCTACGTTTTTTAGGCGGTATCTTGTTGATCACTTTTGGTTGGACGGCATATCAGCAATTTTTCGGAGGCGGGGCCATTGTGGACCAATACTTTGTGCGGCAAGCGCGTAAGCACTTGTATAAAATTGCACTATTGGAAGAGGGCCATAAAGCGCGCTACGGATATTACACGAACGATTTATTGCGTTTATCTTTGTTATCCGGCGATCCGGTACAGTTCCAACGTGATACGCAAAAAATTTTACATCCGAAAGGTTTTAAAATCGGCGTGACGAAAGACGGCTACAAAATTACCGCTCTTGCCAAAGATAAAAAACATACGCAAGTGGTATTTGCTCCGAAGGAAAAGTAGTTTTTAGTTATGTGAAAAAAGCACCCCCCGTTTATAAGGCGGGGGGTGCTTTTTAGCGGGTAATTTTCTAAAAGGGCAACGTATAAGCCCGCAAGGAATTTGAAGCTCCTTTGTAGGTGGCTCCCATTATTTTTTGGCAAAAGTCGCCATTGGTGCCTGAAAATATTTTGTTGCCACGTAAAAACTCTGCGCAATATAGTTTGTTGTATTCCCACGAGGTAAACCAATTAGACCCGGTTTTTTCTATCAAAAAACCGCCGCCTTCATATTTTCCGTCTAATCGCGTGGCTATAATGGAATGCCAGTCGCCGTTTTCTTCCAATTGAACGGACCATTTCCCGTTAGAGCGGACATCGGATATAGCGGCACTTGAGTATCCCTTTTCCCGTCCGGTCCACGGGATATCTATGGACAATTCATCAAAATTTTTAGGATATTCTCCCGAAGATAAATAGTAGGTATCTACGGCTTGATCAATGGTTTTGAGTAATTGTATTGCTTCGGTAGCGCGTGATTTCTCTACGGTTTTTTGATATTGCGGCAACGCTACCGCCGCCAAAATGCCGATAATGAGAACGACTACTAAAAGTTCAATAAGTGTAAATGCTTGGTTGTTCTTCATGTTTTTTTGCTCCTTTATTTATTTTTTGCGTCCCTTTATTATCGTTTTTTTTTTTTTTTTTTT
>ONAM01000024.1 GCA_900315795.1 Candidatus Avelusimicrobium caledoniensis
CTTTTTGTGGTGCCCCGGGGCGGCGGTCTTTTGTAGCTTTTCTGCCGTCAGAAAAGCGGAGGGGGCTTGACATCGTTTTTTTTTTTGCTACATTTTATTAAATGAAACAAAGGAGGTTGTATGCAAAAAGAAAGATGTTTAAAAGGGAATAAGAAAGTTGTTAATGAAAATAGATGTCATTCCAAACTTGATTTGGAATCTCACCGCTTTTTAAAACGACAACGAGGTGAGATGCTGAATCAAGTTCAGCATGACGTCCTTTTTGATAATAACGGCTTTACGTTAATTGAATTATTGGTCGTTGTACTTATCATCGGCATATTGGCGGCGGTGGCTGTGCCGCAATACCAAAAGGCCGTCTTAAAAAGCCGATATGCAACGATCAAAGATTTAACTTATTCTTTGGCCCGGGCGCAGGAAGTATATTATTTAGCTAACGGCAAATATGCTACTGATTTTGAAGAACTGGCGATAGATATGCCCGCCGGGAAACAAGATACCAGCACGACTTCCGTTTATTACTATGATTGGGGACGATGCCAGCTTAATCAAAAAATGGTTTGGTGCACAGATTCGCGCGCCGGTATGCAGTTACAAGTAAAATATGATCATGCCAGTGATGAAGCCGGCGTACGGGATTGTATAGCTTTTTCCGGCGATACAAATGATATCCGTAATCAATTATGCCGTCAAGAAACAGGTGGTTCGGTAAAAATTGTACAAACAGATACCTATACCGGTTGGCGGTATCAATAAATAAGTGACAGAAAATCAACCGCCCCGCAGATTTTTTCTGCGGGGCGGTTTAACTTGCGAAGGAAAGTTCAACTATTCAAATAAACTTTCGTCTTTTTGAATTTTATTGCAAATTTTATGGCATTTGCACGTTTTGACGCACGGCTCGGGCAGTTTGAGCAAGATGCGTGTGTCGCAATCGTTAAAGTCGTCGGCCATTTCGCTAATCAGTTTAGCGTGTTTGCTGGCCAACTTAACAAATTCAATACCGATGGTGTAGACGTTTTCGCGTTCTTTTACCCACGCTAAACGCGCTTCCACTTCCATTTTTTCCGTGCCGGGCAGTTGCAAGCTAATGGAAAAATGATCCGCCAGCGGCGCTCCTAAAAAGCTAATCATGCGCATACCGGACGCGGACAAGTCAGCTAAAATAGCGACTAGGGAAACCTCTTTCCCCTCGTCGGTTTTGTAATGCAAATTGACGGGCTCAATTAAATTACTGATCACCGGCATACGCGGATGACGGCGTCTTTCGGCAGCTTGGTTTTTCTTAGTCATGTTAATCCCTCGCAATAAGTAAAGTACCTACGGCCTTTTCAATCGGTAGTTTGGCAGTGCTTCCTACGGGATACGTACGCGTAGTTTTCACCCAAAAACTGCCGGACGAACGCCCTTTGTCGGGCGTTTCAAACAATACTTCTTGGGTCGTGCCTACTTGTGCTTGATAAGCCGCTTCGGCCAAACCCTTCACTTTATTTAACAAATTTTCAAGGCGTTGTGCCAGTATTTCTTGTGAGTGCAGTTTCATTTGCGCCGCAGGCGTACCCTGGCGGGGGGAGTATTTGTAGCAATACGCCGTCGTAAATCCGGCTTCGTCCACGAGCGAAAGAGTTTGGGCAAAATCTTCCTGTGTTTCCGTGGGAAAACCGACAATCAAGTCTGTGGAAATGAAAAAACCGGCCGCTTGTAATGCTTTAATTTTTTCCAGTAAAATTTCACGTGTGTAGCCGCGTTTCATTTCACGCAATACTTTGGTAGATCCGCTTTGCGCCGGCATGTGCAAGTGGCGCGCGATTTTGGGGTTGTCTTTAATAGCGGATAGAAATTGCAGGGTAAAATAAACCGGGTGCGGGCTAGTAAATCCTACGCGGACGACGCCGGGAATTTCACTGGTCTTATTGAGTAAATCGGCAAAAGTAGTGGCTCCGTCTTGATAGGCATTAACCGTTTGGCCCAGGAGCATAATTTCTTTGGCGCCCGCCGCCGCTTTACGGCGCACTTCTTGCAAAATATCTTCTTGCGGTAGACACTTTACCGGGCCGCGCACATTGGGCACAATGCAATACGTGCACGCAAAATTGCATCCGCGCATGATAGTTACGTAGCCGGTTAAACCGGGCGGTAAAATTTCGCCTTGTGATGTTTGCGGGCCGAATAGACCACTTTTATCCAGCGTATCCGAAAAGTGCTCAATGCCTTTTGCGCCGGACAAAATATCTAAAAACGGATATTTCTTTTGAAGTGCTTTTCCCAAGCGTTGGGCCGCGCAACCGGCAAAAATAATACGCCGTCCGGCGCGTTCTTTTTTCCACGCGGCTAGTCGCCCTAAAAACGAAACGGCTTTGTGTTCGGCGTGGTCGCGCACGGTACAAGTGTTAATAAGCACGGCATCGGCTTCGTCCAAATCGTCGGTGCGCTGATAGCCGCGGGCCGATAAATGTGCAAACATTTCTTCGGAATCGGCCAAATTCATTTGGCAACCGTACGTTTGGATAAATACTTTTTTCATACACATTAAAAAAGAAGGCGGCGCGTGGGACGCCGCCCTCATCACATAATTTAGAATAAGTCGCTGATTTTACGGATACTTTCCACGAGCGGTTGAGTTAAGTGCACTTTAATTGCGCGGCGGCCTTTAGATTCCAAGGCCTGAAAGTCGCCCAATGCTTGCGCGTTGCACAGTTGGCCGAACGTGTATTTTTGACCGGGGATTTGAATATCGTGGGCTGCATCGGCGGAGAAAATCAAAAATACGCCGTTGTTGCCATCCCCTTTGTACAGTTGTCCGGTGGAGTGCAAGTAGCGCGGACCATAGCCAAACAGTACGGCACGTTTGGTGCGAATCATAATTTTATTGCGTAATTTAATCAATTCTTTGGCCACTTCTTGCGACGGATACACATACGGTAAAATCGCAATATAATCGTTACTCTCCAGCAGCGAATAGATATCTTGGGCCAGCGTTTCCAGTTTAACGTCTCCGGCGATATCTTTGGAAACAAGGAGCGGAACGGTAATAGAATCCGGGATGTTTCCTTTGGCCAGTTTGGTTAGCACTTCTTTAGTCATTGTTTTGGCTTCTTGCACGTTGGGTTGGTCAAACGGATTGATAGCCAAAATAGCACCTGCCGCGGCGGTGGCAATTTCCCACAACAGGAAAAGTGCGCCTAAATCGTACGGAGAAGGTACTTCAATAGTAAAGAGGGGTGCTTCGTGCTCGTCTAATTGATCGGCTAAGGCACGGATGCGTTTATCATCTTCGCTATCGGTGTCCAAATGCACAAAGAAACGGTCCTCGCGGTAGTCAAAATTGGCTTGCAACGCTTCGCCGGCTACGGGCACAATACCCTTGCCTTCTTTACCGGTAGATTCGGCTACTAATTGTTCGGCCCATAAACCAAACGTGGCCAATTCTTCGGGCATTAGCAAGGTGAGTTTATCCCGTCCGTGATTGGCGGCACAAGCTCCCATAAACGCACCCAATTTTAACGCGGCGTTATCTTTCACAGGCGCATCCGGCGCAAACGTAAGGGCTTGCTGACGGGCCGTTTCCAAGATTTTCTTTACATCAACCCCCATCAGAGCGGCAGGTACAATGCCAAAGAACGATAAAGCGGAAAAACGGCCGCCGATATCGGACGGGTTAATAAAAGTGTGGCGGAAATGTTGTTGTTTGGCGAGCGTTTCCAAGGCCGTGCCGCTGTCTGTGATGGCGGCAAAATTGTTACCCGGTTCTTGTACGCCGGCCTTTTTAACTTCGTCCATAAAATACGCAAATTGCGAGGACGGCTCTACCGTGCCGCCGGATTTGCTGGCAAAAATGAAAAGCGTTTTAGCCGGATCAATGCGGGTGCGTACGGCGTCAATCCAATCGGGATTGGTGGTATCCAGAACGATGAGTTCCGGCCAGCCGTCTTGTTTGCCAAATATGGTGCGAAATACTTCCGGCGCTAAAGAAGACCCACCCATACCCATTACAATACAGTGAGTAAAATTGGCTTTAACATCTTGGGCGAATGCGGTTACTTCTTCCAACCGTTCCAACGTCCAATCGTATACTTTTTGCCAACCTAAAAACTTGGCAATGAAATCTTGGTTTTCTTTATCGGTTTTCCACAAAGAGCCGTCTTTGGCCCAAAACTTGGTATGAAACGACAAGTCATCTAGTTTAATAAGTCCTTCCCGAATAATTCCTTCTGCCAGGGGGTTGTTGTGTGTAATCATAATTTCCATCCTTTATGTAAAGCCAAAATGGCCTTATTTAAAATTGTTTTCCTCCAAAATTTGTACTTTATGCAGGCGGCGCAAATGGCGCTCTTCGCTTGACGGGGTGGCCTGCAAAAACCGCGTGACTAATTCTTGTGCCGTGGCCGGGCCGATAATACGTGCCCCCAAACAAAGCACGTTTAGCCCGTCGTGTTCAACGGCCTGCCGGGCCGAATAAGCATCATGGCAAACACAAGCGCGTATGCCTTTAGTTTTATTAGCCGTAATGCAAACGCCCACTCCACTGCCGCAAATTAAAATGCCGCGCTGGGCTTGTCCGGCTGCAACGGCTTGAGCAACTTTGGCGGCGAAATCCGGGTAATCTACACTTTTTTCCGAAGAGGTGCCCATGTCCAATACTTCGTGGCCCAAACTTTTTACTTGTTGGGCAACGGTATCTTTTAACGCAAATCCGGCGTGATCGCAACCTAGGGCTATTTTCATAATCAGTACGCTTGGTCCACCAGTTCGCACATGCAATGTCCCATAAAAATATGGCAAGCTTGCACGTGGGGGGTATTGTTGACCGGAACAACGAGCGGTAAATCGCAAATGTCTTTAATGGTGCCGCCTGTTTTCCCTAAGAAAGCCGCCGTGAAGCAACCTTTCTGTTTGGCCAGGGCCAAAGCCAAATACACATTTTTGCTGTTGCCCGACGTGGAAATGCCGATAACGACATCGCCTTTTTGGGCGAACCCGTCAATTTGACGGGAAAAAACGACGTCGTATGAATAATCGTTTCCGATAGCTGTAAGTGTGGAAGTGTTGGTATTAAGTGCTAAAGCCGGCAACGACGGACGTTCTTTTTTAAACCGTCCGACAAATTCCGCTGCGATATGTTGGGCATCGCCCGCGCTTCCACCGTTACCCATTAAAATTACCTTGTGTCCGTTTTTAAAGGCATTGGTTACTTGTTGGGCCAATGTTTCAATGGGAGTGGCCAAATTTTCTTTCACGTACGTAAGTGCTTCAATCAGTTCATCTGCTTGGGTTTGAACAAACATAATTCTCTCCTTTTAAATTTTTTCCAAAGCGTCTTTTTCTATCCAACCTTTTAACCCTTGGGAAGAAATGATTACTTCGTCCCAAGCATCTTTCGTGTCTGATACCGTTACCAAATGTCCTTGTGATACATTAGCACTGGCAGGGAAATTAGTACCGGGACCGCTGCGCACTTCGGCTACCGGAACAGCCACTACGGCTAAATTCTCTTGCTCTAACCGGGCGCGTGCTAAGAGCCAACCGGCACTCAGTAGTACCAATATACACGCAAGGGTAGCTAAAAAGTTCCATTTGCGCCGAAGCAGACAAACCAGCACGCACGCGCAGGCCAACCAAAAAAGCAGATAGGTCAGTCCCTTAAGCTCGCCGTAAGACAAATAGAAAAACGCTTGATGCAATATTACCGGTACGCCCGAAGGTATCCACCGCTCGCCGCTTGTTTCCAAGGCAAGGGCCAAATTATGGCGGATATCACTATCGCGCGGAGCCAACCGGAATGCCCGGTAATAATTAGCGGTGGCAAGCCCGCGGCTACCCATTTTAAAATAACAGTTCCCTATATTGTAGTAAACAAAGGGGTTGTTTGGGTAATTTCTTAAAGCGGTTTCATACTCGTTGAGTGCGGCGGAAAACTTACCTTGGCGGTAGAGCGATTCTCCTTGTTCCATGGGAGATTGGGCCGGTAGGGGGTAAGAGAATAAGCACACCATGAGTAGCAAAAATACGCGTTTCATTTGGCTTCCTCCTCAATAAGTTTAAGTACACTAAGCGCTTGGGCCGATACAGGAGCGTTGCCGGCAGACGCGTCATGCAACGGAGCGAAGCGTTGGGCTTCTAAGCGTTGCCACAGCAAGCTAAACGCCTCTGCCGTAGCGGGGGTAACGCCTTGTTTGCGTAGCGCGGCGGTAATTTCTTTAAGCGGCAAACTGCCGGTAGAGAGGTGTAAACGGTGCTGTAAATAGATGCGTATCACATCGGCAATTTCCTGGGAAGACGTGCTTTTTTTGAGCTGATTTTTAGCGGTTAAAAATGCTTTCTTTTTCGCCAGTGATTTTTGCCCGAGTCCCACAAATAATGCGGCCAACGCCAGCAGTAATATACAGACCCCGTTGATAATAGCTAACTGTCCGAGCCGCACAAGCCAATTATCATTTGGTGCGGGGTTCATTTTCAGATATGCAATATCGTGCGCGAGCGTTTGTACGCCGTTGCCCACGGTGTGGGTGGTAGCAAAATTAAAGGCGCTGCCCTCTTTTTCGGCCGGGGTAACCGTCAGTTGTAACGGCGTGGTACGTAGCGTGTGATAGGTGGTACTGTCCGGGTTAAAGTACGACCACGCAATTGCCGGAATTGTATAAATCCCGGATGACGACGGCACTAAAACAGCTTTAAATGTTTTGTAACCTGTTCCGGCAGAAGTAGTACCGGAGGTAGTCGCGGCCGGATACATTTTAAAACCTTCTAAACTGGGGAAATGAATATCTTGTGTGGCCTTTAAGTTGCCCGGTCCTTTGACGGTTACAGTAAGGTTGACCGCTTCGGTAGCGGGTACTTGCACCGGATCGGCGGTGGCCGTAATGGAAAATCCGTTCCCAACCGCTCCGTAGAACGAGGCCGGGCGGTCTTCGGTTGGTAAGGCACGGACTTTCAACGTAATCGGGTTAGACGATACGGTGCGTTCCGGCCCGGAAGAAAAACCGCCGAAGATTCGGTCAAAAGCCGTTCTCGCCGCCGAGCCGGCTTGATAACGTACGGTGGCCGGACCGATCGTTGCTTTACCCGCCGAAACGGCACTTAGCCGGTAGCGTTGCTCTTGATAACGGTACAGCGTACCGCTAATGCTTTGGGACCCTTCGCGCGAGCCGTCGTCCTCCATAAATAAATTGGACACGGTGGGTTTTTGGTAAGGCGCGTCATGAAACGCTTGCGAATAATAAAAACGGATACCCAACGTAAATGGTTGGTTGACATAAGGGGAAGTGTTGCTGACGGCTGCCACTAAAAAGAACGGTGTGCCGGCTTTGGCATACGCTTGATTGGCCAGCGACGCCTCTAAGGGAGGTAAATTCGGGTCGGCTTTTTCTACACGCGGCGTAGCGTGCGGTGCGGGAGTGGTAGGAACATTGGCGGCCGTGCGATAGATGCGTACGGCAATCGGTTCGGTTTGATATGTTTGGCCTTGATAATTAAAACGGACGGCTCCGATGGTAGCGTTTCCCACAAACCGGGGAAGCATCACGTAACGAAATTGCAGGGACGTTTCCCCATTGACAGACGATTGTTCCACTTCGCGCGAATAGACGTTAAACGCCGGCAAACTGGGTAGTTGCGGCATAGTGATATTGCCGCTCACGCCGCTTACGTTTACCGTCAAGGTTAGCTCATCGTCCAATGCTAAGCTTGTTTTATCTACGTGGGCCGATAAACTCACTTGGGCGTTGGCACATACGCCAAACCCTGTTAAAATGAGTAAAAGAAAAAATATTTTGCGCATATTTACCAATCTTTCTCTACCGAGTTATCCGCTACTCCGGCTCCGTGTTGTTGTTGCGGTTTGGCCTCTTGGTCTTTAGCCATTTGCATCACGCGGTCGGCGGCGTCTTTATCCGTTTGGGATGGTTGGGGTTGATTTTGTTGTTGCTGGTCTTGGTTTGATTTGGAATCATCCGAACCGCCTTGCGGATTTTGATTATTGGAATTTTTATCTTGGTTTTTATCGTTCTGGTTATTTTGGTTTTGTTGGTTTTTGTTTTCTTCCAACAGAAGTTGCAAATTGTGGATGGCCTCTTTATCCTGCGGGTTTTTTAAAATGACTTGGCGGTAGGCCTGTTTGGCTTTGTCGGTTTCTTGGGCACGATAATAGGCGTTACCTAAATTGAAAAGCGCATCAGTCTGGCGGGGATTATTGGGTTCGGCTGCTTGCTTAAAAGCCGCTTGCGCCATACCATAATCTTTTAGATAATACGCGGCTGCCCCCGCTCCGATAGCGGCCTCTTGCGAAGAAGGGCTTTCTTTCAAAATCTCATTATATTTCGCCAACGCTTGCCCGTACTTTTTTTGTTTGTAAAGTTTGCCACCCTCCCGTAAATCGCTTTGCGAATTAGCTAGGGCGGGTAACGTCAAAAGTAATAAAAGTCCGGTCGTTATAATACGCATACTTTATTGTACCTTTTTTTGTGCCGGGTGCTTGCCGCGCGGCCACAGCAAATAGCCGGCTAAACATAAAATCGCCAACAAAAGCGGCACTTGATAGCGTGTTTTGTAAGCGGTTCGTTTAGCAGTGGCAGACAATGTCTTATCTAATCCGCGCAAAGCATCTTCTACTTTGGCCGATACTTGGGCGGGTGTTGTATAGGGGATATACGCTCCGCCTGTTGCTTGGGCGAGCGTGAGCAAAGATTTGTCGTCTAGCTTAGAGACGACGGTATTGCCTTGTTTATCTTTTTTATATTCTAAAATTTTGCCGGAGCTGTCTATTTTATCCGGGATGAGCGTGCCTTCTTTCGTGCCGATACCGATGGCAATAATGCGTATGCCGTTTTTAAGGGCGGCCTCTTTGGCTTTGGCGAGTTCGTCCGGGGCGTGATCCTCACCGTCGGTTAATAAAATAAGCGCTTTTTGACCGGGGTATTTGGCCAGCATACGGGCCGCCAACATGACCGGCTCGGCAATAGACGTGCCCGGTACGGGGAGCATATCGGGTTTTAAAGACGTGATAAAATAACGCAGGGCATCTTCGTCAGTAGTAATCGGACATTGGACAAACGCTTTAGAAGTAAACGCCAAAATGCCAATGCGCTCTTCTTTTAAATTACTAATAAGCATGCGCAGCATGGTTTTGGCGCTGTCCAAGCGGTCGGGCTTGACGTCTTGTGCTTTCATGGAGGCGGAAACGTCCACGGCAATTACCGTTTGGGCAAATGCCCCTTGTGCCTCTACAATTTCCGTACCCCATTGGGGGCCGGCTAATGCAACAAATAAGAGAAATACCGCCACACACATCAGTATGGCACGGGTAGGCGTTTGCGGACGCAAAGACGCGGTTAATTGTTTATACGTTTGCGGCGAAAATAAAATCTGTACGGCGCGGCGTTTGAGTTTTTTGCCTATCCAGAACAAACCCATTACGGCTAAAACCGCCAGTACACCATATACTAAAAATAAAGGACGCGCGAATAATTCCATAATTAAGGCACCTTAATAAACAGTAATTTTTCCGATACCAGCCCCAACAGTAATACACATAGTGCCAGTAACAATACCGAACGGTACACGTCGGCCCGGTGGATGTTGGTGCTGGGGGTAAATTCTGTTTTTTCCAATTCATTAATTGTATCGTAAATTTGGGTTAGTTCCGCTTCATTTTTGGCGCGGTAGAATTTGCCGCCTGTTAAATTGGCAATTTCCAGTAAAAGCCCCTCGTTAATTTCATCTTCACTATTTGAGTACGGGTTTGAGTCGGGTGCGGAGGCCGTACCTATTGTGTAGACGCGTATGCCGTATGTGGCGGCGGCTTTGGCGGCCACGAGCGGCTCAATAGCTCCGGCATTGGAATCTCCGTCGGTCAGCAAGATGATTATTTTGCTCTTGGCTTTGCTGTTTTTTAAGTGATTAGCCCCCACGGCCAGTCCGTCGCCGATGGCGGTAAAATTGGGGTTGACCATTCCTAAATATAAAGAGGATATATACTCGCTTAGCGCGTCGTGGTCCAGCGTAAGCGGGGCTTGCAGTAAAGCCGATTTAGCAAAAGCAACTACGCCGATGCGGTCATTTAACCGTTTTCCAATAAAACGCAAAGCGGTGTTTTGGGCGGCTACAAAACGGCTGGGGTAGAAGTCGTCTTTTTGCATAGAGGCCGACACGTCCATGACAAGCATAATATCAATGCCTTCCGTGGGCGGCAGTACGGTACGGTCCACGCGCACCGGGCGCGCCAGTGCCACTACCATAAGCAGTAACGCTAGTGTGTACAGCACGGGGGCGGTCCAACGGGTAAGTAATACGCGCAGGGAATCCTGCTTTATATGTAAATGCACCAGCGGAAAATTAACCGTGCGCGCAAAAACATTTCTACCAACCGTATACGCCCAAAACACAAGAATAGGCAGTAAAAGTAGTACAAGGGCTGCGGGATCTACAAACTCCACATTTTTGATCGTGCGCGAAAATAAAACCCCAAACGCGCTGACGAGTGTGCCCGCTCCAAAAACAGTAACGGCGGCGTTGGTCCATGTTTCGTATTTAGGAACGAACAGTTGCATAGCCAGTGCTGCGCACAACAATATAATACACCCCAGCAGTATATACATCATAGCGGTTTCTCCGGTACGGTAGTTTCTTTGGGCGAAGTTTCTCGCACAATTTCGCGCAAAATTTGTACGTCTTTATTGCGTGCGGTTTCCGACGGTTCGGCTTTAGCAAATTTTACTAAGTCGCCGGAGTTTAAAAAATCTTTAAGAGCCGTAAGTAACGGCTGCATGGCCGGTATTTTTTTGACGCGGCGCAGTAATTCTACCGTCGTGTCGGCGGAGGTATCCGTTCCAAATTGACGCCACATATACTCGCGGAAAATATCACCCAGCGTAATATAAAAAAGTTTGTACGCTTTGCGCTCCCACAGCCCGCTGTTAAGTAAAGCGTCAATTTTGGAAAGCGCAATTTCGTCGCACGGGCGGTTGTCTTCCTGTTGGCGGACCGTCAAGGGCTGTTCGGCGCGGCGTTGTTTGTACAAGTGCCACAGATACACAAGAGCTGCCAGAATGAGTAGAATAACAAGCCATATGCCCCAACCACTAGGCACGAACGGGGCGCGGATTTCGCGGAATTTTTTATCATTAAAAACTTGGACGGGGGTAATTTCAATGGGTGTTTGCACGTCTGTTTTTTGATCGGTAGGTTGTCCGTTTTGGGTCAAAATAAACGTAGCCGTAAAGGTAGATTTGCCCAGTGTAAACGGGATCGCCGTAAAATCATACACACCTGTTTGGGGGGAGAAAGCGGCTTGGGTAATTTCAAAATCGGCAGGGAGTGATTTTTCATCCACTTGCACGTCATACCCGTCGGGGCGCGTTAATTCGTAGCGCAGAGCAACGGGTTTGGCAAAAGGTGCTTTTTCGGGTGCTTGGGTATTTTTAACCGCAAACTCTTGCGCGTGCAAGCTGAGTATACCGACGAATAAACCAAATAGAAGAATAAATTGTTTTTTCATAACTACCTGCGTAATTTTTTAGCACGTTGTTTAAAAAACGCAATCACGGGGTCGGCCGTGTCTTGCGCGGTGTTTACCATAATCGGCTCAATTTTATACGGATTGAATAAATGTTGCAACCGGTTGTGGTGTTCTGTATGGAAATGCTCCAACGTCTTATTAAGTGCACCGTCGGACAAACTGATAAAATCGCTCTCGCCTGTTTCCGGGTCGGTTACGTCCACACATACGCCCAGCGCAGGCAAGCGGCGTTCTAACGGGTCTTGTAAAATAACAGGAATTAAATCAAATTTTTTAGCCGCCAGCCGGAACGGTTTTGCAAAGGATGAAAGCGGGGCTAAAAAGTCGGAAATTAAAATCAAAATACCTTGGCGTTTGATTACCTTATTTAAAGTTTCCAAACTCATACCGATATTCGTGCCGGTATGTTTGGGCTCAAAGGCCACTACTTCGCGAATCAGACGCAAAATATGTTTGCGGCCTTTGCGCGGCGGAACGTAGAGTTCTACTTGGTCGGAAAATAGCAAGAGCCCTACTTTATCGTTGTTTTGGAGCGCACTTAGCGCGAACAACGCGGTCAGTTCCGCCGCGGCCTCTTGCTTAAGTTGTTTAGCCGAGCCGAACTGTTGCGAGCCGGACACGTCGCACGCAATAATAAGGGTAAGTTCGCGTTCTTCGTTGTATTTTTTGATATAAGGAGTGCCGGAGCGGGCGGTTACGTTCCAATCAATAGAGCGGATATCGTCGCCCGGGGTATATTCGCGCACTTCGGCAAATTCAATACCTTGCCCTTTAAACGTGCTTAAATACTCCCCGGCAAACGTTTCAGAAACCAGTTTGCCCGTCTTGATTTCAATTTGGCGAACTTTTTTTAGAATTTCCGCAGTATCCACGGCGCAACCCCCAACGATAAACTACGGTACGTCTACGGCGTCAAAAATTTGTTTGACAATTTGTTCGGACGTTACGTTTTCTGCTTCGGCCTCGTACGATAAGAGCACGCGGTGGCGCAATACATCTAAGCCGACGGCTTTGATGTCTTCGGGGGTGACGTAGCCGCGTCCGTTTAAGAACGCATACGCTTTGGCGGCTTGCGTGAGGAAAATAGTCGCGCGCGGGCTTGCGCCGTAAGCGATAAACGACGCCAGCTTTTCAAGTCCGGCGGCCTTGGGGTCGCGCGTAGCAAACACCAAATCTACGATATAATTTTTGATTTTTTCGTCTACGTAAATCGTATCTACTACGCCGCGTGCTTTTACAATCATTTCCGGTGTAACCTGCGTGTTTAGCGTAATTGGTTGGTGTGCGGCCATACGCTCTAAAATCATTTTTTCTTCTTCTTTCGTCGGATAAGTGATGACGACTTTAAGCATAAAGCGGTCTACTTGCGCTTCGGGCAACGGATACGTACCCTCTTGTTCCACCGGGTTTTGCGTGGCCATGACCATAAACGGTTTGGGGAGCGGATAGGTTTTCTCGCCGATCGTTACTTGCCGCTCTTGCATGGCTTCTAACAGTGCGCTTTGCACTTTGGCGGGCGAGCGGTTAATTTCGTCGGCGAGGACAAAGTTGGAAAACACCGGGCCGCGCTTGGGGTAAAAAAGTCCGTCCTTGGGGTTGAAAATAAGTGTACCCGTGATATCGGCCGGCAATAAATCGGGCGTAAATTGGATGCGTTGGAATTGGGCGTGAATGGCTTGCGCTAAGGTTTTAACGGCGAGCGTTTTGGCTAATCCCGGTACGCCTTCAATTAAGATGTGTCCGTCGGCGAGCAAGGCCACGAGCATTTTTTCCACTAAGTCTTCTTGCCCGACAATGACCTTGCCGACTTCGCGTTTTAAATCTTGTAAAAATAAACTTTCTTGTTGTACTTGTTTGTTTAAGGTGGTGATATCCATAGTGCCCCCTGTAAGAGTTCCGGCCGCAACCGGCTAGTTTCCTATATTATAGAAAACGGGGGGGAAGTTTTAAAGGGGTCAAATTTGGGTTAGTTGACAAACATTCTTTTGCTAGCTTTTCTGGCTACAGAAAAGCGGACGGGGCTTGACATCGTTTTTTTTTTTGCTACATTTTATTTAATGATAAAAAGGAGGTCGTATGAAAAAAGAAAGATGTTTGAAAAACTGTTTAAAAGAAAATAAAAATAAATGTCATTCCGTACTTGATACGGAATCTCACCGCTTTCCAAAACGAAAACAAGGTGAGATCCTGAATCAAGTTCAGGATGACAATATTTTTAAAGGAGTAGGCCCCGTATTACGGCCTTACGGGGCTCCGCTTCGCTCCGGTTTTACGCTGATTGAACTTCTTGTCGTCGTTCTTATCATTGGCATATTGGCGGCGGTGGCGTTGCCGCAATATAATAAGGCGGTGGAAAAATCTAAAGCCACGCAAGCATTTACGCTTTTAAAATCACTCGGGCAAGCACAAGAGGCGTATTACATGGCCAATGGGCAATATGCTACTTCGTTTGATGAATTATCGGTGGACTTGCCGGCGGGTTTTGTGCCGGGTGGGTCTTTCTATACTTTTGCTACAACAGATAATCACACCAACGGCGAGTGGGTTGTGCAAATTTTAAAGGAGGGCAATAGCGGTAATATTATGATAGGGCATCCGGAGGGCCATGCGTATCAAGGAGCGGGGTTTGCATATGCTACGCAAGAAAAAGCGCTATATTCCTCCGAGAGAGGAAAATTTGTGTGTTTTGAAATCAAAACTTATGGGCCGAAGTTTTTACGTGATAAGGGCGATTTCTGCAAAAAAATTATGCGTGCCGGCGGCCAAACATGTGGAGAGGGATGTGCCGTTGATTCGTGGGTTATGCAGTAAGTTGACATTTTTGCTATCATACCAGTATGACAAAAGCAGAACAAGCCAAACAATTATTTTTAGACGGTCATAATTGCGCGCAAGCGGTATTTTGCACGTTTGCTAAAGAGTTGGGCCTAGACGACAAAACCGCGCTCACGCTTTCCGCGTGTTTCGGCGGCGGGCTAGGCCGCCAACGCGAAGTGTGCGGGGCCGTGAGCGGGATGTGTATGGCTCTTTCTTTAAAATATGCGCCCCAAGATCCCACCGATCAAATGGCCAAAGCCAAATTTTACACACGCGTGCAAGAGCTGTGTGCCCAGTTTAAAAAGGAAAACGGCTCTATTATTTGCCGCGAGCTGTTGGGGTTGCCGTCCGGTCCGTCCGAGCCGACACCCGAAAAACGCACGGATGCTTACTACCAACACCGCACGTGTGCGGATAAAGTAAAATGCGCCGCGGCGATATTGGAAAAGTATTTGTCCGCGCAAGAAAAATAAAATCAGTATTTATTGAACTAAAAACACCCTCTTAACAGGGGGTGTTTTTTCGTCGGTAAAAAATAAAACTTGACATCGTTTTTTTTTTTGCTACATTTTATTTAATGATAAAAAGGAGGTCGTATGAAAAACAAGCAAGCATTTACGCTGATTGAATTATTGGTGGTAGTTTTAATCATTGGTATATTAGCGGCGGTAGCGTTGCCGCAATATGAGCAAGCCGTGTGGAAAAGCCGTCTCTCAACGGTAAAAGAATTGACACAGACCATTGCCAAGGCGGAAGAAGTTTATTTTTTAGCCAATGGCGAATACACCTATGATTTAGAGGCCTTAGGTGTAGATATGCCCACTCCCACTTCTTCTAATACAAGAGAAGACGGATATGCTTTTTACCATTATCCGTGGGGGCGGTGCCAAATTTCCACTTCGGTTAAATATGCGGAATGTTTTTTGTATAAATCGGGCGCTCTGTTTATTAGTTATTTGGTAAGTTTACCAACGCTCACAGCCGGATGTTATGCTCATGGTAATAGTGCTTTAGCAAACAAAATTTGTCAACTGGACACACATCAAAAAACAGGGGCCGGCCCGAATAATGAAGGAATTACCGCGTACACCTATTAAATTTTTATAGATTTGAAAAGAGCGTAAAAAAAGCGGAACAGATTTTTTTCTGTTCCGCTTTTTACTGCTCGCCAAAATTTATTTCGCTTTTTTAAGGGTCAAAATACCTTCTTCAAAAAACCACTCTTCCATCAGCTCGCCCGTTTCGCTGAATTTTTTAGTTACTCCGTTGGGTTTGCCGTCTTTGTGGGGGGAAATCAGCGCGATTGTGCCGTTGGGGTGATAGATAATTTTATCGCCCACGAGTTTATCGTTTTTATAGGTGCATTCGGAGCGCAAATCGCCCTCGGGCGTATACACTTTGCAAATGCCGTTTAAAAACCCTTTGTGAAATTCCGACATTTCCAACACTTTCCCGTCCGGGTAGTATTTGACTTGTTTTCCGTCTTGTACATCGTCTACGTACGAAAATTCTTTATACAACCGTCCCGTCGGGTGGTACACGCGGGCCTTACCTTGCAAGAGTCCGTTTTCGTAGTATTTTTCAATATTGACTTTGCCGTTATCAAAGTAAATTTTGCACGGTCCGTTGCGTTGTCCGTTTTTGACTTCGCATTCAAAATACGGTTTCCCGTCTTCAAAATATTCTTTCACGGTACCGTCGGGCAGCGTGCCGGTGTGAGATTTAATATCCAAATTTTTATCTAACGTTTCCGAGTAAACTTCTTGGTTGTTGACGTAATACGTACGCACAAATCCCACGGTATTGGGGTCTTGCAAGCTAGTGGTTTTCCGAATAATTTCTGCCATAAGGTGTGTTCTCCTTGGTTAAATCTTCGGCGGCGGAAAACCCGCTCGCCCAAGCAAAATGTAAATTAAATCCGCCGCTTTGCCCGTCCACATCCAACAGCTCGCCTGTGATATAAAGCCCCGGGCAACGTAATGACTCAAAAGTATTATAGTTTATTTCGTGCGTATTTACACCCCCCGCGGCTGCCATGGCTTCGTTCCACGGGCGCAAGGCCGTCACGGTAACGGGCCACGCCGTGATTGTTTCAAGCGCACTTTTTACAGCGGAAGGGGGTTGCTCTTGCATGGGTTTATTTTTGCGAAGGCCCTTAAAGTCAATGAGTAAATTAGCGATAGATTCGTGTAACACTCCGGCGAAAAAATCTTTCGGGCGGCGGCTTGAAAAACGCTCCAAACGCTCGCTGAAAAATTTTTCTGCGTTTTGAATTTCCGGCAAAAAATTTAAGTGCAAGTTGACGTTTCCGTTTGTGAGTGCGCGCGAAATAGCCCCGCTTGCGTTTAATGCGGCCGGGCCGTTGATGCCGTAACCCGTAAAAATAATTTCGCCTTCGGTTTGTACGTCGGGCGACGTATGCGCGGTTAGTTTTACTTGTGCGCGGATGCCCGACAAACGCGACAGATTTTCTTTTAAAACAAGTCCGCTTAACGTCGGGCGCGGGGTGCTTACGGTATGGCCTAATTTTTGCGCTAGTTCGTAGCCGCCGGACGTGCCGCCCGCTTGCGGATACGCGCACGAGCCGCACGCAAGCACCACGCGGCGCGCTTGAAAAGTTTGAGCGGATTGCGTGGTTAAATTAAAAGTTTTGCCGCGCTTAATTTGGGTTACTGTTTGCCCGGTCAAAATTTCCGCGCCGCTTTCTAAAACGGCTAATTTTAGCGGCTCTACTACGGCGGTAGATTTACCCGTCTGCGGAAAAATGCGCCCTTGTCCTTCCTCTGTTAAAAGGATCCCTAAGTCTTCAAAATACCGCCTGCAGTCTGGGTAGGAAAATTGGGAAAGTGCGGAAGAAATAAGTTTGGTTTCGCCGTGGTAAAACGCGGGCGCGACGCGGATGTTTGTCAAGTTGCACCGTCCGTTCCCGCTTACTAAAATTTTGCGACCGGGGGCTTGTTCTTTTTCCAAGACGAGCGTTTTAAGGCCTCCGCGCGCACACTCCCGCGCGCAGATTAGCCCGCTCGCGCCCGCCCCGACAATAATTACATCGTACACCGTATTTTCCATTACGTATAGTGTAGCAAAAAATAGTCGTAAACGTAACACGATAGCCCTTGACACTTCTTTTTAGAACAATATACTATAAAATAGAGGTAATTTTATGAAAAAAATACTAGGTTTAATTTTGATATTATCGGTCCTTCCGGCGGTGGCGTATCAGACGGGGAGTGTGTCGCGCCCACAATTCAAAACGGCTCCGGCGGCTACTGAGGGGCAAGCGGAGGAAAAAGAAAAACCGTCCGTGCCCGGTCAACAAACCGTGCAAACGCGCAGTTTTACCAGTTACAGCTCGCGTAACGGTGCGTGGCGGCAAGGCGTACAAACCAAAACCGTCCAAACGCAAACGGCGGGTCGGGCCGCTACACCCAAAGACGAGGAAACCCAAGTAGTAATGGGGGGGACGAAATTAACCCAACAAGGCAGAATCACTAAAACCGCTAAAGCGGCGGGCGCTGAAAAACAACAGCCGTCTGCTCCGGCGGTTACGCCTAAAGCGGGTGATAAAGCCGCTCAAAAACCGGCGGCCGATGCTGCGCAAGGCGCGCAAGACCCGGCGGCTATGATGCAACAATTACAAGCCATGCAAAGTATGATGGGCGCATTGGGCGGTGGCGGTGCACCCGGCGGTGCGCAAGGCAGTAAGGGGGGAACTCCCGCGGCGGGCGGAGCGATGCCCGCGGGCATGCCCGATTTGTCTTCTTTGATGAATATGGCCGGACAAGGCAACACGAAAAAATAGGGGACATTATGAAAAAATTGATTTTTGCAGTAGTGAGTTGTTTATTGTCGGGGGCGGCTTTGGCGGCGGCCCCGGCGGGGACGGCGGCGGTGTCTCATCCAAAGACAACGGTTGCCGTTACGCGCCCGAAAACCAATGTGGTCGTTACGCATCCGAAAACAACGGCGGCAGTTACGCATCCGACCACGTCGGTAACGGTGTCTAAACCTACGACCACGGTGGTCGTTAAACATCCGCAAACGCCGTCAGCTACGGCTGAAAAAAATGAACAAACAAAAGCCGAGCCCACCAAACAAGCTGTGGATAATGCTACGCCCGCTCCGGCGGCCAAAGGGTCTATGATGAGTTCCTACCAAGCCCCCAAAGCCAAAGATTTTAAGGCGTCCAAAATGGGCGGGGGCGAAGCAGGGTTAGGCAAGACCAACGAGGCACAAAAAGATGCCGCCGCGGCACAGTTTAAAAAACCCGAGGCACTTAATTTTGATAATGCCTTAAAGGGTGGCAGTATTTCCAAATCTCAAATTACCAAACAGGTAGAAAATAAAACGAAATAGAATTTAAGTCGGGTTTAAAACTCCCTCGCGCACAGCGGGGGAGTTTTTTGTTTGCAGAAAAGCGGATAGGGGCTTTTCTGTATATATTTTTCTCTCGCTCGTCATCCCGCAGAGTTTCTATGCGGGATATAGCGAGAGAAAAAATAAAACTTGACATCGTTTTTTT
>ONAM01000023.1 GCA_900315795.1 Candidatus Avelusimicrobium caledoniensis
CCTTTTCTGTATATATTTTTCTCTCGCTCGTCATCCCGCAGAGTTTCTATGCGGGATATAGCGAGAGAAAAAATAAAACTTGACATCGTTTTTTTTTTTTGATTTAATTTGATTATGCCCAAATCAAATGGAGGATGTTTTTATGGAAAAGGAAAGATGTTGTAAAGCTGTTGTAGGTCAGGGTGCTCACCGCATGGGCGAATTGCCTGATGTTAAAAAAAGCTTGTCATCCCGTGAGGCCGTTACACGGGATCTTCGTATTTTTGTTTCTGGCGGGATGGTTGACGAGCGAAAAGAAATCGGAAGATCCCGGATTACAAATTTCCGGGATGACAGACCTTTATGTTATAACAGCAAAGCATTTACGCTTATTGAATTATTAGTGGTAGTACTTATCATCGGTATTTTGGCGGCGGTGGCTGTGCCGCAATACCAAAAAGCGGTGGAAAAATCACGCGCCACGCAAGCCCTTGCGGTACTTAAAACAATCGGACAAGCCCAAGAAGCGTATTATCTGGCGAACGGAGAATATGCGGCTTCTTTAGATGAATTACCTGTGAATATTTCGTGGACAGGAACAGAAAAGTGGACGGCAAGTGAATATCCCACTTATTCTAATGAACAATGGTCGTTGCAAATTGTGCGTTGGACGCCTACCACTTGCGGGATATATATGGGACGGCTAACCGGTAAGTATGCCGGTGCGGGGTTTGTTTATTGGCTTAAAAATTCGTACGACGATATAGAAGAAGGCACTATTTCTTGTGCAGAACGCCTAAGCAATGGTTTATCGTTCGGTGGCACATCGGGTAGCTATTGCGGGCAGGTTATCCGTGTATCCGGCCCAAAACTCAGTAAAAGTGCTATTGATGTGTGGCCATTATAGTAAAGTAAAACGTCCCTTTTACAAAGGGACGTTTTACTTAAGTTCAATTCATCCACCACATAGCGGCGGTTAAGTACGTGGCAAACAGCAGCCACAAGCCGTACGGCACCAGTAGCCACGCCGCCGTGCGGCTAATGGGCCAAAACGCGCGGCACAGAAAAATAAATTCCACCAGCATAGCGACAATTAAAATCAGCCCGCCCGTTACACTGTGCGCGCCAAAAAATACCGGCGTCCAACATGCGTTTAAAGCCAGTTGCAACACAAAAAGCATCAAGGCGTGCCCGTGCAATTTTTCGCGAAACGCCAAAAATGCGCTTATGCCCAGCATCACATATAACACACCCCACACGATACCAAACACCGCTTCGGGCGGAGAAAACGCCGGGTGAATCAGCGTGCGGTACCACGTCATATTGTCAAACACGTACTGCATACCCAGCAGTCCGGGCAGTTGGGCAATAGCCAACCACACAATCAGTTGAATCAGATTTGTCATTTTCATAGGGGTATCATAGCGTTTTTGCCGGACCGCGTAAACGGAAAAAAAGTATTAGTTTCTGCCTAAACCCATAAAAAAAATGGTAAAATAATGCTACGTGCCGCTTAGGCACCTTAGAGGATTTTTATGGATACAAAACTCATCAAAGAAGTAACCGATTGGATGAAAACCACCGATTTGGCCGAATTTTGTTACGAAAACAACGGCGACAGTATTGAAATCAAAACCCAAGAGGCCTTGCCCGAGCCCGCACAGTTTGCTTGCTCGCTTACGGCGGTAACGGCCCCCACGGTGGGCATTTACCACGCGGCGGACAAAGGCCAAAATTTAACCCTTACCGAAGGCCAACCGGTAGAACAAGGCGCGGCCTTGGGCGTAGTGGAAACCGTTTCTAAAAAACATAAAATTACGGCTCCCGTTGCCGGGAAATTGCGGGTAGTATCGGCGCAGGAAGGTGCCCCCGTAGAGTTTGGGTTGCCGTTATTTTTTATTGAGCCGCAGGAGCACTAAATGGCAACTGGTTTGCAACAGAAAAATTTTCAAAAAGTTCTCATCGCCAACCGGGGCGAAATTGCCGTTCGTGTGATTCGCACGTTAAAAGAAATGAATATCAAATCGGTTGCGATCTATTCGCAAGCGGATCGCAACAGTTTACACGTGCGTATGGCGGACGAGGCCGTGTGTATCGGTCCGGCACGCTCGGCGCAAAGTTACCTCAATATAGATGCCGTTATTACCGCTGCCAAAATTACGGGAGCGGATGCTATCCACCCAGGGTATGGCTTTTTGTCCGAAAACGAAGAATTTGCCGCCGCGGTGGAACAAGCGGGCCTTACGTTCATCGGGCCGAGCGCGCAAACAATTTCCATGCTGGGTGTTAAATCTACCGCGCGCGAAATAGCCGTAAAAGCCGGCGTGGCGGTTACGCCCGGCTCTGACGGCGTCGTTGGTAAAAATTACCACGCGTTGGCACGCAAAATCGGCTTTCCCCTTATGATTAAAGCCGCTTTAGGCGGCGGCGGAAAAGGCATGCGCGCCTGCCTGCAAGAAGAAGATTTGGACCGCATGATGACCACCGCTAAAGCCGAAGCCCGCGCCAACTTTGGCGACGATAGGATGTATTTTGAAAAACTGATTTTAAATCCGCGCCACATTGAAGTACAAGTAGCCGCAGATAACTATGGTAACGTCGTAGCATTTGCCGAGCGCGATTGCTCGCTTCAACGCCGCCACCAAAAATTAGTGGAAGAATCGCCCAGTCCGTTTGTGGATGCTAAAACCCGCACTCAACTTCAAGAAGCGGCGTGCAAAGTAGTCAAAGCCGCCAAGTATTGCGGCGTGGGCACGGTGGAATTTTTAATGGCGCCTACGAAAGAATTTTATTTTATGGAAGTTAATACCCGCCTTCAGGTAGAGCACCCGGTTACGGAAGAAGTTTGCGGGCAAGATTTAGTGAAACTTCAAATTCAAATTGCCCAAGGCGAAAAATTACCGCTTAGCCAAAAAGAGGCGGCCGTCATTAACTGCCACGCTATTGAACACCGTATCAACGCCGAGGACAGCGAACACAACTTCGCGCCTTGCCCCGGCACGGTAACGGAGTGGATACCGGCGGGCGGGCTCGGTGTGCGGGTGGATAGCCACGTATATAGCGGCTATGCTATCCCGACGTATTACGACAGTTTGATTGCTAAGCTCATTGTTACCGCGCCGGACCGCGCACGTTTACTGGCCCGCAGCCGCCGCACGCTGGGCGAGTTTGTAGTGGGCGGCGTAAAAACGACGATTCCCTTTCATCAAAAAATTGTAGCCAACCCCGATTTTATATCTGGCAATACCGATACGGGGCTCATTGAGCGGATGATTAAACAAGAGAAGGAACATGAAAGCGAAAAGTAAAATTTTAGGGCCGCGCCAACTCAAAAAATGGGTAGAAACGGCACGCAAAAAAGGCCAAAAAATCGTTTTTACCAACGGATGTTTTGATATTTTACACGCCGGACACGTTAGCGTGTTGGAGTTTTCGCGCAGTAAGGGCGACTTGCTTGTCGTGGGTTTAAATAGCGACGCATCCGTGCGCCGTTTGAAAGGACCGACCCGCCCCGTTAATACGCAGGCGGACCGCGCACTCGTGTTAGCGGCGTTAGAAAGTGTAAGCGCAGTGTGTATTTTTAACGAAGATACACCGTACAATTTAATAAAACTCGTCCGCCCGGACGTACTTGTCAAGGGGGGCGATTATAAGCCGTCGGAAATCGTCGGCCGCGAATTTGCAAAAAAAGTAGTGCGTTTTGCTTTACTCAAAGGACGTTCTACCACAAACATTATTAAAAAAGTAAGTAAGTAGCGTAAGCTACCGTTGCGAGAGGAAAAAACTATGGCTGATATTTTTGAGAAGTGCAGAAATTACAAGGACGCCAAAATTGCGATGCGTATGGGCATCTACGGCTATTTTCAACCGATAGAGTCCGCGCAAGGGCCGGAAGTTATGCTCGGCGGCAAAAAATACATTATGGCGGGCTCTAACAACTATTTGGGGTTGGCTAACGACCCGGAAATGAAAAAAGCCGCGTTGGAAGCCGTGGAAAAATACGGCACGGGCGTAGCCGGTTCGCGCCTTTTAAACGGCAACACAAAACTTGCCGATAATTTGGAAGCGAAACTTGCTAAGTTCAAACGCAAACAAGCCGGGTTACTCTTCGCAACGGGGTATCAAATGAATTTAGGGGTTGTGTCGTGCCTTATCAAAAAAGGCGACTACGCTATTGTGGATAAATTAGACCACGCCAGCATTTTGGACGGTATTAAAATGTCCGAGGGCGAAATGGTCCGCTTTAAACACAACGACATGGCCGACTTAGAGCGCGTGCTTGCCAAGATCCCCGAAGATGCCGGGAAACTTATTATTGTGGACGGTGTATTTAGTATGGAGGGGGACATTTGCCCGTTACCCGATATTGTGAAAATCGGTAAAAAATACGGCGCACGCATTATGGTAGATGATGCACACGCTACGGGTATTATCGGCAAAACGGGCCGCGGTACGTGTGAGCACTTCGGGTTGGAAAACGGCGAGGTAGATTTAATCGTCGGTACGTGCTCCAAAACATTTGCGACCGTCGGCGGATTTGTGGTGGGCGATGAAGATATCATCCACTACATGCGCCACAATGCGCGCAGCCAGATTTTCTCGGCCTCTATGCCGCCGTCTTGTATTGCGTCCATTACCAAAGCGTTGGAACTTATTGAAAACGATACGTCGCGCCGCGATAATTTATTCCGTTTAACTGCCAAACTCAAAAAAGGGTTGGAAGAGTTGGGATACGATTTAGGCACAAGCACTACACCGATTTTGCCGGTGCACGTGGGTAGCAACGAAAACTGCTTTAAGATGTGGCGCGCTTTGCACGAAATGGGCATTTTCGCTAACCCGGTCATCAGCCCCGCTGTGCCGCCCGGCCGCGCACTCATGCGCCTGACGCTCATGGCCACGCATACGGACGAACACGTCCAAAAAATTATTGATGCGTTTGCCCAAGCGGGCCGCAGTATCGGTATTATTAAATAAGGAGTTTTTAAAAAACCCCGCCGCGTGCGGGGTTTTGTTTTTAGACGACTATGCAAATCAAAGAAATTATTTCCCCGGTTGATATTCAGGCGTTTGTAGAGTTTCCCTTTACCTTATATAAGGATAATCCGTATTGGGTGGGGGAATTAAAAGCCGATACCCAGCATTTATTGGATACAAAAAACCCGTTTTGGGCTACGGCTTCGCGCGCGCTTTTTATGGCGTATGAGGGGGGCAAACCCGTCGGGCGTATTATGGCCCTTGTCAACCGGGCCCACAACGAATACCACAAAGAAAATATCGGTTTCTTTGGTTTTTTTGACTCAATTAACGACGAAAAAGTTTCTGCTGCTTTATTTCAAGCGGCCGAAAAGTGGCTCAAAGCACAAGGCGTAGAAGAAATGCGCGGGCCGGCTAACCCGTCAAGCAATCACACCTACGGACTTTTGGTGGAGGGGTTTGACAGTATGCCCGCTATTATGATGCCGTATAATTTTGCTTATTACGCGGGGTTAATTGAAAAAGCCGGACTTACCAAAGCCAAAGATTTACTCGCTTTTTACCGCACCAAAGATGATAAATTTTCCGAGCGGTTTTTGAAAATTTGCGCCCGGTGCGAGCGCGCCAAAGGCATTACGCTTAGGCGGCTTAATTTGCACAAAATTGACGAAGAAGCCGAAATTATCCGCCAAATTTATAACGCCGCTTGGGCGGAAAACTGGGGCTTTGTGCCGCTGACCAAGCAAGGTATGTTAGACATTGTGCATGAGCTAAAACCCATTATCCGCACCGAAGGCACGTGCATACTAGAAGAAAACGGCGTGCCGGCCGGGTTTTATATTTGTATCCCCAATATGAATCACGTGTTGCGCGTGTTGAAAGGATCGCTTAAAAACCCGTGGCGGGTGTTGCGTGCGTTATGGACGTGGAAACGCATTAAAGATGCGCGGCTGATTATGCTAGGCGTTATGCCGGAGTTTAGAAAGCGCGGGTTAGATTTAATTTTAATTAAACACATCGTTACGCACGGAGTAGCCGTGTGGGACGGAGCGGAACTGTCGTGGGTGCTGGAAGACAACGCCGGCATGGTGCATGCTATCCAAGAGTGCGGATGCCACCCCTACAAACGCTACCGCGTGTATCAGAAAGATTTATAAAAGTTATTTTTTGCAAAATAAGACCCGTTTCCGGTTAAACCGGGGACGGGTTTTTCGTCGCGAAAAAATACTTATCTCCGGCAAGGAGATTATTGCGTTGTAAAGCAACATAGTAAAAAGAGTGTGGCTTTAATTAAGTGAAAGCTAGCTCCCAAAATGCCTGCCCCCGGCAAGGGGGTTGACATCGTTTTTTTTTTTGATTTAATTTGATTAAACAGAAATGAAAAAGGAGGAGTTGTTATGGAAAAAGAAAATAGTTTTAAGGGTTGTTTAAATCAAATTAAGCTGTCATGCCGGAAGGTTTTTATCCGGCATCTTCGTATTTTTGTTTCTGAAGGGATGGTTAACTGGCGAGAGAAAATCAGAAGATCCCGGATTACAAATTTCCGGGATGACAAGTCTTTATGTTATAACGGCAACGCATTTACGCTCATTGAACTTTTAGTCGTCGTACTCATTATTGGTATACTCGCGGCGGTGGCGTTGCCGCAATATCAAAAAGCGGTGGAAAAATCACGCGCCGCGCAAGCTCAAACGATGCTTAAAAGTGTATCGCAAGCGATAGAAAATTATTACTTGGCTAACGGCGAGTGGCCGCAAAGTTTTGACGAACTTGCCATAGATATCCCGTGGACGGGAACGGAAAAGTATTATGATTATTCATCACAGATTAAAGACGTTCGTTCCAATGGCGAATGGGCCATTGAACTTGGACGTAGTGATTCTTACGGTTCCTACGTAATAATCGGACGTTTGAACGGGCAGTATGCGGGGGGCGGATTTGTATTGCATGATTTTCATTGGCCTGCAGGATATTATCCGGGAGAAACCTTGTGTATAGAAGGTAAATCAAACTCGTATGGTGTGAAATTTAACAAGAATGACGGAGATTATTGCACCAAATTATTTGGGGGTACTTTGGCCACAACTGGTAATTTGCGTTATTATCGTTTCGCTCAATAAAACAGGGGCCCTATTTTCCCACGAAATAAGACCCCGTTAATTGCCCGGCGTACAAGTCCCCTCTTGTTGCCGGGTCGGATGAAAATTTAGGAAGCCCCGGTGTGTGCCCGGGGCTTCTTTGCATGGGAGTTGTCTAGTGTCAACACCCACACTTATCCCCTGTGTTGTTGTTCTGCAATAAAGGACGAACCTTTATTTATCCCCCAGAACAAATTGATTACAGTATTATCCTAAAAGATTAGTTGTCCCCCGGCAACCCAAAAAAAGGGTTAGATTTTATATTGTACTTTTCTGGCAACAGAAAAGTACCAAAAGATTGCCGCCCACGCTCATAAAAAGCAGTTAAAACAAGAAAATTTTTCAAACTCGCTCACGCTCAAACATGAAAAATTTTTACTTATTTTAACGCTTTTTAACGGCACGCTATCGGGCGGATAAACGACAACGACGGAAATTTTTTGGCAGGGGAGTGTTGCGTTGCAAAGCGACACTACAAAAACAGTGTGGCTACAAGTAAGTGAAAGTTGACTCCCAAAATGCCTGCCCCCGGCAAGGGGGTTGACATCGTTTTTTTTTTTGATACCATTTTATTGGTTGGTAAAAATTATTAAAGGAGTGTTGTATGAAAAACAAACAAGCATTTACGTTAATAGAGCTTTTAGTAGTAGTACTTATCATCGGTATATTAGCGGCGGTGGCGTTGCCGAAATATGAATTAGCCGTCGCCAAAGCGCGGTATATGCAACTAATTTCTCTTGCTAATGCGTTAGGTAGAGGACAAGAAGTATATAAACTGGCCAACGGAGAATTTAGTAATGATATCAGTGCCTTGTCTATTGATTTGCCAAAGGGTACGCAAGTAGTTAATAATAAGGTCAGCTATTCGTGGGGATCTTGTAGCATTGGCACAACCGGGTACGCGTCTTGCAGAAGCGCACGTGATGGGGTCAGTTATGTTGATTTAAGAACTTTCAGACAATGTAAGGTAGAACCCGGCACAAAAGAAGAATTTGGTAAAAAGATTTGCAAAAGCATGGGGGGCGTCTATACTTCCAAAGACGGCAACGGACAGTATCAATTTACTTTGCCCTAGATTTATTTCTTAGTGACCCGTTCCCACGCGGCAAGGAAATCGTCCGGCACCGGGGCTTCAAATTTTAACTTTTTACCCGTTAGCGGATGTGTAAATTCAATGCGCCTAGCGTGGAGCATGAGACGCTCGGCCGTTGCGCCCTCGTAGAGCCAGTCGCCAAGGACGGGGTATCCGAGCCAATTTAAATGCACGCGCAACTGGTTGGTGCGCCCGGTGCGCGGGTAGAGTTCAATATACGTAAAACCGTTTTTGCGCTCCAACACTTTATAATCGGTTACGGCTTCGCGCCCGACGTCAGAGGCCTTGATTTTCCCACCCGCTACACGCCCGATCGGCACGTCAATCGTGCCTTCGTCGTCGGGGACGAGCCCGCACGCAATCGCGTGGTACGTTTTATGCACGTTGCGCGCGGCAAACGCGGCAATCATTTCCGCTTGAAATTCTTGCGTTTTGGCTACAATCATTACGCCGCTTGTTTCGCGGTCTAACCGGTGGACGAGTCCCGCGCGTGGCATTGTTTTATCAAACCCTTTGGGCGGGTTAGCTAAAATAACCGATACTAAAGTTTCTTCGGAGGAAAAAACCGTTTCCGGGTGTTCTTCCCACACGGGGCTTTGCGGGTGGACCAGCATGCCCGCGGGTTTTATTAAAGCAAAAAAATCTTTTCCGTCGTTAATAATTAAATCTTTGAGCTTTGTTTGGCTGTGTGCTTGCGGCAACGTGATTTCTACCGTTTCGCCCGCTGTCAATGGCCAAGACGGTTTTACTTTTTTGCCGTTGACAGTAACGTGGCCGTCTTTGATTAACTTTTGAACAAGTGAGCGCGACAAATTTTCCAATTCATCGGACACAAATACGTCTAAGCGTTTAGAATATCCCTCAAAAATTACCGTTTTTTTATCAGCCATTTTTTTGTTCCTTTTTTTGTCGTGCGCCACCAAATGATACCGGCTGTTAGGGCCAGTAAAAGCGTAATGAGTTGCGCCGGCGAAAGCCCGAAAATATACGTTCCGCGAAAGTCACCCCGGAAAAATTCCAATACAAAACGTAACGTGCCGTAACAGGCAATATACGCCACCAATATCATTCCGTTTTTATGCGGGCGGTTATACAGTTTGTGCAAGAGAAAGAAAATCAGCAAATTGCCTACGGCTTCATACAGTTGCACCGGGTGGACGGGAACGCCGATTAAATCGGGCGAAACCATGGCGTGGGGGTCTGAAAATATAACGCCCCACGGCAACGCGGTGGGTTTACCGTGGCAACAGCCCGCCAGAAAACAACCCACGCGCCCAAATGCATGCCCCAGCGGAAGCCCGGTAATAATAAAATCGGACGTGGGTAAAAGCGGCAAGTTTTTCTTTTTCATGTAGATAATCAGCGCCGCTACCGCTACAATCAGCCCGCCGTAAAATACAAATCCGTAGCGGAAATTTTGCGCAAAATACGTCATCTTTTCCCACATTGTGCCGTTAAGTTGCGGCCACGTAACGAGGATAAATAATAATTTCGCGCCGACAAGCGCGCCCATAAAAATAATGAAAATTAAGTTCCAAAATGTGTCTTTATCTATATTTTTAGGTAAGTGCCGCAGTAAATAGTAAGACGCTACCGCGTAACCCAACGCGGTCATCACGCCGTAACTGGCCAGTTCAAAGGGTCCGATGTGTAAAAAAACCGGGTGCATTATAACAGCTCCTTGTCGCGTAGCGCATTGCGCATAAATTGATTTTTGACCCGCTCATAGCCAATGGTAGAACTGCATTTTCCGCCGTAACTGTGGCCCGCAAAAATTTGGGTGTCTTCCGGTAAGTGCGCCAGTTTGAGTAAGCTTTGGCGCATGGCGCGCGGGTCGGACGAGGGTAAATCTACCCGTCCGCACGCACCGGGGAAAAGCGTGTCGCCCGTGAAAAGTGCATTGCCGATTTGGATGCACACACCGCCGGCGGTGTGGCCGGGGGTGGGGATAATGTGCAGGTCAAACGGACCGATTTTAAAGTTTTGCTCGCCGTGATAGGTGTGTAAAAATTGCGGGTCAATGCCGGATAATTCTACGTCGCTTTCTTCCAAATATCCTTTCAGACCTGTTTTTTGTAAAAGGTCTTGGGCGAATTTGACGTGATCAAAATGACCGTGCGTAAAAAGTACACCGCGTAAGGTTAAATTTTTTTGCTCAAGCGTGTGTTCCAAAAAATTCATATCCCACGCCGGGTCAATAAGCAGTGCGTCGTTACCTTGTGAAATAAGGTACGTGCAATTATCCATCGGGCCTAAGTTAATCACGTCAATGTTCATATTATTTATTATCCGTAAAGCGAAATTCAATTTCGTTGGGCTTAGCCAAATCATACTCCGTGCGGGCAATTTTTTCCACCAATACCGGGTCTTGCGCTTCTAACAATTCTTTTGTGTGAAGTAAGTTTTTGTGTTCGCTGTCTAAAGCCGCACTTTTACGAACGAGCCGGTTTGTTTCTATTTTGTTGTGTACTAAACTGACGATACTGCTTCCCAACCACAACGCCACCACCGCCAGCAGGGCTAGCCCCGCCAGCAGTGGTTTGCGGTTTTTAATAAGTGTATTGATAACTTCTTTCATTACTTTCTAAAAATACTCCCTTGGGCGTACACGGCTTGCGGGCCGAGTTCGCTTTCAATTTCTAACAACCTATTATATTTAGCGGTGCGTTCCGCGCGGGCGGGCGCGCCGGTTTTGATGGCTCCTGCGTTAGTGGCAACGGCTAAATCGGCAATAAACGTGTCTTCCGTTTCTCCCGAGCGGTGCGACACGATACACGCATAGCCGTTTTCCCGGGCCAGTTGCATCACGTCTATCGTTTCCGACACGGTGCCGATTTGGTTTAACTTAATTAAAATAGCGTTGGCGGCTTTTTGTTTAATGCCTTGTGCTAAGCGTTGGCGGTTGGTAACAAATAAATCGTCACCCACCAAACGCACTTTGCCGCCCAGTTTGGCAGTTAAGGTCTGCCAGTTTGTCCAGTCGTCCTCTTGCAACGGATCTTCTAACGAGATAAGCGGATAATTTTTACACCAGTTTTCGTAAACTTGGCACAGTTCATCCGCAGATAAATTGTTGCCTTCAAAACGATATTTCCCGTCTTTGAAAAATTCGCTAGCGGCGGCGTCTAACGCTAAAGACATAGTTGGGTGCCCGGCTTGTTGGGCGGCAGATAAAATGGTCTTTAAGACGTCCTCGTGTTTGGCAATTTTGGGAGCAAAGCCGCCTTCGTCGCCCACGGCAATTACTTGCCCCGCGTTTTTTAACGCTACGCGTAACGTGTGATATGTTTCGCTAGCACTTCGTAAGGCCTCGCTAAAGGTGTTGGCGTGCGTAGGCACAATCATAAATTCTTGGATATCTAAACCCGAATCGGCGTGCTTACCACCGTTAATGATGTTAAGCATGGGCGCGGGCAAGATATATCCGGTTTCTTTAAGGCGGTAAATTTCGCGAATAAATTTATATAAAGGAGTTTTGGTAGATTGCGCCCCGGCGCGAAGTACGGCCATGGATACTGATAGCGTCGCGTTGGCCCCTAAATTAGATTTATTGTCCGTGCCGTCCAACTTACACATGGCTTGGTCTATGGCGCGGATATCTAGCGGGTCCATATCCGCCAGATGCGTGGCAATTTTTTGCACGTTGGCAATTGCTTTTAATACGCCTTTGCCGCCAAAGCGCGCGTCTTTATCGCGCAGTTCCAGTGCCTCGTGCGAGCCGGTAGAGGCCCCGCTTGGCACCGCGGAAAAACCGCGCGCGCCGTCGGACAAGAGCACGTCGGCGGCTACGGTTGGGTAGCCGCGGGAATCTAAAATTTCCCGAGCAGTAATTTTTTCAATGCGAACCATACAACCCCCTCGGCCGCAGGTGCGGCCTTATAGCATACTGTCTATGATTTTTTTACCTTCTTTAATTAACGCCGCCGGGGTTTTTTCGTCTTGTGCTTCGGCATACATACGGATCAGATGTTCCGTGCCGGAAGGGCGGATGGCTAACCAACTGCCGCCTTTTAAGAGGAATTTAAACCCGTCGGTGTTATCAATACGCCACACAGAGGTTTTGTTGATAGAAAGCGGCGGCCGGATATCCAACCGCTCCATAATGCGGTTGATTTCGGTCTCCGTTTTGGGGATACTGACTTTTTGGTCAAAGAGTTGTTTGTATTTCTTGTAAAAATCTTTGCGCAGTTGTTTGAGCGTTTTGCCTTCGGTAGCGAGCAAATCTACCACGAGCAAACATGCCAAAAGGCCGTCTTTATCCGGGATATGATTGGCAATGGCCAGCCCGCCGGACTCTTCCATACCCATAATGTACTGGCCCGAGGTCATCAAGTCTGTAATATACTTAAACCCGACGGGCGTTTCGCGTAGCATAAGTCCGTTGGCTTTGGCCACTTGGTCAATTAAGTTGGATGTAATGACACTGCGGCAAATGCGGCCTTTTTGTTTTTTGTTACGCACTAAGTGATCCAAAATCATAGGGGCGATTTCGTTGGGGGAAATCCACTCGCCGTCTGAATCAATCAAGCCGAATTTGTCGCAATCGGAGTTGCACGCAATACCCAAATGCATTTTTTTGCGCAGTACCAGTTCGGTCAGCTCTTTTAAGCTTACCGGTCCTGCGTTGGGGGTAACTCCGCCGAAAAGGACGTCATCTTCCTCGTGGATGCCTTCTACGGTAACACCGTTTTTCTCCAAAAACGGACGGAAATAATTTTTAGCCGAGCCGAAAAGCGGATCCACCGCAATTTTAAGTTTAGATTTTTTCAGCGCGCGGGTATTGATGAGTTTTTCCAAATGCGCTAAATAATTTTTGCGTAAATCTTTGCTTACCACTACGGCCGCGTTAAGCGTGCCAAACTCGGTGGAAGAGGCCTTTAAAATTTGGGCGTTTTCAGACGGAATATGCTTTTCAATATCTTCGCAAATTTCGTTGTTGGCAATACCGCCGTAGTACGAAATCCATTTCAGCCCGTTGATGTGGTAAGGGGCTTCACTACCGGTAATAATTACCGCACCTACGGCGCATTGGCTCAGCACAGCCCACTCGGCTACCGGGGTGGGCAGCGGTTCTTCGGCCATGTGTACGGTGATACCGCTTTGCACGAGTGCATTGGCGGCTACAAAGGCCAGTTGTTTGGATAAAAACCGGGTATCGTACCCGACGATGACGAGCGGGTTTTTCAGTTTTTTGCCTTGAGTTTTGCAAAAATTCTGATAGCCCGTTCCTCTAAACCCGTAGAAAGGGTGTTCCAAAACGTGCTCGGAAATACCGTACGCTAAACGCTGTACCGTTTGGGCGGTAAGTCCGCCCGCTGTAATGGCCCGAAAGCCGGCTGTGCTGAATTTAATTTCTCCCATAGTGCAGACATTATAGCAAAATTGGGTGGGAAATTTTCAAGTAATCTAAATTAAGGCATACGGAAATAATTCCAAGCGCCCTCGCCGTTGGTGTGTAACAGTGTCCCTTTCATAATTTTCTGACAATAGGCCCCTTTAGATTTTGTGAACGGATAGTTGTTTTCGCTGACCATTTCAACACATAGCAATTGGTCAATAGGGATGCGCCCATCGTCCGAAGCTGCATATATGGCAAAAGCACTTCCCGCATAAGGGCCGGATAAGTGGGAAATAATTATACCGCGAGAAACAGAAGTTGAACCCGAATTTCGTATCTGTATAGACCAATCTGCATTAGACTGGCCTTGCTTATGATGTCCAAGGTTAATGCCGTTTGTAGTTCCCGTCCATGGGGTTTCTACGGCGAGTTCGTCAACCGAGGTTGGCCACTCACCATTAGCCAGTTGATAGGCCTTAGCGGCGTTGTAAATGCTTTTAAGTAAGGTAATGGCTTGCGTGGCGCGGCTTTTTTCCACCGCTTTTTGATATTGCGGCAAGGCAACCGCCGCTAAAATACCGATGATTAAGACTACTACTAATAATTCAATAAGCGTAAAGCCGCTTGCCGTTTGACTTCCACCCTGGCGGGGGAAGTGGTTTTGTGTGCGTAAGCACTCAAAACCGATGAGGGGGTAAATAATAAAGTTATTTCCTTGTTCTGTTATACCCCGCTTTTTATTACCCCTCACCCTACCCTCTCCCGCAAGGGGCGAGGGGTAAAAGAGAGAGGTTGCCCGTCCGGCGAGGACCTCCCGCAAGGGGCGAGGGGAAAAGCGAGGGTGGTTCGTGCGGCGAGCACCCTGACCTACATTTATATTTGTTTGCATAAATTTCTCCTTGTTTTTTTGCGTCTCTTTATTATTGTTTTTTTTTTTTGTTTTTTCAAGCACAATTTGTCGGGTTGTAAAAATAATGATGATATTTAAGTGGGATAAAATAGACCAAGACGAATAGAAATAAGGCAAGGGTTCATCTAAAATCAGCGAGGATAATATTTTGTGACATAAGCGAAACACCTCGGCTTCGGCTCGGGGTGTTTCATGTGATGTTATACTGAATTTGTTACAAACGTATTATATACCAACCGCTGTAAGTGGGGGATAATTGACCGCCGCTCAAGGTTTTACAAATTTGCCACGGGTCGCCCAGTCCACCGGAGGAAAGCTTGCAATAGATGTTTGGGTCATTGGCTACTTTTACAAAAGAGTAATGTCCTTTTCCGCCTACGTGTACTTGCCCTTTTTCCCACCGTTGGGCAAAAGCGATAATGGGGGTGTCTGACATGGTATTTAGGCCAAAATCAAAATAATCTGTTTTTTTGCGGGCGTAGCCGTTGTATGTGGCATCTGTGCCGGGGATCTCTATATCAAAACTATCAAATGAGGTGGCATATTCTCCGTTGGCGAGGAAATACCGTTCTTGGGCTTCAGCAAGAGATTTTACAATGGTAAATGCCTGTGTGGCGCGGCTTTTTTCTACCGCCCGTTGGTATTGCGGCAAGGCAACCGCCGCTAAAATACCGATGATGAGAACGACGACCAAGAGTTCAATAAGCGTAAAAGCTTGTTTGTTTTTCATGTTGTTTGCTCCTTGTATATTTTTTGCGTCTCTTTATTATCGTTTTTTTTTTTTGATTTGTCAAGTGCTCACCGCACGGGCATGTTGTCCGCGAGCTTTCATTTACTTGTAGCCACACTATTTTTGCACTGTTGCTTTGCAACGCAACGACTTTTGCCGGGGGCAGGCATAAGGCCTCAAACCTCTGTTTGCGTTTGGTGTTATCTTTGGCAAGGGGGGTTCGTGGGAGTCTGCTAAGCTCTTTTTCGCTTTTTCGGCAAAATTGTGCTGTGGTTTAATGGGTTAAAAAGCGGCTGTAAACACAACAAAGATACCTAATATGATAAAATAGAACTATGAATTTTGAACGTGTTAAACAATATATTAAGGACGCCGGACTGCCTAATTTCCGTATCGCGCAAGTGCAAGAGGCTGTGTTTAAACGCGGTATTTCGTCGTGGGACGAGGCGTCTAATTTGCCCGCCGATTTGCGTGCAAAACTAATAAAAGAACAACCGATTTTATCGTTTAAAGTCAGTAAAATTGTCGTTTCCCGCCAAGACCGCACCGCTAAGGCGTTGCTGACACTCAACGACGGTTTGCAAATAGAAACCGTCCTGTTAAAACCGCAAGATACGTGGAGCGTATGTGTGTCCAGCCAAGTGGGGTGTGCCTTGCATTGTTCGTTTTGTAGTACGGGCAAAATGGGGTTCAAGCGTGATTTAACCCAAGAAGAAATTACCGACCAAGTTTTAATGTGGTATCAATACATCCGCAAAGAAAAACTGGGCGAGCGTATTTCCAGCGTAGTGTTTATGGGTATGGGCGAGCCGCTGCTGAACTATTTAAACGTCGTCAAAGCGGCGCACGATTTGTCCAACCCCGATTACTTAAACATCGGTGCACGGCATATTTCTGTTTCTACGTCGGGCATAGCTGATAAACTGCATAAACTGGCGGTAGATTTGCCGCAGGCCAATTTGGCTATTTCCTTGCATAATGCCGACAATGCCGAACGCAGTAAACTCATGCCCGTCAACCGCAAGTACGATTTGGACGAGCTGAAAAAAGCGTTGGAGGAATATATCGCTATGACGGGCCGCCAAGTATTTTTAGAATATTCCGTATTGGAAAACGTCAACAGCCGCCCGGAGCACATCCGTAAATTGGCCGATTGGATCTATTCTATTAAGGATAATTATTTACTGCACGTCAATTTGATTGCGTGTAATTTGGGCCGCGGCGAAAAAACCGACGAGCGCGTAGTGAAAAATTTTGCCGCCGGCTTAAAAGCCATGGGAATTGGCGTAACAATTCGCAAAAGCATGGGTAACGATATTTTAGCCGCGTGCGGACAGTTAGCCGCTCAGTATAAATAGGAGGTATTATGAAAGGGATAAAAAGTTTAATTTTAGTCGCGTTTGTATTGGCCGGTTGCGCTACGTTAGAGCAAGGCCAAATTGATTGGATACCGATAGGCCCTGAATTTCCGGCGACCGACCCCAAAAATATTCAAATTGTCAGCGGACGCAAAGACATTACCCGCCCGTACGGTAACTTGGGGTTACTGCGCATTAAAAATTTAAATCCTTCCCGCGATTCTATTTTGATGGGGGTAGAAAAGGGAAAAAAGATTGCTGCGTCCAAAGGGGCAGATGCTATCCAACTTAACCAATACAGTAATGCCGAGGACGGCGTGGCCGACCCGCGCATTACGCTGATTATCTACGCCATTAAATATGTGGATAATTTAACTGACGCTGATAAAAAAGCCATTGACGATTTTGAAGTAATGGGAGTGCTTAATGAACGTGCTAGTCGCTAAAAATCTGGGCGAATGTGCTTCTTGGACGGGTACGGCCGTTATTATAGACGTACTCCGTACGGCTACTACTATCTGCACACTTCTTGCCAAAGGGGAGCGCAATATTGTGGTCTGCCCGGATGTCAAAACTGCCGAGCGGTTAAAATCGGCTTATCCTGCGTTTGAAGTGATGACGGAGTTGCCGTTTACCGGCGCGCACGAGGACGACTCGCCCCATTTGGCTGAAAAACTGGCCCCCCAAACCCCGGTCCTGCTAGTGAGTAACGACACCGGACGTGCCTTGCAACAAGTGCGCCGCGCTTCGGCAGTACTGTTGGGCGGGTTTTGTAACTTCCGTTCATTGGTACAACAAGCGCAAGGTATCGGCAAAGATATTCTGCTTGTTCCGGCTACTATTTTCAGCGGACAACAAAACGAAGAAGATATGCTCTGCGCGCAAGCGTTTAAAGAGTTTGTGGAAAAAATCAGCCAGCCGGGTAAATTTATAGAAGAATTACAAACGACTGTCCGCTTGGTAGAATTTAGCGAGCACGGCCCGGCTACGGCCGTCAAAGATTTGGAGCTGGCCCTTACGCTCAACGAATTTTCCGTCGTTCCGCAAGCGGCTTATGCGCCTAAAGGAAATTGGGCCGTTTGTGTGCCGCTTGGCAAAAAGCCCGACCCGGCGTGGGCGACTTTTAAAGCCATTGAGCACGATGTGCCCCAAGTGCAAGAGCCGCAATTTAAGACCATGATAGATTTAAACTTGCGCCCCATGGTGGAAAAAACTTTACTCGCCAGCCAGCTCATGCCTCAACCGGCGGCCAACCAATGGATGCCGTCTATTGACGATGCCGGCAAGCCGCCTAAGCAGGAAAGTGCGGAAGTGCAAGATTTACTGAGTAAACCGACTCCTAAAAAAACAGAGCCGGTTGCAAAAAAAGAAAAATCGGCCCCGCGTAACACCAAGCCGTTGCCCGAACGGGTAATTAAACCGAAAGCACCACCCGCGGAAGAAGAATCGGGCGTGTCACTTTCCGCCGGGAAAACCATTTGGCAAATCAGTAAGCCCCGCCCCGGGTTAGAACAAGCCAACGCCGAGGATAGTATGTTTGTAGATTTGCCGGCCCCCCAACAACCGCCGACAGAAACGCCGGTAGAACAAGTTACCCAAACGCCCGAAACCGACCGTCCGCAAGAGCGTGTGTTGGAGTTAAGCGTGCTACAAGAAAACGGCGTGGTAGAATCTAAACCGGCTGTTATGCATCAACCGTCTGCGGGTAAACGTAAAAAAGCCATTGTGCTTTTTTCGGGTGGGTTAGATTCCACGACGTGTTTGCACTGGGCTATTGCTAGGGGCTATGAGTGTGAGGCCTTAACCGTTTCGTACGGTCAACGCCACCTGCGTGAAGTGGTGGCCGCGCAAACAATTACCCGTAAGTTGCATATCAAACACCATTTGATTGATTTAAAATTGCCGTGGTTGTCGTCCAGTTCGTTAGTGGATGATAATAAACCGTTACCGGATGTGGCGGTGGAACAAATCCCGCAACACGGTATCCCCTCTACTTACGTGCCCGGACGGAACTTGATGTTTCTCTCTATCGCCGGATCGTTGTTAGACGCCGTGGGCGCGGACGCAATTGTGGCCGGGCCCAATGCGGTAGATTTTTCCGGCTACCCCGATTGTACCCCGGCTTTCTTTAAAGCCGCGGGCGAAGCCCTAAACCGCGGGACCGAGCGCGGCGTGCGCGAAGGAATTGATGTGCTTGCCCCGCTCATGCACCTAAGCAAAGCGGAAATTGTACGTTTGGCAGTTAAGTTGCACGTACCGCTAGAGCTGACGTGGAGTTGCTATGCCGGAGGCGATAAGCCGTGCGGCAAGTGCGACTCGTGCAAGTTACGCGCTAAAGGGTTTGCGCAAGCGGGTATAAAGGATCCGGCGTTATAGATTATACCGCGCTAGTTTGTAGCAACTTTTCGTAACTTCTATCATGCGCACAAAAGGCAGACTAACAAAGTCTGCCTTTTGTGTCTTAAGAAGGATAAACAATTTTCCACATTTGGCCGTCTTGCGTGTCCCTGCCCCTTGACGTAGCTACCGCTACGCCTATGCGGGGCACTTGCCCACGCAATACGGCTCAAATCTGAAAAATCATATAATCATCTACAATGTTAGTCTTTGGGCGGCGGGCCGTCCCTTGCGGCCTTGCCTAAGCTCAAAACTGAAAACCGGGTGTTGTCCTTCGCTCTTACCGCGCTGTTAAAAAACGGCCTTGTTATCTTACGATTACGTACACCGCCCTTAGGACGTCATCCTGAACTTGATTCAGGATCTCGTTGTGTCCTAAGGGCGGTGTACTAACAATGTTAGTCTTTGGGCGGCGGGCCGTCCCGGCTCAAAATTACGTTTCCAATGTTTAGCGTAAGAAAAAGTCGGACGGGATTTTAGTATGGGAAATTTTTAATAAATTTTCCAAATGGGATAAAAACTCCCGGTAGGAATCTAAAATCTGAAACGTAGTGGCTAGGGCTTCTGCTTCTAAGGGGGAAATTTCATTTGCGCGTACGACTTGCGAACGTATCAGCCGGGCGCGTTCTTTAAGCGTTTGCAGTAAAAACAACAATAGTTGTTGGTTTTCGGTAAGGGCGGCTTGTTTGGTTTTGCGTGTGCGTGGCATAATTTCTCCTTACCGCCCATAAAAAAAGGGCGGACTTTCATTAGGTGCTCTCACCTTCCTAACGAAGCCGCCCCGCTATACGCTAGTAGCGTATAACAAAGCCGAGGCGGCTTGCCGGGTGGCAAGAACTTTTTGTCCGCCGCGATCATTT
>ONAM01000009.1 GCA_900315795.1 Candidatus Avelusimicrobium caledoniensis
TTTATGTTGGGTTAACACCCAACCTATAAGAGCTGCAACGAAAGAGAATTATAGGTCAGGTGTAAGCCTGACAACAAAATCGTCAAACCCCGTCAGGCATAGCCTGACCTACATAGATACCCCTCACTTTATGTTGCGCCGACAATAAGCGACAAAAAACCCCGCTCGTGCGAGCGGGGTTTTTCTAAACAGTTTTTAGCTTAGAAGTAGAAACGGCCGGTTAATGCCGCACTGAAACCAGAGCGATCGGATAAAGTGTCGTCCCCTTTTTTTGCCTTAGCGGAAATATTATATTTCAGGTCTAACCCTAAAGCAAACAATTGGCTGAAACGATATTCCGCTCCTGCAGTGATATGCGGAAACACTTTTGTTTTGGAATCAGTTTCTTTTCCGAAACCATCGATTTTAGTCTCTAATTCCGTTTTGAGCAATGTTAAACCAGCTCCAGCAAACCAACTCCATTTCTCAATACCGTTATCTTTTTTGTAATATACCGTCACAGGAAATGCATATGTGTTTTCTGTGCCTTTTACATTTGGAATGATGGGAGAATTTTTCAGTTCAACTTCGTTTTCCCCATAGAAATCAACTCCTAATTTAACGCCAACTTTGTTCGTTTCATCAGCTAAATCAAACTCATACAATCCTTCTAGTCCAAATATACCATAACCTTTGTCTAATTCTTTGCTGGAATAACCATAATCAAAGGCCTCATCGTATCCTTCCTTTAAATCCTTCGGGTCGTTTTGACCGGCACCTAAGCGCAAGCCAAAGCCCCAGTTATCCGCAAACGCGGCCGGAGCAAAGCACAACAAACCGACAACAGCAATTACTAGTTTTTTCATTGACATCTCCTTTTGTTAATATAGGCGGCGGGGTTTTGCTTGCCACCTTTGTTACTTTCAAATTTTCGGTGGGAGCGGCCCGACATCCCCGTTTTCCGCTACCCGGTAGGGCGTTTTGATAAGCGATTTGGCTAAATCGTCAAAGCCCCATTTATCCTTAAAGGATAATACATATTTATACTGTTGTAAAGCTTTTTCGCGCTCGCCGAGCACATCATACACTTGCCCTAGACGCAGTTCGTTCCACACGCCCCAACGGCTGGGCTCCTGTCCGCTGACGGCCTTGTGACCTTGTTCAAACAGTTCGCGCGCCTTTTCAAAATTCCCTTGCGCCATTTGCACCGTGCCCAACGCAGTATACGCGCGGGAAATATAAATGTCTTTGTAAAATTTGCTTTGACCGATTTGGTCTAAAAAGAATTGGGCCTGCGAGGTTACTTCGTCATAATTTTTTGTTTCGTACAAACAAATAACTTCCACATAATGCATAAGCGGATTGGTAGGATATTTGGCACGCAACTGGCGGATAAACTCCAGCGACTTTTGCGGGTTATAGTATTTACTGCCGCGCGTGTTCTGCACTTCAATTAAAATAAGTTTCGCGCTGTCAGACGTGAATTTTGCTTTTTGCCGCGCCATGTTAAGCTGTTTAACGCCTTCGTCCGGGTCGCCTTTGATAGCTACTATTTTAGCCAAAATTTTAATAACGTTAGGCAGCGTGCCCGTGAAATACTGGTAGATACCCAACCCGAAAAAAGCGTCGTAATACGACGGATCTAATTTGAGCGAACGCTCCAAATTACTAATAGCGCGCCGACCGGAAAAATACGCCGTTACCCAGTTGCGGTTTCGCATGGAAAACAATGCTCTTAACCCGTACAACGCACCAATGCCCATATATGCGTTGGGATCTTGCGGGTTATTTTTCATCCACCGTTTAATGCCCGCAATAGAATCATCTAAAATTTTTTCAAACACTACGCGTTGCTTGTCGTCGCTTGTTTCAAATTCATACTCGTAGCGGCTCCACGCAATCATCGCATTGCCGAAGTGCGCAAACGGGTGATCTGGGTATTTGGCAAAAACTTCTTGGATATGTTGCTGGGCGGTGGGATAGTCCAAACTATACACGCCGTTAATGCCTTGCGTGGCATGTTCCATCACGTCCGGCGGCAGTTTAATTTCCGCGCGTAGCGGCAAACAACTGCTTGCAAGCAGGCACACCGCCAAAAAGATCCGGCACAATACGCGCATTATTTTTTGGCCTCAATTTTATCTTTGCCAAAATACGGACGCAGTGCTTTAGGAATAATGACCGAGCCGTCTGCTTGTTGGAAGTTTTCCAAGATAGCGGCAAACGTACGGCCCACGGCCAAACCGCTGCCGTTTAAGGTGTGCACATACGCTTGTTTACCTTGCGCGTTTTTGTAGCGCAGTCCCATGCGGCGGGCTTGGAAATCTAAACAGTTAGAGCAGGAAGAAATCTCGCGGAATTTATTTTCGCTGGGCATCCAAACTTCAATATCATACGTTTTAGCCGATGAGAAACCAATATCCCCACTGCATAATTCTACCACGTGGTACGGAATTTCAAGCGCTTTTAATACGTCTTGCGCATCGGACACCATTTGCTCCAACATTTCATATGAATTTTCCGGTTTGGAGAGCATTACCAGTTCCACTTTATCAAACTGGTGGTTGCGAATTAAACCGCGCGTATCTTTGCCGTACGTGCCCGATTCTTTGCGAAAGCACGGCGAATAAGCCGTTAGTTTGATCGGCAATTCTTCTTCCGACACGACGCGGATACGGTTTAAGTTGGTCAGCGGAATTTCCGCCGTGGAAATTAAAAATTGTTTCGGCTCGCCGGTCAGCTCATACATATCTTCGCGGAATTTAGGCAGTTGCCCCGTGCCGATTAAAATATCTTCGTTTACAATCACCGGCGGCAAAATTTCCGTGTATCCTTTTTTGGCGTGCATATCTAGCATAAACGAAATAATTGCGCGCTCCAATCTTGCCCCTTCGCCTTTAAACAAAGCAAAGCGGCTGCCGGACAAAGCAGCGGCGGCTTCAAAATCTAAAATGCCTAATTTTTCACCGACGGATTGGTGGTCCAACGGCTTAAAATCAAAGGTAGGCAACGGCAACGAACACGGGATATATTCCGGGTTGTCCGCGTCCGAAACGCCGACGGGAATTTTTTCGTTAGGCATATTGGGGATAGACAACAGTAAATCGGTTACTTCTTTTTTAAGCGGCTCCAGTTCGCTTTCTTTAGCGGTCATTTCTTCTTTAATTTTTCCTACCTCTGCCATGGCGGCTTTGGCCGCCTCGTCGCCTTGTTCTTTTTTGATTTTTCCGATAGATTTAGACATTTCATTACGTTTAGCACGCAATTCTTCTACTTTAGCCAGCACCGTTTTATAGGCGGTATATTTAGCAAGCACCTCCTCAATTTGGCCGGCAAGTTCCGGCTTGCGTAGCGACAAGCGCTTTTTAAATTCTTCGGGATTTTCAACAATTTGTTTAATATCTAGCATAACTTCCTCTTTAATTGGTTTCTATATTGACTAAATACGGCTCCGGAAACAAGGAGCGATACGGTTTGAAAGTTACCGCCGCATATTCCATTCCGTACGACATTAACAGACGCATACTTATCGGCGCGACGGAACTTTGACCGACGACTAACACGCCTACCGTCAAAGCAACAACGACAACGGCCATTTTAAGTAACGTAAAAAACAGTTCGGATACAAACATAAACGCTTGTTTGGCTAACGGATGCGTATTACGTGTCATTTGGCTTTTCCTTGTTTGGCTACTTCTTTACGAAAACTTTTTACCAGTTTGCGCGCGATGTTTTCCGCGGCATCTAACGTGCGTGCGGAAGAATCTTGCGCCGAGCCGATCCATACGATTTCGGCCGTTTCCACATCTACCATTTTGGCAATCAACCCGACTTGTCCGTCAATGGTATATTCCGTGGGACGAACTTCGGACGAGCGGGAAATTTCCGTTCCCACATTACGCAAATATCCGGCATACGTTCCGTCCGGGCGGCGCATGACGTCTTGGGTATATACGGGGCGCGTTTCGGTACGGCGGGTAGCCGTAAGGGCCAGCTCCGTACGGGCCGGCGTGTATGAACTTACCTCGCCCACCAACAATACATCTACTCCTAAAATTCGGCCGATTTCGCGCGTTGTTTCCGGCGATAAATAACCCGATACCGCAATATGGTGCTCGGCCAAAACGCTTTCCAACTGGGCACGTTCTACTACTTTAAATCCGCTTTCCAGTAAATATTTGGCAAATAAATTTTCTACCCCTTGCACAGATTGCCACGGACTGTTAAACGCCATCACGCCAATGCGTTGTACCCGGTTAAAATCGTACGTCGGGCTAATAACCGTTTTAGGCAAACAACCCATCAGCCATAAACAAACAGCTCCCAGAAAAAACGTTATTTTCTTCATACGCTTATTATATAATTTTTAAACGTACCGCAAATAAAAGTATAATAGAAATATGACAACGCTTTCTTCTCTTTTTATCCAAAAAGCCAACGAAATAAAAGTCTTGCTCACCGATGTGGATGGTGTAATGACCGATAGTACGCTAAGCTTTTTTACCGACAACTCCGGCCAAACCCACGAGATTAAACATTTTGAATCGTTAGACGGTATGGGGCTGATGTATTTGGCCTATTGCGGCATTAAAACGGGTATTATCTCGCGCGGTACGAGTCCGACGTTGGAGTACTGGGCCAAAATTTTAGGGATGGATTTTTTGTTTTACAATGCATCCGTCAAAACGCGTGCCTTAGATTATGTGCAAGAAAAATTAAATGTGCCCGCCACGCAAATTGCGTTTATCGGCGACGATTTAATTGACCTGGGCGTTATTGAGCGCGTAGGGCTCCCCTTGGCAGTAGATAACAGCGTACCCGAAATAAAAGAAAAAGCCCTGTATGTTTCCCCCCTGCACGGCGGACACGGGGCTGTGCGCGATATTGCACAACAAATTTTAAAAGTGCGCGGCCAATGGGAACAAATCGTGGAAGAAAACCGAAAGGGCATTTTCCAAAGCCCGGTAAAAGAACTTTGTATTGTCAAAAAACCATAAAAATTTTAAAATGTAAGCAAGGAGAAAAATTCGCTATGAAAAAATTATTACTGTTGTGTGCGTTGTTTGTTGCCATACCTGCTTTAGCCCAAGATTATTACGGCTTGCAAGAATATGGCTTGCGCAAAAACACCACCCGTGTGGAATGGTACGGCGGCGTGGTTTTGCCCGAAGATAATTGGAACAAAAACGGGTACGATTTGGGTACTACCGGCTGGACAGCCGGGTTAGGTTTTACCCGCAACTTGTTGCCGTATTTCGGCTTAGGGTTAGACGGGAACTATACCCAACTGGGTGACGGCGAAAAAGATACCGCCGGCAATCGCTATCGCACCGGTGTTGCCACGGGTTTAGTTACCGGACGCGTCAGCTTTTTCCCCTCGCAAGCGACCCGCTTGTATGTACCTTTCGGTGCCGGTTTAGGTTACACCTATGTACGCCGGAAATTAGCCGGCGGCGGACATGAATCTTACGACGGGACCGACTTGGCCGGAATGGTAGGGGCCGGATTAGAGTTTGACTTGGACGACAGCTTGATTTTCGGCGTGGAAGCCCGTTATTACTACATTAAAGCGGACGACGATGTCAAAACAGCTTTCGGCCGCGGGCATTATCATCATTACAACGTAATGCTCAAACTCGGTTGCCGTTTCTAAAAAACGCTTTTTTGCGTATCCGCCGCTTTCACGCGGCGGATTTTTTTTGTAGGATAATGATATGGAAGAAATGATTATTAAAATTTTTTTAGCACTTGTTTTAGGCGGTGCATTAGGTATGGAACGTCAATACCACGATAAGCCCGCCGGCTACGCGACCAACTGCTTAATCTGTTTGGGCGCCATGCTCTTTACAATTTTGTCCGAGCAAATGGGACGCTATGGCGGAGACCCGGGCCGTATCGCCGCGCAAGTGGTAACAGGGTTGGGGTTTATCGGCGCGGGATCTATCTTGCGCGACGGAAATAAAATTTCCGGCTTGACCACCGCTGCTAGCGTATGGGTAGTAGCGGCAATTGGTATGGCGATCGGATACGGCCAGTATATCTGGGCCACCGCTACGGCGTGTGCGATTTTGATTTTGCAACTCGGTATGCGCCAAACCATTCATTTGGTAGAATTTTTAAAACACTACGATACCATTTTTCTCGTCTGTGAACCAAGTTGGGACGCAGTGGAAAAAATCGTCGCGGCCATTGAAAAGCAAAACGTGAAAGTGTTAAAACAGGAAGTTACCAAACAAGACAATTTGTTTCACGTTAATTTGGTAGCCACTTTTACAGGCGAAGAATTTTGTAAGATTACTAAAGAATTACTGACTATGCCCCAAGTGCATAGTTTGTATAAATAATTGAGGTGTATTTCCCCCGCGCAAGGGGGCCAAATTAAAATTTGAATCTGTTTTTGGAGTTACAGAAAAAGTCTGTAATTTGTTTTTGGGAAACCAAAAACTCATACGAGTCCAAAGGCGGTCGTTAGAGGCTCTATACGGGTAAGCTGATCCCTTATTTGTGTAGAGCCGAGCGTTTGCCGGGCAACCGGCAAACCACGGCTGTTATAATTTTGGGTTAACTCGTATGGACTCAAAGGTAGCGGCCGTTTCTGTTGCTATTCTCCAAAAACAGCAAAAGGAGAATAGTGTATGAAAGAAAATATAAAAGTAGTTGTAGGTATCAAGTGCGGGATAACAACATTTTTTAAAGGAGTAGGCCCCGTATTACGGCCTTACGGGGCTCCGCTTCGCTCCGGCTTTACCCTCATCGAATTGTTGGTCGTCGTTCTAATCATCGGCATATTGGCCGCGGTAGCGTTGCCAAAGTACCAAGTGGCCGTGGCCAAAAGCCGGCTAGCCGCCATTAAACCCCTTTTATTTGCTATTAAGCAAGCGCATGAAAGATATTATTTAGCCAATGGGGAATATTTGGAAAACAATTCTTTAGAAGCTTATCAGGCCTTGGATATAGAACATGCATGTACTACACCCAACGACACAGACATCTTAGTTTGTGACAAGTACTTTAATATAGATATAAAAAGCGGACATGTATTAAGAGCCGATTATTGCCCCGGATACCAAAATGACTATACTGCATGCAGACAAAACGAAGATTTCAAATATACTATTGGATATGACCAAGGAACTACCCCCGGAAAAATAACTTGTACCGGAATTACTGACTTCGGACAACGCGTGTGTAAAGCAGCACAATAACAAGCAACCCTTTTATCTATATCCCGCATAAAAACACGGCGGGATGACGAGATAAAAGGGTTGTACTATGAAAAACAACTATTACAACATCTTGTGTTTTAAACGGCTGGCGATATTATCCAATTCGTCTAGCGAGTGATAGTGAATCACAAGCATCCCTTTTTTGATGTTCTTGCCGCATTTCACTTCAACTTTCGTGCCTAATGCGGCTTGTAAGTCGTTTTCAAAGCTTGCCACATCGGCCGATTTGGCTTTTTTAGCGGGCTTCTTCGTCGGGAACATCAGTGCGCGGGCCGCATCTTCGGCTTGGCGGACCGACATTTTACTATTGTTCATTTTTTTGAACAACGCATCGCGTTTAGCCGGATCGGTTACCATTAAAAGCGCACGGCCGTGGCCTTCGCTAATTGTACCTGCTTGCAAGGCATCCTGGATAGCCGGCTCCAATTCTAACAAGCGAAGCGCATTGGAAATAGCCGCTTTTGACTTTCCGCAGTACGACGACAAATCAGTTTGCGTGATGTAAAATTTGTTCATCAAATTGCGATATCCGAGTGCGGTTTCAATGGGGTTTAAATCTTCGCGTTGGATGTTTTCAATAAGCGCCAGCGCACACATTTCTTGGTCGCCCAAATGTTTGTGAACAATGGCATCAATTTCGGTTAGGCCCGCCAGTTGCGTGGCGCGAAAGCGGCGTTCCCCGACGACAATTTCATATTTATCCAACCCCGCATCATACACCACCACGATCGGTTGTGTTAGTCCGTGTTCTTTGATAGATTGCGATAATTCTTGCAATTTGGCCTCATCAAATACGCGGCGCGGCTGAAAACGGTTCGGTACGATTTTATTGACGGCAATTTTGGAAACGGTTGTTCCCGCGGGGGCAGCCGCAGCCACCTCTTGCGTGGTCATAGAAGAAATTTCCTGCGTTTGTTTGATTAGAGCATCTAACCCTTTACCTAAAGCTTGTCTTGCCATATCAGCCTCCGAAATCGTAATTGACGGCGCGTTCGCCCGTCATTTGAAAAGATTGGTAATCTTGCACGTCGGCCCCGCGGCGGGCTAAAAATTCTATCGCCAGTTGGATATACGCATTGGCTCCGCGGCAAGCCGGGTCGTAATCAAAAATAGATTGCCCGAAACTGGGCGCTTCGGCCAGGCGGATGTTGCGCGGGATAGGCGTTTTATACACTTGGTCGCCAAAGAAACGGCTGACCTCGCCAAATACTTGTTTAGACAAATTCATGCGGGAGTCAAACATCGTCAGCACGCCGCCGTCCATTTTGAGTTTGGGGTGGAGAAATTGTTTGATTTTGGCTACCGTGCTGATAAAGTGGGCCAACCCTTCCATGGCGTAATATTCGCACTGCACAGGCGTAATCACGCTGTCTGCGGCCATCATGGCGTTAAGCGTTAACAGCCCCAAAGACGGCGGACAATCAATAATAATATATTTATACATATTGCGTAGTGGCTCCAATACGTCTTTTAACATATTTTCGCGGCCGCGCACATTGACTAGTTCCACTTCGGCCCCGGCTAAATTTTTGCACGCCGGGATAACGTCTAAAAGCTCGTTGGAAGTTTGGCGAACAACTTGTTCAAAAGTGGCTGTTTTGGTAAGGAAATGATAAACCGATTTTCCCCCCTCCTCTACCGTAACACCCAAGCCGGATCCGGCATTACCTTGCGGGTCAAAATCAATCAGTAATACTTCTTGGTTTAAGCACGCCAACGCATACGCCAAATTGATAGAGGTGGTAGTTTTTCCGACACCGCCTTTTTGATTGGCAATAACGACAATTTCTCCCATACGTCCTCCCAATTAAAATATATATGTATTAAACATTATTTACAGCGAAAAAGCAATTATTTTTCACGTGAAAACTACTTGACCGTTCCCATACGGCTCGGCGGCCAGTGTATAAGCCACGCCTTGCCCTTAATGTTCTTCTCAGGTACAGGGCCCCAGAAACGCGAATCACACGAATTATCCCGGTTATCGCCTAATGCAAAATAACTATTTTCCGGCACGGTAACCGGACCAAATTGATCGCGTAAGTACATGCCAAACGCTTGCTCTAATTCATGCGCTTGCCAGATTTGTTGGTAATTTTCGGCAATAAGCGGGGGTACTTCTATCGGGTCATAATGTACACGCGTAACCGGGTCAAACTTTTCATAAGGTTGCAAAGGCATTTCTTGCCCATTTACATAGGCGCGGGAATCTTTAACTTCCACCACATCGCCCGGTAAACCGATCACCCGTTTGACAAAGTCGCGCCCGTATTGGCTACCGCCGCAATTTTGTTGCTCGCGTGTTTCGGCCGGAAATTGAAATACAATAATATCCCCCCGCTGTATCGGTTTAGAAAACAACCGTTTATCCGTAAACGGGACACGCAACCCGTAGGCCATTTTGTTAACAAACAAATGATCCCCCTCTAAAAGCGTATCGCGCATAGAGGCAGACGGAATTTTAAAGGCCTGTAAGAAAAAGAACATCACAACAGAAGCCACAAACCCCGCAAAATATACTGTATTACACCAATCTAGGGCTGATTTAATCTGCGGTTGTTTATCTTGGTTAGGGGCGCGCAAGTTTTTAATAAAATCATACGCGCCGTAAATATCAATAAGTCCGCAACCGATAATAAATTTCCCCCACGGAAACACTCCCCCCGGCCCGCCGCTCATCACAAATAAAATAAGATACAGCGCACTATATAAAATTAAAATTAAATAGATAAGGTGCCACAGCGCAAATTTCATCGCACTATTTAATACGTTTCTTTGAATAAGCCGGCGTGATATCCCGGCAAAAACATACATAATACAGGCAATAATAAATAATCGTGCTTCCATTTATCTCTCCCGCGGGCTAGTTTTCACGTGAAAACTCCCCCGCTAATACTTGTTGATAAAGTTGTTGATACTGTGTAAAGGAATCTGTGATTTGGGTAGCTTTTTCTAACGATTTTTCACTCATTTCCTTACGCATTTGTATATCTTGAGCCAACAAATTGAGTTCACAACTCAAAAGCGTAATATCTTGCGGCGGAAAAATATATCCATTTTCGCCATGGGTTACCCATTGGGGCATATCCCCCACGCGGCTGACAATGCAAGGCAATCCCACAGAAATTGCCTCCAACAGAGCTAGCGGCAAACTTTCTTCTAACGAAGACAATACAAATACATCTGCCATATTAAGGTAAGCATTTACATCTTTTTGCTCTCCGGCCAGTATTACGGCTTTTTCCAGCCCGGCCTGCCGGATGAATCTTTCCAATTTGGCCCGTTCTTCCCCCTCCCCCACATATATTAGCCGTGCTTGCGAATCGCGTAACCATATGTTACGAAACGCTTGCAACAAGGTCATCGGATCTTTTACCGCGGCTAAGCGGGCCACGCATATAAATACAGGAGTTTTCACGTGAAAACTATATTGTTTACGCATCTTTTCCCGCAGAGAAATGTCAGGATAAAATTTAGTTTTATCAATGCCGTTAGGCAAAAGATATACCTTATTTTCTAAATAGTGTTGATGCTTAACCAAATATGTTGCCGTAGAAAAAGATTCGGCTACCGCTAACGTATCTATTCCCTTTAATAAAAAATCAAATATACGCAAAAAGAACGGCTTTTTAGATAAATCAAAATGCGGTGTGACAAGTAGTTTTATATCTTTTCCCGCACAAGCCATGCGCGTATATTCTATGGCACGAAACAACATCGCGTGCACAATATCCGGCTTAAAGCTTTCTATTTCGGCTTTTATGCGATGCACCATTTGGCCTGGCAAATGACTATATATACTCTTTACCTCTATGCCGTTTTGTTCCATTTGCCCGGCTACTGCGCCCGGCCGCTTTAAACAAATGACACGCACCTGATGCCCTTGATCTTTCATAGCGGCACTAAGTGCCAGCAGTGCTTTTTCGGCGCCGCCCGTTGCGGTAGAAGTGATAACATATAAAATCTTCATAATAGTATTATAGTATATTTCACGTGAAAACTTTTGTTTTTTAAAATAAAATAAATTTGGAAAAACGGGCGTTTTTATTAAACGCCCGTACATATCAAAAAAATACTTAAAATTTAAGCATTTTTTTCAAAACCGCCCCAAATTTTAGTTTTGCGCGGTAAATTGATCCTTTCCTACCCCGCAAACCGGGCAAACCCAATCTTCTTTTACGTTCTCCCAAGCGGTTCCGGCCGGGATTCCGTTATCCGGGTCTCCCACAGCCGGGTCATACACATATCCGCAAATTTCACAAACATATTTTACCATAATTGTCTCCTTGTTTTTAAAATTGGTGCGTAGCACCCGGTGGTACTTTTCCTTTGATGACATGGTGGTAATACTCATACGTCAAAGGCAAGCCCGCGGCGTTAAATACGCCGGCATCTTTTACTTCTCCTACAAAAAGCGTGTGCGTACCGACATCTAACGTCTGTAAAACACTTGCTTCCATATACGATAATGTATGCTCTTTAACAAGCGGGCAACCAAGTTTCCCCGTCGTAAAAGATACTTTAGCAAACTTATCAAAATTGCGCCCTGTTCTAAACCCAAACGTACCGATAAACGGCAATGTGGCCGTCTGGTCCAGCGGCATAGCGGCAAAGCGACGCGTACGAAGTAAAATTTCGTGCGTCAAACTATTTTTATTGACGGAAATTGCCACGCAGGGGGGAGTAGCCGTTACCTGAAAAACAGTATTTAAAATCATCCCGTTTTTTTGGTTTTCGTCGGCGACTGTTACTATATACAACCCGTAGGTAATATATTGTAACCCTTGGTTAATGTCGTTTATCGTCATAAACTAGTTTAATTTTTCCTTAATCTTTTGGCTGATCAGTTTCCCTAACTCGCGGCATTTAGCCAAGGTTTCTTCGTCGGGGACGAACGAGGTTTTGAGGGCGGGGGAAACAACTTCCACGCCCATTTCTTCCAAAGTTTTCGTCAAACTGTCTATGGGTGCCCCGTTCCAACCGTACGATCCAAACGCTACTCCTATTAAATTTTTCTTTTTAAGTCCTTTGAGGTAACACAGCACGTCGGCCATGGAGGGGAAAATCTGGCTGTTTAACACCGGCGTACCGACGATAAGTGCCGCGCTGTGTAAAAGGGCGAGGGCTACTTCACTACGGTCGTTATGGTGCATAGAAATTAGCCGCACCGACGTACCACCCGCTTGTAATCCGTCGGCAATTTGGCGGGCCATTTTTTCGCTACTGCCCCACATGGTATCATACACAATAACAGCTTTATTTTGCGGTTTTTGCGCGGCCCATTTAGCGTATAATTCCACGATGCGCGTTGGGTCTTTTCTCCAAATAAAACCGTGGTCGGGCGCAATCATCTTCGGCGATAAATTCATCTTTTTTACTTGGTCTAAAAAGCGAAGTACAATATCGGAATACGGCAATACGATATTGGCATAATACTTTTCGGCTTCGGGCAACCAGATATTTTCGTCGTTCTCGTCGTCAAACAAACGGTCGGTAGCCAAATGCATCCCAAACACGTCGTTGCTAAATAAAATATTTTCCTTTTCTAAATACGAGAACATACTATCCGGCCAATGTAACATACGCGCTTCCACGAAGGAAATGCTGTCCCCGCCGATATCAATTTTATCGCCGGTTTTGACCACTTTAAATTTTAAATCTTCGTGGAAATGCCCCATCAAATTTTTTTGCCCCATGGGCGACACGTATACTTCGTCGGGTTGCGTAACAGCCACGGTCTGTTCCAAGGCACCCGCGTGGTCCAATTCCGAATGATTGGAAATGATAATTTGAATTTGTTTCGGATCAATAACGCTTTTGATACGTTCCATCATTTCGTCGTAAAATTCTTTTTTTACAGTATCAATCAGCGTGGGTTTTTCGCTTAAAACCAGATACGCATTGTACGTCGTTCCGCGGTGGGTTGCATAGCCGTGGAAATCGCGTAAGTTCCAATCAATCGCGCCCACCCAATATACGTTTGGTGAAATTTGTATAGCCCGCATATTTTATTATACCTTTCGTTAATTTTCCGCTTGCCAAAGTCCGTGCAAGTTACAATATTCCCGCGCCATTACGTGAGCTGACTTCGTCGTAAAAACAGCTTCCGGTTTATCACCGGGGCGCAAATGTTTGCGTTGTACACTTCCGCAGGAAAGACAAATCAGCTCAATCCATTCAATGTGATGCTCCGCGGTAGAGGGATGTTCCACGCTCCCTACTTTTACTTTATAACCTCCGTCAATTTTTTCAATGACGGGTACGTGTTTTTCGGCTGCTCCGTCGGAAGTACCGGCAACCATACGTTTCATCGGTTGTCCGCAACAAACCAGTTCTCCCGCTCCCTCGTGTACTACTTCCACGCGGTTACCGCATACCGTGCAAGTATAAATATCGTGTAATTTTGTCATAAACTCTCCCTATGGTAAATTTCCGGTAGTCAAAGTATATAATATTTCGTTCTTGCGGGCTACGATTTTATTATAAAATGCTCTCTCTCACTTATTCAAGCCCAAAAAAAGATTAGAAATACAATTTTAACTTAAAATAAGCGTATATCCGTTTTTTTCTATTTTTAAACCCTGAACCGCTGTTTTTTTTAAATTTCAAAATTTAAGCGGCTTTTAATCATTTAAACGCTATTATCTATTTTTTTCGGTTGACCTATGGTCCAAATAAGTGGTAAGATATAGTAGCTCATTTTATTATTAGGATTACGTGTGTTAGACAATATAGAGAAGTACCCCCAGCTCGGTTCTGTTTTTCAAGACCTGGAACAAATTATAGGCAAAGACACCTACGATATGTGGTTGCGTCCCGCTAAAATTGATTTTAACGGTACGACGTTATTTATTTCATTACCCAACCAATTTTGGGGAAATACCATTCGTGAACGCTACGAGCATATTATTAAAGATGCGTTTTTAAAACATCTCGGCGCGGCGATTGAAATTGCTTATCAAATTGAACCGGAAACCGAACAAACACCAACAGTCACTTCCGCACAGGATGTTATTTCTACCTACACAGCCCAACAACAACCTGCGTCGGTAAAAGTAAATCCGTTTGTGTCCCGGTTAAATTCGTCTTACACCTTTGAAAATTTTATTGAATCACCTTCTAACCGTTTTGCGTATAAAGCGGCTGAAGCCGTAGCCCATAAATTAGGCGCGCGCGAAAATAACCCATTGGTTATTTATTCTTCGCCGGGGCTGGGAAAGACTCATTTACTGCACGCTATCGGAAACCAGATTTTAAAAGATAATCCGTCGGCAAAAGTGTTGTATATGTCCGGCGAAGAATTTGTGAGTGAATATATTGAATCTTTACAAAATAAAGTACATGACAGTTTCCGTAAAAAATGCCGCACGTTAGATTGTTTCTTAATGGACGATATCCAATTTGTATCCGGTAAAGAGGCCTGTATAGAAGAATTTTTTAACACATTTAATGCTTTATTTGACAGCGGTAAGCAAATTGTACTGTCTTCCGACAGAACTCCTCAACAATTGGAATGGAACGAACGGCTTTCTTCGCGCTTATTGTCGGGAATTACTACCGAAATTAAACGCCCGAATTTAGAAACCCGTATTGCTATTTTACGTCAAAAACGCGACTCTATCAATTTTGATATCGGAGATGATGTACTTGCTTTTATTGCCGAAGGTATCCAAACCAACGTACGCGAATTAGAGGGCTCGTTGTTCAGATTAGTCGCCTATTGCAGTATGCACAGTGTTACACCGTCTATTGCTATTGCCAAAGAATTACTTTCCGATATTTTAGTAGCGGGTAAAGATACATCTGTTAATGTAAATACCATTAAAAAAATGGTGGGAAAACATTTTAATATCCGTATGGAAGATTTTAATTCCAAGCGTAAAACGCAATCGGTAGCGTGGCCGCGGCAGATTGCCATGTTTTTAACAAACGATTTAACTGATTTGTCGTTGCCGGAAATCGGCCGGGAATTTAACAGAGACCACAGCACCGTCGTACATGCACGGGACACGGTTAAAGAACGGATAAACAAAGATCCTTTTTTTGCAGCCGAAATTAATCAAATTATTTTAGATATTAAAGCTGTGGATAACAAATAAAAAACGGTGGATAACTTATAAATTAAACCGGATAAAAAAAGAATAAAATTTTTAGTTGTGTATATTGTGTATAAAAAAGTTGGGTTATACACAAGAGTTATAAAAAAAAGACAGAGGATAAATCACATTATCCACACTATAAACAGAACATAATACAGGAATTATAAATATGAAAATAAATATTACTAAATCCACCTTATTAGAAGGCATACAAGTTATTTCGGCCGGGGTATCTGCCCGCACCACGCTTCCTATTTTGCACAACTTTTTAATGGAAGCCCAAAACGGTAAATTAAAACTCGTTCGTACCGATATGGAAATGGCTACTGTCCATTTTGTGCCTGCCGAAGTAGAAGAAAAAGGAAGTATTACTATTCCGCTAAAAGAATTTTCCGATATTATTAAAAATTTATCCGATGATAAAGAAATCAATTTAACGTTGGACGAAAATAATAAATTTCATATCAAATCCGGTAAAAGTAAATTTTGGGTCATGGGCACACCTAAGTCGGAATATCCGGCTATCCCCGAAGTAGAACGCGAAAACAGCGTAGAGTTAGACCCGACGCAACTGCAAAACATGGTAGAGAAAACGGCTTTTTCCGCTTCTACACAGGAAACCCGTTATATCTTAAACGGTTTATTGTGGAACAATACCGCAGATAAATTTGAAATTGTGGCTACTGACGGAGGACGCTTGGCTATTGCCTCGCACGCGGCGTTACCGGGCTCTAAAGAATTTAAGATTATTATTCCGACAAAAATTCTAAACGAAGTTTGCCGCTTTATTACGCTAGTTAAACCCGGCAAAGACAGTAAAATTAACGTCAATGTGTCGGCTAACCAAGTGAGTTTTATTCTTAATGAAACCACTTTTATTTCCCGTTTAATTGAGGGTAATTTTCCCAATTACAACCAAGTAATTCCGACGAAGAAAAACATTTCTTTTGATGTATTTTCCAAAGATTTACTGGCTTCCACCCGCCGTTCGGCGTTGTGCTCGGGCGAATTTGGAAGTGTAGTGAAATATAAATTAGAAAATAATACACTCACTGTTTCGTCTAATTCACAAAATATGGAATTTACCGACGAAATTCCGGTAGAATATACCGCTGAGCCGTTTGAAGCGGCGTTTAATCCGCAATATATTATTGACGTACTTAAAAATATCGGCGCGGACAAAGTATCTTTTTCGTTTGTAAATGCTTCCCAGCCCGTACTGGTGGAACCGGTGGGAGAAGATACATTTAAATACGTTATTATGCCGGTGAGAGCGTAATGAAATTTGGCCAACCGCCGCGGCCAACGTGGTACGCCAGTGCTAATTTAGGAGCCCGGTTTAATAAATTAAACAGCCGCCTAAACCGCCTGATGATTTTGGACCACGTATGGACGCAGTTGGTAGGCAACAAGGCAAAATTTTGGATATTACAAGCTGTTCAAAACGATACGTTACACGTAAAAGTAAAAATTGCGGTTGCTAAAAATGAATTGATTGCCCGTCGGCAACAACTCATCGGGGAAATCAATAAACATTTTGAAAAACCGTGGATTAAACGGATAGAAATTCATTAGATTTTGTATTTTTCAATAAGGAGTTTTACATGACTGAAGAAGAAAAAGAGAAGGATTATGATTCTTCCAAAATTACTGTTTTAGAAGGTTTGGAAGCGGTACGTAAACGTCCGGCCATGTACATTGGTTCAACGGGTTTACCCGGTCTGCACCATTTGGTGTACGAAGTAGTGGATAACTCGGTAGACGAAATTTTAGCCGGTGGCGCGACCACCATTACCGTCACTATTAAAGACGATATGACTTGTTCTATTCAAGACGACGGACGCGGTATCCCGGTAGATTTGATGAAAAACGCCAAAGACGCTAAACTGCGTACCAAATCGGCGTTAGAAGTAGTTATGACGGTTTTACACGCCGGCGGTAAATTTGACAGCGGCGCGTATAAAGTGTCCGGCGGGTTGCACGGGGTCGGTGTATCGTGCGTAAACGCGTTATCCGAAACGATGGAAGTAGAAGTCCGCCGCGACGGACACGTCCATTTCCAACGCTATCACCGCGGTAAGCCGGAAGATAAAGTCCAAATCATCGGCGATACAAAAGAACACGGTACAAAAGTGACGTTCCACGCCGATAAAGAGATTTTCGGCGAGTTATCTTTCTCTAATGAAACAATCGGTAACCGCTTGCGTGAAATTGCGTTCTTAAATGCCGGCGTAAAAATTATCTATACCGATGAACGCAAAGACGATAACCAAACCGTTACGTTCTTTTACGAGGGCGGTATTTCGCAATTTGTAAAATTCTTAAACGCTAACAAAAATGTCTTAAACCCCGAACCGATTTACCTAACCAAAGAGGTGGGGGATAACTACATTTCGTTTGCGATCCAATATAACGAAAGTTATTCCGAAAACGTCTTTTCCTTTGTCAATAACATTCACACCGTGGAAGGCGGTACGCACTTGAGCGGGTTTAGAAGCTCCCTAACGCGTATTATTAACGAATATATTAAAAATAATAATCTGTCTAAACACAAAGACATTTCCGTCGGCGGGGATGACATTAAAGAAGGTTTAACCGCTGTTTTATCGGTTAAAATTCCGCACCCGCAATTTGAAGGACAGACCAAAACCAAACTCGGTAACTCCGAAGTAGAAGGCATTGTCCGCTCGGTGGTGGGTGATACATTATCCACTTTCTTTGAAGAAAACCCCAAAACCGCCCGCGCCATTTGCGAAAAATGCGTCGGTGCGGCCGTGGCGCGTGAAGCCGCGCGCAAAGCGCGCGATTTAACCCGCCGCAAAGGTGCGTTAGAAGGCGGCAGCTTGCCGGGTAAACTGGCCGATTGCCAAGAACGCGACAGTGCCAAGTGCGAACTTTTCCTCGTAGAGGGTGACTCGGCCGGCGGATCGGCCAAGCAAGGGCGCGACCGCGTATTTCAGGCCATTTTGCCGCTTCGCGGTAAAATTTTAAACGTGGAAAAAGCACCGCTTGTTAAAATTCTCTCCAGCGATACCGTGCGCGATTTGATTTCAGCCGTCGGAACGGGCGTAGGGGAAGGCGAAGGCGGTTTTGATATTTCCAAATTGCGCTACGGCAAAATTATTCTTATGGCCGATGCCGACGTGGACGGACAACACATTTCTACGTTACTGCTTACGTTCTTCTACCGCCAGCTAAAACCGCTTATTGATGCGGGACACATTTATTTGGCCCAGCCGCCGCTCTACAAAGTAAAAAAAGGCAAAGTGGAGCAATACCTGCAAACCGAAGACCAAATGCAACAATGGCTCATGAAGGAAGGGCTTGCTACCGTTACTGTAACGGACACAACCAAAAATAAAGAGTTACCGCACGACGATTTGCGCGACCTCTTAAAAATCTTGCGCGATGTGGAAGATATTTTAGCCAAGTTAGAAGTCAAAAACATTACACTCAGTGATTTTATGGCGTTCTTGGCTGAAGGAAAAGTACCGCTCTACCGCATTCCGTTGCAAAGCGGCGGATTCCGTTATTTCTATACGGAACAAGAGTACCGCGATTACGAAAACCAATATGTCCAAGAAAAACGCGAAGAACTCGCCGCCGACGGTGTAGATGTGGCCACCCTCACGGACGAAGCGTTAGTGCCCGAGCACCAAAGCTTGTTTGAATTTGGCAAGCTTTTGGCGTGCGAAAAGAAACTCCAAACGTATCATTTCACGTTTGCGCAGTATCCGGCCATTGAAAGCGAAAAAGACCGCGTAAACCCGCTTTTTAAAGTAAATAACGGCAAAACCGATGTGTTGGTGTACAGCTTAGCCGAGCTGTTACATGCCGTCAAAGAAGCGGCCAGTGCCGGTGCAAGCATCCAACGCTACAAAGGTCTGGGAGAAATGAACCCCGAACAACTGTGGGAAACCACCATGGACCCGGCCCGTCGCAAACTGATTCAAGTGAAAATAAACGACGCCGCCGATACCGAACAAGCGTTTACAATGCTTATGGGCGACCGGGTAGAGCCGCGGCGCGACTTTATCCAAACCCACGCCTTAGAGGTCAAAAACTTGGATATTTAACTCTTGCCGGCGCGGTTTAACCGCCGCGCCGCAAGCTGATTTGTCCGTAACAGGAGATTTTTAACATGAGTGAAGAAAATACCAACCAGCCGCAAGCCCAAAACGTCAATGTAAACGTGGACTTGTTTGGCGATATTCAACAACGCGATATTGCGAACGAAATGCGTTCGTATTACATTGACTATGCGATGAGCGTTATCGTCGGGCGTGCTTTGCCCGACGTGCGCGACGGCCTCAAACCGGTACACCGCCGTGTGTTATATTCTATGAACGAAATGGGTTTAAAATACAATAAACCCTACAAGAAATCGGCCCGTGTGGTGGGTGACGTGCTCGGTAAATACCACCCGCACGGAGACACCGCCGTGTACGATACGCTCGTGCGTATGGTGCAAGATTTTTCGTTAAGAAAACCCTTAATTGACGGTCAAGGCAACTTCGGCTCCATTGACGGAGATTCCGCCGCCGCCATGCGTTACACCGAGTGCCGCTTGCAAAAAATTTCCGAGGAAATGCTCGGCGATTTGGACAAAGACACCGTCAAAATGATTCCCAACTACGACGGCTCTTTGTTAGAACCGTCCGTCTTGCCGGCCAAACTTCCGGCTTTGCTCGTTAACGGGTCGGCCGGTATCGCCGTAGGTATGGCAACCAACATCCCCACCCACAATTTAGGCGAAGTGTGCGACGGTATTATCGCGTATATTAAAAACCCCGATATCACCGTCAAAGAAATGATGAAAATTGTTAAAGGGCCCGACTTTCCTACCGGTGCTATTATCCGCGGTACGAAAGGCATTTACGAGTATTTTGAAACGGGCCACGGCAGTGTTAAAGTGCAAGCCGCCACGGAAATTGAAGAACGCAAAGGCGGCCGTCAAGCCATTATCGTCTCGGCCATTCCGTATCAAGTCAATAAGACCTCTTTGATTGAAAGCATTGTCGGTTTAGTACGTGATAAAAAAGTAACCGACATCGCCGATATCCGCGACGAGTCGGACCGCCGCGGTATGCGCCTTGTCATTGAAGTTAAACGCGACGGTAACGCGCAAGTCGTGCTCAATCACTTGTTCAAACATACGCAATTGCAAACGTCTTTCCCGGTCAATATGCTGGCCATTGTGGACGGACGCCCGCGTGTGTTGTCGCTTAAAGAAGTGATGAAAGCATACGTTAAACACCGCCAGGAAATCATCACCAACCGTACGAAATTTGATTTAAACAAAGCGCAAAAACGCGAACACATTTTAAACGGGTTACTCGTAGCGATTGCGAACATGGACGAAGTCGTTGCCATTATCCGCAAAGCCAAAGACCCGACGGAAGCCAAATTTACGCTCATGCAACGCTTCACGCTGACCGAAGTGCAAGCACAAGCCATTTTGGATATGCGCTTACACCAATTGACGCAACTGTCGGCTTTAGCGATTGAAAATGAGCGCAAAGAATTATTAAAACTCATTGAAGAGTTGAAATACATTTTGGGCAATCCGCAAAAAATCTTGGATATCATCGTAGAAGAACTGACCGAGCTCAAAAAAACCTACGGCGACGAACGCCGCACGGAAATCGGCCCGGATATGACCGAATTGGCGATGGAAGATTTTATTGAAAAAGAAGACGTCGTCATCACCATTTCCAACGACGGTTACGCTAAACGCATCCCGCTCTCTACGTACAAGAGCCAAAACCGCGGTGGCAAAGGCATCATCGGCAGCAAAACCAAAGAAGAAGATTTTATGGAAAACTTGTTCATTACTTCTTCGCACGCTACGATTTTGATGTTCACCAGCCGTGGCCGCGTATTTGCCCTGCGCGCATTTGAAATTCCCGAAGGCAACCGCATGTCTAAGGGCAAGGCGCTTGTAAACTTGTTGCAAATCACGGGCGAAGAAAAAGTCACTTCTACTTTGGCGATAGAAGATTTTAACCCCTCTGCCAGTAGTGACGGCCAACAAGCGTATTTAACGCTCTGCACGCGCTTAGGTACGATTAAACGCGTCGCGCTCAAAGAGTTTGAACACATCCGCCGCTCGGGCATTATTGCGATCGGCTTAGACGAGGGCGACGTGCTTATCAGCGCGCAAATGACGTTTGGCAAGAGCGATATTTTAGTGGCTACCCAAAACGGTAAATCTATCCGCTTTGACGAAAACGAAGTACGCGCCATGGGCCGCCAAGCCCGCGGGGTGCGCGCTATCAACATGGAAGAAGGCGACATCGTCGTCGGTATGGAACACGCGCCGAACGACGGCACCGAACAACCCGATGTGCTTTCCGTGTGTGAAAACGGTTTTGGCAAACGGACCGAGTTTAGCGAATATAAACGGCAACACCGTGGCGGTATGGGTGTCATTACGATTAAGACATCGGCCCGCAACGGCAAAGTCGTCGGTATTAAACTGGTGGACGAAACCAAAGACCTGATGATTATTACCGAAAAGGGTATGACGATCCGTTTACGCTGCGGGGACATCCGCTCCGTAGGCCGCAACGCGCAAGGCGTAACGCTGGCGAAGATGGAGCCGGGCGATAAGATTGCGCGCATTGCCCCGGTCGTCAAAGACGAGGAAGAGGAACAGGCTGAATAACGGCCTTGTTAAGTTCTATAAACGCGTACAACGGCACAAACATTATGTTTGTGCCGTTGTTACTTGCTACCGATAAACAATTTTCCAAATTCTATTTATTTTGCGGTGCCTTGCCCTTGACGTAGCCGGGGTTAGCAAGGGGTTCTGTTTGCCTTTGCGCCGCTGGATTTTTTAGGGTAGCGCGTAGTTTGTTTTGCGCGTGCCTAGTGAACTAGGTGCGCGCAAAAAAAGAAGTGATAGCCAAAAAGGACGCGGCCCGTAGGGTTTAGCCGTTTTTGCTATTCGGCGTTGTTAAAAAAGCTCGTCTATGATTACATAGACTTCACTTTTTTGCCTAGCCGTTTTACGCAAAAACGGCCAAACGCAATAGAGCAAATAGAATCCCTTGCTAACCCAAACGCCTATGCGCCCAACTTGCCCCGCAAACTAAAAGCGAATTTGAAAAATCATATAAACTTCTACGATGTTAGTCTTTTGGGAGGCGGGCCGTTCCACGCTCAACTTGCGGCGGCTCATCTTCTCAAATTTGAAAACATACCCGAAACGGTTGTTTTGGGCGTGCTAAAAATAACGGCCTTGGTAAGTTTAGACTTGCACAACGCACAAAACATTTCGTTTTGTGCGTTGTGTCATACTCCTGCGATACAATTTTTATTGAAGGACATAGAGGGAATATCCGCTTTTTGTTACTCGTCCGGAATTACTCATTTTCTTGCATATAGTGCCGGCGCAATATACATGGGGATCTTGTGCAAAACGGATTAAGTAATAGAGTTGTTTAGTGTCTTCGTATCTGTCAGAGGCGGCAATACATCCTGTCCAATTAGAGGTACATTTTGCCGTAAAGTCAAAAAGACCTTGTTTTTTACGGGAAGTACCGCCATAGTCAAAAGATTCCCCCGGAATTTCTATATCTAATTCTTCCAATGTTTCCGCATAGGTATTATTGGCTAAAAAATAAGCTTCTTGCGCTTCGGCGATGGCTTTTACCATAACGGCGGCTTGTACCGCGCGTGATTTTTCTACCGCTATTTTGTATTGCGGCACGGCCACCGCGGCCAAAATGCCGATAATTAAAACTACTACTAATAATTCAATAAGCGTAAATGCTTGTTTGTTGTTCATGTTGTTTCTCCGTTGATTGTTTTTTTACTGACTCTTTATTATCGTTTTTTTTTTTGATCTGTCAAGTCAAATGTTCCGCTTTGGCAAAATTCAGCTGTGTTTTGGAGGGGCGAAAACGGGCAATATGGCGGCAAAAAGCGCGGGAATAATAAAAATCTCGTATAATTCAAACATTCGTTTAAAAACAGTTTACAAGCACGGGGGAAAAGTGGTATAAAAAGATAAGGGTGATACTATGCGAACAAATCCACATATTTTGGAAGTTGACACACGTGCTTGGCTTAAGCGTTTAGCGGACAAGCAAGGCAAACCGTTTACGCTGGCCGACGTGCCGGAACAGTTTTTAGATACGGCGCAAGCCATGGGTTTTGATGCCGTATGGCTCATGGGCGTGTGGAAACAAAGCCCCAAAGCCGGCGAAATTGCCCGTGCGAGTGCAGACATCCAAAATCAAGTCCGTGCCATTAAACCCGATTTTAACCCCGACGACATTACCGCATCACCCTACGCCGTTTATGATTATGTTGTAGATGAATCGCTTGGCGGTAACGACGCTTTGCAAGCACTACGCAAACGGTTGCAAGCGCGCGGAATATCGCTTTTATTAGATTTTGTGGGGAACCACATGGCTATTGACTGCCCCGCCGTAGAACAAGACCCCGATTTGTTTGTCAATTCCGGCACGGCTGAGCCCGCGCACCATAAAGATTGGTTTTTTAAAACGCAAAAAGGTATTTTTATCGCACACGGGCGCGACCCGTATTTCGCACCGTGGACCGATACCGCGCAACTAAATTATTTCAATCCCAAAACGCGCGAATTTATGTTAAACAATTTGCACCGCGTTGCCGAACTGTGCGACGGCGTGCGTTGCGATATGGCCATGCTGACGCTAAATAAAGTCCACCGCGATATTTGGTGGGAATTTATCGGCGGTACACTACCCAAACGCGAATTTTGGAGCGAGGCCTTGGAAACCATCCGCGATGCATACCCCGAATTTACTTTTATTGCCGAGGTCTATTGGGGTTTAGAGTGGGAAGTGCAGGAACTCGGGTTTGATTATACGTACGATAAAATTTTGTACGACCGGTTGCGCTTTTCCAACCCGCAAGATATTAAAGGGCACTTGGGCGCGGAGCACTTGTATCAAATGCGCTCCATGCGTTTTACCTCTAACCACGACGAGGAAGAAAGCTTAAAGGCCTTCGGGCGCGAGAAATCACTCGCCGCCAGCGCAATTATTGCCACATTGCCCGGTGCGCGGCTCTTTCAGTTTTTTCAACTTTTGGGCCGTCCGGCGCGTATGCCTATTCAATACGTGCAAGATTGGTTTGAAAAAGATGACGAAGTGTTTGCGTATTACCGCAAACTACTGGCTATTGCATCTGCCCCGGCGTTCCACGGCGGACAATGGAGTTTGTATAACGTCGGTGCGCAAGAAGATAATTCTTGCCAAAATATCTTATCCTGGCAATGGAAACAAATGAACACGGGCAAGCTAATCGTTATCAATTACAGTGATACTCCCGCCAAATGCCGCTTGCCGCTAAAAGGCGTGAGAGGTGCCACCGTAACGGAAGAATTTTCCGGCAACAAAATTGCCATTACCGACGACGCCCGCGCGCAAGGTATGGTGTTGGAACTTAAACCCTACGAGAGCAAAATCTTCACGTTTCAGATATAATAATAACTGTTCGTAACTTCTATAAGCACGCACACGGGCACAACTTTTAGTTGCGCCCGTGTTTGCGTGTTCCCGATAAACAATTTTCCAAAATCTGCCAATTTGCGCGTCCCTTGGGCTTGACGTAGCTACCGCTACGCCTATGCGCCCAACTAGCCCGCGCAACTTGGAGCGATTTTGAAAAATCATATCAACATCTGCGTTGTTGGTCTGTTGCGAAACGACTTTGGTAAGTTACGATTCGCGCACAACGCACAAAATTAGTCTATTTTGTGCGTTGTGTTTTTTCCGGGCAAATTTTTTATAATATAACTATACACGCCTGCGCGCGCGTTCGGACCGGAGAAAAAAATGTCACTGAAAGATTTTTCTGCGCAAGATCATGTGGCTATCACAACGTTAGGTTTAGAATTTGCCACCGCGGAAATTTTAGGAGCGGGTTTTGGTTTTTGGCTGGATAAAAAATATAATTCTTCTCCGTGGTTTTTAGTGGCGGGTGCGGTAGTCGGTTTTATGTTAGGCATGTATATTGTGTGGCGTCGGGCCAAAGACATGGAACGGGAAAAGAAAAATGAACGTCGCTGATACCATAGCACATCATATTTTAGATCACGATTGGGGCGTAACATTAGGCGGACTACGCGTGCCGGTTACGACGCACTCGGTCACTATTTTTGCGGTCAGCGTGTTGTTGCTTGTTGTGTTGTCGTGGGCCAGCCGCCCGCGTCAAAGTAAGTCCGGGCGTTTGCTTACGACCCTTTTAGAAGAATATGTTTCGTTCATCCGCGACGGACTTGTTTTGCCCAACATGGGCGCGGAAGGAAAAAGCTTCTTGCCGTATTTCTGCACGCTTTTCTTATTTATTCTTTGCGTTAATTTGGCGGGTATGATTCCGGAAATGAAAACCGCCACATCTAACATTTCCGTTACGGCGGCACTTGCGCTTTGTTCCGGCGGAGTCATTTTATACAGCGGGCTTAAATACCACGGGGTTATCGGGTTTTTGAAAGGTTTTGTGCCGTCGGGCACGCCGGCGTGGCTCGTGCCGCTTATTTTCCCGTTGGAAGTGATCAGCACGATTATTAAAGTGTGTGTGCTCGCTATTCGTTTATTTGCCAATATGCTTTCCGGGCACATGGTGCTGATTTGTTTACTGCTCATCATTTTTATCGTTGGAAAAATGAGCGTGTTTGCCGGGGCGGGAGCGTTACTACCTGCCATGGGGTTAGAGATTTTTATGACGTGCTTGGAGTTGTTAGTTGCATTTTTACAGGCGTATGTGTTTACGCTTTTGACGGCAATTTTTGCCGGGTCTGTGATACATACGCACTAAAATTTAATTTACGGGGAAACCCGAAAAAGGAGAGAAAACTATGGAATTAGCCGTGTTAAAATATATTGCCGCCGGGCTCGGTGCCGGATTAGTGGTTATCGGTGCGGGTTTTGGGTTGGGCAAAATCGGTGCGGCGGCCTTGGAAGGTACGGCCCGCCAACCGGAAGCCGGTTCTGACTTGCGCACCACCATGATTATTATTGCGGCCTTGTTAGAAGGGGCGGCCATGTTGGGTTTAGTTATCTGCTTGCTCACCATGGTAATGTAGTTTAAAGGAAAGATATGGAAGATTTATTGAATCCCGACGTCGGGGTAACAATACTTACCATTTGTAACTTTTTGCTCCTCGTTTATCTGCTTAAAAAATTTGCGTGGAACGGTATTATCGGCGCGTTGGAAAAGCGCGAAACGCAGATTGCCACAGATAAACAGCAAGCACAACAAGCGCGCGAAGAAGCCCAACAATTAAAAGCATCGTTGGACGAAAAATTAAACCGCGTAGCCGAAGAAGCCGCCCAAAAAATGGCGCAAGCCGTTAAAACGGGCGAAGCACAACGCGACCAACTGATAGCGGCTGCCAAAGAAGAAACGCAACGTATGTTAGAACAAGCAAGGGAGCGTATAGAGGCGGAGAAAAATCACGCCTTGGCCGATATCCGCGGCGAGATTGTCCGTACGGCGATATTGGCGGCCAAAAAAGTGGCGCAAGAAGAATTAAACGACGCAAACGCACACGCGACGGTAGAACGTGTGCTGGATGAATTAAAAAATAAATAGATATGACAAACAGCACTGCTTCTCGCGCGGCCAAGCGTTATGCCGCCGCTTATGATAACTTGAGCACCACCACGGCGCAGGCCGTTTTGCGTGCGGAAGAATTATCGTCTGCGGCCAAGGCGCTTTTGGGAGTAAACGATTTGTTAAATGCTCCCACCGTGCCGCTTGCAAAAAAGCAAGAGGCGGTACGCGCAGCATTAAAAAATTGGCCGCAAGTAGCGTCTTTTGTGGAAGTGCTGTTGGGTGCGAAGCGTTATAATTTGCTCACGCAAATTGTGGAAGATGTTTGCGCGCTCACCGATAAACGGCAAGGTATTTTGCGCGCACAGGTGGTATCGGCCCGGTCGTTATCCGAAACGGAGAAACAACACACCGAACAAGTGCTTTCTGCGCGCTACGGGCAGGAGATAAAGGCAGATTTTCAGACGGACCCCGCCCTTTTAGGCGGACTTAAAATTTGGTGTAATGGCGAACTTTTAGACGGTAGTTTGCAAGGGCAACTGGACCGTTTACAAGAAGAACTTATTAAATAACGGGAAGAATATGGCAATCAGACCGGAAGAAATTACAAAAATTATTAAAGAAAAAATAGAACATTTTGATACGTCGGTAGACGTAAGCGAAGTGGGCACTGTGATTCAAGTGGGCGACGGCATCGCCCGCGTGCACGGGCTTAACAACGTCAAGGCCTCTGAACTGGTGGACTTTGGTAACGGCATCAAAGGGATGGCGATGAACTTAGAGTACGACAATGTCGGTTGTGTGTTGATGGGCCCCGATACGCAAGTAAAAGAGGGAGATACCGTCAAACGTACCGGTGAAGTCATCAGCATTCCCGTGGGTGCAGGCGTAATCGGGCGCGTGGTAGATCCGCTGGGACGCCCGTTAGACGGTAAAGGCGAAATTAAAACCGATAAAAACATGCCCTTAGATATCGTTGCCCCCGGTATCATTGACCGCCAACCCGTTAAACAACCCTTGCAAACCGGTATCAAAGCCATAGACTCTATGGTCCCTATCGGCAAAGGACAGCGCGAACTGATCATCGGCGACCGCCAAACCGGTAAAACCGCTATTGCCATTGACGCGATTATCAACCAAAAAAATATCCCGGAAAACGAACGCTGTATTTGTATTTATGTAGCCGTCGGACAAAAACAAAGTACGGTGGCGCAAGTCGTCAAAACATTAACTGATTTTGGTGCCATGGATTATACGGTAGTTGTATCGGCTACGGCCTCTGACCCGGCGTCGCTTTTATATATTGCGCCGTATGCAGGTTGTGCTATCGGCGAGTATTTTATGTGGCAAGGCAAAGATGTGCTTATCGTGTATGATGATTTATCCAAGCACGCGCAGGCCTATCGCCAGATGTCGCTTTTGTTGCGCCGTCCGCCGGGACGTGAGGCCTACCCCGGCGACGTGTTTTATTTGCATTCCCGTTTGTTGGAACGCGCTTGCAAACTTTCCAAAGAAAACGGCGGCGGTTCTATTACCGCGCTACCGATTATTGAAACACAAGCCAACGACGTTTCGGCCTATATTCCGACAAACGTCATTTCTATTACCGACGGTCAGATTTATTTGGAAAGCAACCTCTTTTTAAGCGGCATTAAGCCCGCGGTCAACGTGGGGTTGTCCGTTTCGCGCGTGGGCGGCAGTGCCCAACGCAAAACCATGCGCAAAGTGGCGGGTACACTTCGTATTGATTTATCGCAATACCAAGAATTAGCGGGCTTTGCCCAATTTGGCTCGGAGTTAGATAAAGAGTCCCAACGCCAAATTGCCCGCGGACAGCGCATGACGGAACTGTTAAAACAAAACCAGTATGCGCCGCTAACGGTGGGAGAGGAAGTCCTCTCGTTATATGCGGGTACGCACGGATATTTGGATGAATTAAAAGTAACCGATGTGTTGCCGTACGAAAAACAACTGTTGGCGTATGTGCGCGCCGAACAACAAGAAGTGCTTAACGAACTTAACACGTCTAACGAGCTTACCGAAACTTTAGAGAAAAAAATCGTTGCTTTATTAGACCAATTTAAAACGGTGTTTAAAGCCGGAAAATAGGAGAAAACCATGGAAACAAAATCAAAGAAAAAATACTTAGTTACCGGCGGAGCCGGCTTTGTAGGCAGTAACATTGCCAAAACACTGGAAGCCGAAGGGCACGAAGTAACCGTGTTGGATGACTTTTCCAAAAACGGACATTTCAAAAACTTAATCGGTTTCAAAGGCGACGTCATTACGTGCGATTTGTTTACCAACGTGCCGCACGATATGTATTTTGACGCTATCTTCCACGAGGCCGCCATTACAGATACGACGGTTATGGACCAAAAAGCCATGATGGAACAAAACGTGGAAGCGTTTAAAAATTTATTGGAGTTTGCCGCGGAAAACGAAATTAAAAAAGTGATTTACGCTTCTTCCGCCGCCACGTATGGCAACGGACCCGTTCCCAACGTGGAAACACAACCCACCCACCCGGAAAATGTGTACGGGTTTTCCAAAGTGATTATGGACAATGTCGCCCGCCAATTTTCCGAAGATAACAACGATATGAAAATTATCGGGCTTCGCTATTTTAACGTTTACGGTCCGGGCGAATATCACAAAGGCAAAATGGCCAGTATGGTCTATCAGCTCTACAACCAAATGAAAGAAGGCAAACGTCCGCGCGTCTTTAAATACGGCGAACAACAACGTGATTTTGTGTATGTAAAAGATATTGTCAAAATCAACATGTGCGCGCTCAAAAACGGCAAAGAAACCGGCGTTTTCAATGCCGCTACCGGCGTGCCGCGCGATTACAACGCCATTATCGCGTGTTTAAATAAAGAGCTCGGCACAAATTTGGAGCCGGAATATATTGACAATCCGTATCCGTTCTTTCAACTCAAAACGCAAGCGGATATTACAAAGTCCAAAGAAAAACTCGGCTACGAGCCGGACTATACGCTTGAAAAAGGTATTGCCGATTACGTAGCTATTTTGGAAGGCCGCAAAATTTAGGGAGTTTTATGCAGTCGCTTAGGGACATCCGGCAAAACATCAAAGCCATTAAATCTACGCAACAGATTATGCAGACGATGAAAATGATTTCAAACGCCCGCATACGCCGCGCGCAAGATGCCATGGCCGCCGCGCGTCCCTTTGCGACTAAAATGTTGGAAATGGTGTCCGACCTCACCCCGGCCGTGCTGGCTTTGCCACAACCGCAAGACGGCGGCGAACGGTGGGCGAGCCGTTTGTTTATTAACCGCACCGCCGATGAAAACAAAATCGGTTTACTGGTTATTACGGGCGATAAAGGGCTGACCGGCTCTTTTAATGCTGTTGTGTTGCGTGCGGCGATGCGGTTTATCAAAGAACACCACGAAAAAGAAATTTTTATATTTGCTATCGGCAAAAAAGGGCGCGATTTCCTGGCGCGTTTAAAAATGCCGAATTTGCATATTGTGTACGAAAGCGTGGGTATTTTTCCGAAAGTGTCTTATGCGCATGCGGAACTCCTCGGCGAAGCGGTACTAAAAAATTTTTTAGAAGAAAAATTACAAAATGTAACGCTTATTTATAACGATTTTAAGTCGCTGGCAAGCCAAAATTTAGTAGAACAAACTATTTTGCCGTTTGCACCTAAAGCCGCGCAAGAAAAAATTTCCGCCAAAGAATTTGAATTTGAGCCGGGGCTATTGGAAATTTTTAAACTGATGGTGCCGCGCTTAGTTAAAGCCAATATGTACCGCGTGCTTTTGGAGTCGCAAGCGGCTAACTTGGCGGCGACTACCAGTGCGATGGACGCAGCCAGCAAAAACGCGGGCGAGATTGTCGGTGCGCTGGGGCTTAAACTAAACAAAGTGCGCCAAGCGGGTATTACCAACGAAATTTTAGATATTGTAAACGGGGCGGAAGCTCTGAATAATTAACGGGGAATTATATGGGAAAAGTAATTCAAGTAATCGGAGCGGCGGTGGATATTCAATTTGACCAAGACCACCTGCCTGCTATTGAAAACGCCATTGAAATTGAAATGGACGGCGGCCGTAAAATCACAGCCGAAGTAGCCCAACAAATGGGTGACGGCGTGGTGCGTTGCGTGTCGCTAGAGAGCACCGACGGATTGCAACGCGGAGCAAACGCCGTAGATACGGGGGCGCCTCTTACCGTGCCGGTGGGTGAAAAATGTTTAGGGCGGTTACTCAACGTGTTAGGCCAACCGCAAGACCACAAAGGCGATATTAACGCCGAGATGAAACTTCCCATTCACCGTGCGGCTCCGTCTTTGGAAGATCAAAACCCGACCCCGGAAATTTTTGAAACGGGTATCAAAGTAATTGATTTAATTGCACCGTACATGAAAGGCGGAAAAGTGGGTCTTTTCGGCGGTGCGGGCGTGGGTAAGACCGTGCTTATTATGGAGCTTATCAACAACGTCGCGCGCGAACACCACGGCAGTTCCGTTTTCGGCGGAGTGGGCGAACGCAGCCGCGAAGGTAACGACCTCATGTTAGAAATGAGCGAGTCCAAACTTTCCGACGGCAGTACCGTATTAGATAAAACCGTTCTCGTTTACGGACAAATGAACGAGCCGCCCGGAGCGCGTGCCAAAGTCGCTTTAACGGCGCTTACGCAGGCAGAATATTTCCGCGACGTAAAAGGTCAAGACGTACTGTTGTTTTTAGATAACATTTTCCGCTTTGTGCTCGCCAACTCCGAAGTGTCTGCGCTCTTGGGCCGTATGCCTTCGGCGGTGGGTTATCAGCCCACGCTTAACACGGAAATCGGCGCACTCCAAGAGCGTATCACGTCTACCAAAAAAGGGGCTATTACCTCTATTCAAGCCGTGTACGTGCCCGCGGACGATTTAACCGATCCCGGCGTGGCGGCTACGTTTACGCACTTAGATTCTACGTCTGTACTGTCGCGCCAGATTGCAAGTTTGGGTATTTATCCGGCGGTGGATCCGTTGGAATCTTCCTCGCGCATTTTGGACCCGCGCATTTTGGGCGAAGAACATTACAATGTGTCCCAACGCGTGCGCCAAATTTTACAGAAATATAAAGACTTACAAGATATTATCGCCATTTTGGGTATGGACGAACTGTCCGACGAAGACAAAAAAACCGTCGGACGTGCGCGCCGCATCCAAAAGTTTTTATCACAGCCGTTCTCGGTGGCGGAACAATTTACGGGCCACCCCGGCAAATATGTTAAACTGGCCGACACGATTAAAGCATTTAAAGGCATTGTAGAGGGCGAATATGACCATATCCCCGAATCGTGCTTTTACATGTGCGGCGGCATAGAAGACGTTTTGGCGAAATACGAAGAAGTCAAAAACCGCGAATAATATGGCGAAAAAATTAAAACTCAATCTCATCACGCCGCAAAAGCAACTGCTTACCGACTTGGAAGTAGATATGGTGGTGTTGCCTGCGCTTTTGGGCGAAATGGGTATTTTGCCCGGACACGTGCCGGTGCTTGTGCAACTAACCTATGGCGATTTGCGCTATAAAAAAGACGGCAAAGATTTTGATTTTGCCGTTATGGGCGGGTTTGTGGAAGTAAAGGATGACGTGGTAAACGCGTTTGCCGAAGGGGCTGACCTAGCGGACGAGATTGACGAAGAAGCCGAAAACCAAAAGATCAAAAAAGCCAAAGATGCGCTATCTAAAAAAGATGCGGATATTGATTTTGAACTGGCGGAAATTGAGTTAAAGCAAGCCATTACCCGCATGAAAGTAAAACGTCGCAAACTCAACTAAATAAATCAAAAAATGCCCCTCGTTTTTACGAGGGGCATTTTTACGTTATTGAAATTGCTCTCTTAATTGTTTGCAAAGAGCTTTGCCACGGTTACTGTTGTTGTGGAGACAACTGCCAAAATTGTTGCCGCGCCACATGAGTTTAATGACAAATTTTTCATTATTCGTATGACTCATGGAATCGCAACTGTCTTGTGAACAATAAGTAAGTTCGTAAGTTGGAGCGAGTGTTGATATCGCAAAGTAAAATTTCGGACAATATATGCCGTTTTTACTCCACGTTATATTTGGACAAGTTTTGGTTACATCTATATCTAAAGCCGTCAAATCGGTTGTATACTCTGCGTTGGCCATAAAATACACTTCTTCGGCAGTGTTAATAGATTTAATAAGTGGCACATAAGGCATAATGCGGCTTTTGTCTACGGCTAAGTTGTACTGCGGCAACGCCACCGCCGCTAAAATACCAATGATCAGAACAACAACTAACAGCTCAATGAGTGTAAACGCTTGTTTGTTTTTCATATTGTTTGCTCCTTAATATATTTTTTTCGTCCCTTTATTATCGTTTTTTTTTTTGATTTGTCAAGGCCCAGCAAGAAAGTTGTTGCGTTGCAAAGCAACACAGCAAACAGAGTGTGGCTCTAATTAAGTGGAAGATAGCTCCCAAAATGCCTGCCCCCGGCAAGGGGGTCTAATTATTTTTCCGCCTCAAAAAACGGTGGGGGAACAACTATAATAAAAAATACGCAACTTGCGTTTAGGGGGGAGAAATGAAAACATACCTGAAATATATAAGCGTGTCGGTGCTTTTGTGCGGTAGCGTGTTTGGGTACGCTGCTAAAAATCAAGGGCATTATCAATCGCGTATGGTGGAGAAGTTACCCGCTTTCCACGCCATTAACGTGCAGGGCGATTTTGATGTTGATTTCATGCAACATCCTACTGCCACGGCACACGTCAGCGGGCCGGAAAAAACGGTACAAGCCGTTTCGCTAAGCGTTAAAGATGGGGTATTAAACGTGGGATTTGTACGGGGTGCCAGACCAATTAAATCGGATAAAATGCGCGTTATGCTTACCGGGCCTTCTTTGCATGAAGTTGCTATCTATGGCAAAGGAGATGTGCACGTGCGCGGATCGCTAAACGTGCAAGATTTAACCGTTACGTTAACGCAAGAAGGCGAGTTTTCGGCTGACGGACTCACGGTACAAAATTTACATATTCACGCGGCGGGCAAATCGGAAGCGGATATCAACCGTTTAGATGCCCACCATGTACAAGCCGTAGCCGATGACAACGGCGACATTGAACTGGCCGGCTTGGCATTAACGGCTGAATTGCAAAACCACGGGGCGGGCGATATAGACGCGTCCGATATGCGCGTGCAAACGGCTACGGCTAGCGTTAACGGGAAAGGCGAAATTTCCGTTTCTGCCTACGAAAAATTAACGGCCGCCGTAATCGGAAAAGGAAAAATTAAATATAAGGGAAGTCCTGTTTCATTAGAGCGAGCCGGAAATATCAAGCGTATTGTACAAGATACGGATGATTAACCAAACACCCCCGCAAAAGCGGGGTTTTTTACTATAATGGAGTTATGAAACAAATACTGCTTATAGGGGCCCTGTTGGGTTTGGCAGCTTGTGCCACCCCGGAAAAAAGAGTGTTGGTCGGCGCCGACCGTGACGCTCATGGCTGTATCGGCTCGGCCGGGTACGTGTGGAACGAGTCGCTTCAGCAATGTGTACGGCCTTGGGAATTAAAAAAATAGTTGTTTGACACATGTAGAGCCAACTTGGTATAATAAAAAAGTCCCCAGAGGGGACAGTTTTGTCTAAAGAAAATTGAATGGCCAGATTTGATAACAGAAGAGTATACAAGCAAGACTTGTATTGCCGTAACCAAAACATCCGCGCGGCCGAAGTGCGCGTGATTGATTCGGACGGTACCATGTTAGGTATCTTTCCGACGCGCCAAGCCGTTGCTATGGCCAAAGAACAAGAGTTGGACTTAGTGGAAATTTCACCCAACGCCCAACCTCCTGTCTGTAAAATACTGGATTACAACAAGTACGTTTACGAACAGGGTAAAAAAGCCGCCGAGGCCAAAAAGAAACAAGCGAAGGTTTCTCTTAAGGAGCTCCGCATTAAATCGCGTATTGCTCCGCATGACTTAGAAGTTAAACTCCGCCAAATTGAGGAGTTCTTGCGTAAGAAAAACCAAGTGCGTTTTGTAGTGGTCTTCCGCGGGCGCGAAAACCAACATAAAGATTTGGGTATCCAAATTTTAAATGATACCGCTAAACGGTTGGAAGAATTGGCTACGGTGGACGGAGGTCTGCAACAGCTGGGTAACCGCATGAGCATGACCTTTGTACCTAAAAACTAAACCGATTTTTCGGCTTTTTTTGTAGTGACTGCGTTCGGGGCTTGACCGGCTCCCGCCGCAGGTTGTGTAAATAAAAGCCAATTAAACAAAAGGAATAAAAAAATGCCTAAATTAAAAAATCACAGTGGCGGTAAAAAGCGTTTCCGCAAAACCGCTACGGGTAAATTCACCCACAGAAAAGCCGGCAGAAAACACTTGCTAACGCCTGTTTCTGCCTCACGCAAACACGACATGCGTAAGACCGGGGTTATCACGCCCGAGTCCAACAAAGGCAAGATCTTAGAAAAGTATCTGCCCATGGCCAAATAAGAGGTTGAAACATGAGAATTAAATTCAGCGTTCCCAGACACGCAAGAAAGAAAAAAGTATTGAAAAGAGCCAGCGGCTATTACGGAGATAAATCCCGCCGCTTGCGCATGGCTACGCAACAACTCGGTAAATCCGGTGTTCATGCGTATGTTGACCGCAAAGACAAAAAAACCACCTATCGCCAAACGTGGATTATGCGTATTAACGCCGCGGTGCGCGAAGAAGGGTTGTCTTACTCTAAATTCATCAGCGGGCTTGCCAAAGCCAACATCACGCTTAACCGCAAGATGCTTAGCGAAATGGCGATTAAAGACCCGGTGTCCTTCAAGAAATTGGTGGATATCGTTAAAGCCGCTAAATAGTTTAGCTAGTGTAAAGGCAAAAACACCCCCGCCAAAAGACGGGGGTGTTTTGTGTGATAAAAATTTATTGTTGATAGACCCACCCTATCCAACCGGTATTGATAGAAGGACTGGGATCATTTGTTTCTTGTTGACAGACTTTGGCTTGAGGTTGGTTCAGACTATCCACAAAAGCGATACATAGGGTTTGCCCAGCATTTTGTGGGGCGTGAGCAAAGCGAATTTGGTAGTCCATTTGAATAGAACTGTTGCGGCATTTTACAAAGGCATCACCGCTAAATGACATTAGGCGGCACATGCCCCAATTAAAGTTGTAATCTACATACGTGGAGTTATCCGTGGTAGAGGTGGGCGTAGGGGATTCTATGCTTAGTTCTTCTAAGTGGGTTGTATATTGTCCGTTAGCTAAATAGTAAAGTTCTTCGGCCTGAGCCAGACTGCGCGTTAGATTCTTTAACGTGGCATAACGGCTTTTAACAACTGCCTTTTGATATTGCGGCAACGCCACCGCCGCCAAAATACCGATGATTAAAACTACTACCAATAATTCAATAAGCGTAAATGCTTTGTTGTTTTTCATATTGTTTGCTCCTTAATACTATTGTCATCCTGAACTTGATTCAGGATCTCACCTTATGGTTGTTTTAGAAAGAGGTGAGATTCCAAATCATTGTCATCAGACCCCGGATAAAGACCTTCCGGGGCGCGGCCAAGCGGTAAAGGCCGCGGTTTGGAATGACATTTATTATATTTTCTGTCCCTTTATTATCGTTTTTTTTTTTGATTTGTCAAGCGGAACTTGTCAACTTGGCAAATTTACGTCGGGCATGGCGTTTTAAAAGGGGGTCTGTTGTGAAGAAAAATCGGTAAAAGGATGTTTTTTGTGTTTTTCCAAAAAAGCATATTTTTAAACCTTTTTTGTAATTTTTAAAAGACTTGTCAAATTTGTTTTTCCGACGGTAAAATAAAAACAGTTGCGCGCGCGCCGCATTTTGTGGTACAATAAATACGGAGCTAAAAAAGGAGTCTTTGTATGTACTGCAATCGTTTAAAGCGAAAGTGTCAGTGCACGCCCGAGCCGCACAGTAGTCGGCTCAAGGGGGCGGAGGTAGTATATCCTTTTTATGCGATCCTGTCCGATTTACAAAATAGCTGTATCAAAGCGTACCTATTTCAAACTAGGTCCAAAAGGCAAAAAAAACTAGGTCTTTTGGGCCTAGTTTTTTTTATGTTCATGCGCAATAATATAATTAAGGAGATCTTATGAGAGCGTTTATGGCCGTTATCTTAAGTGCCTGCTTGATGTTGAGCAGTGTTACGCCTTCGTTAGCGGGAGGGATCCCGGTAAGAGGCGTAACCCGCATTGTTCGTATCAAACCGGTAGAATTACGCCCTAACTCTTATAAA
>ONAM01000008.1 GCA_900315795.1 Candidatus Avelusimicrobium caledoniensis
AAGTTTTATTTTTTCTCTCGCTATATCCCGCATAGAAACTCTGCGGGATGACGAGCGAGAGAAAAATATATACAGAAAAGGCCCTTGCCGGGCCCAGGCGTGAGGCCTAGGACCTCTGCAAGCAATTTATGTTATCTTTCGCAAAAGGGGACTTCGTGTTATTCTGCAACGCCCCCCTTGCCGGGGTGCTCGCCGCACGCCACAACGGTCCTAAAATAACGTCACAAAACGTCGCAGATATACTATAATGGAAGAAAGAAAATCAAAGGAGTTTTTATGCCCGCAGATATTACACTGATTAGCCCGTTAGACGGAACTGTTGTGCCCTTAGAAAAAGTACCCGACCCCGTATTTAGTGAACACATGTTAGGCAACGGCTTAGCTATCTTTCCGGCCAGCCAAACGATATTTGCCCCTTTAGACGGTACCGTTACCAACATCAACGCCGCCTTGCATGCCATGGTCATTAAAAAAGGAAATATGGAAGTGCTTATCCACGTCGGGTTGGAAAGTGTGGCACTAAAGGGCGAAGGGTTTGAAGTGTTTGTCCGTCAAGGGCAAAGCGTACAAGCCGGGCAAAAATTACTCTCGTTTGATTTAAACATCCTGACAAAAAAGGCCGCCAGTCCGCTTGTATTACTGGTTATTACCTCGCCCGCGGATGCGGCCATTACACCTTTAGCCGACGAAAAAATCAAAACAGGACTCCCACTCTTTAGCGTGCATAATATGGAAAGCACCAGCAGCAATTTATCCTCGTTAGAAATGTTGGAGTCCGACGCGCTCGTGCTTAAAAACCCCACCGGTCTGCACGCCCGTCCCGCCGCGATTTTGGCCGCTATTGCCGCCGAGCATCCTTATTTAGTGGAAATGCACAAAGGCCGCCAATGCGCCGATGCGAAAAGTATTGTCAGTTTAATGGGCTTAGGCCTTAGCCGTAACGACTCTGTTATTTTGCGCGTGTTTGGCCCGAAAGAACAAGCACAAGTAATGCTCAAACGCCTGGAAGAAGCGTTCAATAAGGTACTGGGCGAAACTACCGAGGCAAGCCATCCCGCCAACGATACACCGACCGAAGAAACATCGCTCCAAGGTATTTGCGCGTGTGGGGGTTTAGCGTGCGGCCCGGCGTTTTTATTTAAAGCAAGTGCGTTTTCTTTTGAAGAAAATGCGTCTAACCCGGAGTCCGAACGCCGCGCTTTGGACGAAGCACTTAATACGCTTTGCAAACAAATGGAACAACGGCTCGGCGAAGAAAAAAACACAGTTACACGCGATATTTTAAATGCGCATTTACTACTGCTTAAAGATCCCTTGCTAGCTAACACTACCCGCCAAATTATTGACCAAGGCAAAACCGCCGCTTTTGCCTTTAACAGTGCTATCCGGCGCAGTGTGGACATGCTCAAGCAAACTAAAAACAACTTTTTAATGGAACGTATTGCCGATCTAAAAGATTTACGCCGCGAAGTGCTTTGCCAACTTACCGGGCAACAACGCCGCTCGCTTTCCATTCCCCCCGGCAGTATTATTATTGCCGATGAGTTGCTCCCGTCCGACGTGTCGGCCTTGCCCGAACATACCGCCGGTGTATTACTGGCTAGCGGCTCCCCTACCGCGCACGCGGGCATTTTACTAAGAAACCGCAATATCCCCTCTATCGTCCGGGCCGGAAAATATGTACTGGATATTCCCCCGCAAACAATTATTTTGTTAAACGCCGACGAAAGCCAAATTGTTATTGACCCAACATCTGCACAACAAAAAGAGTTTGAAGAACATATCCAACAAGTACAACAGCGTAACCAACAAGATTCCGCACGCGCCCAAGAGCCCGCCACCACGCGGGACGGACTGCGCATTTATGTAGAAGGTAACATCGCCGGGCCCGAAGAAGCCGCCCGGGCGTTTGCCTCCGGCGCCGAAGGGGTGGGACTTGTGCGTACGGAATTTTTATTTCAAGACCGGCCGTTTGCCCCCACCGAACAAGAACAACTGGCCGCGTATCAGATGATTTTAGATGCACTGCCCGGACAACCGGTTACGTTTCGCCTGTTAGATGCCGGCGGCGATAAACCCATGCCGTTTATCAACATCGCCCCGGAAGATAACCCGATTGTCGGCATACGCGGCATACGCGCGTTGGATGCCAACGAAAAATTTTTCCGCACCCAACTGCGTGCGTTGTTGCGGCTTACTCCGCAAGAGCGGGTACGCATTATGTTACCGATGATTTCGTTTGAAGAAGAAATCATCCGCTTTAAACAAATTTTTAAACAAGAAAGCATTTCCTTAGGGCTCAAACAAACCGCCCAACTGGGTATTATGGTGGAAGTTCCGTCGGCGGCGTTGCTGGCTAAACAACTGGCCCCGCATGTGGACTTCTTCTCTATCGGCACCAACGACTTGACCCAATATACCTTGGCCATTGACCGTAATCACAAAGATTTAAGCCCGTTGGCAGATGCCCTGCACCCGGCGGTATTGCAACTTATTTACCAAACGTGCGAAGGGGCCTTGGCACACCAAAAACCCGTAGCCGTTTGCGGGGCACTTGCTAGCGAAGCTGACGCCACCCCCTTTTTAATCGGCTTAGGCGTTACACATTTGGCCGTCAGTGCAGCTGTGGCCGCCCGGACAAAAGCACGTATCCGCCGGCTCAATTACCACCGGTGCCGGGAACTGGCGTTGCAAGCGTTACAACAACCCAGTGCCGCCGCCGTACGGGAACTTGCTAAACAACACTTTGCTTCAGAAATTGTAGGAGAATTATGACAAAACTAAAAAATATTTTTCGTGCCTGTGGGGCGGCGGCCGTACAACTGGGCCGCGCCTTAATGCTTCCTATCGCGGTACTCCCCATCGCCGGGTTACTCTTGCGCTTAGGCCAGCCGGACTTGTTAAATATCGCATTTATATCCGAAGCCGGAAATGCCGTGTTTGCTAACTTACCCGCTATTTTTGCTATCGGCGTAGCCATCGGATTTGCCAAAGAAAGTCACGGCGCGGCTGCCTTAGCCGCTTTTGTCGGATATATGATTTTAACTGCCGCGCTAAAATCGTTAGACTCCTCTATTGATATGGGCGTTATGGGCGGTATTATTGCCGGGATATTGGCCGGCGTATTATACAACCGTTTTCATACCGTTAAATTACCGCCTTATTTGGCCTTCTTCGGCGGACGACGGTTTGTGCCGATTGTTACCGGAGCGGCGTGTTTGTTGGTAGCGGCACTGGCCTATTTTATTTGGCCGCCTATCGGACGCGCCATCAGCACCTTTGGCAACTGGACGATTTCTTCGGGTAACATCGGCCTATTTTTCTTTGGGCTGGCTAACCGCTTGCTGATCCCGGTGGGGTTGCACCACATCTTAAATAATTTGGTCTGGTTTCAATTCGGCGATTTTGCCACCGTGCAAAACGGTATTGATACGATCGTGCACGGCGATTTGTACCGCTTCTTTGCCAAAGACCCCACCGCCGGCACATTTATGGCGGGCTTTTTCCCGGTGATGATGTTTGGACTTCCGGCCGCGTGTTTGGCTATGTTACATACCGCTAACACCACACGCAAAAAAGCAACGGCCGGGTTACTTCTTTCCATGGCGCTTACCTCGTTTTTAACCGGCATTACCGAACCCATTGAATTTGCCTTTATGTTCTTAGCGTTCCCGCTGTATATATTGCACGCGGTACTGACCGGTATTTCCATGGTACTTATGAATATACTGGGTGTAAAACTGGGCTTTACGTTTTCCGCCGGGTTATTTGATTACCTGCTTAGCTACGGGATTAGTTCGCGGCCGCTTTGGTTACTTCCGGTAGGTATTTTTTGGGGCGTGCTTTACTATTTTATTTTCCGCTTTGCCATTATTAAGTGGAACTTAAAAACCCCGGGCCGTGACGACGAGCCCGCCGCCCAACAAGCTCCTGTTCCTACCGCCTCAACAACGGCTAACTCGCGCGGACAGCAATATCTGAGCGCGCTGGGCGGGAAAGAGAACATCAAAACGCTTGGTGCGTGTGCCACGCGGCTTCGGCTGGAAGTACACGACGCACAAAAAGTAGACGAAGTAACGCTCAAATCGCTCGGTGCGCGCGGCGTAGTCAAAACGCAAAGCGGACAAGTACAAGTGGTCATCGGGCCGGACGTGGAATTTCTGTGTGATGAAATTAAACAAGCACTAAACTAAACAACTATGCAATTACTGGTCAGCCAAAAAAATATCGGGGAACTGGCCGCCACCTACATCCGACAGAAGGTGACGGCATTTGTGCCGTCTGAAAAAAAACCGTTTGTACTTGGGTTGCCCACCGGAGCTACGGTAGTGGACATGTACCGTTTTTTAAGTGAAATGTACCAAAACGGGCAGTTAGATTTTTCCCATATCGTTACGTTTAATATGGATGAGTATGTGGGCCTTACTCCTAACGACCCGAACAGTTATCATTTTTATATGCAAGAGCACTTGTTTAGTCGTGTGAATTTACAACCGTCTAATACGCATATCTTAGACGGTTTGTCCGCCGATTTGCAAGCCACGTGCGACGGATACGAAAACGCTATTAAACAAGCGGGTAAAATTCATTTATTTTTGGGAGGTGTGGGCCGCAACGGACATCTGGCTTTTAATGAACCCGGCTCGTCATTTACTTCGCGCACGCGTCCCATTACTTTGGAACCCAGCACCCGGCAAGCCAATTCCCGTTTTTTTAATAACGATGTGTCGCGCGTTCCTACGCAAGCTTTAACCGTAGGTATCGGCACGGTGTTAGATGCCGAAGAATTATTATTTTTGGCTTCGGGTCCGTCAAAAGCGCAAGCCGTAGCACGTTTATCGCAAGGAGAAATTACCCCAAAATGGCCGATTACCGCGCTTAAAACACACGCTAACGCCACGCTACTGGTGGACGAAGCCGCGGCCTCGCTATTAACGGGCGAAGTCAAACAAGCTCTATTAACCCAACAACAGCAACATCCGCAAGCCCAAACGTGGTGCGTGGAAATAAAAGGATAGTTTATGACAAAAACGCTACTCACTAACGTCCATTTAATTACCTTAGAAAACGTCTGCAACGATTACGCTATTTTAACCGACGGACCGACAATTGTATCGGTTTTTCCGATGAGTAAAAAGCCCTTGCCAAACGCCGATACAATCATAGATGCCGGCGGAGCGTGGGCCATGGCGGGTCTTATTGATATGCATATTCACGGCCTAGCCGGACACGGCCCGGAACAAAACACCCCGCAAGCGTTGTGGGCGATGTCAGAGGCGCTCGCCCGGTATGGGGTGACGGCGTTTTGTCCCACGTTATATTGCGCCGCGCCCGCGCGGTTACAAGAACAACTGCGCCGTTTAGCACCCGCTATCGGGCAAGAAAAAGGCGCACGCATATTGGGTTTTCACTTGGAAGGGCCTTTCATTTCGCCGCAAAAAGCAGGCGCGATGAAACCGCAAGACATGGCTTTACCCGACGTAAAAATAATGGAAGAATTGTACAAGGCCGCGGACGGAAAAATCACCAGCATAACGCTCGCGCCCGAACTGCCCGGTATCGCGCCTGTCATTGATTTTTGTTTACGCCACCAAATTATCCCCCAAGCCGGGCATACCAACGCCACGTACGAAGAATTTTGCCGCGGCATACAATGGGGCGTTTCTCACGCCACCCACGCGTTTAATGCGATGAGTCCGTTTACCCAACGCGCCCCGGGAGCCGCCGGTGCGGTGCTGATGAATGAAAACGTATCGTGCGAATTTATCGGCGACGGTGTACACGTACATCCACAGATTATCGCTTTTTTACGCCGTGTAAAATCAGCCGATAAATTAGTGTTAATTACAGATGCGCTGACTCCCACCGCGCAAGAGAAAGGGCCGTTTATCGCTAATGGGGATGAAGTAATTTTTGAAGGCGGCGTATGGCGAAGAAAAACAGATCACGTGATTACGGGATCTGCATTGACGTTGCCGCAAGGCATTAAAAATTTAGTGTCGTGGGGCTATCCATTACCGCAAGCGGTGCGGTGCGCTAATGCCAACCCGGCCAAACTTCTGCAATTAAAAAGCCACGGCCAACTGGATGCCGGTTTTCAGGCAGATATTACACTACTAAACGAAGATTTTACCCCTAAAGCTACTTTTATTAACGGCAAACAAGTCTTTTAATTTTTACGTCCGAACAAGTGGAATAAATCCCATTTCTTTTTAGTTTGAGCCGGCACCGGTTCCAGCGGTTTAAGCTCGTCGGTCTCCGTATCGTAACGATATATTTTAACCAAATTGGGCGCATCAAAACGGCTGTCCAACACAAAGGATTCATCCTCGTTCCAACGTACGTGGTGAACACTAAAGTCAATATAGCGTGCGTAGTGCGATTCTAACAATTCCTGCAAAGCGTTGTATGAAAATTTATGATCTACGGTATAATGCCCTAACTCCATTTCACCACTGCTTTTTAAAGAAATATGCGAAATATACTCGTCCACATTTAATTCAATCAACGTTTTCCCATCCATCGTTAACGGAATTTTGGCTTTCCCCTCATTTTTATAAGCTTGTACCAAACGTTCCAATATCCACGCAGGGGTAATGTACCCTTTGTCGTATGCTTCGTTTTTGCCGATATACGAACTGCCGTTATGGATGCCCACTAACCGCCCGTCTTGATCCACGACAGGCCCGCCGCACAATCCTTTGCGTTGGTCCCGTGAGAACGGAATAGTCGTTTGAAGGGTAAAAGGTTCCGTCTTAATAACGCGGCGTTGTGGAATATAGACCGCCTGCCGGGCAGCAAAACCTTGTGAACTTACCACCGAATGCCACGTAGGCATTTGGGTATTTAATGACAAAGGATGTAGCAGCTTTTCATCCTGGGTGCGGAATTTAACTAAGGCCGCATCTAAAAACTCCGGCGTACTGATTTGTACAATCTCCGCCGGAACAGAAATAAATCGTCGGGTAGTCGGATCAAACAAATCTGCGGTAAAACTGGCTCCCACCGATTCTTGCCAAGTAAAAGCATTTCCCAACGCGTGCATAGGTATCACGCCGAATATTTCTTCTTGTCCGTCATAGGTGGTCTTAAATACGGTACCGGAAATAAAATTAGCTTGTCCCAAGGACGGACCCGGACGGGCTTGAAAGGAAGAAGGCAAAAACGCCGTAATCTCCTTAGGCACGCGCGGTAGAAAAGAATGATCCGACGGGCCCTTTTTCGCCGCTTGGAGAGAGGCAGACGCCGCCTGCTGCGCGACACGAGAAGTTAAGTTAACAGAATAGGGCACAGACAAATTGTGGTTATAAGCAGAGCCGATCCCGGATTTTAGGTACGACCCTTTCCCGACAAGCGGTCTTTGAAAATTCTTAATTTGGCTAAAACGCCGGGTCATCCCCACCACGGCACTATGACCAAAACCTTGGGCCCCGGCTACTCCTTGCGTCAACAGCACGGTAATAATAAAAAGAAAAACTATTTTTGCGCTTTTTAAATTCATAGTATGCACTTATTCTTTAGATTTAGACTCAAATATAATTTTCCCTTCTTTAAAATCATACCGGTATGTCCGGCGGGTTTTATCGCGCGGGTTACGGATTTCAAGCAATTTATCCGGGGTAGCCGGATCCCAATGCACGCGACGGGTGGTCAATTCAATGTAACGCGGGGAAAATTTTTCTATCATGGCATTTACCTGATCGTAGGCAAATTTAGATTCAAACCCGCGTTGCCACAATTGCTTTTTATTTTCATTAAATAAACGTACGTATGAAATGTACCCGTCCACCGGCATATCCAACACTTTTTGCCCGCCTAATATCAACGGGAATGTGCCCACCCCGTCATGGTAAGCCGCTTCCACCAGCACTTCTAACAATCGCACATCCGTAGCATGCCCTACGTCATCGGCTTCGCCGTATTTTCCGTAGGTGCTTCCCGTATGAATGCCTATAAGTTGGCCGGCTTCATCCAGTAGGGCACTGCCGCATAATCCCATGCGGTCGTTGCGCGGGTAGGGCATCGTTGTACGGATACAAAGCGGTGTTTTGGAAGAAAACATACGGTTTTCAATTGCAACAAATTTTTGCCCGGCAAAACCATACGAAACCGCTTTATCGCCGTTAGAAAACGGACGGCGGCTAATTTCAAAAGGTCTTAATTCTTCCGCTCCTTCCAGCACTTTACCAATCGCCACATCTAACATGCTCGGTGCGGAAACCTGTATAATTTCCACCGGAACAGCTTTAAATGTTCCATCCCCCGCATAAATATCTGCCGTAAAAGTTTTGCCTAATACAAAACGGCCGGATTCCAACGCATGCGCCGCCACGGCCACATATGTTTCGGGCACCCCGTTATGAGTTGCTTGAAAAACAGTTCCGGAAAATAAATTGGTACGGTTTACCGTCGTTTCGCGTGCCTGAAAAACACCGCGTAAAATCGTTTCCTGATTCAGTGCTCCCGCCGACAAACGCGGTGTAAACAGATCCGCCCCCACCCTTGCACAAGATGACACTCCGCCGCATGACGAAAGGGACCCGCTACGAGACAGGGCCGCCTTTATTAACGATTCTTGGGCCCACGCGGCAGATTCTGACAACGCAACCAATCCCGCCAAAACGACCAGATAATTAAAATTTTTCCTCATATGTATATTTTATGGGCTCCCTGACGATATAACAAGGGTCCAAAGACCTAATCAGCGTTAGGTCCTACCGATCCGTCATCTGTGAGGGAATAGCGTACTTTGCGCACGGCCGGCTCGTAATTAAGGTAGGAAGAATAGGAGTTTTCCCAACCGGCACGCCCGATCGTAAATTCCACATAGCGCGGCTTATACTCGGCAATTTTAGTCCGAAGCAATTTATAGGAGAAATACGAACTGCTCCGGGCTCCCCAAAGCTCGTCGCCCGCTTCATCAAACAACATTACTTTGGATAAATATTCGTTGGATAACACGGGGACGATATGACCGTCAAAATTTAATTCAAATTTCGTGTCATCTTGTTGTTCATAACTCTTGGCCAATTTATATAACACGTCGGCAGGAACGGCATAAGCTACATCCTCTTGCGCATTTATTTTACGTGTACTGCCCGTATGGATTCCGGCCAATAAACCTTGCTCATTCACTACCGCACTACCACACAACCCGTGGCGTCTATCCTGCGCCAGCGGCATCGTAGTACGGAAAGAAAGCGGCGTTCGTTCCACCACAACACGGTTAGCTATATCTACAATTTCCCGTTGTCCCACAAAACCGTGAGAGGAAAGCGTTTGCCCTAATGATAATTCGCTTCGGGCCAAAACAAACGGTTTATCTAACAACCCCTCATCCTTAGGGTTGAATTTTACCAACGCTACATCAAACATCGGGTTAATGAGTACGGCTTTCGCCGGAACGGAAACGAAATGACCGTCGCGATAAATATCTGCCATAAAAATACGGTTTAGTTGGACTACTTCTTGGTCCCCACGGTCAAACACGTGGGCCGCTACCGCTCCGAAAATTTGTCCGTCCACTTCAAACAAGGTGCCGGAATAACGGGAAGGCACAAGAGCAGACATATCCCGCGCCTGAAAAGTACCCGACAAATACGGATGAGCAAGACCGGGAGTAGCCGCCGGGGTAACCGGCTGTACGGCAGGGGCAGACAAAGAAACTGCGGGCGAGAAAGTAGGCACTTCCGGCAATTGTAATTGACCGCGCAGTTTTTTCAGTTCCTGTTGGGTTTGTAATACATGCGCGGCATTCTGTGGCGTTATTAAGCCGTTATATCCGCTAAGTTGTAAAGAAGATAGGGCACTACGGCGCACTTGGTTGGAGAGTGCCGCAGATGATACGCCGGACAAACCGGATAAATTTTTCGTCACTCCCCACGGCAATACTAATTGCTTGCCAAACGGGCCGCCCGCTTGCACCGTCCCCCAACACAAGCATAAACTAATAATCAAATAATAACGCCGTTTTTTCATAAGTTCATCACACGAATTACAATTTTACAACCAATTGTTCCACCACATTTTATTTTTTTCGGAAATTATTTTTTTCAACGAAGTATCATACGTATATATCGTGTAAGCATCCCAAAAATGTTCACGGTCCTCTTCTAAGTGGCGGGCATTTCTCCGGCCGATCCATTTGACTTTACGGACCACAAAATTTAAGTACCGGGGGTTATGCAATTCCATCTGCTCCAACAACGTACTGTAAGACAGTTTATACCCAAAGCGCAAATAGGCCTGTTGATTGTCAAACCTATCGGCCAAACGGACTTCGGAAATATACTCATCTACTTTAAGCGGCATAATCATCTGTCCGTCTAAAACAAACGGAAAAGTATCTGAGTGCCCATGATAAGCATCTACCAACGTAGAAAGAAAAGACGCGGGCATCGCATAGCTTACATCCCCGGCAAGCCCGCACGCACTTCCTGTATAGATTCCCACCAACTCGTATTGCTCATTGGTAAGCGCACTTCCGCACAATCCGTTGCGTTGCCCATGCGGTATTGGCACTTGTGTCCGCAACGCAGGGCCTGCATTTTCCTGCAAGGTGCGGTCCGGCAAAAAGACTTCTTTTCCGCGGGCAAAACCTTGTGTTTGGAGCAGTTGCCCCACTTGGGGCCGTTGGCGGGCAAGCGTAAGCGGCGTGAATAATTTTTCATCTTCCGGCCGGAATTTAACAAGCACCATATCCAACATACTCGGAGCGGATATTTGCACAATTTGAGCCGGCACCGTACGCATCCCCTGCGGAGTGTATATATCTGCCACAAAATTTTGAGCCAAGGGCGTATTTAAATTTATTCCCACCGCATGCGCGGCAACTACTCCGTAAATTTCATCTTGCCCTTGATATGAAATTTTAAACACCGTTCCCGAAAATATACTGTTTTCTTCCTGTCGGTTGGCACGGGCCCGGAAGGTACTGCGCAGTAGCGGCCCGTGTCCGCCGTTTGCATCCAGTTGCGCTTGTTGGACTTTTGAAAAGACGGACATTTCCAACGAAAAATTACCCAATTTATCCGATGAATTACCTAATAATTCAGCCGTTGTAAACGAGTTTTTGCGGGTAAACAACCGGCCTAACCATTTACCTTTTTGGGCGTAACCCGTCAGCGGGCAGGTTACTAAAAGTAAGCCCGATAAAACCAACATACATACCCTATTGTTGCATTGTTTCATAGTCCCTTCCTACTCCACGATACGTTGCATTTGCAAATCGTATAATAATTTTCTGGCCGGCGTGTACAAGTGAAGCAAGTTCGGGTTTTCTGTTTTCCACGATACGTACGCCGTGGATAATTCTAAATACTGCGTCTGCGTATATTGCGCCAGCATCTCTGCCACTTCCCGATATGAAAACTTACCGTTAAACGTAATTTTTGCCAGATGTTCTTTTTGCGGTCCCAGCAAATCAATCGTATAAACATATTCATCCAAACGTAAATCTGTTATTTTTTTCCCATCAAGTTCCAACGGCCAAAAGACTTGTCCGTTATTTTGGGAACCTTCCACCAATTTAGGTAAAATGTACGCATGGGTAGCATAACCGATGTCTCCGTCAAAACCAAATTTACTGCCCGTATGGACACCCACCAGTTCGCCTTGCCCGTTTGTTACCGCCGATCCACACAAACCGATTCGCTGTATATTAGCCCCCAAAATAGGCGCACGGATTGAAAAAGGGGAAATTTCCGTTACTTGCTGCCCTGATAAAGTAAGCGGAGTTTGGTGATGAAATCCCGTTACGCGCAACGGATCTCCCGGTTGCAAAGAACGGCTGCTTAACGCCAGCGGTTGTAAGCGAACGGCATCTTTCGGTCTAAATTTAACTAACGCCACATCCCATGTAGCAGGCGCACTCAGTTGTACCACTTGGGCCGGAACAGTCGTCCACTGGCCGTCCAAAAAAACGTCTGCAAAAAACCAACGCCCGATGTTGGGGTTTTGCTCATCGGATACTAACGCATGGGCGGCAATCACGCCGTAGGTATCCGCTCCATATTTGAACAGCGTGCCGGAAAAAGACTTAATGGCCTCATCATCTTTTGGCGAACGGGCCCGAAAAGAACTCTGCCATACACTGCGTTGTGCTTGATTCATACCGCTCCAAATGATCTGACGCTCCACATAACGCTGCATCCCCGCCACAGAAATACCGCTACTCCACCCTTTACCGACGGTACCTTCCACCATTTTGAATGTTCCTTTTACCAAAGCACCCCCTTGCGCGCAGGCCACCGTCGCCGCGCCAAACAAGGCCGCGTAAATTCCTAAAATACAGAAAAGCCGTTTCATCGGTATCCCTCCAACAGCGATGGAAATTGTTGGTACAGCGGGCGCATATCTAACTCACTGACTTGCTGCGTTTGCAAGTCGTATCTGAGGCCGCGCACTTCGCGCTCAAATTCAGCATACTGTCCGTTTTCTCCGGCCCATTTGATTCGTCCGACCGTTAAGTCTATGTAGCGCGGCGATAAACGCGTCATTAAACTCTCTACGTGTTTAAAAGGAAATTTGGCTCTTACAGAACTATCCCACAACACGCGGCCCTGTTCGCTCACTAATTTGTAACGCTCTATATATTCGTCCACCCGCAAGTCGGTAATGTGCATACCGTTAATTTCAAAAGGAATAAAAACATCTTTGCCGCCCTCGTACGCTTCCACCAAGTTTTCCAAAAATTGTGCTTTTGTGGCGTAGCCGATATCTTCGCCGTTTCCTTGTCCGCCGATTTTGCTACCCGTGTGAATAGCAACTAATTCCCCTTGTTCGTTAAACAGCGGACTGCCGCACAACCCCCGGCGCAGCCAATCGGGCCCGGGCATAGTGGTACGCACGGAAAACGGCGTTGTTTGTAAAATTTGACGGTCCGGAATAAAAACAGTGTACCCGCTTGAAAACCCTTGCGAAAGCAGTTTTTGCCCCGGAGCGACCGGACGCTTGGCTATGCGGGCAGGTGTAAATAAACGTAAAGCGGAAGGGGCCAACTCCACCAATGCCAAGTCTATCGTGCCGAACGCCCCTAACTGTACCACCCGGGCGGGCACGGTTACCTCGTTACCTTGTGCATCAAAGGCCTGCAAGTCAAAATTCCGTTTTAAACTGCTTTGACTCATCATCTCCGCCATCAGGTTTACCGGCGGCGTGGAAAGGTCATGCGTAGTAATTACGCCGTACGCTTTTCCGGTACGCTCACTTTGAAATACTACCCCGGAAAATACATTATTAAAAAATGAGTCGGGCGGTTTAGCATAAAAAGAACTTTTTAAAGCCGCGCGCCATGTTTCGTCAAACGGACGGTTTTTTTCAATAGTCTGTGAAATTTGACGTTGGTTGACCGTTCCGAACTCTATTCCGCTCGGGCGAGCCCCTTGCAAGGCACCCCACGTGCCGGCCCGCGGTGCTCCATGCAAAGCACGCACCAACTTGCCCGGCAGATTCTGCGCGTTCGCCGGGAAAGTGTATAATAATAGGCCCATACCGCAAATTAACGCAAGTCCTTTTCTAATGTTCATAAGTTCCGTTATCCTTATCAACAGATACCACTTGTTTCGTAACGACATCGTATTTAAGATGACGCGCCGGCGTATAAAATTGAATTTGGTCCGGTTCTTCCCGATTCCACGATACCCGCGCTGTGTTTATTTCAACATACCGCAATTGAGGATCTTCAAGCTCCTCAGCTACCCTACTGTACGAAAACTTCCCGGAAAATTTATCTTCACTTAGCACGCGGCCTTCAGCGTCTAAAAATTTCATAGTATGCACATACTCATCTACTTGCAAATCTATCAAATGGTGTCCGTTTACTTCTATCGGAATATAGGCCTGTCCGTTGGTATGATAGGCATCCACTAATTTTCTAAGATGCTCGGCACGGGTAGCAAAACCGATTTCGTCCATTGGGTTTTCTTCATTGGTACTTCCCGTGTGGATGCCGTCTAATATATTACCGTGCCCTACCGGGCCGCCACACAGGCCTATCCGGTCAAAAGAATTGCTTGAAATAGATGTGCGAAAAGAAAGCGGGGTTACTTCACGCACTACCCGTCCGGGCACATACAACATATCGTCCGGACGAAAACCCGCCGATTGTAATTCCACCCCCACAGCCGGGTTATGTTTGGCTAATAACAGCGGTTTTAAATGCGCTTCATCTTTCGGCTGAAATTTAATCAGGGTAACGTCAAGTGTTTTCGGAGCTCCCAACTGTACAATTTTGGCAGGAATCATTTTCCATTCTCCGTCTATATACACATCTGCGAAAAATTTTTTATCAACAAATTTGGGAACACTCTTAAGCGCAGAAATTAACCGATGCGAAGCCACCGCGCCGTAAATTTCGGTTTTTCCGTTATAGTCAAGTTGGAAAATAGCTCCCGTAACTTCCAAACGTTTCTTGCTTTTAATCGGATACGCTTTAAACGTGTTAGCTAGTAATGATGTGTTAAACGCAGCGTCTGCCACGCGTACGACCTGCGACGTAGCCGGAATTTTCGTCACGGTGGTTAGTTCCCCACTCGGCATTTTCACAGACATATCCGTTGATTGCAACGGCACTTCCCACATTCCCGCTCTGTTCACCCAACCCTGTGACGCCGCAGAAACAGAACTGCCGGACGCACGCGCAGCGACAGCGGCCCGTTGCACGCCTGTAACCAACCGCTTGCCTCCTTGTGCCCAGACCTTTCCTGTCAAGCAAAAAACCAATATAAAACCGATTAAGACCCCTTTTCTCATACTATTATTATAAGACGCTATGCCTGCATTAAAAAGAGACGAAAGGCCCACTTCCCCCCGTCCAAAAGACCCAGACAATTCTGGGCCTTATTTTCATTTTGACAGATTTACAATCCAAAAGCTACAATATGAATAACCTGTGTATCCGTTGCAACCAATGAGGAGAAAACTATGGGGGATAAAAAAACAGCTACTGTGGCAGAACTGGCCGCTTTGGACAAAATGGTCGCGCGCGTACGGCGTGCCCAACGCAAATACGCTACTTATTCGCAAGAGCAAGTAGACAAAATTTTTCGTGCCGCCGCGATTGCCGCGGCCCAAAACCGCATTCCGCTGGCTAAAATGGCCGTGGAAGAAACCGGTATGGGTGTAATGGAAGATAAAGTAATTAAAAACCAATTTGCTTCCGAATATATTTACAACCAATACAAAGATACTAAAACGTGTGGCATTTTATCAGATGATGACGCTTTCGGTTACCGGCAAGTAGCCGAACCGATCGGCGTAATTGCCGGTGTGATTCCGACTACAAATCCCACCTCTACGGCTATTTTCAAAAGTCTGTTGGCACTCAAAACGCGCAACGGTATTATTTTTTCCCCCCACCCGCGCGCGGCCAAATGCACCATAGAGGCCGCCCGCATTGTATTGGAAGCGGCGGTGGAAGCGGGTGCTCCCAAGGATATTATCGGTTGGATAGAGCATCCGACCATGGTACTTTCTACGGCCTTAATGCAACATAAAGATATAAACATTATTTTGGCGACCGGCGGACCGGGCATGGTACACGCGGCGTACTCGTCCGGCAAACCGGCTATCGGCGTAGGCGCGGGAAACACGCCCGCCGTCATTGACGCAACGGCCGATATCAAAATGGCCGTCAGCTCTATTATTATGAGTAAAACTTTTGACAACGGTATGATTTGCGCCAGCGAGCAAGCCGTCGTGGTGGAAGACGCCGTTTATAAAAAAGTGAAAGACGAATTTATGCTGCGCGGATGTCATTTTGTAACGGGCAAGGACCGTCAAAAATTAGCCCGCACAATCGTGCAAGACAATCAACTCAACCCCGCTATCGTCGGGAAAAGTGCTACGCATATTGCGCAAATGGCGGGCATTAAAGTTCCGCCGCACACCAAAATTTTAATAGCCGAGGCCAGCGAAGTAAACGATAAAGAAGTTTTCGCCCGCGAAAAACTTTCCCCCGTCTTGGCTTTTTACCGGGCCGCCGATTTTGAACACGCCATGAACATCGCGCGTGATTTAATTTTGTACGGCGGTGCGGGTCATACGTCTGTGTTGTATACGGATGAAACCAACGAAGACCGTATTGAGGCGTTTTCGGACATGCCCACCGCCCGCACGCTAATCAATATTCCGTCTTCCCAAGGAGCGATCGGAGATGTGTATAACTTCAAGCTCGCCCCTTCTTTGACCTTAGGTTGCGGCTCGTGGGGCGGCAACTCGGTCAGTGAAAATATCGGAGTCAAACATCTTATGAATATCAAATCCGTGGCCGAACGCCGCGAAAATATGTATTGGTACAAAGTGCCGTCTAAAATTTATTTTAAACGCGGTGCTTTATCCCAAGCGATGGAAGAATTAAAAGATAAACAACGCGCGTATATCATCACCGATAAAACTATGGAACAACTGGGCCATGTGCGCCTGGTTGCCGACGTGTTAAAAAACTTAAATATTAAGTTCCGCGTATTTTCCGATGTGCTGCCCGACCCCGATATTTCCAACGTAACCAAGGCGTTAGAAATTGCCAAAACGTGGCAACCCGATTTGATTATTGCCCTAGGCGGCGGGTCTGCCATGGACGAAGCAAAAATGGTGTGGCTGATGTACGAAAACCCGGATACAAGCTTTGAAGATATTGCCATGCGCTTTATGGATATCCGCAAACGTATTTATGCCGCACCGCCGCTAGGTAAAAAAGCAACCATGGTGGCGATCCCCACCACGTCGGGAACGGGCTCGGAAGTAACACCGTTTACCGTTATTACTGACGAAAAAACCGGCACTAAATACGCCATTACCGATTATGCTTTAACGCCGGATATGGCAATTATTGATCCGGAATTTGTACTCGGTATGCCTAAAACCCTGACGGCTTATTCGGGCTTAGATGTGCTCACACATGCCATTGAAGCGTACACGTCTATTTTCTCAACCAACTTTACCGAAGGGCAAGCGTTAGAGGCCATGCGGCTTGTGTTTAAGTACTTGGAACGCTCGTATAATTTAGGCGCGAAAGACATTGCCGCACGTGAAAAAATGCACTACGCCGGAACGGTAGCCGGCATGGCATTTGCTAACGCATTTTTGGGGTTATGTCACTCCATGGCACATAAGTTAGGGGCCATGTATCACGTGCCGCACGGACTAGCCAACGCGATGCTCTTATCGTACGTAATTGAATTTAACGCTACGGACAAACCCACCAAACAGGGTTTATATCCGCAATACCGCTACCCGTTTGTGAAGGGCCGTTATGCTAAAATTATTGACTACTTATTGCCCGAGCACAAAATGGGTAACAACACCGATGCCAAAATTCAGAAGTTAATTGATATGGTGGAGGACTTAAAAAATAAACTCAATATTCCACACTCGCTTAAAGAATATGGTATTGCGGAAAAAGACTTTTTGGAAAACGTGGATAAACTTTCCGAATTGGCGTTTGACGACCAGTGCACGGGAGCCAACCCGCGCTATCCGTTAATTAGCGAAATCAAGGACTTGTTTATCAAGGCCTACTACGGCAAACCGATTAAACATAAAAAAGGAAAATAAGTTTAAGGCAACAGTGAAAACACACCCCGGGTTTATAATCCGGGGTGTTTGATTTAAGGCAAAGAAAACAAATGAGCATTAGATTGATATTCGCTTTTCCAAATTCCTTTAAATAATTTTTTACAATAATCACCTTTATTTAACGCAGAATAATTGGAGCCGTCAGCCCGCTCGTAACAATAAAGCGTATTTTTTTGCACCGTTGTATAATTGGCCGTATTTTGAAATATAATAAACCCGGCACCTTTGTATTTCCCGGATGAACGCAACATAAGTACCCCCTTTAGCCCATTTGTTGCAGTGTATAACGAAATACCCCATTGGGCGTTGGTACATGCGACCGAAGTTGGACATAAAAATTCACTCCGTTGTGCGTTTGTCAAATCAATATCCAACTCACTAATATCCGTAGCGTATGTTCCGTTGGCCATATAATATGCCTCAGCCGCTTGCGCGATAGAACGCACCAGCGTAATGGCTTGCGTAGCACGTGCTTTTTCCACCGCTTTTTGATATTGCGGCAGAGCCACCGCCGCCAAGATACCGATGATTAACACAACGACAAGTAATTCAATGAGCGTGAATCCATTATGTAGGTCAGGTTTTACCTGACAATGTTTCGGCAGAAACATCTTTCCTTGTTTGATGTCAGGCATAGCCTGACCTACAACGACAAAACAACTTTTCTTTTCCATAAAAAACCTCCTTTGGTAATTGTTATCATTACATAAAATGTAGCAAAAAAAAAACGATGTCAAGTTTTATTTTTTTCTCTCGCTATATCCCGCATAGAAACTCTGCGGGATGACGAGCGAGAGAAAAATATATACAGAAACCCCCCTTGCCGGGGTGCTCGCCGTAAGGGGCGAGGGAAACAAAAGCACCGTCAATGAAATTCCATATTGCAAAAACTTCGCGCCATACGCATACAGAGGTTTTAGGCCTCATGCCTGCCCCCGGCAAGGGGGAAAAAAGTTACAATATATCCATGAAACCCATTGTTATTTGCGGGCCGACGGCCTCGGGAAAGACGGAACTGGCGTTGGAACTCGCCCGGCAGACGGGCGGTGTGATTATCTCCGCTGATTCGCGGCAAGTATATAAACACCTCACTATCGGCACCGCCAAACCGCAAGGCACGTGGGAAAACGGTGTGTACCGCGTGGACGGCATAGCGTATTACTTAGTAGATTTTTTAGATGTTACGGATACGTTTAACGCCGGATCTTTTTGCAAGCGCGCGCGGGAAATTGCCGCCGCCAATAAAGATACTCCGCTCATTTTTGCAGGCGGAACGGGGATGTATTTGCACGCATATTTTGTGGGCATGGACGAACTCCCCCCTAGCACAACGGACTCGCGCGCCGCGGTAGAAAAAATTTTACAACAAGAAGGTAAAGAAGGGTTGCACGCACATTTGCAGGAAAAAGACCCTGTTAGCGCGACGCAAATTCCCGTCGGAAATGTGCAACGCACCATGCGCGCGTTGGAACTCTATTTACTTACGGGCCGTCCGGCCAGCACGTTAAAAAGCGGCCAATTTTTCAAATTGCCCGATGAAAAACAAGTTCATTTTGTCTATTTGGCTTGGGATAAAGACGCCCTCCGCCGCCGCATACAAACGCGCACGGAGCAAATGTTTAAGGGCATGTGCGAAGAAACGCGCGCGCTACTGACCGCGGGGTTTTCACCGGACGCACCCGCCTTGAAAAGTTTGGGATACCCGCAAGTGGTAGAATTTTTGCAAGGCAACCTTTCGCGCAACGCCGCCCTAGAACGCATTTGCACGCTCACGCGCCAATATGCCAAACGACAACGCACGTGGTTCAACCGTTACACAAATGCCACGCGTCTGACATTATCCCGCCCGGAAGATTTTAACCCCGTACAACTGGCCGCGCACATTTTAAACACACAAAAAAAATAACCCCCGGTTGCCTGTACGGCGAGTATCCGGGGGTATGTTTTTTTTCTTTTTATAATGAAAGTGAACTTTGATTGATGGCTTTAACAATATCCGCAAACGGTTTATCCGTCGGCTCCACAAACCCGTTTTCCGCCCCGATGACACGCAAATTCGGCACGTGATTGCGGATAAAATTAAGCGTTGCGCCGTTAAACCCGGTAAATAAGAAGTAATCGCGCGCGTCTTTTAAGGTCAGCACCGTTTTCCCCTCATCATTTTGGAAAGCCGCACTACCGTCACGCGAGTAAACTAACGACGATACGAGCCCGACTAAATCTCCCGCCGCCGTAAACACACCGCCGCCGGAATTGCCTTGCCGCACCCCAAACCCGGGCGAAATAAAGTGTTGCAATTCTTGCACAAAAAACACATCTTGCGAGGGAGAAATTAAATAAGACACTTCGCCGTTTGTAATACGCGGTACGACAACTTGCGGCAACAAACGCGACGTAGCCAAATTGGCCGCACTTACCAGCCGCGGACTAAATGCCGATAACTGGGCTTTTGTTTCCGGGCTGTGAAAAAGTTGCGTGTCAAATTGTTTTTTGGAAATTTCTTCCCAATGCTGGCCCTCTTCGTTCCATTTTTCGTAGGCGTAAGTGGTGTTTTGCGGGTCCAAACGGATCAGCGCTACGTCCAAACTGCTAATCCGGTTTTGCCCGAACGAAAACCCACCATACACAAAAACATTTTTGGAAGCCGTCGTATTTAACACACGCGCGCGCTGACGAAGTTCGGCTTCGGCCAGTGTTACTTCCACCGTGCAGGGTAATACACCCGATTGGCCTTGGCAAGCCGCATACACACAATGCGCCGCTGTAAGCAACCATTGGGCATGCACGCGCACGGCCTGACACGCATACACCGACGCACGGCCCGCGCTTACTTTATCCGTACGCCAAACGGAAATTTCTTTTTGGGCCAAAAAAGCATCCTCGCGCACCGGCGGTATTTCTTCTTCCTGTGCAAAACCCGGTACGCTTAGCAAGCCCAACAATAAACCTAACAGGACTCTCTTCATATAATAAGTGTATATAAAAAAGTTCAAAAAAACCACTATATTTTTTGGGGAAAGCTGTTGCCAAGGCAACAAATATAATATAATAAGTTATATGATGATTACGATAACCCTGCTCGTTTTGTTTAGTTATTTATTAGGTTCTATCCCCACCGGATATCTCATCGCCAAACACGTGATGAAAATTGATATCCGCCAGCACGGCTCGGGCAACCCGGGCGCGGCCAATGTATACCGCATCGTCGGCAAGTGGGCCGGCATCAGCACGTTTTTAATTGACGCTTGTAAGGGCTTTATCCCCGTGTGTTTAGCCCGCCACTACTGCCCGGAGTACTATTGGGTAGCTATCGCGTGCGGCGTGATTGCCATTTTGGGCCATATGTGGACGATTTATTTAAAATTCCGCGGCGGAAAAGGCGTGGCCACTTCCGCCGGAGTGTTTGCCGCCTTGCTCCCTATCCCTACGGCAATTGCGTTTGCGTCGTTTGTGATTTGTGTAGCGTTGTGGGGTCGTATTTCTATCGGATCAATTTGCGCGTGCATCGTACTGCCGCTGTGCAGTTATTTTATCGGCAATCACCCCATGTCTGTTAATTTAATGGTAACAGCTATCGGCGCGCTTGTTATTTACAAACACGTGCCGAATATCAAACGGCTACTCGCCCAAAAAGAACTTAAATTTGAAGACGGCGCGAAAAAGAGAAAATAACATGAATATCCGTAAAATCACCGTCTTTGGGGCGGGCATTTGGGGCAGTGTTATCGCCCAGCATTTAGCCAAAAAAGGGTATGCGGTTTCATTGTGGGAATATAACGAAACGCTACTCAATGCGCTTAAAACCATGGGCCGCCACCCCAATATCCCCAACTTTAAAATACACGACAACATCCGTCTAACTGGCAATGTGGCCGACGCGGTGGAAAATACCGATTTAATTATTTTTGTTATCTCGTCTAAAGCCATACGCTTGTTCTGCCGCGAACAATTAAAACCGCTTTTAAACGGCCGTGTTGTTCCGGTCGTCAGTGCCTCCAAAGGTATTGAAGATAAATCGTTCAAAACCATTTGCGAAATTATTGAAGAAGAATTGCCACAACTTAAAGACAGCGTACTCGCGTTCTCGGGCCCGAGCTTTGCGTTGGAAGTAGCCCAAAACGTACCGACCAAAATTATGCTTGCCGGAGCGAACGAAAAACTCGTGCAAGAAGTAGCGCAAGTGATGAGCGGCGACCCGATTATCGTCGTCCCTGCCCAAGACCGCCGCGGCGTGGAATATGGCGGCGGCATTAAAAATGTGCTGGCTATCGGGTGCGGTGTTATTGACGGTATTGGCGACGGAGCCAACGCTAAAGCCGCGCTTATCACGCAGGCGCTTCAAGAAATGAACGACATTTTAGTCAGCCAAGGCGGCGAGGCCGGCACCGTATATAGTTTAGCCGGATTTGGCGATGCGATTTTGACGGGTATGTCCGCTATTTCGCGCAACCGCCGCTTGGGCGAAAAATTAGGTGCGGGCATGACACTTGACCAAGCCAAACAAGCCGTCGGCACGATTGCCGAGGGTGTAAACTCCGTCCAAAGCGTGTACGATATCGCCCGTAAAAATCATTTAAACACTCCGATTATTGACGCCATTTGGCAAATTGTCTGCCAAGGCAAAAAACCGCATGTGCTGTTGCACGCAATGGGTTTTGTCAACCGGGGAAACAAATAATATAGACCCGTAGGGTATTGCCCGACGGGCCGTTTTATCCCTAAAAAAGGAAAACAGTATGAATAAAGACGATGTGATTCGGCACTTAACCCGAAAAGTAATTGATAAAAAACTCGCCAAAACAGCGGTGGACGGCGTATTTGAAATTATTAAACACGGTTTAAAACGCGACGGCAAAGTAGTCATCAGCAACTTTGGGTCGTTTCAGTTAAAAACTGCACGCCCCGTTACGCGCCACAACCCCAAAACGCGCGAAAAAGTACAAGTTCCCGCGAAACAAAAAGTACGGTTTAAACCGTCTGAAAATATCTTAAAGAAGTAGCCCCTCGCCGGGGCGGGCAGAAGGCCTAAAACCTAGCAAGTTATATACGCGCTCTTTTGTTCACCGGGACTTCGTGTTCCACTCTTTTATTCTCCCCCCGCCAAACAGGCGGGGGTTTTTACAAACTAATACTCAAAAGCGGTTGTGTTAGTCCCCCAACTAAAACCTGTCTTTTTTCCTGTTTCGCTCATACATATTTGATAATTTAAATCATTGGGGTTTGCGCTGTGCGCCACACACTGTGATTTTTTGACATAATAAATTGTATTACGCTCAAACGCAAGAACATATCTTAAAAAATCATGTCCATTTTTTTGCAGAGTACATTGGATATCATATCTATTATCATTGGGCAAAATATCCAACCCGCACCATCCCCAAGAAAAATGAGCGACATAACCATTGTTAGTATAACTGGCGGAAGGCAGTTCAACATCCAAATCTTCTAATGATTTACTATATTCTCCGTTTGCCATATAATAAACCTCTTGAGCCGCAACAATATTTTTTGCAACAACTTTGGCCTGCACATAACGCGCTTTCCACACCGCCTTTTGATATTGCGGCAACGCCACCGCCGCTAAAATACCAATGATGAGAACAACAACTAATAATTCTATTAACGTAAACGCTTTTGCATTTAAAATCCCCGACAAACCACTTTGTTTTTTCATACGTGTCACTCCTTGTGAAAATAGACTTATATAAAAAATGTAGCAAAAAAAAAAACGATGTCAACCCCCCCTTGCCGGGGGCAGGCATTTTGGGAGTCAACTTCCACTTAATTAGAGCCACACTCTTTTTGCATTGTCGCTTTGCAGTGCAACAAATTCCTTTTCCGCTTTTCTGACACCAGAAAAGCGAAAAGGGGGTTACAGAATAACACGAAGTCCCCCCTTGCAAAAGATAACATCAAAAGCAAACGGCGGTCTAAGACCGCTCTGCCCGGCCCGGCGAGGGTCTTGACAAATCAAAAAAAAAAACGATAATAAAGAGTCAGCAAAAACAACAAAGGAGATTTTATGAAAAGCAAACAAGCATTCACGTTAATAGAACTCTTAGTCGTCGTTCTTATCATCGGCATACTCGCGGCGGTGGCCTTGCCGCAATATCAAAAAGCAGTAATTAAAAGCAGGTATGCCGCTTTGAAAAATATGACAAAAACAATCGCTGATGCAGAAGAAGCATATTATTTAGCCAATAATACTTACTCCACCGACTTTGACGAACTGGCCATAGATATAGGCGGAACTCCCCACCCGACTTCAACAACCTACAAATCTTTTCCTTGGGGCTACTGTCGTCTAGACACTAGCTATTGCCAATGTGTAAACTCTAAAATAACGATGTGGTATCGCATTCATTTGGGGTCTCAAGTTAAAGTTTGCGGAACTCATGCTGATCTCACTTTACAAAATCAAATTTGCAAACAAGAAACCGGCGCTACAAATTCTTTCGGCAGCGCCCCGGAAAAAATGTACTCGTATTAATTTTGGACTCAATGTGGAAAATTGTATCGGCGTAAAGCAACGAAACCTAAAACTAACGTTTTAGGTTTCGTGCGTTAATCGTAATATAACAAAGCTGTTATATTATTTAGACAAGTGTTTGGATAAGTACTTGCTCATGTCAAACATGCTGATCTGTTTTTTGCCTTCAAAAATCGGCGCCAATTTCGCATCGGAATTGATCATGCGTTTGTTGGTTTTATCTTGAAGACCGTTCTTTTTGATGTAGTCCCACATCTTTTTGACGACTTCGGTGCGCGGAAGAGCCGCACTGCCTACTACCGCCGCCAACTCAGCGCTGGGGGTTAAAGGTGCCATAAATTTTGCATTTGCTTTTGCCATAGTTAAATCTCCTATTAGTTTAATTTTTCTTTATTCTAGTATATATGGGGGCCTGTTGTACATAGGCCCCCTTTTTAAAAACAACCTACGCCGCTATTTCACTTTCGGGGCGGCGGCTAACACTTCTTTGGTGCAACCGTCTTCGTACTTTTTGAAGTTCTCAATAAACGACTTGGCTAACGCTTCATATTTAGCCATATAGTCTTTTTTATCGGCCCACAAGTTAATGGGGTTCAAAATTTCCGAAGGTACGCCTTCGCACGAGGTCGGAATTTGGAAACCGAAAACCGGGTCCGTACTGAAATCTACTTTCGCCAGTTTCCCTTCCAACGCGGCATTTAACAAAGCACGCGTATATTTAATGCTGATACGCTTGCCCACGCCGTACGGCCCGCCGATCCAGCCCGTGTTGACGAGCCAGCAATCTACGTTATGCTCTTTGATTTTCTTTTTCAAGAGTTCTGCGTACACGGACGGGTGAAGAGCCATAAACGGCCCGCCGAAACACGTAGAGAACGTGCTGGTCGGTTCTTTGACACCTTTTTCCGTACCGGCCACTTTGGCGGTGTAACCGCTGATAAAGTGGTAAAGTGCCTGATCCGGGCTAAGTTTAGAAATGGGCGGCATCACGCCAAACGCATCACACGTTAAGAAAATGATGTTTTTGGGGTGGGTAGCGCGTTTGCTTTCCACGGCGTTATCAATAAAATTAAGCGGATAACACGCGCGGGTATTTTCGGTTAAGGTATCGTCGTCCAAATTAAGTTTGCCCGTTTGCGGATCAAACACGACGTTTTCCAACACCGTACCAAAGCGATGCGTGGTGGAATAAATTTGCGGCTCGGCTTCTTGGCTCAGGTGAATTACTTTAGCGTAGCAGCCGCCTTCAAAGTTAAACACGCCCTCGTCGTCCCAACCGTGTTCATCGTCGCCGATGAGGCCGCGGGTAATATCAGCCGATAAGGTGGTTTTACCCGTGCCGGAAAGGCCGAAGAAAATGGCACTATCGTTTTTGCTGCCAACGTTGGCCGAGCAGTGCATCGTCATGATGCCCTTTTGCGGCAAGAGGAAGTTCATAATCGTAAATAACGCTTTTTTATTTTCTCCGCCGTACTCACTACCGATGACGAGGACCAACTTTTTAGCAAAGTTGATTAAGATAGCCGTTTCGGACACGGTACCGTCGGTGGCCGGATCCACATGCATTTTAGGCAAGCAGATAAGCGTGAACTCCGGCACGAACGATTTGAGTTCTTCCTGTTTGGGCTCAATGAACATATTTTTGACAAACAGGTTCGTCCACGCGCACTCGGTAATAGCACGTACTTTCAAACGCGAGGCCTCGCTGGACCCCACATACGCATCACGCACAAAGAGGTCTTTGTCGGCGACGTATTTTTGTACCTTGGCAAAAATCTTGTCAAAATATTCGGCTTTGATTCCTTTATTGCTTTTGCAATAAAAGAGTTTGCCTTCAATTTCCGGGGTTTCCACGAAATAGCGGTCGTTGGGGCTGCGTCCCGTGTGTTTACCGGTGCTTACGCACAAAGGCCCGCCGTAAACGACGTTCCCCTCTTCGCGTGCTAACGCTTCTTCGTACAAGGCCGGAGTAGAATAGTTCCAGTACACATTTTTCGTGGTGCTGATATTCGCATGCTCCAAGCCGAAGTCGGGCTTAAAAAAGTCCGGTGTTGCTTTGATTGTTTTCATCTTTAATCTCTCTTTAGAATTTTATCCCCTGCTTTTAATTCGTTGGGTTGTGTTTTGTCTAACGCCCAGCGAATGCGGCGTACGCCTTCAATAATGGAGGCCTTGTCCGCACAGAAGCTAATACGTAAATAACCGTCCGCACCAAAGGCCACGCCGGGCACTACGGCTACTAACGCCTTTTTGAGCAAAAATTCAGCCAACTCGGCCGAAGATTTGTTGTAATAGCTAAAGTCTACAAACGAGTAGAAAGTAGCCATCGGCTTTTGGACTTTGACGTTCGGGATTTTATTTACTTCTTCCAAAAGGGTATTGCGGTTGTCTTCCAACACGCGGCACATATCGGCGATGCAACCTTGGTCGCCGTTTAACGCGGCGCACGCGGCAGTTTCAGATAAATCGCTGTTGCACGACGTGCTTTGCGCTTGCATACGGCCCATAGCGGCAATTAAATCTTTGCGTTTCGCTACGGCCCAGCCGATACGTAAACCCGTTAAACCATACAATTTAGACACGCCGTTGATGATAACCATATTGTTACCTTCTTTGGCATATTTGCACGGATTAGGGGTTTTATTACCGTCAAAAACGAGTTGGTGGTAAATATCGTCCATAACGAGGAAAATGTCGTTCTTCTCGGCAAATTCCACCATCGTTTTGATAAATTCTTCGCTATAAATTTGACCCGAAGGGTTGCACGGGCTGTTAAGCAAAATGGCTTTTGTTTTGGGCGTTACCGCGTCCAAAATTTGTTGGGCGGTTACTTGCAAACCTTGCGTCGGGCGCACGCACACGGGCGTACCGCCGGCCATTTTAATCATTTCCGGATAGCTTACCCAATAGGGCGCGGCAAAAATAACTTCGTCACCTTCGGTTACTGCGGCAAGTAAAAAGTTAAATAACGCTTGTTTGGCCCCCGCACTGATAAGCACTTGCGTGGGCTCCACGGTCCAACCGTACATTTTTTGCGTATATCCGATAACGGCTTTTTTCATCGCCGGCGTACCGGAAGACGGGGAATATTTAATTTTGCGCGTATGGGCTTGCGCAATAATCGCATCCACCGCGGCTTGCGGGGCCGGATAGGTCGGCTCGCCGCCGCCTAAGTGAATCACGGGCTCGCCGGCGGCTTTTAGCGCACGCGCGGCGGCGTTAATTTTTAAGGTTGGGGAATCCCCAATCAAAGTTGCTAGTTTACTTAATGTTGTAGCCATAATTCTCCTCTATATCTATTGTATCATTTAATTACCGCAAATTACTTGAGTTGCATGAGTTTATCTGCTAGCGGATTGATATTTTCTTGGCGTACAGTTTCAATCTGCCCGTCATCAACGGCTTTGGCTACTGCCGGGTTTAACGGCAAGCGCACCGCTACGGGCAAACCAAATTCTTTAGCGGCTTTTTCTACTTTGGACGGACCGAAAATTTCCAATTCTTTGCCGCAGTCGGGGCATGTTAAGTAGCTCATATTTTCTACCAGACCCAAAATCGGCACGTTCATTTTCTGCGCCATCTTGACGGCTTTACCAACGATAAGCTGGACCAACTCTTGCGGCGAAGATACCATAATAATACCGTCTATGGGTAATGATTGGAAAACGGTGAGCGTCACGTCCCCCGTGCCGGGCGGCATATCTATAAATAGGTAGTCAATATCTTTCCAAATCACGTCCGTCCAAAATTGCTGTACCGTGCCCGTGATAAGCGCGCCGCGCCAGATAACCGGGTCGGTTTCGTTTTCCAACAAAAGGTTTAAGGACATAATTTGTACGCCGTTTGCGCTAGCCACAGGATAGATACCGTCTTGGTCGCCTTGGGCGCGTTCGTGCAAGCCAAACATTTTAGGGATAGACGGGCCTGTGATATCCCCGTCCAAAATACCGCACGAAAAACCGCGGCGCGTCATTTCGCAAGCAAGCAACCCGGTAACGAACGATTTTCCCACGCCGCCTTTGCCGCTGACAACGCCGATCACGTGTTTAATGCGGCTGAGTAAATGTGGTTTGAATTTAGGTATCTCATTAGAACGACTGGAACAATTTGCGCTGCAGTTGGCGCAATCGTGTGAACAATTTTCTGCCATGATTTTCCCCCTCAGAAGTATATATAGGTATTATAGCAAATAGGGAATTAGCCAATGGGGCTTGACAAATCAAAAAAAAAAACGATAATAAAGGGACACAAAAAACAAAAAGGAGCAACAACATGAAAAACAAACAAGCATTTACGCTCATAGAACTCTTGGTCGTTGTACTCATCATCGGTATTTTGGCGGCGGTCGCGTTGCCGCAATATCAGAAAGCGGTAGAAAAAAGTAAAGCCACCCAAGCACTTACTTTGTTAAAATCGGTCGGACAGGCGACGGCAACTTATTATATGGCTAACGGAGAAGCTCCCAAAAGTTTTGATGAGTTGGATGTAGATATACCTGCGGGGTGGACCGGTACGGAAAAAGCGGTAAATTATGATATGATTCATGATACACGTTCTAACGGGGAATGGTCTTTGCAATTGTATGTCAGTTCCGAAACCGGAAGAGGCGTATTGATGATAGGAAGACTGACTGGAAAATACAAAGGGGCCGGGTTTTGGATCAACAATGTAAACGCGGATAACGCTTTGCAGTTATTTTGCACGGAACGACGCAGACTGGGAGTAGTGTTTGAGCAAAACGAGGGCGATTATTGCGTAAAACTATTCGGAGCCACCCGTGTGGCAGGGCAAGAGGACGCCACGGTGCAACCGTATACGATGAATTGGTAGCGGGCTACAAAACCAAGACGAAAATTTGGTATAATAAACACAGATATTTGGGCCAGCCACTCGGCGCAAATATAATTGGAGAGGTGTGTGAGTGGTTGAAACAGCAGGTCTCGAAAACCTGTAAACCGCAAGGTTTCGAGGGTTCAAATCCCTCCCTCTCCGTTGAATTTTAAGGGCTCCCACTACGGGGGCCCTTAAAATTTAACGGAGGGAGCCACGCAAACTGCTTTGCGTGGCGTAGGGATTTGAAAGGCGCAGCGATGTACGAGTTTTGCCGCTAGGCAAAGGCGAGTACCGCGAGCCCGGCCTGCAGGAAAATTCCGTTAGGAATTTTACCGGAAGGCAAATCCCTCCCTAAAGTTACGTAGGGCAAATCCAACTGCTTGGTATCGCGTCGGGATTTTGGGTTGGCAAGGTGTTCTGTTTGCTCTATTGCGTTTAGCCGTTTTTGCGTAGAACGGCTAGGCAAAAAAGTGAAGTCTATGTAATCATAGACAAGCTTTTTTAACAACGCCGGATAGCAAAAACGGCTAAACCCTGCGGGCCGCGTCCTTTTTGGTTATCACTTCTTTTTTTGCGCGCACCTAGTTCACTAGGCACGCGCAAAACAAACTACGCGCTACCCTAAAAAGTTCAGCGGCGCAAAGGCAAAAAGAGCACCTTGCCAACCCTAGCCGGAGCGATGTTTTTGTTTGCGCCTGAAAGTGCGCAAGGCAAAAACCGCGAGGGCGGGCCCGGACGCAAATTGCGTCAGCAATTTGACGTAGGGCAAATCCCTCCCTAAAACTACGTAGGGCAAATCCAACTGCTTGGTATCGCGTCGGGATTTGAATTATTCTTGTATCAATTTGCAGAGCCGTTGTCCGCGAGCACCGACACCGTTACATGCTATTTCTCCGGGATGACTACTGTGAAAATCGCCATACATATAAATGGAGACGACCCGTTTTTCTTGAGCACATGTCGTATAATTAGCCGCTGTTACAGCTTCCGTCATTGTCGGGCAATATGTCACTTCCGTTAAACCGGTTACCGCACCTAAATACTGATTATTGATATATAATTTCTCTTTACAATTAAACAACATATTTCCTCCGGAAAGTGCGGTAGCACAAACGTGGGTTATGTCTACATCTAAATCCTCAAATTTTCTGGCATATTCACCATTGGCTAAATAATAAATTTCCTGTGCATTTTTAATACTCTTGAGTAGTGTTATATACGGTGCGATACGGGCTTTATCCACCGCCGTTTGGTACTGCGGCAACGCCACCGCCGCTAATATGCCGATGATGAGAACAACGACAAGTAGTTCAATAAGCGTAAAACCGCAATGTCGTTTATGTAGGTCAGGTGAAACCTGACATACAACAAAGGCACATTCCTTATTTGACGTCAGGGTGGCCCCTGACCTACAACAACTTTTTAATACACTTTTCTTTTCCATAAAAAACTCCTCTGTTTGATTTATGTATAACCAAATTAAATCAAAAAAAAAAACAATGTCAAGCTTTATTTTCAGCACAATCAAAAAACATATATTATCCCGGCAAGTGTGCTATAATTTTTCTATGAAAAAATTTTATTCCCTGTTACTGGCTGTATTTTTCCTTTCCGCGTTAGGGCTTGTGTCCGGCGCGCAAACGTACAACAACCCCACAAACGACCCGGAAAAAATTTATATGTTTGATTCGGACATTACCGTCAATACAGACGGCACTATTACCGTGGTGGAAAACATTACACTAAACGTAAAACACCAGCAAATCCGCCGCGGCATTTACCGCGATATCCCGTTTTCACTTTCCGAATCGGTTACGCCTTTATCTTTAAAACTAGACGGCAAACCGCACCCGTTCTTTACCGAATTTAAAGGTAACGTCCAACGCGTTAATTTTGGGGATGACAATTATATTGAGCGCGGACAACATACCTATACATTTACATATACTTTTACGGGCGCGATTGATTTTTATAAAGATTACGACGAAATTTATTGGAACGTAACCGGCAACGGGTGGAGCTTTCCCATAGATAAAGCCCACGTTCATATTTCGTTCCCGCCGCAAGTACACGTGCAAAATAGCGGTATTTCGCTTTACACCGGGTTTGAGGGCAGTAAGCAAAACTTTACCGTACAAACCGCCCCCCTTACCTATGAAACCACCCGCCCGTTATCTGCGCGCGAAGGGATGACGGTGGCTATCCCGTTTGATAAAGGCGTGATACAAAAACCGTCGCCTTTCCAATCATTACGGTTATTTATTTCCCCGGTGTCTGTTTTTTCGCTCCTGTTGCTCGCCGGGCTGTTTGTCTATTTTGTGATTACGTGGACGGCGGTAGGGATAGACCCGGCCTATTTATCCGTTGTCCAATATGAGCCGCCGCAAGGCATTTCCCCCGCGTTTATGCACTATTTGTGTGAGCAATCGTTAGACACAACCGCTATGGCCTGTGCACTACTGAGTTTAGCCATGAAAGGGAATATAGAAATTCAGGAAAACAAATCTTTTTTTGCGATAGACAAAGCAACTATCCTCTTAAAAGACCGCGATACCAAAAACTTGTCTGCGGAAGAAACACTTTTAATCAACCGCTTATTTCCGGGCAGCTGCGATAAATTTGCATTGGGGCCTACCACAGCGCGCAAATGGGAACCGATCCGCAAAGAAATGGATAAACTGTTCAAACAAAATGCCAAAGAATATGTGATCGGCAACACATCTTATATCGGTAAAGCTGTCTTTTTGGTAGCACTACTGGGTATCGTGCCGTTTTTATGCATCGGGAAAATAGCCCTACCGCTTTTGTTTATCAATTTACACTTTGCGGTGTTCTTTAGTTTAGGGTGTATTATTCATTCCCGGTTTATGATTAAAATTTTCCTCGGGCTGTTAATCACGGGATTTTACTCTATGTTCTGGGGCACGTTTTGTTTGCAAGCAGGACACCCCGCCGCCCTTGTTTGCTGTATGGCCTATTTACTGGGGATGTGGGGGCTGTCTTTTTACGTACCGCTTATTCGCAACGTAACCGAACAAGGTAAACATTTGTTTGCCCACATTTACGGGTTTAAGAAATATATGAAAACCGCCGAAATCAACCGCATTTTGGCATCTTCTCCGTTAGAGCCCGAAAAAATATTCTGCGCATTTTTACCGTTTGCTTTTGCTTTTGGGTTGGAAAATAAATGGATGAGCAAATTTGAAACGGTGCTTTCCCAGGCCACGCTAGATAAATGCACGGCTACCGCGGGCGGGATGCGGTTTATCTCAAGCGGGTTATCCAGCTGCGTAAGAAGTGGCGGTGGCGGCGGAAGCCACGGCGGTGGACACTCCGGCGGCGGCCACGGGGGAGGCGGTGGCGGCGGAAGATAACGCCCGAACGCTCATTTTGCTAAAATAGTGTTATGGATAAACTTAACACTATTTTTTTTGGTACGCCCGAAATTGCCGTTCCGTTTTTGGAACGCACGCACGAACTTACCAACCTTAAACTCGTTGTCACGCAAGCCGATAAACCGCGCGGGCGCGGCATGGAAATTTCCGCTTGCCCCGTCAAAAAACGCGCACAAGAATTAGGACTTCCCGTCTTATCACCCGAAAAATTAAAAGATAGTTTTGACGAAATTTCGCCAATTAAATTTGATGTAGGAATTGTAGTAGCGTACGGAAAAATTTTCCGCCCGAATTTTATAGCACTACCCAAACTGGGACTTATCAACGTGCATTTTTCGCTCTTGCCGCACTTGCGCGGAGCGGCCCCGGTACAACAGGCGTTAATTCAAGGATATTCGCAAACGGGTGTTTCCACCTTTTGGATTAACGAAGGCATGGACGACGGGCCGTTATTTTTACAAAAAAAATTAGACATTGACCCGCAAGATAACGCCAAAACTTTATTTGAAAAATTAACCGTACTGGGGCTGGATGCTTTGCAAGAAACTATTTTGCAGTTAGAACAAAATAACATCGTGCGCGCGCCGCAACAGGGTACTCCCACGCTCGCGCCGATGTTGCAAAAAGAGGACGCGTTTTTGCGCCCGGCCGATTTAACGGCACAAGAACTACACAACCGCGTGCGCGGGCTTGCGTGCGGCCCTAAGCCCAAAATTCCTTTTTTACATAAGGGCCAAACCGAGTGGTTGCAACTGATCAAAACCGACTTTGCCGCGCAAGACAGCGCGCAAGCGCCCGGAACGGTGCTTGCGGTTGAGAGAAACCGCGGAATTTTAGTAAAATGTAAGGAAGGAGCGTTGTGGCTTAGTGAAGTACAACCCGCCGGCAAAAAACCGATGCCGGGTGAATCCTTTGCCAACGGACGTGCCGTACAAACGGGCAGCACCGTTTTTATAGAAAAATAATATGCCGAAAAAAGAACAAGATTTTGACGATTTTTTGAACAGTAAACCGAAAAAATCACGTCGGCTTACCAAATGGGTAATTGCCGGCGTTATCGTAGCATTTTTTGCTGCGCTGATTTTTGTAGCGTCCGATTGGGTCGTCGGTGCACTTGTGCACACGCGCAAAGAAGTAACCGTGCCGGACTTAAATAAAAAACCGGTATCCGAAGCATTGGGTTTACTGGCCGCGCAAAATTTAGCACTCAAGCAAGCGGGTATAGAATTTGCCCAAAACGTGCCCCCCGGTTCGGTACTGCGTCAAATTCCGTCGGCCGGCTCTACCGTGCGCGAAGGGCGCGTAATCCGCGCGTGGATCAGCCAAGGCAACGAAATGGTATTTGTGCCCGCACTCATCGGTAACGATTTACGCAGCGCGCAATTGGCCGTACGTCAGGCAGGGCTCGTTGTGGGCAAAGTGGAAAATGCCTATTCGCTTACGTATGAAAAAGGGCTTATCGTCGCGCAAAACCCCAAGGCAGACAGCATGGTACAAAAAGGCGATAAAGTTTCTCTCGTCATTTCAGACGGGCAACCGCCGTCCAGTGTCGTGTTGGTACCCAATTTCAAAGGGAAAAACCTATCAGATGCAACGCTCTGGGCCAGCGCGCAAAACGTCAATTTGATTATCAAAGAAGACGACAAATCCATGTTTAGAAACGGCACGATTGCCCACCAACGTCCCGGCGCGGATAATCAAATTGCGCCCGGTACAAACTTGGAAGTTACCGTCAGCCGCCGCCCGATTACAGACGACGAAAAAGTCTATCACTTGCACTACGAAATGCCGCAAGGCAAAAACGCCAGTCACGTGCGTGTCGTATTGGAAGACGAAACAGGCGAGAACGAAATTTTAAACGAATCTAAACAACCCGGCTCTAAAATTGACTTGGAAATTCCCTACGCAGGCACCGCCACATTACGCATCTTTACCGACGGCGTACTGGTACGGGAACGGGAGATTTTATAAAAATGACTTCCAAAATCCCCCCCGCAAATGGTAAAATATCTATTGCGCCCTCTATCCTGTCTGCCGACTTGTGGCAACTGGGTGAAGAAGTTGCGCGCGTAGAAAAAGCCGGGGCGGATTGGTTGCATGTGGATATTATGGACGGCCATTTCGTACCGAATTTAAGTTTCGGCCCGGCCGTAGTTCGTTCTTTGAAGGGAAAAACAACGCTACCGTTGGACGTTCATCTGATGGTAGAACATCCGGAAAATTTCTTGGAGCCGTTTGCTAAAGCGGGGGCCGATTTGCTGACCGTGCACGTAGAAGCCAACACAGATGCGTGTGAAATGCTCAAGCAAATTCACGAGCTGGGTATTAAAGCCGGGGTATCTATCAAACCCGATACCGATACCGCCGCTTTACAACCTTTGCTTGCGTACACCGATTTGATTTTGGTTATGAGCGTATACCCGGGTTTTGGCGGGCAAGCTTTTTTGCCCGGCGCGCCCGAGCGCATCAAACAAGTGCGTAAACTCATTAACGAAAGCCAAAAGAATATTTGGCTGGAAGTAGACGGCGGCATTAACGCCCAAACCGCACGTGAAGTAATTGCGGCGGGCGCAGACGCATTAGTAGCCGGAAATGCAATTTTTAGTGCAAAGGACCCTGTTCAAGCCCTTTCTCAAATCAGACAGGCGTTCTAGTACATTTAACATTACACTTTTACACCAGTAAAAGTAATAAGGAGAGTCATACAATGGCAGTAGTAATTAGATTACAACGGGTCGGCAAGAAAGCCCAACCTCAATACAGAGTCGTCGCGATTGAAAAATCTTCCGCGGTCGGCAAAGAAGCCAAAGAAGTGTTGGGGCAATATCATCCGTGCAACCCGAACGCCGCCGAACAAGTAAAACTCAATATGCCCCGTGTGGAATATTGGATGAAAGTCGGTGCGAAACCGTCGGAAACGGTCGCGAACTTGATTAAAAAAGCCAGCGCCAAATAAACTCGGGGGCATGTTATGAAAGAACTTGCCACGTTGTTACTTAAATCACTTTCTTCCGCACCCGATGAGGTAGTTGTGGAAGAAAAGATAGAAGACGACAGAGTTTTCTTATCCACGAAAGTGGGCTCGGCTGATAAAGGTAAAATCATTGGCAAAGACGGTTGCATTATTAAAGCCGTCCGCACGGTACTCAGTGCCGCGGGAGCCAAACAAGATAAAAAAGTTACCCTAAAGTTGGAAGACTAATGAAAATAGACGTTATCACCGCTTTTGAAGAAATGGTAGACCAAACGCTCTCCCACAGCATTGTGGGGCGGGCACGCAAAGCGGGGATAATCAAAGTGGGGACGTTAAGTCCGCGTCAGTTTACGACGGACAAACACCAAACCATTGACGATCGCCCTTACGGCGGCGGGCCCGGGATGTTGATGAAAGCCGAGCCGCTATATCAGGCCATTAAGAAGTTACGTAAAAAAACTTCTTTCGTAATTTTAACCAGCCCGCGCGGGCAAACCTTTGACCAAAATCTGGCCAAAAAGTTAGCCAAAAAGCGCCACCTGATTTTTGTGTGCGGGCATTACGAAGGAATAGATGCGCGGATTTATCCGCAGGTGGACTTAGAAGTATCTTTGGGCAATTTCATTTTGACGGGCGGAGAACTTGCCGCTTGCACGATGATAGACGCCATTACGCGGCTCCAAAAAGGTACTTTTAAAAAGCAGGACGTAACAACGAAAGAATCGTTTGAAGACGGGCTGTTGGAAGCCCCCCAATATACCCGGCCGGAAGTTTGGCGGGGCAAGCGGGTACCGGCGGTGTTACTTAACGGTAACCACAAAGAAATAGAAGCGTGGAAACACGAACAAGCTTTACAATTAACAAAAAAAATGCGGCCTGATTTGCTTAGTACCGCCTCTCAAAAGCAAACAAAAACCGCGAAGAAAAAAACAATTCGGAGGAAGTAGTATTTATGAACATTAGTGATATTAAACACAATCTCAAAACCAATGTACCGTCTTTCAAAGCCGGCGACACGGTGCGCGTAAAAGTAAAAGTAGTAGAAGGCGACACCGAACGCTTGCAAGCGTTTGACGGCGTAGTGATTGCCCGCAAAGGCAGCGGCATTGGCGAAACGTTTACCGTACGCAAAATCTCGTTTGGTGTAGGCGTGGAACGCATTTTCCCGGTGCACTCTCCCCGGGTGGACAGCATTGAGGTACTCAAAGTCGGCAAAGTACGCCGCGCAAAACTCAATTACTTGACCAAGCTGTCCGGCAAAGCGGCCCGCTTGCAAGAACTTAAAAAACCCACCGCAGAAACCGCTGAAGAAGCTCCGGTGCAAGAGGCGAAATAATTATCTAAGGATAATTAACAACTCCGAATATAATCCCCGGGTAAACGCGTTACCCGGGGATTTTGTTGCACGGAAAAATTAGTAATGCACCGGCATGGTGTAGCGCCAACTTCCCGGCTTATATTCTACCCCGTTTTCTCCACCCATTGCTTCACAAAGGTGGCGATGCGCCGCATCACCATAGCAATAAGTAATCTTCCACTTTAGCCCAATGCTCCACCCAGCATAAGACATTTTACGTGATTGACAACCTACATAGCCTAACCCTTCGTCTACCGAACATCTAACATTTGCCCCTACTTTATAGTTGCTATATTGTTCATCATATTCTGCGGGATATTCTATGTCTAGTTCATCTAAATTACGTGTATACGTGTCATTAGCCAGAAAGTAGGTATCTTCGGCCCGTTTCAGCGTACGGGCGATTTGTAGTATTTCACTGAACCGCGCTTTATCCACCGCTTTTTGATATTGCGGCAGAGCCACCGCCGCGAGTATACCGATGATGAGTACAACAACTAAAAGCTCAATGAGCGTAAATGCTTGTTTGTTTTTCATACAACCTCCTTTGTATCATTAAATAAAATGTAGCAAAAAAAAAAACGATGTCAAGCCCCTTGCCGGGGGCAGGCATTTTGGGAGCTCTCTTTCACTTACTTGTAGCCACACTGTTTTTGCATTGTCGCTTTGTTATGTACCGATGAGAAAATAGGATGTTTGTAGGTCGGATGTAAATCCGACGTTTTCAACAAAGTAATATATTGTCGGACTTACGTCCGACCTACAAGAGCTGG
>ONAM01000007.1 GCA_900315795.1 Candidatus Avelusimicrobium caledoniensis
TTTATAAGAGTTAGGGCGTAATTCTACCGGTTTGATACGAACAATGCGGGTTACGCCTCTTACCGGGATCCCTCCCGCTAACGAAGGCGTAACACTGCTGAACAATAAAGAAAAACTGAGTAACAAAGCTAATAGTTTTTTCATAAATATCCTCGTAAAAATATTATTTTTTACAATCCTGATACTGTTATTCTAAATCAAAACAAGAACAAAAACAAGAGACAAAAGACCTATTTTTCTTCTAGGACCTTTTGACCCTTATTTCTGTCAAAGGTACAACTTAAGTATAGTGGAAAAAAAAGATTTTTCAAGGTAAAAATTTACCAATCGGCATCTTTCCCTAACACGGAAGTAGGCAACATTTCGCCGAAGGTCAGCGTGCGGGGAACTTCATGCACCGTTAAACGTTGGGAAAGAAAATGACGGATATCTGCCATTTGTTCCGGTCCGTATCCTTCGTTAAGCACGATAAACGCTTTGAGGCGTTCTCCTTCGTCCGGACGCATGAGCCGCACACGGCATTGTTTCACGGCGGGATGTTGGGACAAGACTGTTTCCACCCGTTTGGGCGAAACATTTTCGCCCGCTACTTGCACACATTCATCCAACCGGGAAACCGGATATAAAAAACGCTCGTTTTTCATAACCACTTGGTCGGGAAGCGGTTGCCATGCATTGTTGCCGCTACGTTTAACAAGCGGATTTTTTTCTTTACGGGAAATATCCCAAAACGGCAACATTTCAAACGGGGTACCGGCTTGGGTACGAAAAGCAATGGCCCCTGTTTCACTGGAGCCGTAAATTTCCGTAAACCGGGCCGCTCCGGCATCAAATAAACCGGCAATAATTTCATCTTTGCAAAGTGCCGTGGAAGAAAGCACATGCACATCGGCCGGAAATTTATTTTCACAACGCAGCCAATAATTCCAAAACGACGGAAACCCGACCACCAAATCGCCCGGTTGCAACAGCGTTTGCCACGATTGGGTCGGTATTGCCGGCAAGATAATAACGGGTACTTGTAACGCATGCGGTAAAATAACGGTAAAGGTAAACCCATATAGATGATTAGACGGCACCAACGAAACAACCCGCGTTACTCCGTCAAACAAACGGACCAACCCGTGCGCTTCCTCCCACATCATATTGACGGTATGCACACACTCTTTAGGTTGTCCCATACTGCCGGAAGTTAAAAAGACAAGTTGCTGGTTTTTAAGGAACGACGCATACGCATAATCGGTCATGCGCTCTAAGGTGGAAAAGGAACGCAACATGTAGCCAAACATGGTAGCGGCTTTTTCTTCCGCTATTTTTTTAACAGCCGACGGCAAATTTTCCCAAAGTCCCTCGGTATCGTCATCAAAAACAGCCAACGCGTCGGCCTGATGACTGGCCAACTCCGTGCGTAACAAATCGCCGATAATGCGGTAAATATCTTTTCGCTGTAACATAGTTATTTCGTCCGGTGCTCTTTGACGTACTGCGCCAACGCACCTAATGTTTGGAACATTTCACGGACCCGGTGCATATTTTCAAATGCAATACCGTAGCGTTTTTGCAACGATATAATCAGTTCCACGGCATCCAAGCTGTCTAAGCCGAGGCCTTGTTCGGCAAACAAGGGCGTACTCTCACCGCAACGGCTTAAATCTACGCCGCTTAAATCAATGCAGGACGCAATCATTTCTTTCAGTTCGTCAATCGTTTGTTGCACCTTTATTTCTCCGCAAATCTACCAGAATACATATATTTTATAAAAATGAAGTCCGTTCGTCCACGGCTTATTGGCTATTTGTCAACCGACTATTAAAAAACATAAAATATAGGTATAGTTATGCACGTCAAAGCACCCCGCATCAGTAAAAAATGGATGATTTTTTCCGTTACCGCCAACGGGACTTTTATGTCTACGTTATCGGCGGGCATTGTAAATATCGCACTGCCGACAATGTCCGAGCAGTTTAATGTATCTTTGGCCAGTATCCAATTAGTGGTCAGCTTATATTTACTCGTGCTAACGTGTTTGCTACCCGTATTTGGTAAACTCAGCGACTTATACAGCCGCAAATGGATGTATTTAGGCGGCTTTATAGTGTTTGGAGCGGGGGCATTGTTTGCGGCGATTGCCAACTCTTTTCTAACTATATTACTGGCTCGGGCGGTACAAGGTATCGGCTCGTCAGCGATGATGGCCACTTCCCAAGCGTTAATTGCGCAAGTGTTTCACGGCTCGTCGCGCGGGAAAGCGTTTGGGGCTATTGGCGCGGTGGTCGCGTGCGGTTCGCTGGCCGGGCCCGGCATCGGCGGAGCACTTATTCAAGCGTGGGGATGGCGGTCTATTTTCTGGCTGACAATTCCCATTTGTATATTAGGTGTGTGGCGGGGCATTTATTTAATTCCGCGTTTTAAAGGTAACAAACGCTTGAAAATGGATTACCTCGGCGCATTTTATTACACGCTAACCAGCTTTACCTTTTTATATGCACTAAATACCGCCGCCGAAAAGGGGTGGGGCAGTCTTTTTATATTGGGCTCGTTTGCAACGTCGTTTATTTTCTTTTTGTTATTTTTCAAGCGGGAACGTACGGCCAAATACCCGTTTATCGGGCTGTCTATTTTTAATATAAAGGCCATTTCGTACGGGTGTCTGGTCGCGATATTGGGCTACACCGCACTTTTTACAAACTCCGTATTATTACCTTTTTATTTAGCCGACATTATGCACTTGGATCCTATCCATATCGGCATGCTGATTTTACCCTTCCCAATTACATTGGCGATTACCTCGGCGGTATCCGGTGCGTTATGTGCCAAGTGGCCGGCACGCATTATTACAACGGCGGGATTTGTGTTACTACTTATTTCTACGCTGATGTTTGCGTTTATCGGCCAAGCACCGAGTTTATCTTATATTGTACTGGCGCAGCTGATCATGGGAGCCGGTAGCGGCACGTTTCAAGTGCCGAACAATAACACAGTCATCAGTGCCGCACCCAAAGGCAAATTGGGCGTGGTAGCCAGCGTCAATGCGCTTTCACGTAATATCGGCATGATTGGCGGAATCGCGTTGTCCGTAGCGATATGTGTACTGGTGCAACATTATTTGCAAGGACACGGCCTAGCGCACAACCCGGCTTTTATCGGCGGATACCAAGCGGCCATGTTCTTTGGGGCCGTGTGTTCGGTGGCGGGGGGAATTTTATCGGCCAAAAGGTAAATGGGTCTTTATTACCCGAACAAATAGGTCCAAATGCCCATTTCTTTTTTTTACATTTGCGCTATAATATAGGAGTATTTTAAGTAGCAAAGGAGACCTAACTGTGAAAAATACCATGCGTTTATTTTGCCTCAGTATACTACTGAGTATAGCCGCATTAAGTGCGCAGGCGGCCACGTTTTACCAACAACCCGACGGGGAAATTATTATGAATCTTTCCACCCCGGCCGATGCAACGCGTTTGCTAACATTATTCGGGAATAAAAAGCCCAGCCCGTTGCCTGGGGAAGAAGGGGGTCAACCGCTTGTTCCGCTTACGTTTTCCGAGCAAGATTTCAATCTCGCCCAAGCCAAACTGATCGCGTATGTGCGCGACGTAAACTGGAAAACGGGGTTTAACCTCACGTTACGTGATGCCGGATTTTTCCGCCGGTTGAAAATTATTTTTACCGGTGTCATGGAGTATACGCGGCCTTACCGCATGAGCGTAAGTGCCGTATACCCGGACTTGGAAAACCAACTGGCAGATATGGAAGATGAACTGATAACCGTTCTGCAAGATTACGCGACGGCCACGACATTTGATAGAGCCATTGAACTCTCTTTAATCGGCTTGCGCTACGCCATTTTAACCGATAAACCGTTCCTGCTACTTTTTGTGGACGAGGGCCAATATAACGAGTTAATCAATTTAGATAAACGGTTACAACCGGATAAAGCATCTGCTATTGAATCTTTGATGAATAATATGTATAAGTTTTTTGCGTATCGTGCCGTATATATGGAAAACGGATACGAACAACACGGCTATGACACGAATACCGAGCAACTTATTAAAATTGCCAAAATGGGTGACGGGGACGCTCTGCATACGTGGGAAAAATTAGCCGAATTTGCCGAAAAAATGTATATCTATGAGGCAAAAGGCGATTTGGACCCGGGCAAAGAACGCGACGTCCACCTCCCGCGGTTGGAATATGCCATGCGCCGTGTTAAACACGATTTAGATGTGGAAAAGAAAGCGGCCAACATCGCTTACAAAGACCCGGCTTATGAAGAAGTTGTGACGGAAGCTAGGCAAGAAGGTCCTAAACAACCGACGTTGAAAGAAGAAGCGTTGCAATTACTCCAACGTAGCACGAAAGAACAAATCAAGGAAATGATTCTCAAACATTGTCTTAACTAGGAGTATTTATGAAAGGCATTATTTTAGCAGGTGGGGCCGGCACCCGGTTATATCCGGCCTCGTATGCAATTTCTAAAATTTTGTTGCCGGTGTACGATAAACCGATGATTTACTATCCGCTGTCGGTGCTCATGCAAGCGGGCATACGCGAGATTTTAATCATCACTAACCCGGAAGACGATGCTAACTTTAAAAAGTTACTCGGCGACGGCAGTTACTGGGGGTTAAAACTCTCCTACAAAACACAACCCATTAAACGCGGTATTGCCGATGCGTTTTTACTGGGCGAAGAATTTATCGGCTCGGATAGTTGCGCGCTAATTTTAGGCGACAACTTATTCTACGGAAACGGCTTTGAGCGGTTGTTAAAAGCGGCGTGTTTGCGCAAAACGGGAGCCACCGTATTTGCATACGAAGTAGCCGACCCGCAACGCTTTGGCGTAGTGGAATTTGACAAGGACGGACGGGCCGTATCGCTGGAAGAAAAACCAAACGAACCCAAAAGTAATTTTGCGGTAACGGGGTTGTATTTTTACGATAATCACGTCGTAGAATATGCCAAAACATTAAAGCCGTCCGCACGCGGCGAGTTGGAAATTACCGACCTAAATAAACTATACTTGCAAGCCAACAATTTGCATGTTACCACGTTAGAGCGCGGCTTTGCCTGGTTAGACACCGGCACGCACGAGAGCGTGTTGGAAGCCGCCAACTTCGTGCGCAGTATGCAATTTAACCAAGGCGTAGAAATTGCGTGTTTGGAAGAAATTGCCTTGCAACACGGGTTTATTACACCGCAAGAATTAAAAGTGCAACTCATGGAACGGCCCGACAACGTGTATTACAACTTTGTACGGCGGCTTGTCAAAGAGAAATAAAAAAACATTTGTCATCCCCGAATGTTTGGCGGCCCGCAGGGTTCGGGGATCTGTTCCTCTTTCTGAAACGGCAATAAGGTTGAGATTCCCGACAACATTCCTCGGGAATGACATCTTTAATTTTTAAAGCCGCCCGTTTGGGCGGCTTTTTTTATGTTACTTTCAATTTCTACGGTAACGAAAAAATATTCACATAGGCCGGTTCATAGACAAGTGTACCACGCATTATTTTTTGGCAATAATCACCCGTCGTTTTTTCAAACGTAAGCGTCGTATTTGATTTCCACTCCGCGCAATAAAGCATATTTTTTTGCCAGTGGGGATTATTGCTGGAAAGATTGAAAATAAAACCGGCCCCGGCATAAGATCCTCTCAAACGGGTCGCATAGATTTCATTGGTATCGCTGTTATATAATTGTATAGACCAATCTTCGTTAGAGCGGGCATCGGTCGCATAGGATATAATTTTAGTGTTTCCGCTCCACGCTATATCAAGGTCCAACTCATCAAAGGTCCGGGCATATTCGCCGCTGGCCATATAATACGCTTGCGCGGCTTGGGCTACGGCTTTAACAAGAGTAATTCCCTGCGTGGCTTTGCTTTTTTCTACAACTTTTTGATATTGCGGCAACGCCACCGCCGCTAAAATACCGATGATTAACACAACAACTAATAATTCAATGAGTGTAAATGCCTGTTTATTTTTCATATTCTGCTCCTTTTTAATAGCTGTTACCAACAAATAAAATGTAGCAAAAAAAAAAACGATGTCAAGCTTTATTTTTCTTAGGCGAAAAAACAAAAAATACCCTCGTTATATTTCGCGCAGAAACATGGCGGGATGAGAAACAAGGGGAAACAGCGAAAGGGACGGCCCGCCGCCCCAAAGAATGACATTGTAGAAGATTGCCTGATTTGTCAGATTTGAGATAGATTTGCGCCGCTAGTTGCCCGTATAGGCGTGGTGGTAATCACGTCAAGGGCAAGGCGGCGCAAAGATACTCAAATGTGGCAAATTGTTGGCCCTAAAGAGCAACGAAACCTAAAACATTTTGTTTTAGGTTTCGTGCGCAAAACGCAAGATAACATCCGTCGTTATCTACTAATAATTTTCCGGGCGGATCATAAAATACGCTTGCGGGTGATTACACACGGGGCATACTTCGGGGGCTTTTTCGCCAATGACTACGTGTCCGCAGTTGGCACACTCCCACATCACAATACCGGCTTTTTTAAACACTTCGTTCGTTTCCACATTCTTTAAAAGTTTGCGGTAGCGTTCTTCGTGCATTTTTTCAATTTTGCCTACGGCTTCAAACATAAAGGCCAATTTGTCAAAACCTTCTTCTTTGGCTTCTTTAGCAAAGGTGGCGTACATATCGGTCCACTCATAATTTTCGCCGTTGGCGGCATCTAACAAGTTAACGGTCGTGGTGGGAATATCGTTATCATGCAAGGCCTTGAACCACAATTTAGCGTGTTCTTTTTCGTTGTTGGCGGTTTCTTCAAAAATTTTTGCAATTTGAACAAACCCTTCTTTTTTCGCCTTAGATGCGTAGTACGTATATTTGTTGCGGGCCTGAGATTCACCGGCAAAAGCGGTCATCAGGTTTTTTTCGGTTTTAGATCCTTTGAGTTCCATTTTTCTCTCCTATTTTTTTACAAACATACAGCGCGCTATTTGCGACACCGTTTGCAAATTCCTTTGTACTGCAAATTGATTTGACGCACGTCCCCGCATAAAAACGCTTCCTTGAGGGGGAGCATCATGTGGTCCAAGTTATAAAAAATATCATACACTTCGCCGCAATGTGAACAAATAAAATGCGCGTGCGGGCGCAAGTCTCCGTCAAAACGTTCTTTAGCGGGTGTCCCCACGCGAATCAAAAGTTCCATTTTCTCTAACGAAGAAAGGGTACGGTATACCGTATCCAACGATACATTGGACAATTTATGGCGCACTTGCTCAAACACATCTTCTGCGCTGGGATGACTGCGCGACGAAGCCACCGTTTTAAAAATCTCACGGCGTTGGTTTGTGACGCGCAACCCGCGTTTACGGCAATGTTGTTCAAACACCGCCAGGCGCGAGGCGATTTCTTCCGGTGCAAGCGTGGCAATAGGCATAAGCTTATCCGTAATTTTTCCTAAGTAAGTATATCATATTTTGATAACTGTGATTTTTTTGCTATGCTTTACGTAAGATGAAAAATAATGCGTATTACCATACCGCTATTATCGGAGCAGGCGCAAGCGGACTGTTTTGCGCGGGCAGCTTTGATGCTCCCAAAATTGTATTGGAAGCCAATGCAAAACCTGCCTTAAAAGTAAGTGTGTCAGGCGGAGGAAAGTGTAATTTTTCCAACCGTTTTATTTCCGCGTCCAATTACACCAGCCAAAACAAACACTTCTGTAAAAGTGCGTTGGCCGCGTTTAAACCCACCGATTTTACTGCTTTATTAGACGAAGAACATGTCCCGTGGGAAGAACGCGCCAACGGTCAACTTTTTGCAAAAAACGCCCAAGATATCGTACACTTTTTAGTCAAACGCGCCCAAGCGCACCACAGCGAAATTGCTTTAGGCATACGCGTATTAAGCATAAAAAAAGACACCACCGGCTTTGTACTTTTCACCTCAAGCGGGCCGGTACGCGCCCAACATGTGGTATTGGCCAGTGGGGGCGTGTCTTTTCCTGCCTTGGGGGGGAACAGTTTTTCCGGTAAAATCGCACGTCAATTTGAGCTGAATTTTATAGAGCAACACCCGGTATTGTGCGGGCTTACTTTCCCTAAAAATTTACGCCCGTTATGCACGCAACTGACCGGAAACAGTTTGCCTGTACGCATACGGCAAGGCAAACATATTTTTGAAGGGCAACTGCTCTTTACGCACGACGGTATCAGCGGCCCCGCCGTATTGCAACTGTCGCTTTTTTGGCAACCGGACTTGCCCGTAGAGATTGACTTCCTGCCGAATCAAAATGCCGCGGAAATTTTGGTCGCACATAAAAACTCCACGCATACGCTTTCATCGGTATTTGGCTTGCCGCATAAACTAGCCAAAACCTTATTAGCAAGTTGCGATGGCCCGCTTGCTACCGCCACGCGCGAACAACTGCGCACCGCCGTACAAACCCTTCACCATTTTTCGTTTACCGCCACAAGTACCGCCGGATATACCAAAGCCGAAACTACCGCCGGAGGCATAGATACACGCGAAATAGATTCCTCCACATTGCAAGTACGCCGCGAACCCGGCTTATTTGTTACCGGAGAAGCGTTAGACGTAACAGGCAACCTAGGCGGTTACAATTTGCATTGGGCATGGGCCAGTGCTTTTGCGGCCGCCCAAGCGTTGCGTCAACGTTTTTAAATAAATTTATCCAACGGTAAACGGATGAATTTTGATATAATTAAAGTAGATTAACAGGACTAATTTATGGATATCAGAGAACCTCATTCTTTTATTGCTTTATTTTTTGCCAGTTTTCAACTTATTAACCGCGCATTCGGTGCGCTGTTTGGTTTTGCGCTAGCCGCTATTATCGGCTACGGGTTAATTGTCGCGCTTACCTTCACTCCCGTACCCCAATTTGTAACGGCATTGTTGTTGGCGTTTTACTCTATCTTTTTGACCGTTGTATTTTTTAAACTCTTAGCCGCTAAAGCAGAAGAAGATAATTTGTCGCTACCGGATTTATCCGCTTCTTCGTTATTACCCACGATATACATGATTATTTTGTTCCTGTTATTAGGCTTCATCGCTCTGTGTGTCGGCTTTGTTCAACGCGTGATAGGTACAGATCCTTCTCTGCCGGTACGTATCGTTATGGGTGTAGTAGCTTTCATTTTTTACGTAGGCACTTTTTTTGCACCGCTCGTAGTAGCCGTACGGGAACAAAACCCCATCGCCGCGCTTGTGTACGGGTTCCAGTTGTCCAAACGTCATGTGTTTTACGTAATAGCCACCCTAATTCTTATGGCCTTAACTCCCACAGTGATTATGGGGGCAATCGGGTATGGTTTGTACGTAACAATTCCGCTTTATTTTGCCGACAGTTTTAATTTAGCCCACTTGTCTGCTCCGTGGATAGGGGTAGGGGTAGTGCTTGTGCTTATCGCTCTATTTATACAACTGGCCATGGCCGCCTATTATGTGCTCGTCTTTTTAAACTTAGACTACCGAGACAACCGTTTAGCAACGCCCGAATTGCCCCAAGCGCAAATTACGCCGCAACCCGGGCAAGTGTTGCCGCCCGGAGCAGGTCCGGCCGCCCAAACCTATCAGGATATGCAAGTTACCAAAGCGTCTGTAAAATCTAACGCGACCGAAGATTTATTAGACCAGCATTTAGACCAAGTTTACCAACCAAAGAAGGAAGATATGGTGCAATATACCGAAGAAGACCGTATGCCTACCATCCTGTTTGATGACGACATGGCCCAACAAATGGAGTTGAATCGCCAAAAATGGGAACAAGAAAAAGCAAAATCGCATAACCGGGGAAATGCCGACCATAACGAAGGCGACTCTCCGATTAAAATATCTAAATAATTTTTTAGAGCGGCTAAGTCCGCTCTTTTTTGTATAGAAATAGCATGGAAAACTTATTTTTGCAAATTTTTAATGTATTAGGCGCGCTGGCGATATTTTTGTTCGGCATGAAAATCATGAGCGACGGTTTGCAAAAAGCCGCCGGAGAGAAATTGCGCCACTTGCTTGCCGTAGCCACTTCCAACCGTATAGCGGCTACTCTTTCCGGAGCTGTGATGACGGGGCTTGTGCAATCGTCCAGTGCCACCACCGTCATGGTAGTAGGGTTCACCAGTGCCGGTTTACTTACGCTGTATCAGGCCTTAGGGGTCATCTTCGGTGCCAACATCGGCACGACTACCACCGCGTGGATCGTCAGTTTATTCGGGTTTAAAGTACAAATTTCGCTGTTTGCTTTGCCGGTAATTGCTATTGGTTTTTTTGCACAATTTATTTCTAACCGGATTTTAGTTCGCCGTTTGGGCGAAACACTGGTCGGATTTGGGTTACTTTTCTTGGGACTGGAACTGATGAAAAATGCTATCCCGGCCGATTTTGCCCAACACCCGCAACTGGCCGCTTGGCTGAAGCAATTTAACCCGGACAGTTTCTTTCATCTGCTTATGCTCATCCTAAGCGGGGCGGTACTGACGGTTATTTTACAATCGTCCAGTGCCGTTATGGCCATGACGCTTACGTGCGCGGCGGCGGGCATTATTCATTTTCCGGCGGCTTGTGCACTCGTACTGGGGGAAAACATCGGCACTACTATTACAGCCAACCTAGCCGCTTTAGGCGCAAGCAACAACGCTAAACGTGCGGCCTTAGGACACTTTTTATTTAACTTTATCGGCGTATGCTGGGTAACCTTGCTGTTCCCGCAATTTATCCGGTTGGTTGACTCCTTCGTGCCCGGTTCGCCCTATGCACAAGAAACAGCCGTGCTTACCGCCATATTGCCGTATCATATTTCTGCGTTTCATACGCTATTTAACTGTTTAAATACGTTACTGATGTTGCCGCTACTTAAGCCGCTGGCCCGCTTGACATTGCTGTTTATCCCCAAAACCAAACGGGAGGATAAAAACGAATATGATTTGCAATTCTTGGCCACCGGGTTTATGCAAACGCCGGAATTAGCCCTTATCGCGGTGCGTAAAGAAATTGAACACATGATGCGGTTGATTACCCAAATGACAGACAAATTGATCCATGCCGTCAAAGTAGAAGATCCGCAGATGTTTACCCAACTCATTGCCGATGTGAAAGAATCGGAACAGGCCACCGACGTATTGGAACATAAAATCAATTTATACCTAGCTAAGTTGATTCACGGGAACATGTCCCGCCATGCCGTAGCGCAAGCATTTTCGCTCTTAGACATACTTAACAGTATTGAACGCATGGGCGATTGCGGCGAAAAAATTGCCCGCATTTTGGAAAAATTCCACACGCAAGAACCTTTTTCCGCCAGTGATATTGACGATTTGCAACGCATCGCCCGGCTGACAAAACAAGTTACCAAGCTTACCCGTAAAATACTGATAGATTTTCCGCAAGATACGCTTGCCTGGCGTAAGCAAGCCCAAGCAAATTTGGCCCAAGCGTTAGCAGACGAAACCCATTTAAATAACCTACGCAAGCAACTCTTGCGCGATCGGCGCGAGCGTATTTTAGCCGGACAAACCGTATCGCCCGACGCGATTACCGCATACGCGGATATCTTAAATAATTTTGAACGCATCGGCGACTATGCATTGCGTATTGATGAAAATTTGCTCAGCCGCTATACCAAGGAGAAAACCGTATGAATTTTAAACCCGGTATACTTTGGACGGACGTAAAAACTTTTTTCCCCATGCTGTGGGCCATTTTACGCGGCAAATATAAAATGCCGTGGAGCACACTTGTATGGGCATTTGTTTGTGTCGTATATTTAATCAGCCCGATTGATGCATTGCCTGACGTCCTGCCGTTGTTGGGCATTACCGATGACGGTGCTTTTGTAATTTGGGTGCTTACGTTACTGCATAAAGATTTAGTGGCATTTCGCCAACAACAAGCCGCCACATCGGCGGTTATCTTAGAAGCCGAGGTTATTAAAACAGAAAAAAATAATTCTGTTTCAAAAAAATTATGAAAAAACTTATTAAATTAGCCAGTATCCTTTTCTTGTCGCTAGCCGTGCTGTGCGTGATGGGGTTAATTACGTTGCGGCTGATGTTCCCGCCGGAAAAAATTAAACAGATGACGTTAACCTACGCGCAAAACACGCTCCACCGTGAAATAAAATTTGACTCCGTTTCTTTTAATTTAATCGGCGTTACGCTAACCAATTTTGCGATGTCCGAGGAAAATTCGTTTGCACAAGGCACTTTTGTAAAAGCTGACCGCGTAGAAGCCAAAGCCGCTTTGTGGCCGTTACTTAGAAAACGGATAGAAATTGCCGCCGTGCGCATAGACGGGTTAGACGTATTTATCCAAAAAAATAAAGACGGCTCTTTTAACTTTGACAGTTTTTCTTCCAACGGGGAAACACCTACCGATCCCGAACAACCCGCGGACGAACCTGCGGCCGGACCTCTGAAGATAACGGCTCAGTTAATTAAAATTCGCGATTGCGATTTTTACTATAAAGATTTGCAAACCGGCTTATCCAGTGCGCTGGAAGATTTGGATATCCAGCTGGCCAATGTGGCGTTAGATAAACCGTTCCCAGTGACGATTTCGTTTACCAGCAAAACCAAAGATAAGACGGGCTTATCAGTTTCCATACCGGTCAACATTGCGCTTAACGTGTTTTTAGCCAACTTGGAAATGCCCCAAGCATATGTGGAAATTTCCAACGCACAAGCCCAGTACAATCACATTAAACTATCGTTACAGGGGAAAGCAGAAAATTTGGAAAACCCGCACGTAGACATTGCGGGAACTATTACCGGGATAGACAATTTCTCGTTCAAAGATTTTTTGCCCGATCTGCCTAATTTTACGTTACCCGCCTTGCACATACTGCTCAAGGCCGATGCCGATTTGGATAAATCTTCCGCCACCGTTCACAATGCCGCGCTGCGCATTTTGGACAGTGCACTAAGTACCAACGGTATTATCGGATGGGGGGGAGAAAATGTTACGTACCGCCTAAGCGGAAAATTGCAGGCCGACATCGCCCAAATCGTCAAAATGACCGACGACACCGGCTTTGACCCCAAAGGCACGCTCAGCGGCACTTTTACCGCTACCGAGAAAAACGACGGGCAAGATGTCAGCGGCTCGGTAACACTCAAAAATGTCAGCGCACTTTACCCGCCTTTTACATTGACAAACACTAACGGAATCATCAAAATCAACTCTTTAGACGATATTTCCTGTGCTTCTTTAACCGGACTTCTGAACAACGAAAAGTTTACGGGCTCGTTTGCGTACAAAAACATCAAAGATGTATTAGATTTAACCTTAAAATTAAATTTGGATAAATTGACACTCACGCAATTCCCGTCGTTTGACCAACCTGCCGAAGATACTATTTCATCCGGCACACAAACGGTTACTCCGGATTCGGCCGCTGCCGAACAAACATACATGAACATCAAGGCCGATTTGGCTATTGGTCCCGTCAGCGTACCGTACTTCCGCACCGACGGCGTTACCATACAATCGGCTCTTACAAACGTCAGCGCGGATATGCAAAAAGCAAACGGTACGGTTTCTTTTGCACTTCAGCCCGGGGCCATTACGGATATAGAAAATTTACTCAAGCAAAGCAAAGCCGTGCGTATCATTTTACTGCCGCTGGGGTTACTTAACAAAGTGGGTAAAAAATTAAATTTAAATCTCTTTGAGGCCGAAAACCAAGCCAAAAAAGGCGAAATTGCCATGACCAAAGCCGAGGGGAAATATACGTTTACTAACGGCGTTATGAACATTGATACAACCACATTTGAGTCTTCCCTTACCAATTTAAACGCAAGCGGCACGGCTGATTTTAACACAAACGCACTCAACATGAAGGCCTCGGCCACCTTGCTGACGAAACAAACGCCCGTTGTTATTAAAATCGGCGGAACGATGGATAACCCAACGGGGAAATTAGACGTACTGCACACGGTTACTTCGGTAGTGGGGGGCATTTTAAGTTACCAAACCGCCAAATCGGCCGCAACAGGCACCGCGGGAGCCGCTACCTCTGCTGCCGAAGGAGTATCTACTGTGGCGACGGAAACAGCCAAGGGCGTTTCCGTTGCCGCCAAAGATACCGCTCAAGCGGCCAAAGCTACCGTTAAAGCCATCGGCAATTTATTTAAGAAAAGCGAACCCTCCGCCGAAGAAACATCCGCCAAATAAACCTTTCGCTGTTCATCAGATACGACAAAAGGCCCAGAGAAAATCTGGGCCTTTTGTCCCTTGTTACATACGTATTTTTCCCTTATACTGTTAGAAGAGGTTAACGCTATGCAAAAACGGTTTACTTTATGGTTGGTCTGTGCGGTGCTTTTCACCCTTGCTCCCTATGCCGCGGCGCAAGGGAAGTTTCGCGTGGCGCGTCCGTCCTCGTTTAAACCGACCGTTAAGGTGTCTCAACCGGCATCCGCAAGACCCTCTTTCCAACCGTCCGTTTCTGTTTCTAACCCAAGCGTCCGGGGAGCTGTCCGTGCGCAAGGAACTTCTGCCCCGGTTCAGTCCCCTGTCCCGCTAACGCCGCATACGTGGCAAGCCCCTACCGCGGCCTTTCCGTCGCAACAATTGCAACACGGCGTGCAACAACGCATTAACGCCGTTGAAACACAAAAACGTATCGGTCCTGCCGCGGGTGCCAATAACTACGTACCGCCCATGCCTCCGGCAAACACGTTGCAGACGTTGGACTTCCCGGAAGATGACCGCCCGTTATCCGAAATTTGGGGGCTTAATAAACTTTTCATCAGCGAGCTGGAAAAATTTGACGGCCGTCTGTTTGAGATTTCCGATAATTTGGAAAACATCCAAAACGCACTAGCGCAAGGGACCCAACTTTCCCCGCAACAATTCTCACGCGTTCAAGCCGCTGCCATTTATTTCCGCTCGCTTACCTACAAAGAGGTATCCGATAAAAAAGTGTGGATGTCTGCGGAGTTTCGCCAACATGCCGCGGTGTTACGCTCGCCGTTGGCTACCGAACAGGCATTTTTTATTGAACAAGACATGTATAAAGAAAGTTACAGTTTTGACGAAGTACCGCAAGAAAAAGGATATATTCCCACTTTTATCGGAAATGCAACCGGTGATTTGCCGTATCAAAACATCCGCAATGCGTTCCTGGTTGCCGAAAGAACCGACCAACCTATCTTTGTCAAATGGACCACCCACGGTGAAATTGACCCGGCGGGGAATTTCTATTTTCTACTGGGGGACCCGGGGTCAACTAACCGCATTTACACCAAACAAGTGGTGCAAGATTTGCAATTACTGCGCAACGTAACCGGTGCTCCGGAAATTAACTTTCAAACCGATGCTTGCCATGCCGGACAGTTTTTAGATGAATTTATGGCCCTGCCCGAAAATGTACGCCAAGGGATCAACGTGTTCGTGCTCGCGGGCGGACGCATGCAAGTAAATAATCAGGGGGAAGAACTTTTCAACCGCGTGCGCGACGTCAAACAAACCGCGAAAAACCAACAGTTATCTTATTTGTTACAGCACATGGGTAAAAACGGCAACATTTTCGTACGCGGATATGTAAACGGACACGCTTTCAACCCCTTGGAACAAGCCGTCAAACGTGCCCAAATGGAAAATAGCCCCTTATATGCACAACTAGATCCATTACTCCGCGTGCAAAACGCCGCAACCGTCAAAGAAACCAAAAGTGTGCTATTGGAATACCAATTTGACGGGCACGGCAGTTGGTGGCCTAGCTTTGCGGGAGACGGGTTTGATACCCAGTGCCTCTTTGCCGGGTTGGAACAAGACATTGTCAACTACGTGCGCGCGACCGGACAAAAAATGCTGCATGGCAAACCTTTATACGAGTCACTCGGTGAACAATGGGGGCTGCCGTCCTTATCCGTCAATCAATTAACACCCGCACACCAACAATTGGTGCAAGTTTCAAAGGATTTGGAACTCATTAAATCGGCCGCTACATTGACTCCGGATCAACGCCAACGTGTTCAAAATGCGGAAAATTATTTCCGTTCTCTCCCATTGGACGAAGCGGTCCGTTTTGAAGTTCAACTCTCTGCACAATTTCGCCAACACGCGGCCGTGTTACGCTCGCCAACTGCCACGGAATATGCGTATTATATTCAAGGGTATCAATACGAACATTTGTACAAAAAACAACAATCAGCTGAATGGGAAGATTTATCCGAGGAAGAAGGATATATTCCCACCGTTATCGGGGATCCAAAGAACGGTTGCTCGCTGACGGAAGTAACTCAAGCTTTTAAAAATGCCGCCCCCACGGATAAGCCCATTTTCGTACAAGTAGCGGCTCACGGCAACGTGGATCAAGCGGGCCGGTTTCGTTTAGGGTTGCAAAAAGCAACCGTCTCTACGCAAGAGCTGATTGCGGCCGTACAGCGTTTACGCACGCAAACGGGCGCGCCGGAAGTGAATGTCCAGTTAGACTCGTGTTTAGGCGGCTCTTGTCTGATAGAATTTGCCCAGTTGCCCGCCCAAGAACGCGAGGGCATCAACCTGTTTGTACTGGCCGGAACCCATAACTATAATTACTTTGATAAAGAAACATTGGCGGCCCGTTCACGCGGCAACGAAAACAATTCTATTGCCCTAAATCTGACGGGTGTACTTTTACGCAACATCGCGGAAGGGAAAATTCTTGCCGGAGCTTACATCAACGGAAAACCTTTCTTGCCTATGACCCATTTAATACACACACAGGAACCGACCTCTTTTGAGATGGAGCTGTTATATGGCGTCGGCTTAGACCAAACATCCGCCGGGCCGTCCGGGCCGTTCGTGCTGAAAAACTTGGAAGAAATGCAGAAGAAATTTAAAGCAGATAAAGAAACCTACCTGCGCCCGGTGTTCAATTCCGCGTTGCAATTAGGCCACCTCTTCTTTGGCGACGCATTTGACCGCATGGTAAAAGACGAAAATATTAACTTATAAATTCACTTACTATAAACGAACCCGTATAAATTTCATATAATAAGTTATATGGGTTTGTTTTTATTAGGACTTACAAATTTAATTTTCCCGTTGGGAGCGTTGGGCGTCCTTTTTGGCTTTTTGTTTTCCGGCCGCCGGGGCGTGCTCAAGCATTTGTGGCAAGAACTGCAAGAACGGTTCGGCTTGGAAAAAGAGGGAACTCTTATCCAAGGAGCCGTTTGGTTGCATTGCGCCAGCGTAGGGGAAGTTTTATCCATTAAAGAGCTTATTGCCCAACTGCACGATTTTTACCAGCGCGATATCTTAATTACTACCTCTACCCAAGCCGGCAAAGAAACCGCCCTTAAAAACCCGCTTGTTAAACAAGCCGTACTCGTGCCGCTTGATTTTTACCCGTCGTGCCGACGTTTTATCCGTTTGGCTAAGCCGTACCGCTTGTTTGTAATAGAGCGCGAAATTTGGCCCAACTTGTTAGAAGCCGCGTATCAAGCCGGCGTTCCTACCGCTATATTAAACGGGCGCATTTCGGCCAAATCTGCCCGGGCCTACACGCTCATTAAACCTTTATTCAAACGGCTCTTAACCCACTTGACGTTTGCGGCGTTGCAAACAGAAGACGACGCCAAACGCTATTGTTCGTTAGGTCTGCCCGCCGACCGATGCCACATCTGCGGCAACGTAAAATATGACTCTTTAAACGAAAACCCCACCCGTACCGCCGAAGTGGACCAACTGCTTAGTGCGTTAAATTGGCAAGGAAAACCGCTTTTGGTGTTAGGCAGTACACACCCGCAAGAAGAAACGATGTTACTGCGCGCCGCGCCCGATTTTATTAAAAAAGGTATCAAAATTATTTTTGCCCCGCGCCACTTGGAACGACGGGCCGAAATTCGCGACACTCTGCGCCAGAGCGGCTTAGCACACGCTTTTATGAGCGATAACGATTTATCTAAAAATGCCGATATTGTTTGTGCCGATGTCATGGGTTTGTTACCCTCTTTATATGCCCGCGCCACGCTGACGTTTGTGGGCGGATCTGTCGCGCCGCGTGGGGCACACAACTTACTGGAGCCGGCTATTTTGGCTAAAACGGTATTATTCGGAAAACACTTTTTCAATGCCCCGCTTACCGCCCAAGCGTTATTGGAAACGGGTGGGGGAATTTTAGTAAACGAATATACATTTAAATCTACCGTTCTGCGTTTGGTAGAAGACCCGGAACAACTGGAAAATATGGCCCAAAAAGCCCGCAACACCGCTTTAAGTTTTAAAGGAGCAACCACAAAAATCAATCAAGTGGTACAAAACTATGAACGAAAAACAAACTGAAACAAACCCTAATATCCTCGTGCTTCGTTTGTCGTCTTTAGGCGACATTGTGCTTTCGGCACCCGTCTATAAAAACATCAAGGCCGCTTGGCCCAACGCACGCATTACGCTGATGGTCAAACCGCAATTTGCCCAAGTGTTAGCAGGCAATCCGTACATTGACGAAATTATGGTTGCCAAAAAGGGCTTATGGGCTAACGTGCGCCAAATCCGTGCGGGTAATTTCACACACCTGCTTGATTTGCACGTAACGTCTAAGACGATTTTACTTAGTTTCTTTAGCCACGTGCCTAATCGTATCCGTTACGACAAAAATTCGCTGGACCGCCGGTTATTTGTGCACTTCCGCAAGACCTCACCGCTACTGAAAGACAGCCACAATTTGGACAAATACCTCGCCGCGTTAAAAGCGTGGAACATTCCGATAAAATACCGCGAATTGCAACTGGGCGACTGGGCCTATAAAAATGTGGAAGGCAGTGGCAAAAAAATCAATACGATTGCCATTTTCCAAACCTCGTTTATCGGCGACAGCGTACTGACAACTCCGCTTATTAAAAAAACAGCTAAACTGTTCCCGGATGCTAAAATTGTGGTCATCACCCGCCCGCAAACGCAAGATATTTTCCGCCCGCTTAAAGAAGTATCGCAAATTATCTTAAACGATAAGAAAGGATGGAACAAAATTGCCGGCGTGTGGAAAACCGCCAAAGCCATCCGCGATACGCACGCTGACATTTTGCTCGTGCCGCACCGCAGTTTCAGAAGTGCGCTGATTGCGTGGCTTTCGCGCGTGCCGATACGTATTGGGTTTACGTCTAGCGAAGGGTGGTTTTTCTATACTAAAACCGTACCGTTCTCTTGGATGATTCACGATGCCGAGCGCAACCTGTCGCTGTTGCAAGGAATCGCCAAAGAAAATTTCACCGCTGAAAAATTAAACATGAATTACGCCCCGTCCGCCGAAGAAAACGTGGAACGCTTAATCAAAGATTTTAATTTGGAAGGCAAAGTGCTTATTGGTATCCACGCGGGTAGCGCATGGCCGACCAAATGCTGGCCTATGGAATATTTTGTCAAACTCATCAGCCGCTTACAAACCGAACTGGGCGTGCAAGCTGTGCTCGTGGGCGGCGGTAAAAAAGACACCGACCTGGGCGAAAAAATCTGTCAACTTGCCACCGGCCACGCCGCCAGCTTGTGCGGTAAAACGAGCTTGGCCGATTTGATGGCTCTTATGCAACACTTCAAATTGTTTATTACCAACGACTCGGGCCCCATGCACATCGCTACCGCCTTTGGCGTGCCGACGTTGGCTATCTTCGGGCCGACGACACGCGAACTCGGTTTCTTCCCGTACGGGGAAGGGCACCGTGTTATGGAAGTGGAAAATTTGCCGTGCCGCCCGTGTGCTTTACACGGGGGGAAGAAATGTCCGAAAAAACATTTCAAATGTATGCGCGACATTTCGCCGGACACCGTGTTTGACAACGCCAAAGAAATGTTGGAGAAAGCCGGCGTTCTTCCGGTAAAGAAATAAAAAAAGTTTTACAAGAAAACACCCCGCCTAAACGCGGGGTGTTTTTATATGGACCTGTTGAATTTATTTAAGGATCTTGTTATATTACATTTTCCAAGTAGTGATAGATCCGGAGTATGGAGAAGTATCTTTAACTTTCATTAATTTTATACAATAATCTCCGCTATTCTTTTGAAAACCGGTTTCACCACGTCCTCCGTGTGCGCCATATTCGCCGCAAAATAACGAATAATTGTCTAAAGCGCTATGTGATACATTAAAGAACATGAGAAAACCGGCTCCTCTATACGGACCTGAAATTCGTCCGATTTGAATGTGCGGTCCGGTATAGAGGTTGTTATGCGGATTCATTTGCATAGACCACTCCCCGTTAGAACGATTGTCTGTATTAGCGTCGTTGATTTCCCACTTCGTGTTTCCTGTCCAATCTAGGTCTATGGCTAATTCATCAAAATGTCTGGCCAATTCTCCGTTGGCTAGGTAATAAGCCAATTGAGCTTGATATACTGATTTGAGCAACGTAATGGCTTGTGCGGCTTTACTTTTTTCTACCGCTTTTTGATATTGCGGCAGAGCCACCGCCGCCAATATACCGATGATGAGAACAACGACTAATAATTCAATGAGGGTGAAACCACCAGCCGTTTGACTTCCACCCCGGCGGGGGAAGTGGTTTTGTGTGCGGTAGCACTCAAAACCGATGAGGGGGTTTAAATAAGTATTTTCCTTTATATACCCCTCACTTTTGTCCCGCAAGGGGCGAGGACAAAACTACATTTTCTTCTTTCATAAAAACTCCTCCATTTGATTTAGGTATAATAAAATTAAATCAAAAAAAAAAAACGATGTCAATAGGCAACTTTTCAATACAAAAAAAACAGCCAACCTGAGTTAGCTGTTTATGTTATGTTGTGCACAACCTAAATATCAAAAATCATCTTCGGGCTGTTCGTCTATGGCCTCGTGCGTGGCTTTAAATAGCACTTTAATTTCTTTGATTTTTTCAAGCGGCAACCAAATACCCTTTTTGGTCCAACCGCCCGTTTCTTCCCATTGACGAAGCGCGAGGCCGCGTTCATTACGAAACGATCCGACTTCTACCACCACGCAAATACCGGGCCGCTTGGCAAATTTTCCAAGTGGTCCGTTGGCAATTTCTTTGGGAACGTCGGACAGCGCATTTATTTTCGGTGCAAGAACGCGCACGATTTCCGGCGTAAGGGTCAGCCCGTCGCGCGTCGGAGCCCACAAGCCGTCCATATTGACGTACCGGCGGATAGAAACGTACCGGTAATTGCGGTACACGTCAATACTAAAGCGGACTTCGCTACCGTTCGCCGCCGGCAACGAGCCGATCTCCCGTAATACTGTAAAGCTACTTTCTGACATAAACACCCCGCCGGACAAAAATTTAAATTGCCTCTATTATCAAACCCGAAAATATGATATGATGTTACTAGTTATATTGTAATGCCTGATTGGCATAAAATCAAGTTTTTTTGTAATTAAACCGATTTAAACTTTTTTCTAAGGAAATTTATGAGTACGACACCTTCTTTAGTGGGGAAGATAATATCCGGTTGTGAGATTTTAGAAAAAACAGCCGAAGGCGGTATGGGAGCCGTTTACCGTGCCAAACACCGCGCTTTAAACCGCATCGTATGTGTAAAAATTTTAAGTCCGGCTTTGTCTAACGACAAAAAAGCGGTGGAACTCTTTTTAACCGAAGCCCGCGCTATTGCAGAACTGGACCATCCCAACATCGTTAACGTATATAACGTGGGTAAAGAACATGGGTTTTATTTTATCGTGATGTCCTTTATTGAAGGGCAAACGCTGTCTTCCTTACTTAAAAAGAATAAAGTATTGCCCGTCAAAAAAGTATTGGATTTATTTGACGGCGTGCTACAAGGGTTGGAAGCCGCTCATGCCAAAGGCATTATTCACCGCGACATTAAACCGTCTAACATTTTAATCAATTTACAAGGACAAGCCAAACTGGTGGACTTCGGTATCGCCAAAAAAATGGAAAAAGACGGCTCTACCAAAACCAGCGAACTGGCCGGAACCGCTTATTTCATCGCGCCGGAGCAGGCGTTGGGCCAAAACTTAGATACCCGGGCCGATTTGTATGCTCTCGGTGCCAGTCTGTACTACGTTCTGACGGGACAGTTTCCGTATAACGGGAAAAACACAATTGAAATTATCCAAAAACACATCAATAATCCCGTACCTAATCCGGCTGAACTGCGCCGGGATTTGCCCGCCTGGTTGGGCCCGGCTATCCAGAAATTGATGAGTAAAAATCCGGACGATCGTTTCCAAACCGCTAAAGAAACCTATTTATACTTCCGCAAAATGCGCGCCGAAGATCAATTACGTTTTGAATCGGGCAGCGGGGGAAAAGCCGTAGATTTGGGCGGCGAAGAATCCATGATGGTTGTTAAAGAAGAACGCCACCCCACCCAAACCTTGCGTACCCAGCGGGACTTATACTCCAAGCCCACGCAGCATACGGTAAACAACCTAATCATGCCGCAGATTAACGAAAATATGTCTCCGGAAAAATACCAAACCGAACTGGCCCGCCGCAAATTAGCCGCCAGCGTTCCGTCCGTGCAGATGTTAAAAACCGATGCCGCCAAGCCGGATACTTCTTTTACCAAAAAGCAAAATAGCGGCCCGCGTTTTATGTCGGCCACGCAACGCAAAGTGTTGTCGTTTTTGTTATGGGTGCCGCTGTTTGCGGTGTTTGCCGGAATTATTGCGTATGTGTTTTACAGTTTAGGCCATATTTGCTCGGTACATGTCTCGCCCCAAGCGGGGATGTGGGATAATATCATAGGCCCGTTCTTTTCTTCCCCGTACGCGCCCAACCAACTGACCATGACGATTGTTTGTGCCGTCGTGCTGGCTTGTATCTTTGCTTCGTCTGCTATCCGTGCGTATGCCCACTCTACCACGCTGTTGTTATTTCTGGCCGGCTCGTCGTATGTGGCGGGGTTATTTACGCCGGAAGTTCCGTTTATGGAAATGAGCAAAATGACTCAGTTTTTGTTCTCGCCGGAGTATTATTTGTGTTATTTAGTACTGGCGTTATCGTGGGGGCTTTCACTGTGTTGGACCATTAACCGCTCCTTGGCGCAAGGGATATTGGGAGCCGCTCTTGTTATCTTCTGTATGAGTTTGGCACACGCAGCGGCCCATTTATCTATCGCCCCGAATAGCCAAAATGCCTTATTAACCGCGTTATTTTACCTTTCCATATTCTGCGGAATATGTGCTATTTACTACTTAATTTCCCGTACCTATAAAGACGCTATCTTACTACCGTTCTTCCTCTTTTTAGTTGCTGTATTTGGGATGTGGGCCTATACGGTTTCCGGGTTGGCCGCTTCGGTGGAAAATACCGTAGAAGCACTCATTGCCCATGTAGAAGTAGACACCCGCAAACCGCGGCCGGTATCGTCCAATTTGCAAGATGAATTGGAATTGACGCCCAATAGCGGACTCAAAGAAGTGGACCAATCTAACGAATTTACTCATCTTACCTTAAGTGAAGTATCCGAGAAATTAGCCCCACGCATTGAGAAAGCAACCCCCGGTGTGTTTAACGACCAAACCCGTATGCTTTTTGCCCGTCTGATGGCTCCTTATTATCAAGGAGGCGAGCAACCCATGAAACTGGCCGTGTGGGGATTTGCCTTAACGTATCCGATTTACCACTTTAATAAAAATGCCAAAGAAAACGATGCGTATTTCTTCTTAATGGCCATGTTGTATTGTTTCTGTTTGTTGGGATGTGCGAGCACCTTTATAACGGAGGATACCTTATGAGCCGGTTTGATATTGAATTTGCGGCCGTAACCGATATTGGTAAAATCCGTGAGAAAAATGAAGACAATGTGCTTATTTCGTCCAACCTTAGTTTAGGTATCGTGGCTGACGGCATGGGGGGGCATAGTGCCGGCGAAGTAGCCAGCAACATCGCCGTGTCTGTTCTGGCAGAAACAGTGCGCAAAGTAAACAACGGTCAACTTAAAATCCCCGATTCTTTTTTACCTAAACTAGATAATACCGAGCGCAAAATGCTTATGGCGGCCAACTTAGCGAACATCGCCATTTATTCTACGGCCCAATCGTCCGATTTATATAAAATGATGGGCACCACGCTCACCGGTGTGATTTTTGACCGTGATTATGCGATTACTGTGCACGTGGGAGATTCCCGCCTGTATTTATTCCGCGACAATAAAATGGTACAAATCACCACCGACCATTCGCTGGCGAACGAACAAGTTCGCCGCGGTTTACTGACCCGCGCGGAGGCCGACCGCTCCAAAATCCAAAACATTTTAACGCGGGCCATGGGTATTAAAAAGAATATTGAATTTGACTTGCTTAAATTCCCGGTCAAACCCGGGGACGAAATCTTGCTCTGCTCAGACGGCCTGTATAAAGGGCTGCGCGAAAGTGATATGGCTGATATTTTGCGTAACGGGAAAGAAATGTCTATCGTTAAACTGTGCAAACAGTTGGTACACATCTCTAATGAAAAAGACGGGCAAGATAACATCTCGGCTGTACTTATCAAAATTTTACCGCCCAAACCGCTCTCATTTAAACAGCGGGTTAAACGGTTTTTTACCACAAAATAAATAACGCACGATGCTCGGACTTTGTCCTCTTTTTTAGCACTCACAAAAAGGGGTTGACAATTATGTTCAGATATGCTAAATTAGCATTATGCTTAGGCGAGTGCTAAAAACAAACCGCCAAGCACCTCAACTTTAAATTCCGATAAAAAAGGAGTGTATGGAATATGGCAGAAGTAAAAATTAAACCGTTGGGTGACCGCGTAATTGTCAAACCCATTGAAAGAGAGACGATGAAAGGGGGAATTATTATTCCTGACACCGCCAAAGAAAAACCGATGGAAGGCGAAGTATTGGCCGTCGGGCCGGGCAAATTAAATGACAAAGGCGAACGCGCCGCGATGGACGTAAAAAAAGGCGACCGCGTGCTTTATGGCAAATACTCCGGCACGGAAGTCAAATTAGACGACGAAACGTATTTGATTATTCACCAAGACGAAATCTTGGGTATTTTGGGGTAAGTTAAGAGGTAAATAAAATGGCAAAACAAATTGTATACGGCGATGAAGCCCGCGCCAAAATGAAATCGGGTATTGAAAAAGTAGCAAATGCTGTAAAAGTTACGCTCGGGCCTAAGGGGCGCAGCGTAGTATTGGAAAAAAAATTCGGTTCTCCGCTTATTATTGACGACGGTGTAACGATTGCCAAAGATATTGAGTTAGAAGATAAATTTGAAAACATGGGTGCTCAACTCATCCGTGAAGTAGCGTCCAAAACCAATGACGTCGCCGGTGACGGTACGACTTCAGCCACCGTTTTGGCCAACGCCATGCTGACCGAAGGCATTAAAAACATCACCGCCGGAGCCAACCCGACGCTTGTTAAGAAAGGTATTGAAATGGCCGTAGAAGCCACCAAAGAACAACTTAACAAAATGCACAAACCGGTCAAAACCAAAGAAGAAAAAGCGCAAATCGCCACCATTTCTTCCAATGACCGCGAAATCGGAAACATGATTGCCGAAGCGATTGAAAAAGTCGGCGCCGAAGGCGTTATCACGGTAGAAGAAGGCAAAACCGCTACCACTCAATTAGATGTGGTGGAAGGTATGCAATTTGACCGCGGTTACATTTCGCCTTATTTTGTAACCGATTCCGAACGCATGGAATGTGTGTTGGAAAACCCGTACATTATCATCACGGATAAGAAAATTTCGTCTATGAACGAACTGCTCCCCGTGCTGGAAAAAATCGTACAAAGCGGTAAACAATTCTTAATCGTAGCCGAAGACGTTGACGGTGAAGCGTTGGCGACTTTAGTGGTCAACAAATTGCGCGGTACGTTAAAAGGTTGCGCCGTAAAAGCCCCCGGCTTTGGCGACCGCCGCAAAGAAATGTTAGAAGATATCGCTATTTTGACAGGCGGCGACGTGATCAGCGAAGAACGCGGTATTAAGTTGGACAAAGCCGAACTGGCTATGCTCGGTCAATGCGCCCGCGTCGTAATTGACAAAGAAAATACAACAATCGTCAGCGGAAAAGGCAGCAAAGAAGCCATTGCCCAACGCGCCAACCAAATCCGCAGCCAAATTGAAAACTCCAAGAGCGAGTACGATAAGGAAAAACTCCAAGAACGCTTGGCAAAATTGTCCGGCGGTGTGGCCGTTATCAGTGTAGGTGCGGCTACCGAAACCGAACTTAAGGCCAAAAAAGCCAAAGTGGAAGACGCTAAAAACGCCACCAAGGCCGGCGTGGAAGAAGGTATCGTGCCCGGCGGCGGTGTGGCTTTAGCCCGCTGCCAAGCGGCGTTAGACGGTTTGAAAGCCGATAACGACGACGTTCGCACCGGTATCAACATCGTACGCAAAGCGTTAACCGCTCCTTTGAAACAAATTGCGGTCAATGCCGGATTAGACGGTGCCGTAGTAGTAGACAAAGTGCTCTCCATGAAAGGCGCGGCCGACGGTTACGATGCCGAAAAAGATGAATACTGCGACCTGTTAAAAGCGGGCGTAGTAGACCCGGCCAAAGTAGTCCGCACCGCTTTGGAAAATGCGGCCTCTATTACCGGTACGGTGCTCTTAACCGAAGCGCTCGTTGCTGATGCGCCGGAAAAAGAACACAACCACGGCGGCCCGGCGATGGGCGGCATGGGTGGCGGAATGCCGATGATGTAAGTGCGACAGACGCAAAAATAGCTATTGTAAAACCCCCGCGTAATTAACGCGGGGGTTTGTTTATGGAATAGTTTGTAGGTCGGATGTAAATCCGACATTTTCAACCGTATCGTCGGACTTACGTCCGACCTACATTTTTACTAATTAAACGTATAATAAAAATAGCCGTTTTTATAACCGTCTGGGGTGGCGGAAGCAGTAGGGCTTGGAGAGCCGTTGCCGCTAATTGCCTTACAAATTGCTTTGTATTTTTCATCTTTCGCATGACAAGACATGCTATTGCGTGGTTTTCCGGCAAAGTCCACATATTCGCGCACATACATTAAGTGATAATCATTATCCCCACATTTTACAACACCATTACTACTACCGATATTGGGCCACATTAAACAACAAAACATTTTATTGTTTTTGCGGCACACCCCATTGGATATAGTATTTTCCGTACTCATATCTGCCGGAAATTCCATATCCAATTCATCCAGCGAAGTCGGCCATGTGCCGTTAGCCAAATAAAACACGTCGGCCGCTTGCGCCATACTATCGGCTAGCGTGCGATACGTGGCAAAACGGCTCTTTTCCACCGCTTGCGTATATTGCGGCAACGCCACCGCCGCTAAAATACCGATAATTAAAACTACCACTAATAATTCAATTAGCGTAAATGCTTGTTTGTTTTTCATACTACCTCCTCTTTATATCATTAAATAAAATGTAGCAAAAAAAAAAACGATGTCAAGCTTTATTTTTTACCGACGGAGAAAATAATTTTTTTCAAAACCCAAATTGAGGACCCAGAAAAAAAATAGGCCTTTAGACCCCTTGAAATTTTTACATAAACCCGTATCCTACAAGTATGCAGTTATAAAAGGAGAATTGTTATGAAAAAGTTATTACTTCTGTTGTGTTTGTGTTTTACCAGTTCGGCCTTTGCCACTACGCTTTTTGAACAAACCATTGAAGCCGCCGCTCAAAAAGCCCTGTTGCAAGCGCAGGACGGACGGCCCGCTTCTTCAGCCGGGTCTTATTTGCGTGGGGTTATCCCCATGGATGTTACGGTCGTGTCCAGTTTTGTAGGCACGCAAAAAGAGAACGTGGTAACCAAACCGTGCACCGCCGTTCGCATCGCGCCGGATTATTTATTGGCCGGAGCGGCTTGTGCGGGTTCACGCGAATCGGGCTATCGGGAACACTACGGGCAGACCAAGTTAGACAAGCACGAAATTGCCTCCGTTTCCTTGTTCGGCCATACCGTCTATCAAAAATACAGCGGTAGCAAGTCGTACGTAGTGCCCAGCTGGGGCAACCGTGTTATATTGATCAAACTGGGAAATGACAAAGAGGGAAAGGCAATCAAACAAAAAGTAGCTCCGCTACCTATTCCCAACTTGTTTATTCCCAACAATCCGAAGTCTCTGTTGTTTTCTGAGGACAAAACTTCGTTTTTCTCTCAAGTAACGGCTAAAAAACAACGGATTTTCGGCGAAGCAGATGCAGACCGGGAAATTGAGGCCGTGGATCTCAAAAATAAGCGGTTTGATATCTCGCCGGATATTCTCAGCGGACAACCGGTATTTGGTGTGTCTGCCACTAAAAACGAAGAATTCCTGTTGGGTTTTGGCAGCGAGTTGGTAGTTTATACCTCAGCCAAAAAAGGAGATGCCAATTATTTTACCCGGGAATTGATGCTCTTTTTACAAGCCGAATTGGATGAGGCCTCGTATAAAATTGTTAAAAACAAGCAAGTAGATGAGTCGTATTTTAAGTAAAAAAACAGCTAACAATTCTCTTTAAAAACGTCCGCGCGTTTACCCACGTGCGGGCGTTTTGTGTGTAGGTCCTTTTGATAAACCGGTTTGGGTCCTTTGACCCTCGTTTCTTCGCTCGTTATTGTCTATAATAAACGTATGAGAAAGTTATTTTTATCTGTCTTAATGGGCTTTATTTTGCTAGCCACACTGAGTGCCGCTGCGGGGGCACAGGTATCGCATACGAATCTACAAAGAAACGTTTTCCATACGGCTCGGCAAGCCCAAGAAAAATTTTCTTCTAACTCCAACGCCTTAGAAAAAAACATCACCGCCTCTTTTACCTTGCGTGGCGGAAAGCTGGAGCGGCACCCTATAACCAATAACAGCAAACACACCGAAGACGATTCTGTTGAACAAGTAACCGTCTCGTCTTCTGTTTCGTGCAAAGCATACGCCCTAGACGAACATTGGCTCATCCTGGCCGGTACTTGCATGCAAGCTATCCAAAATAACTTGCGAACGAAGTGGCACAACATCTACGGAGATAGAGAGGCCTTTGAAATTCAACTAAGCGAAGGATTTTTTTCGGAACGCACCATTGGGCTTATCACCGAAAAAGGTCTTATTGACGATATCAAAACGCACACAGCCAACAACAATCATGTAATGCTTATTTGGAACGATTCGCCCAAATACCGCGCTCCGTTTGTCAATGTGCTGGCGATAGCGTCGCCTTATTGGCTTGCCTTTTTGCAAGAAAAAAACAACCAACTGAAAATTCATACCGCCCGGTTTGGAACTAACAATACTTATACCCGCACCGTAAAATACGGGACGATCTCGGAAAATAAATTTTCACTGGATGAAAGTTGGTATGAGTTGTCCGGCACGTATACGGACCCGCTGTTTTTAATTAACGCTGTGAAAAATGAATTTTTAGCCGGATACAATGACGCGGTGCAGTTCTATCAAACAACTAGCGACAAATGGTATAGTTTGTCTTATGTTGATTTAGTATTTATCAAAGATACGGTGCAAAAAAACCGCCCGCAAGATTGGCAACGCATTAAAACGCGGTTATTCTATAACAACTTAGAAAAACCGTGTTTTGACTAATCTTTCCACGTTTCATCTTACGTCCGCCCGCAAAGGGGCGGACATTTTTTATAATCAAAAAACATCCCCGTAAAACCGTATCAATTTTATACAATATAGGAAACTTATTTTGAGGAGAAAACTATGGCTAACAACCCGATGTTTAACGAAGCTGCGTTTGAACGGGCCAAACAACAGCAAGCCCGTCCAACCGCCCAAACTCAAGACGAAAATTTGCGCGCGGAAGGTTTTATCCCGCGCTACCGAGCAACCAGTTCACAAGTGATGACATTGCAAGGCACGATCAATAAAACGTTTGCTTTGTTGGCGTTATGCGTGGCGGGGGGATATATCGGTTGGGTAAAGTCAGCCGCGATGTCGCCTGCGCTACTAATGATTTTACTGATCGGTGCCTTTATACTAGCCATTTGGACCAGCTTTAAGCCGTCCGTGTCGCCCATTACATCGCCCATTTATGCGTTAGCGGAAGGGGTGCTTTTGGGTATGATTTCCGCCGCATATAACGCGCAATATCAAGGTATCGTGTTACAAGCGGTGGTGGTTACGGTGTTAGTATTTGCGGTGATGTTATTTATCTACAAAACCGGAATTTTGAAAGTAACGCAAGGGTTTGCTACCGCCGTTGTTTCAGCCACGGCGGCGATTGCTATTATGTATTTGGGCTCGTGGATATTCTCGCTGTTTGGGGGGAACATCGGATATTTAACTTCCTCTTCGCCGCTTTCTATCGGTATTAGTGTGGTAATTTGCATAGTGGCCGCACTCAATTTGATGTTAGATTTTCAATTTATTTCGGTGATGAGTAGCCGCGGGGACGCACCGAAATTTATGGAGTGGTACGGTGGGTTTGGGTTACTCGTTACCATCGTGTGGCTTTACATTGAAATTCTAAAGCTACTGGCCAAATCTAAACGCCGCTAAATTTTGTAAAATATAATTGTAGCGGTTCTGCGAAGAGCCGAAACTTAAAAAAAGGAGTCAGGTTATGAATTTTAACAGCATTAAAAAAATGCAAGATATGGACCTTAAAAACAAAAAAGTCCTCGTGCGTGTGGACTACAACGTGCCGCTTAAAGACGGCAAAGTAGATAACACCAAACGCATCGTGGCGACGGAAAAAACGATTAAACATTTGTTAGATAACAACTGCCGCGTCGTGTTAATTGCCCACTTGGGCCGCCCGAAAGGCAAAGTCTGCCCGGAATTTAGCTTGGCTCCCGTGGCCGCGGAAGTGGAAAAATTGTTTGGTGTGCCGGTACACTTTGCTAAAGACTGCGTCGGGCCGGAAGCCGACAAAGTTGTAGCCGAAACGAAAAACGGCGAAATTGCATTATTAGAAAACTTGCGTTTCCACCCCGAAGAAGAAAAGAACGACGCCGAATTTGCCAAGCAACTGGCTAAACACGGCGAAGTATTTGTGCAAGAAGCGTTTGGCACGGTACACCGCGCCCACGCCTCCACCAGTGCCGTAGCGCATTTGTTACCCAGCGGGGCGGGATACCTCGTACAAAAAGAAGTAGAATTTTTGGGTAAAGCGTTAGAAAACCCGGCCCGTCCGTTTGCGGCTGTTATCGGCGGCGCGAAAGTGTCTGACAAGATTTTGCTTTTGAACAATTTGTTAGATAAAGTAAACGTCTTAATTATCGGCGGCGGTATGGCGTATACGTTCTTAAAAGCCAAAGGAATTGAAGTCGGCAAATCGCTCTTGGACGAAACGAAAATTGACGAAGCCAAACAAGTCATGGAAAAAGCCGCGGCCAAAGGCGTTAAAATGTTGATGCCGGTAGATTTCCGCGTAGCCAAAGAATTTTCCGAAACAGCTACCGCTACGGAAGTGGACGTTATCCCGGCGGATATGGAAGCCATGGACATCGGCCCGAAAACCGAAAAATTATTTGCAGACGAACTTTTAAAATGCAAAACGATTTTCTGGAACGGCCCGATGGGCGTTTTTGAATTTCCGAACTTTGCCAAAGGCAGTTTTGCTATTGCTAATGCCATGATTGAAGCCACCAAGAACGGTGCGATTTCCATTATCGGCGGCGGCGACAGTGTAAACGTGCTGAAAAAAGGCAAAATCAACTCCAAAGAATTTTCGCATGTATCCACCGGCGGTGGTGCGAGCATGGAGTTTGTGGAAGGGAAAGAACTGCCCGGACTCGTAGCGTTAGCGAAGTAGGCCGGCAAGTTCTTTTTAGAAAATTTGTCGTATGACACAAACCTGCCCTGCGTTGTTTAGCAGGGCAGAATTTTTTCTAAAAAGGAGCTTCCGGGTTTAGTCGCGTTAGCGAAATAAACACGGCTCTTTTTGACACAGCAAGAAATTTAGCTAACACAAACCGGGCCCGTTGTTTGGGCCCGGTCTATTATAAGAACGCTCTCTCTTTTCGTCATCCCGTAAGGTTTTTATACGGGATATAAAAGAGAGAGCTTTTCTTTTGCCCCGCTATATCCCGCATAGAAACACTGCGGGATGACGCGAGCGGGGCAGAATTTTACTGGGCAGAATTGCCAAATTGTTGCGTAAAATAATTACACAATTTTTGCCCGCGGGTTGTTTTACTACTGCACGAAATGATATGGCCATCCGTCGTGGAAAGAATCATTAAAAAATGATAGTTGGTTGTGTTGCTATAACAACTCTTTTGATTACAATAACGCAACCAAATTTGCGAGGGGACCGTGTCGGAATTTGCCATTTGGAAACTAAACCCGCCGGGGCAATGCATCAATTCGCTATATTGATGCCCGCCCAACGTGCACGTTTTCGTCCAATCTACATCCAACGCCGTAAAATCACCCGTGTAATTTCCGTTAGCCATTTTATAAATTTGTTCTGTTTTAATAATAGCTTGCACATTTTGAAAGTGCGTCATCACACGCGCTTTATCTACGGCAAATTGATATTGCGGCACAGCTACCGCCGCCAATATGCCAATGATGAGCACAACAACTAAAAGTTCAATAAGCGTGAATGCTTGTTTGTTTTTCATATTATTCTCCTTTGATAATTCTTATCAACAAATAAAATGTAGCAAAAAAAAAAACGATGTCAACCCCCTTTTTAAGTAACGGTCTAAAAAACAATTCCACTACCTAAAAAATTGGTATAATATGGTATCACTAGAAAGGAGATTATTTTTCATGTACGGACTTATTTTGACGTTGCATTTTATCGTTTGTGTTTTGTTAATTTTGCTCGTTTTGTTACAAAGCGGAAAGGGCTCGGCCGCCGGTATTTTCGGTGCGTCCGGAGCAGATAACTTGTTTGCCAGCCCGACGGCGTTTAACGCTGTAAATAAATTTACCGCTATTTTAGCCGCGGTGCTTATGGCAACGTCCATTGTGTTGACGATTATTTCCAATAAAAAGGCATCCTCGTCGGTTATGGACAGAGTATCTATCCCCGCGTCCGCTCCGGCTAATGCAGGGAAATAAAGCTTTTATAAACAACTACACCCACTCGTTATTTTACGAGTGGGTGTTTTCATATCAAAAAAACCGAGCCAATGCTCGGTTTCAAATTTGCGCAGAGAGGGGTACCACTTTCGTCCTGCGTAAATTTCCTAACGGAAATTTCGCCCGGACCCGCCCTCGCGGTATTCGCCTTTGCCTTTGGCAAAACTCATACATCGCTCCGGGCTTCGAGTCCCTCCCGCGGGCAAAGCAGTTTGCCCGCTTCTGCGCACTGTATCAAAAAAAACCGAGCCAATGCTCGGTTTCAAATTTGCGCAGAGAGGGACTCGAACCCTCAAGCCTTGCGGCATGCGCCCCTCAAACGCACGCGTATACCAATTCCGCCACCTGCGCGAAAAATTTATCTTCTTTATTTATTTTAGCAAAAATATAATTTCCTAGCAAGTTAAAATTTTATTTCCTGTTTTCTTTTTGTAAAAAATTCCCCCGATAAAAACCGGGGGAATTTTTTAGTTGGAAATAGCACAATTTTTACGGTTGTATTTTACCCGGCACGCGGATAAAAGCATCCGCACCTGATAAACGCCACATCCCGGACTCCTCCGGCCACGTAAGACCGGGATACGTGGAAAATTCTTCGCGCGCTTGTGCGGGCAGCAACTTTTCAAAACGGGTAACGGCATTATCCGTTCCGGTAATTTGCACGACTTTTACTTTTTGGTTAGCTTGTTTTAAATCAGCCGTGACGGAATTAAACCCGTTGTACGCTACAAACTCCGTGGGAGCCCACAAAATAATCAGCGCGGAGGGATTTTCTTCCCGGTATTTTTTCAATACGTCCGTTAAGAAATTTTGTTGCTCTAATTGCCCCATAGCCGTGTCTTCAAACCCGGGCATGCTTTTGGTTTCCCCGTCATAAAACACAAAATCTTCCTCGGCATAGCGGGAGAAAAGCCCCGTCCCCACTACGGTAATTTTATTGGCTACGGCCGTTTCAAGCACTTTCATTTCCCGGATCGGAGCCGAGGGCTCCAACGGGCCTACATCAGCCGCGCTGTCCGTCAGCACTACGCCTTTAGCCAAAAACGGCGTAATGAGCACAATAGGCCGTTGCGGGGCATATTGGCGGATACGATCCACAAACGTTTTCATTTCATCGGCAAGTTTGGGAAGTGTACGGAAATAAGGTAACTGCCCGATAGCAATGACATCTAACGAGGGGACTTCCGTGGCAATTCTATTAAAAACGCCGTGCATCCCTACATTCACTTGTCCTTGAGAAAGTTCCGCCAAAATATTCGGTCGGGCTTCCTTCAGTTGGGCACTCAATGTTTTGTTTTGGCGGTTACGTCTAATGATATTTACATTTTCCCAACCGGCTAACACATCGCGTGTACCGTCCATTTTGTACCGCGGGCTTGTTTCTACATCAAATAAAAATTCTTCGCCAAACGGATCGTTGGGATCGGGAATTGCGATATCTTGATGCACAAACCGCTCCATAGCAGTAACGGGGCCGCGCACCCCAAGCGTTACCAAATTAGTCTGCGGCGTAAAGCGTTTAGCAAAAGACGCTTTCTTATATAAATCATCCGCCATAAACAAATAAGGCGTTGCCAATTCTTCCGTTAAAACCAACGGACGGACCGATGGCAACGAAACAATTTTTACTTGCGGAACAATGGCCCGTTTGGAAGCAATGCTCCGAATTACTTTGCCGGCAATGCTACCCTGTTGGGCAAACGACGGAAACGCACTTGCACATATTGCACAAAGTATTACATATTTCTTTACATTCATTTTTTATTTTTTCTCCCTAATTTAATTTTCTAAACTAATGTTGCCCGGCACTTTGAGCAAAACGTCTGCGCCGAACAAGTCCGGCATATTCGTTCCCGGTTGCCACGAAAAACCGTATAACGAATTGACTTTCTCTTGCAACGAAACGGGAAGCAAACCTTCCACACGGGTCGGTGCGGACTTACTGGATAATTGTAGCACGCTGGTCACTTCGCCTTGTTGGGCAAGCGGCGCAATCACGGAGTTAAACCCGTTATATAAAATGTAGTTGCTAGGTGCCCAGATAATTAGCAAAGCCGTCGGATTATCACGGCGGTATTGTTCAATCACGCGCGACAAATAGTGTTGTTGTTCCGCTTGTCCTAACGCCGTAGTAGCAAAGTGAGAATCGTACCTTGGGCGGGAATTGGCATAGGCAACCGTATTAAGCTCGGAAAAATCTGCATGTGAGGAAATAGCTGTTCCTACAACCGCAATGTTATGCGTGCGGGTCAGATCTAACACGTCATTAACGGCTTGTTTGGCAATTCCTTGTGCTACAAAATGATCTTCGCGCGCCGTTGGGTTAATACCCGAAGCAAACGGAGTAATTAAAATAATCGGCCGATGCGGCAAAAAGACCTGTGCATATCCTAATAAAGACCGGATAACACGTACTCCCTGGTGGGAATAAAAACCGTAATCTTGTCCGATACCGATTATACCCGCTCCGCGGTTAAATACATTGTCAAATGCCCACTCAGCGGCTGCGCCGTGGTGGGAAAGTTTAAATGCGCGCCCGATTTCGGTTTCTATTTCAGCGGTGTTTGCCGCCAGTAAATTTTGCAGTTGGTGGTTTTGCGCGGCGCGGTCAATGATAAGAGAATTTTCTTTACCGGCCAACGCCTCGCCCGCCCGGGGCAACGCGTAGCGGGGGGTTTCTATCGTCTCACGTTCTATTTGAAAATAAGGGAAAGGAGAGTCTATCGGCACTTTTTTGATACGGCTGAGCCGTTCCACTTCGGTTACCGGGCCCCGCACACCCAATAAACGCATATTTTCAAGGGGGGAAGGCGCCGCCACCTCTAACGCTTGTTCTAAAAACCCATCTGCCGCCGATAAATAATGATGCGTATTTATCACACTTAACGGTTGATAGCGCACCTTGGGCAGTGAGGAAAAAACTACTGCCGGCACCTCCAACTCTCTATGTAAAAGTGTTTTCCACACACGCGAGGCAATTTCGCCTTTTTGCGCAAAACAGGGCAAAGCCCCTAAACAACACATACTAAGCGCAATGTATTTTTTCATTTGCTCTCCAAACTAAAACTATTTTTAATAATCTAGCTAATTACAGCCAGAAACTACAAGTGTCTTTGGACCCAGAAAACAGGTAGGTCTTTCGGTGCCTGCCAAATTGATATAATAGTATATATCTTCTCAAAAAAGGAGGCAATATGTCCCCGTTGATAGCGGCGTGGGTGTGTTGGGCGATTGTCGGTTTTTCACCGATTGCCGGAAAACTCGCCGTCGGGCTGATTAGCCCGGCGTTACTCGTATTTTTAGGCACACTTATCGGCGTTTTGTATTTTACCCCTTGGATTACCCGTCATCATAAATGGGGGGAATTACTCAACCGTCAAACGTATTGGAAATTTTTATTTATCGGCACGTTCGGCACGGCCTTGCCGTTTACTATTTCGCTGATTGCCCTTCATTATACTACGCCGGGCAACGCCGCTATTTTACAACAATCGGAACTGTTTTATTCGCTACTGATTGCCGCCATTTTCTTACGCGAAATCCCCACCAAAAGCCAATTAGCCGCGTGCGCTTTAATCGTAAGCGGGGTGCTGATTATTTTACTCAAAGAACCTTTTACTCCCCGTTGGACAGGCGACCTGTTAATCGTAGGCAGTACGTGGATGTTGCAAGCTGGATCTACCGTAGCCAAAAAACTGCCCAAACACTTAGATTACCGCGTGATCGGTATGGCGCGCAATTTATTTGCCTTGCCGGCTCTTATCATTATTTTGGCGGTTATGTATTTTCTCAACGAGCCATTTACGCTCCAACCTACCCTTAAAATGTTTAGCGTGTTAGGATATACGGGACTTTTCAAATATGGTCTTGCCATGGTCGTGTGGTACAAAGCTATACGTGCATTAGATTTAAGCAAAGTAACGGCTATTTATTTATCGTATCCGGTACTCTCGTTATTGTTATCGGCCGTGTTGGGCATGGAAACGCCTACCGTACACCAACTGGCCGGTTTACTGGTTACGTGTGCGGGCGCTTATTGGGTTAGTTTAACTGTGAAAAAAGAAGGACATTAAGCTTTCCATTACCGTCTATAATTAAGTACAATAGAATATATGACGAAATTATCTCCTTTAGTTGCTATTTGGTTGTCTTGTATCTGCACAGCCACCAACGTAGTCATTTCCAAAATGGCTACGCCGTTTGTTACCTCCGCCTTGTTTTTATTCGTAGCATGTGCAACCGCTTGTATCGTATTGTCCGGTTACCTCGGGCAGAACGGTTGGAAACGTATTTTATCTGCCGATGTCCGTTGGAAAGGGCTTGGCATGGGCACCTTCGGTACCGCCTTAACCATGACGGTATTTATGGTCGCCTTGAACTATACGACTCCCGTCAACAGTGCTATTGATAACCAGTTTGAAATTATCTACTCGCTTATTTTATCGGCCTTAATCTTAAAAGAACGTCCGACGGCCAAACAAATCGGCGGATCGCTGTTTATTTTGCTGGGCGTCATTTTAATTGTTATTAAAGGCGGATACACGCAAGCCAAAGGGGACTTCTTAATCTTAGGCAGTTTATGGATGTTTCAAGTCAGCCATATTTTTGCTAAAAAATTACCGGCCGATTTAACCGCCCCGCAAATTGCCGCCGCCCGTGCGTTTTACGCACTGCCGGCGTTGGCACTATTGCTTGTGGCGTTGTATTTTATTCAAGGGCCGTTATTGTTTGACAGCACCGCCGTTTTATGGGGAACGCTCATCGGCAGTGCCGTTATTAACTATGTGGTGGGAAATATTCTGTGGTATCACGCCATACGCAATATGGACCTAAGCAAAGCTACCGCCATTATTTTATGTTACCCGGTATTTACGTTTATTCTCTCGGTATTACTGGGGCAAGACACGATTTCTTTATACAAACTGTTGGGCATGGCTTTAGCCGTCGGCGGGGCCTATATGGTAACCAGCAGTGCAAAAAAACAAGGAGCTAACGCATGAAAAAACTCGTTTTATTTGACCTAGACGGAACTTTAGTGGATGCTTGCGGTTGCGGTCGGCGCGCGTTGGAACACGCGGCCAAAGAACTGTACGGAAAAACACCTAAATTGGAACTTACCCTTACTTCGGGACGGACGGATTTAGATAATTTTACAATCGTTTACGGGCTGTTGCACAACGGCAAAAAACCGTCTGCCGGCGAAATGAAAAAAATGAAAGCCAAATACTTGGAAATGTTGCCGCAGGAAGTAAACACTTGCGTCAAAAACAAAAAATACAAATTGATAACCGGCATTAAAAAATTCTTGGAATTTTTAAGCAAAGACAAAGATATTATTTTAGGTTTAGGCACGGGGAATTTAGAAGAAGGTGCTAAAGTAAAACTAGCTCCCAGCGGACTAACCAAATTCTTTAGCGTAGGCGGTTACGGCGAGGACGGACACACGCGCGAAGAAATGTTACAAGCCGCTGTCAAACGCGCCGAAAAAAAGTTTAAAACCAAAATCACGCCGGATCACGTATTTGTCATCGGTGACACGCACCGCGACATTATAGCCGCCAAAAACTGCGGTTTTCATAACGCAGTAATAACCACCGGCTTTGGCGAAGCACAAAAAATACAGCGTGCCGCCGCCGAGTTGGAAGCTAAAAACTTTACCAAAGATTTTGCGTTGTTTTGCATTTGGCTGTGCGTGAAAAAAGACCCCAAAGGCGTCAAGCGCGGCAGTTATATTATGCCGGCCACTGCCATTGAACACGTATTTTTCAGCCGGACCGGTATTGATGAAGACCGCCTAAAAATGCTACGTATTAAGAAATACGAAGATTTAGAATCCGGTACAATTATGTAAAGGAGTCAACTATGGAATGGTTTACCGCCGCCGAACGATTTACGGCCGCTTTGGCCTCGCCTGACCCGACACCGGGCGGGGGGGCAGCTGCTGCACATACGGCGGCCATGGGATGTGCCCTTGTTATCATGTCTGCCGGCACCACGCTTAAACGCAAAACCACTCCGGCAGAAGTAAAACCCCGGTTGGAAAAATCGCTACGTAAATTAACCGCTCTTAAAAACCAGTTAGACGCGTACGTCCAAAAAGACGCTCAAGCATACAGTGCTTATTTAACCGCCAAAAAACTGCCTAAAGAAGATCCGGCCCGCGCGCAGGCCTTAGAACAGGCCCTTGTATTTGCGGCACGCGTCCCGGCAGACGTAGCAACTACCGCCGTAGAAGTGCTTAAAGAAACAGATACTCTTAAACCGGGTATTGCCCCGATTATTTTGTCCGATATGTATTGCGCCAAACATTTATTGCAGGCGGCCATTCGTTGTGCGGTAGAAAACATAAAAGCCAACGAAACATTTATCCAAAATGAAGATTTGAAAAATTCATTTGAAAAACAAATCGCAGTTTTTCTAAAATCGTGCTAGGGAGAAATTATGACCGAAAAATCTACATTACGCAGCGGCATGTTAAATACCATCTACACGATGCTGCCGGCTATTGACGACAATTACGCCGCCCGTTTGGTCTACACCTTAGAAGATAAAAAAACAATTGACCAACTGGAACAGGAAATTGCCGACACCGCCGCCCAGCTCAACTCCGATTCTCCCGCCGCCGATACGTTAGTAGCCCAAATGCTGTTAGATGAAATCACCTTGCCCGCGGCTCTTCGGCAACTTCGCATCTATAACAACGCCATGTCTATTTCAGAATTGTGCCAGTCGCTGGATATGTCTAACGAAGAAACCCAAAAAATGCTAGATGTGTATGCGTCTTTTTCGTCGCGCAAATATTTTGACCAAGAATTTGCCTCCGCTTTAAAAACACTCCCCAAAGGCAAAAAATTAACCGATACCCAAAAAGCCCAATATGCCGTAGGTTGCTTAATTAAGTCGGCAGATAGGTGGCTGGCCCAACAAGCCCCCGTCATTAAAGAAAACAAACAATCTATTTTTACATTGGCGGATAAATACCATTTGCCGATCCAAACTACTTCCATTCTACAACGTTTGTACACGCAACCGGGCAGCATTGCTTTTGAACCGGAAATGACACGCTTGCTCCAGTTATTGCTCACGCAAAATCCCAACGAACGGTTGTGTGCTTCCCTGGCGGCTCAAGTAATGATGGGCCGTATGACTTCCAAAGATGCGCAAGATACCGCACTTGTTTCTAAATTATTAAATGAGCAAATTGTGGAAGAAGATTTGCGTATCATCGCTTGCCGTTATTTAAAAGCAAAAACACCTACCGATATTGTAAACACCTTTAATGCCGTGTTAAGCAAATTGCCGCATGTAGATAATGTTGCCGAGAATTTGGGGTTGGCGGTACGTGTCTTTTTAGACGGCACATCTGAGAGTTTTGAACGCGCGGTACGTTTGGCTACACTTCGCCAAGAGCGGGAAATTCTGCGCCGCGAGCTATCCAAAAACGATTTATACGCCGGCTATGAATATGACTTATCCGATAAATTCGGCGGCAAACAATCGGCCGCCCAACTGGACAACTCGTTGCAAGATACGCTTAAAAATTTACCTTTTTGCGTAGATAAAACCGAAAATAAAGAACTGGCCTGTAAAGTACTCCTCGGTACACTCAGCCCCGAAGAAGCCGCCAAACAAGCCCAATACTTGCGGGACTTGAAAGCCAAATCGCTTACGCAAGGGTTAGCCCCGGAGCTGATGAAAAGTTATTTAGGAACAAAACCGGCTGATGAGATTTTGAAATTCTTTGAAGATACGCTTGCTCCGTACACATTTTGGAAATCCGATCGTGATAAACATGCGTTTATTTTACGCGTGCTGGTGGGGGAATTAAACGGCGATTACAACCGTCAAATTTCCCAATTTGTATTGGATATGTTAGAAAACGGCTCGTCGTTAGAGTTAATGACGGATATGCTAAGCAATATCCAAACCCGCAAGGCCAGCAAAGAAGAGCTGGATAAATTACTTGAGTTGTATAAGCAAGCCCGGGTATCTTCCAAATCTTAAAAACAGTAAAAAAATACTGTTAAAACAGGTCATAATTTGGTATGCTGTTATCATACTGTTTTATATTTATGTGCTAAGGGTGAAATATCATGAAATATTGGGTCTATCTTAATGACAAAGTAACAGGGCCTTTCACAGCCGACAAACTGGTAACGCTTAACGGCTTTACCCCGGACACGTTAATCTGCTCGGAAGATGCTGCCAATAGCGGCAACCAAGAGTGGGTCAAAGCGTCTAACGTTTTTGAATTTGAACAACCCGCGCCCGCGCCGGCTCCCGCTGCGGCGGCAGCTGCCCCTGCGGCTAACGCCGGTAACGATGCGCTCACAGCGATGTTGTTAGCTAAAATTGACGCGTTAACCGTTCAATTAAACGGCATGCAGTCTAAATTAGAGGGAATGCAAACCAAATTAGATGAGTCTATTTCCTCTCAAGAAAAAGCCGCGCAAGAATCTGCCGAACGCGCCGAAGCGTTGACGGAACAATTTAATTTCTTAGCGGCCACCCAGCACGATTTGGCTTCTCAGTTACCCAAAGCCGTCACGGATATTCCCACCGAAAACCTAGACGAACAAGTAGACGATTTGGAACACACCATTCCGGCTACCGACCAAGTCATTGAGCCGGCGTTGCAAGAAACAACCCAATCTTCTCAACCGGAAGATCTTACGCCGTCCACTCAAACACCCGATGCACAAGAACCGGCGCAAGACACCGCGGAAAAGACAGAAGAAAACACATCGGCGGCAGAAGATGACCTGTTAAGCACCAAAGAAGGGGACGATGTTGTGTTGAGCTCGGCATTAGATTCGTTACACAGCAAAGTACATGGTCCTTTACAGTCCAAAGACGACAAAGAAGATACGTTCCAAGATTTATTGACCCCGGCCCAAGCCCAAACCTTAGCCAAAGAAGCACAGGAGAAACAACCGGAGGCAACGCCGAAAGCCGAAGATAAAAAAGAAGAAGTTTTGGCTGAATTAACCGATCAGAAACAAGAAGACGTTGTAGACCAGCTCATCAAAGAAAAAGAAGAAGATGAACACAAAAAATCTATGACGATGCGCATTTTGTCGGGCGCGGCCGCTTTGGTTGGTTTGAAGAAAAAAGCCGACAGCAACAAAGCGGAAGAAAAAGTGCAAGTGTCCTCCGAGCAAGATTTACCCGTGTTGGAAACAAAATCTGCCGAAGAGCCGGCCCCGGCCGAAGAACCGAAGGCAGAAGAAAAACCGTCGTTGGAGTTTGACCAACCTATGGAAGATGCCCCGGCTTTAACCGTTGCGGGTACGACACCGGAAACTTCACAAGAAGCAGAACCCGCTGCACAAGAAGAACCCGCCCCGGTGCAAGAAATCTCTGCCGAAGAGCCGCAACCGTTCCCGGCCGAGGCGCAAGAACCGGCACAAACCGAGGATGAGCTTGCCGACACACAAGCGCAACTGCAAGGCGAGCCCTTCGCTCCGGAAACGCTGCCTTCGTTAGAAGCGTCTGAAGCTCCGGCGGCCGACGTCCAACAAGAACAAGTTGATAATGAATCGCCGGAAGAATTAGTACCCAATGCACAAGCAGATAAACCGGAAGATATCATTACCGATGCCGATTTAAAAGATGCGTTTGCAGAACACAAAAACCAAGAAGATAAATCGGTGGAACAATTATTCGGTTTAGCCAGTGCCGGAGCGGCTGTGTCCGCCGTTGCTGCAGCCGAACAAGCCGATCCGTCCAAACCGGAAGAAAACATTTTGCCGTCGTTAGATCAAACAAACGAAACGTCGGCCCAATCGCAGCAAACTGCCCAAAACAGCAACCCCAACGATATGACGGAAGTACAATTAACGGCGGGGTCTACCTATTTAATTTCGGACTTTGTGCCTCCGGCTTCCAATCCCAATGCAGATCCGGGCCAAGCCCTTACCTCCGAAGGCGGTAAAAACGAAGGGGATGATTCCGGCTTAGAAGAAATGGTCCCGTCTTCTTCTGATAACCAAGAACAAGGTAACAAAAAAGAAGAAGGCGCACCGGACGTAACGGTATCGCAAATCGTGTTAGAAAACACGATTAAAGCCAAACGCGGTGCGGCGTTAGATATTCGCACGGTACCCATGGTACCCGAGCCGGCCGATTCCGACCGCTTACAAGTGGAAGGGATGGACGACATTAACGCCCAACACGATTTGAAAAGTGCCGATGTGGAGCCCGCCGGCAAGAAAGCCAAAGCCGCGGTATGGCTGGTGGTATTGGCGTTGCTGGCAGGAGCAATTTACGGTATGTTGGCGTGGATGGATTTAATTCCGCCGCAATTTAACGTATTGCCCGGCAAGAAACAAGCCGCCGTGGCCGCTCAACAAGAAGAACAGTTAAATGAAATGCTCGGCCCGACGGAAGAACAACTCCCGGTGCAAACCGTAGACGAAAACACACCCGTTGCCGTGGAAAACACACAAGAAGCTATTTTAGAAGAAGTAAAAAACTATATGCTTCCCAACGGGATGACGCTTAAAGCGTTTGTGGAGTCCAAACACCCGGCCGCTACGGAGTTGATCACGTGGGAAATTTCCACCGCGGTTGACCCGGATAATTACTCTATCCTCGTTAAAGTACCGCCGGAGAATCCGCAAAGCTTTAAAATCTCTTACCGCTTTAATTACAACGCGGTAACCAAAGCGTTAGACCCAACGATCTCTGACGCCAAAAACTTATTGGACTCGGCCCAACCGCAACAACAACAGCCGCAACCTGCGCCCGCCCAATAAGCGGTTTTAAGTAGAAAACACCCGGACAAACCGTCCGGGTGTTTTTTTATACCCGATAAAAAGCACTTGACAAATCAAAAAAAAAAACAATAATAAAGGGATGGAAAAAACAAATCAAATAAAGACGTCATGCTGAACTTGATTCAGCATCTCACCTTGTTTCTGGTTTAGAAAGAGGTGAGATTCCAAATCAAGTTTGGAATGACAATATAGTATTAAGGAGCAAACAATATGAACAACCAAAAAGCATTTACACTTATTGAACTGTTAGTCGTCGTGCTAATCATCGGAATTTTAGCGGCGGTGGCCCTGCCGCAATATCAATTTGCCGTAGATAAAACACGCGTTATGGGATATGTACAAAACATACAACAACTTGTTAAAGCCCAACAAATTTACAAAATGGCCAATGGAGACTATCAACCCGATTTTACCGCCTTGGATATTGATTTAACCAAAATTTGCCGCACCAATAGTGGTGCTTGCCACAACGAACTGTATAACTGCCCGGGCGGTTTTGGAATCAATATAAACGCAGGGGGAAACCCTTGTCACGTAATCGTATTTAACGACGGAGATGAGCCATGGGTTGCGCTGTCTTATTGTCCCGACGGTACCACCTGCGGATCGGATAGTTCGTCAACCCGAATCATGAGGGCACTTTTTCAATTAAAAGACGGCGTGCTTACCAACTGCACATTCAACAACACATCACGCGGACAAAAACTTTGTAATTGGTTACAACAACAATTTCAATAATTGCCCCACACGTAAAACACCCCCGCAAAAAATATGCGGGGGTGTTTTCGTCTTACGTATAAGAATTATTTCACAGCGTTGCGGGCAATCGTTTCTAAAATATGAAATGCTTTCTCCGCCCAATTCATGCTCAGCCACTCATACGGACCGTGCGGATTTTCGTACCCGGCAAAAATGTTCGGAGTCGGCAGACCGCGCAAGGACAGTTGCGCCCCGTCGGTGCCGCCGCGCGCTTGGGTGAGGCGGTACTGCACATTATTTTCTTTGAGTGCGCCCTCTAACAGCTCCATAGCTTGCGGTTTATCGCGCAAGACATCACGCATATTGCGGTATTGTTTCTTAAAAATAACCTCCATGGTTGCCGCCGGATATTTGGCGCGTTTGGCGTTTACCAAAGCCACCAAATCTTTTTTAAATTGCTCAAACTTATTGATATCGTGTTCGCGCACAATACCCTGTATCTCGGCTTTTTCCAGCCCGCCGGTAATATCTTTAAACAAGATAAATCCGTCCTCGCCGTCGGTCGTTTCGGGCAGTTTATCCGACGGCCACGAAGAAATAATGTCTGCTGCAATACGCACCGGGTTAGCCATAAATCCTTTGGCAGATCCGGGGTGGCACGATTTACCGGTAATTTTAAGCACAAACGAATCGGCGTTAAAGTTACCGCAGTCAATATCGCCCAGTAGCGCACCGTCCACCGTGTAGGCAAAATCAGCGGCAAAATGATCTACGTCAAAATATCCGATACCCGTGCCTGTTTCCTCGTCAATAGTAAACGCGGCTTTTAAAGGGCCGTGTTTAATTTCGGGGTGGGAAATAAAATGCTCTGCTAGCGTCATAATGACCGCAATACCGATTTTGTCATCCGCGCCAAGCAGGGTATTTCCGTCAGCCGTAACGATATCATCCCCTACGCACAATTTCAAATTCGGCGCGGTTTGGGGGGATAAAAACATCTTTTTTTCTTCGTTAATAACGAGCGTGCCGCCGTCGTAATTTTCGTGCAACACGGGGCGGATATTTTTTCCGTTGTAATCACACACGGTATCCATGTGGGCAAAGAGTCCAATGGTGGGTGCTTTTTGATCGGTATTAGCAGGGATCAGCCCCGTTACAAAACCATATTCGTCCACTTCTACGTCTTGGAAACCGATTTGTTTCATTTCCGCCGCCAAGCTGTGAGCGAAAGAAATTTGAGAAGAGGTCGTCGGAACGGCGGTGCTTTCCGGGTCACTGGTCGTTTCCACGGCCACGTAACGCACAAAGCGGTCATAAATTTTTTGTTGTAACGGATTCATAAGTTTTCTCCTATTTGTTCTTTTTTTATTATACAATTATTTGAGGGCTTATTTCTTCGGAGGGACTATGAAAAAAATACTGGCAGGTTTAGTAGGGCTCGTTTTACTAAGCGCGTGCGCCGGCGTACAGCAAGCGCAAAATCTGGCAAATTGCAAATATGCTTTGCGTAATGTGGAACTCACGGACTATAATTTAAATTCGCTTGGGTTTACGGTCATTATAGCTATTACGAATATGAATAAAAAACAAGCGGCCAAACTAAAACGCTTTGAGGGGGAACTGACCGTCAACGAAGAACACATGGCTAACGTAACTTTAAAAGATGTTTACATTGAGCCGGACTCCACCAAAAACGCCAAAGCAAAATTTGTTGTCCCGTTACAGACATTTAGTAATAAATTGGTAGGACTACTCAGCATGAAGAGTGCTACGTTAGATTATCACTTAACGGGTACGATGTATTTTGAAGGGCCGTTGGGGGTGGAAATACCCGTGCCGGTGGACATCGGCCGTTTAGGTAGCGGAAAATAAATTCAGTATTTAATAGAGAATATCGGGCTGAGGGAATTTTCTCAGCCCGGTTTTTTTATGGGTCTAAAGCCCTAGTTTAATGCTAGGCACAAAATGCCACTTGATAGAAGAAAACAAAACAACTAAACTATTAAAGAAAGATAAAGTTAGTATTATCAAGGAGATAAATGTATGAAAAAGTTTTTCACCGCTGCCAGTGTACTACTGGCCATTGCGTTACTGCCGCAATCGGTCTTGGGACAAAAAAGACGTACTCTACAACCCAAACAACCATCCGTTCTACAATCAGATAGTGTACAACAAACACCCCTAATGAGAAAGCTAGTGTCTCATGCTATCCCGGCTGATAGCCAATTAGCGGACCCGACCGCCGTATTTAACCAGTTCCGTCAAATTATTGCAAACAATGATAAGGAAGCTCTTGCCGCCCTATTAGAACGAGGCGTTGACCCCAACTTGAGAGAAGCATCGTCCGGCATGACACCCCTTATGGTCGCCACCGTAACAGGAGCGCGTTTTAGTATCATCCGACTTCTGTTAGCCAAAGGAGCAGATAAAGATATACAAGATAACCTGGGTAAAACAGCCGCCGATTATGCCCAAATACGTGCCCAAGCGACAATAGCCATATTAAACAGAGAGTCAGAAACCGAGGTTGTAACGGCTGATAACGGAACGGAAGATAACTCGTTGCCCCAACAGCAACCCGATACGGAAAAAACTATGAGCGTAAGCAAGGCCTATCAATTACTCGGTGTACTTCCCACGGACAGCACAGCTAAAATCAAGGAAGCATTCCGTGAAGCACACCTTGGATGGCTTGAAAAAGTCAACTCCGACAATTCATCATCCGTCAAGACATTAAGCAAAACCCTCATTGATGAAGAGCAACAAATATATGAAGCATACCATACTATTATGGAAAGTCGGATGTAGACTGATTAACAAATTTGTTGTGTAGTAAAACCGGGCTGAGGAAATTTTCTCAGCCCGGTGTTTATGTTTACAACAAAATCAGCCGTAGGATAAAACCCGTCAGCAAGGCAAGGCCCAGCGTCAGGCCCACCACACGCAACGTATCTTTCCAACCGTTCTCACGCAACATCACAAAAAACGTAGCGATACACGGCAAGTACATCGTCATAAACACGCACGCCACGACAAGCATTTGCGCCGAAAGATTAAACGGCTCTAATAGTGCAATCGCCACATCTTTGCGCAGGAACCCTAAAATCAGCAGCGACGTCGTATCGGCGGGCAACCCTAAAATATACTCCACCGGATAGCGCGAGATTTTTGTAATTAAATCTGTCACGCCGGACATTTGCATTAAATCAACAAACAGTACCCCGCACAAAATAAGCGGCAACGCATCGCACAAATATTCTTTCATGCGTAACCACAATTTGCGCCCAAGTGCGCGGAAACTGGGAATTTGCCAAGACGGAATTTCCATAAACAGTTCCGGCGCCTCGCCCTTTAACAAACGGTTTAAAATACTCCCCGCCAAAATTCCGTTGATGACAAGCACCCCAAATACCAAAAGCATATATTTTAAGCCGTGGGGGGATAAAATGGAAATAATCATCGCCGTTTGCGAAATACACGGCGCAAGCACCAACACAAGCGCCAGTGCAATCACGCGCTCGCGCCGCGTCTCTAGCACACGCGCGCCCATTACCGCGGGCACTTTGCACCCAAAGCCGAGCATAATGGGGATAGCTCCGTAGCCGTGCAAGCCGATTTTATGCAAAATACCGTCTAGCAAAATAGCCAAACGCGGCAAATAACCGATATCGCCCAAAAAACCAAAGAGCGCATAAAACGCAAGCACGTAGCTCATCACATCCACAAGTGCAATTTTAAGGCCGTCGGTAAGCACACCAAAATACGCTTCGCCGCCGTCGCCTACTAAGAGCATACCCAACCAATTATCACGCCACGCGCCGAGCAATTTTTCCATAAACGGAAAATAATAATTTTCATACAGTGGGTCCACAAAGTTAATAATGCTCTCGCCCACAAAACGTACTACAAAAAACGAAATAATCAGCACCAGCAGTGCAATCGGCAACCCGGTTAGCGGCGTGGTCGCCCACGCTTGCAGATGTTCCCAAAACGACGGGTGTTTGTGTTTAACCTCTTGCACTTGTCCGATAATTTTACCGATCGTTTGCCATTTTTCCTCGTCGGTTTTAGGAATAGAAATTTGCGGCGTGTTGGCGTCCAACTCGCCTACCGTATTAGCCAGTTCTTTTAACCCTTCGCCCGTGGTGGCTACGGTGGGAATTACGGGCAAACCCAAGAGTTTAGATAATTTTTTCACGTCAATAAAAATACCTTTGCGTTTGGCTTCGTCAAACTTATTGAGCATCAGCACCGCGGGTTTATTTAACGACAGCAATTCAAGCAAAAAATACAAGTTACGCTCTAAGTGCGAAGCATCCGCCACACAGACGATAAAATCATATTCTAATTCTTTAAACAAATGGTGTTTTTTTCCTTCCATTTGCCATTCTTCTTCCAAGCGGTACAAACCCGGAATATCAATAATATCATACGATTCGCCATTAAACTGGGTGGTGCCGTAGTTGAGCCCCACGGTGGTGCCGGGGAAATTGGACGAAATTACACCCACTCCCGTTAAGCGCGAGAAAATCAAACTCTTGCCCACATTGGGGTTTCCGGCGAGCAAAAAGGTATTTTTTTTAGAGGTGACAATAATTTTTTTGGCGGTTTCGCGCCCGATCGCCACGTCCGTGCCAGATACACTAACAACGACGGGGCTGTTGCCCGGCTGACGTTTGACAAACTGTCCGCGCACAATACCCATAGCGGCTAGTTTGTCAGCCATGTGGGCGTCGGTTTGAATTTCTTTGACTTGGGCAGATTGCCCGGGTTTTAATTGATAGAGAGAACGAGAATTATTTTTTTCCATAAAAGTTAGTTTTTCCTTACTTTTATATTGTATCATTCTAACCCTTTTTCGGCAAGGGCTTTTATCCGACGGTCCCGGCCCGGGGTGTGATTTTTTTGTATAATTTAAAAGTAACTCAATATCTTATTTATAGGAGAAAATACTATGGCTTATAAAGTAAATCCGGAAGTTTGCATTAACTGCGGTGCTTGCGAATCTGCCTGCCCCGTAACCGCTATTTGCGAGAAAGACGGCAAACGCTGCATTGATGCCTCCAAATGCATTGAGTGCGGCGCTTGCGCCGGCACCTGCCCGGTCAGCGCGATTGCTCTGTAACAAGGTAACACAAACAAATATTTAACGCCCCGGCATTAGGCGGGGCGTTTTTATACCCCAAAGGCCCAGATGATTTTGGGTCCAAAGGCCCTTGTGATATTGCGCGGTTTTTTATTACAGTATGATAAACTAATTGCCTCACAAGGAGAATGTATGCTAAAAAAATTGACATTATTATGTATCGGGCTTATTACGACCACTACCGCTTTTGCACAACTTCCGGCTGCCAAAAAAGCGGCAACCCTTATATTAAAACCCCGCGACATAATGGCAGGTGTCCCTAAAGGAATAGAACAAGCCGTCACGCGTCACGTGGCTGAATTAAGACGGGCTAACGTAGCGTCTTTGCGCGAAGTATACCAACTCACAAATCAACAAATTGCCCCCACCGCCACGGCGGGCGAGCAAGTGAGCGCGCTATTAAAACAAATGGATGTGTATGCCCAAATGCAAGCCCGCACCGAGCAAACCGCCCGCGAGATTTTGGCCCAATACGGGGAGGAGAATATTCCGCGGGAAATTCTGCGGCAATCGGCCCAACACGGGCTAGTTAATATCGTACCTTACTTTATGAAAAACGGGGCAAATCCGTCCGACGTATTAGCCGAGTATCTGGCGTATCCTTCCATTGTAAAATCCGCTTTGGATAGAGGGGCAACTGTTAAAGACAACGCTGTCTATATGACTGCTGTTAGAAACGGCTACAGTGAAACGGTCTCTCTGCTACGGAAAAAATCAAATATTCCTTATGAAACCAAAATAGATATGTTTAAATTGGCGTTGGAAATGAAACAATTCGAGGTAGCCAAAGTATTGCTTCCAGACCTAAATTTAAATGCCACTCACCCCTTAGATCCTATCAATCAACAGAATAATCTCCTGTGGGAAAACATTGAAGCGGACAACATGGAAACGGTCCTCTTTTTGCTTGAAAACGGATCCGACCCCAATTTTCGTATTCAAACAGTGCGCGGTTTTGAGGGACCTATACCCGCTGCTACACTCCTCTTATCAGATAAATGGGCAACGTATCTCCCTATTCTCAAAAAATATGGTGCCGATTTGAACACAAACGGACATGAGGGTTCCCTCTTACATGAAGTGATAACCAACCTAGAAAAAACAAAATTTTTAGTAGAATTGGGAGCCAATCCACGGGTTACTGCACGTGATGTTTGGGGAAACGAACGCACTCCGTGCGCTGCGGCATTATCTGCAAAAAACGTCTCCTTCCTATCCAATTACAGAAAAGAGCAACTCCAACAAGTCATAAATTTTTACAGAAGCTTACATTTTCATTAACCAATCCCCCGTCAACCGACGGGGCGTTTTTGCACCTAAAGAAAAAGAGTTGGGCGTAAGCCCAACTCTTTTTTCAGAACCGTTCGGGGGGTAAATCGAAGGTTCTGGGGGGATAAAATTTGCAACTTCCTTATTTTTTATGATACATTGTACGACCCCAAAATTGCAAGTTTTTTATACTAAAATAAAGGTTTATTTTCAGCTAATTATTTTGAATTATATAAAAAAATGCGTGCAAACACGTTGCGTATTGCTATAATATATCCATACAGGAGGTCGTATGAAAATCACAAAATTACCGATTACGTTAGCTTTATCACTTACTTCACTACCGCTCCTCGGAGCCCCCGCACAAAAAAATGATTTGGTCTTAGGAACAAATTCCCGCTCGGTAACAAGTGCCGTTACCCAGCAGGCCACCACCGAGCCCGGCGACATTTACCGCGGTACGGTCTTTGGGGCTGAACAAAAAAAATATCACAGCGATGTGCTCGGCGCTCGCGAGAAAGCAAAATCAAAATTAGTATATGATACTTCGCTCATTCGCGCTATTAAAATCAACGATACCGACCGCGTACGCACCCTTTTATACGCACATGCCGACGTCAACGAAAAAAACTACGCCGGTATTACACCCTTAACCATTGCCGGGGAAAAAGGCAATATGGAAATTTTGCGTATGTTAGTAGAAGACGGCAAAGCCAATGTAAATGATAAATCCAGCTACGGCGTTACACCGTTAATTGCCGCCGCCGCGGCCGGACAAGGCGAAGCCGTTACTTACTTAATCAAACACGGGGCTGATTCTACCGTCAAAGATGATATGGGAAAAACCGCTCTTATTTATGCGGCTAACTTTGATGATGCCAAAACATTAGCCGATTTAACCTCCTTGGATAAAACGTCGCTGAATATCCCCGATGCCGTCGGTAACACACCGCTTATCTATTCGGCCCAACGCGGTTATTTGGAAAACGTAAAAGTGTTACTCGCCAACGGCGCAAACGTTAATTACCGCAATCCGGCTACGGGGCTTAGCGCACTTTCAGCGGCCGCGGCGGAAGGACATTTGCCGGTTGTAAAATACCTCGTTAAAAACGGACATGCCGACGTCAACCTGCCCGACACCGCCGGACGTACCCCGCTTTTCTATGCCTTAGAAAAAGACCAAGTTGAAACGTTGCGTTTCCTACTTGCTAACGGGGCCAACCCCAATGCCAAAGATCACGCGGGTGTTTCGCCTTTGATGCGTGCGTCAGCGAAAAACAAACAAGATATCCAAAAAATGTTACTGGGCCAAAAAGGCATTGAAGTCAACGCACAGGATAATTTGGGACGCAGTGTAGTCGCCTACGCGGTGTACGCAGAGGACGTTGCTTCGACACAAGCATTGGTCAAAGCCAAGGCCGATATCAACACCGCCGATGCCAAAGGCAATACGCCGCTGATGAACGCTATTAAAGCTAAAAAAGACCGCACGGCCGTGTATTTGATTCAACAAGGGGCTGATTTAACCTCCGTCAACCAAGCGGGCGAAACCGTGTTTACATTAACGGATAAATTCTTGCCTAGCTCAGCTACGGCGGGAGTGCTTAACGTAAAACGCCAAGCCATTGAACAACAAGCCCTGCAAGTAGAAGAACAAAAACTAGCCGCGGTACGCGCACTGGAAGAACAACTGGCGCAAGAAGAAGCTGTTATTTTTGAATTAAAAGAGGAGCAAGCCGCCCAACTTAAAGCGGCTGCCGAACAAAAAGAAGCGGCTATCCGCGAACAAGTTACCCAAGAATATCAAGCGCAAAAAGCGGCCTTGGAAGAAGACCCGGAAATCCAACGCTTACAACAACAATTAGAACAAGCTAAAGCCCAAAAAGCCGCCGACTTACAAGCACAAATTGACCAAAAAGTGGACGAGCAAATGGGCCGCGCCACCGCCGCCAAAAATACGGCAGTAAAGCAAGCGCAGGAAACCAAAACGGCCGCCCAAAAGCAAGCCAAACAAACGCAAGCAAAAGCGGCCAACAAGGCAAACCGGGCTAAACAAACCGTCAAAAAAACACAAACAACCGTAAAGACGCAAGCGGTTTCCACCCAAAAGACGGTTTCGCAAGCCACCGCGCCGCTGTTGAATTAAAAAGTATATGACACATAAAACACCCCGGTTTATTACCGGGGTGTTTTTATGATCCGGTTAATAAGCATACCAGTAAGTTGTTTTGTATGACAGCCCTCCGCTGCCGTCCAAAATACTGTAGGTAAACGCATGATTTGTTTTACCTGTTTGAGTCTTACAAAATTGATTGTATGGCTCACCCTCCATAGCCAAGCAATAGCGTTGCCTAGAAGAAGAATTGGCAAAATTGATACTTATGCCATACCCGTTTTTTAATAACTGCTCGTTCATACAGGTAATGGTATTATTAGCTCTAAAATCACAATAAAAGTCTTCGCATTTCCAACGGCCGCCGGTTAATACCCGCTCGCAATTCATACTGACAGACAATTCTTCCATATCCGTTGGGTTTTGTCCGTTTGCCAAATAATACACTTCCGCGGCTTGGGCCAGCGAATTTGCCACCGTCACTAACTGGGAATAGCGCGCCTTCCACACCGCTTTTTCATACTGCGGCAGTGCCACCGCCGCCAAAATACCGATGATAAGAACAACTACTAAAAGCTCAATAAGGGTAAAGCCGCCGTTGTCGCCGTTATAACATAAAGGTCTGTCATCCCGGAAATTTGTAATCCGGGATCTTCCGATTTTTTTTCGCCCCTTAACCATCCCATCAGAAACAAAAATACGAAGATGCCGGATAAAAACTTTCCGGCATGACAAACTTATTTGATTTCCTTTTTCCATAAAAGAACCTCCATTTAGTTTATGTTTCACTAAATGGTATCAAAAAAAAAAACGATGTCAATAGGCAATTTTTACCGACGAAAAAATCGGAAAGATTAGTGAAGTAATACTTTATTTATTTTTTACGTACGTTGGAAACAAACTGTTGCCACGCGGCGTATAATTCGCCCGCTTGCACAGCTGTCAGGGTGGGGGAAACTTTTGTGTAGGCCGGCGCACACGTAACCGGTTGCCCGATGTGCTCAGCCGCCAGCATCGCCGCTCCCAGTAGCGTAGCATCGGCCTGATGAGAAACTTCTAGCGGCAGTTGCAACACATCTGCTTGAAAAGAAGTCAAATAATTACTGTGTGAGAGTCCACCCGAAACTTGTACCGGGCCTTTTATCTCGCAACCGTTGGCACGCAAATAAGCCGCAATATCGGCTAACAAAAAGGCCACCGCGCGTAACACTCCGGCCACCCAATCGGGCTTGCGGGTATGGGGGGATAAACCTTGTACCGCCGTCGGCGTTTGGAAGTCCCAATACGGCGCACCTAGGCCCCCAAAGGCAGGCAAAAACCACACCGGCCGGTTGGCTTGCGCGCAGAGTCCGTCCACTTCGCCGTCTTCAAACAAAATACCTTGCGCTTTGAGCCACAACAGCGCGCTGGCGGCGGAATTGACAGGACCTTCCAACAAATAATCGCTGGTGTGAGGTTGCGTACCGGCCGAAAGCGAGGTAAGCATGCCCGGCAAAAAAACGGGTCTATCACCGGTATTATACAGCCAAAATGCACCTGTGCCGTAATTGATTAAACTTTTATTTTTAGCGAGTTTAAAATAAACCGCCGCGGCTTGTTGGTCGCCCACACACGCACAAACCGGGATAGAAACACCTTGATATGTATACGAACCGTAATCGGCCGCGGACGCTTGCAACGACGGTAAAATCTCGTGCGGGATACTAAACGCCTTGCACAGCGTTTCACTCCAAGATAACAAATGGACATCTAAAAGGAGTGTGCGTTGGGCCAGCGAATAATCGGTAGCAAATTTCTGAGCCCCTGTTAATTTCCAAATAATATACGACGCTACCGGTCCCGCCGCCAAACGGCCTTGCGCAAGCAAGCTAATCGCTTGTGGGACGGTTTGTAAACTCCACGTAATCTTAGGGGCGGAAAAAAACGGTGTTTTATAAAGGCCTGTTTTCAAATGGATTTCTTCTTGGCTGACCGTAGCATCTTGCACTTGTGTTTGCGCACGCCCGTCTTCCCACGTAAGCACCGGGCCAACGGACTCACCCGTTTTTGTGTCCCACAACACCACGGTAGAACGCTGGGACGCTACCGCGAGCGCGGCGGCGTTTTGCGGGCCGATTTTATCCAGCACCGCACGAAGTGATTGCTCGGCCGCGTGCCATAAATCTTCGGCGTTATATTCGGACAGCCCGGGCGCGGGACGCGCGGGAACGAGCGGAAAATAATGTTGCGCCCCAATCGTACCGTCGGCCCGCACCGCCGCCGCACGACAGCCCGATGTGCCCATATCCAGCGAAACAATATATTCTTTTTTCATACGGTGCTGTTCCCTTGAAAATTTACAACGATTTTTCTACACGCACGCGCCACGCTTTGACCACTTGTACTAATTTTTGCAACTGTGCTTTATCTTGCGGCGAAACGCTGTCGTCCGTTAATAAACGGGCAATGGTGGTTTTAGTGGGCGCGAGCGTTTTGTTAAGCAAATTTAATTTTTGCAATAAAGCAACGACTTTGGCCGGATCGGTTAGCGTGATTTTATCGTCGGAAACAAGTTCCGCTTTATATTGTTTGCCAAAGTGCCGCTCAAATTTATTTTTTTGCAAAAGGGCCAAAATTTCTTGTTCCAATGTTTGTTGTTCTTGGGTAATTTCGCCCAAGCGGTCAATTTTTTCGGCAAGCAATTCCGGCTCGCTTTTAGGTAACGCGGCCGGTTGTGAAACGGGTTTTGGAGCCGCTAAATTACGCGCACCATAACCACTCGGGCCGTCGTACTCTTTGCCCGTAAACACCGGGCAGATATTGCGGTAATCGCACCAGCGGCATTGGTTTTCGCCGGGGGTGGGGGAAAATTGTCCGGCGCGGATTTTGTCGGCAATTTGCAATACGCCTTGCCAAAATTCAAAAATTTCTTTATCGGGCGCGCGCTCAAATTTCAGTTCCGTTAGCGTAGGCAAGTGATAGAAACTTAACTCGCCTACTTGTACGGTTTTTACTGACGGATCTTTGGCCTGCACGATAGCTTTGATGACGGGGGAGTTTTCCACTACTTTTTGGTACATGTACAGTTGGTCCGGCTCGCGTTGGACGGTTTTGCCCGTTTTATAATCTAAAATTTTAATTTTTCCGTCGCCCAAATAATCCATGCGGTCCAAAATGCTGATTAAGCTTAGCCCGTCAATATCTAACGTGCTTTTGGTCTCTACGGAAAGAGGATGTTTGAAATTGTCCGCATTGGCGGCGTAATATGTTTCCAAAATGCGGCGGCCCTCAGCGTATCCTTCCAGTTCTTTATCTACGCTAGCGTAGCCCTTTTGTTCAAAGGAAGTTTTGTTCCACGTGGTATCAAAAAAAGCGAGTGCCTCTTCTAACGTGGGGAAAGCGGGCTTGGCGGGGTTGTAGATAAATTCCATCACGGCGTGCAGGGCCGAGCCAAACGCAAAGTAGTATTTGGGTTGCTCGGGCAACATGTGGACGTAGCGGAACTTGTACTTTTGCGGACATTCCTTATACATCCCCATTTTGGAATATGAAAACGACAAATTTTTAGCCATGACTTACTCCCCGATACCAAGGTATTTCTTATTGTAGCATTTTAGAATGGGGAAAAATCTTTTAGTATATAGATAAAAATGGTAGAATAGAGAAACAGATTGGGGAGAAAATATCCATGAGTTATATTGACTTGTACAAACAACTCCACAAACAAAACCCTTCTTACGGAGCATCGGGTTACGAATATTGTGATACTGTGTGTTTGGTTATAGACTATCTTAGACCTAAAATTGTGCTCGATTTTGGTTGCGGAAAGAATTCCTTAATAGACTTGTTACAATCTAAATATCCAGACATTATATTTTATGGTTATGATCCTGCCATACCGGACAAAGCCCACCTTCCCGTCAAAAAAGCTGATCTGATAATAAACACAGACGTATTAGAACATATACCAGAGCAAGAGTTACCTATGGTCTTAGAACAAATACGTTCCCTTTCTGATAAAGTATTTTTTGTCCTACATCATGCTTTAGCGTATAATTACCTACCAAATGGACAAAACGCACACTGCACCGTAAAACCTATTTTTTGGTATTACCATTTATTTGAAAACTATTGGAGGAATATAACCGTGCTTCCCGGTAAACGGCCATGGCTAAGCATCGTGTTAACCTTTCCAATTCCCACTAGTTTATTTCATCGTTATGAAGCAGAAATTTTAGTGTCAAAAAATTCTAAAGAAGCCATAAAGGAGCTGGTCAGAATGTTTTATCATAAACTACGCAAATTACTTAAATGGGGGTATTGATACTTGGATCAGCTAAGAGAAAGTTTATGAAAATACGAGAAGCTATACAAAAAATAGACAGTTATTTAAATACCATTCCCATGGCTCAACGATTCTTGTGGAACTCTCGCAACACTATACGTCATCGGCGTATTTCCTATTTACTTAAAGAAAACAAAAAATTTTACAATTGTCATGTTGGAAAACGTTGTTTCATACTGGGGAATGGCCCCTCTTTAAAACAAGTGGACTTTTCTACTCTTAAAAACGAAATTGTTTTTACTGTCAATCAACTCCCACGCCATCCAGATTTCCCTAAACTGCATACAAATTACCATTTCTTTTCAGACCCAGATTTTTATACAGAAAACGATTCTCCCGAAGGGGAAGAGTTCCTTCATGTTATCAAATCAGTAAAAACATCTGATAATACTCCTCAAGTTTTTTACAAATTAGAGGGTTATAATTTTGTACGCCGACACCATCTCGATCAAATATTGAATATTGCATACTATGATAATAGGATGGTAAATTTAACACGAAATCCTCAATCTTTTATTGATTTTACGCATCAAGTGCCCGAAGTGTTGAGTGTCGTTCAATTTGCTATTGAAATGGCCGTTTATATGGGATTTAAAGAAATTTATTTATTGGGCTGTGATTGTAGCGGATTTATTTCAACCGCCCAAATGAGATTACAACTGAACGAGGATTCTCTTTATGGATTTGAATTATCTTTAAATGAAAAAACACGTCTAACAAAACGATCTTCAGTCATATCTATGAAACAGGATTTAATTCAATATGTAGCCATTTTTGAAGGTTACGAATATTTGCAGAGATATTGCAACAGAAACAAACGTTTCCTCTATAATGCAACGGAAGGCGGTTTATTAGAAAACCTTCCGAGAGTGCACTTGTGCGATATCCTGGCGAAATAGCAAAAAATCTACGTAATCAGTTTCATCTTTCTACACAAATTTTTTTGAAGAAAATTTATATTTTTAGTAAAATAGATGTAGTTGCCCCCATAGCTCAATGGATAGAGCACCCGCCTTCTAAGCGGATGATATAGGTTCGATTCCCATTGGGGGTATTTTTTTGTTCCCCAAAGCAACATAAACTGCTTTATGTTGCGCTGGGAATCGAAAGGCGCAGCGATGTACGAGTTTTGCCGCAGGCAAAGGCGAGTACCGCTTATGTTGCGCTGGGAATCGAAAGGCGCAGCGATGTACGAGTTTTGCCGCAGGCAAAGGCGAGTACCGCGAGCCCGGCCTGCAGGAAAATCTCGTCAGAGATTTTACCGGAAGGCGAGCCCATTGGGGGTATTTTTTGTTCCCTAGCAATATAAACTGCTTTATTTGTATATACGAAATTAGTTATCAGAAACTACCTTTGGAAAGTGGCATTTCGCACAGATTTCCCGTACGATATCCCATTCAAAACGGTTTAACACAAATCTCGCCATTACTGCGCCATATACGGCTACAATACAAATGCCGTGCAAAATAAAACTGCGCCACGTCGCCTGTACAGGCCAGTAATGCCACACCATGCCCAACACAATCATCACCACTAGGCTCCAACCGGCAATCGGCCCCAGCGCGCGGAAAAACGCCTTGAGATGTAGTCCGATTTTGTGATAGTACCAATTCATCAATATACCCCGCACCAAACACGTACTCAGCACCAGGGCAATGGCACAACCCATCGTGCCGTAGTATTTTACGAGGGGGAAAGCCAACAGCACATTTAATAAAGCCGTAGCGATACCCAAATAAGCCGAAAAACGATATTTGTTGATAGCCATTAACACGGAGTTTGACACCCCCTGCACAATGTTAAGCAACGAACAGCTCATCAGCACAATGGCCAAACCGTAACACACCTCGTTACCCGGCCCCAACCACAACCGCAAAAATACTTGCCCCAGTAACACAAACCCGATTAACAAAAGCAACGCCACCAAGGTTTGCAATCTTCCCGTTTTACAAAAAATATCGTTGTGGACCGCTAACGAATTTTGAGTAGCAAAATCGCCGGACAATTTCGGCAAAAACACCCCGCTAATAAGCGAAGGTATCATAGTAAAGGCCATTAACAGTTGCGAGGCAATATAATAGTTCGCCACCGCCAACGCACCGGCTAACAATCCTAGTACAAGCGGCCCCAAACGCGAAGAAATCTGCCCGGCAATATTTCCCAGAAACACAAAGAAAGAAAATCCGAACAATTGTCTAAGTAATGATACATTGCATCCTCGCGGGTGAACATGGATATGCAACCGAATTTTACAATACAAATAATATCCCAGCACCAAACTGATATTAGCTGCTGTTTGTACCCACACCACGCCCACGACGTTGGCTTTCCAGCAAAGCGCTCCCCATATCGCTAACGGTGTCAAAACCGTTGTACATAAATACAAGCATTGTAAAAAGACAAATCTTTCTTTGGCTTGTACCAGCCCCAAAAATAAATTCCCCGGTACGCATACTGCAAAATTAAGCACCAAAATCAGATAAATCTGTTGGGCTGTGGCCAAATCAGCCGGGGAAAGCGCGTGGCCGTATATCGGGCTTATTAAAAAATAGCCACCGATGCTAATTAAGATGAGCAGTCCCGTCAAAATCACATACAAAAACGCCGCGGCATCAATGGTACGTTGGGCCTGTTGCGGCTCGTTCTTGGCATCTGCCCGGGCGACAAAGCGCGTAACAGTAGCACTCAAACCAAAATCTAACACAGCAATCACGCCGATAAACGATCCTATCATCTGATAAATACCGTACTGCTCTTTAGACACATAATGCAGTAACATCGGCACATAGATAAGCATGATAAGTGCATTAAGACCGAAGTTCAGATAGGAAAGCAATATCCCGGTTTTACGTTGATCCATACGATATTATTGTAACATTTAATGCGCTTCTACCGCCCTTTTATCTGCTTGCCACGGAAGTGTAGGTTTAGTAAGATAGAATTATCTTGTATTTAAGGAGATACTATGCAATCAAATATTTTTCGTAATGCCGTACTATGCGGTGCGGCATTATTTGTTGCGTCCGTAGCGGGCGCGCAACAATGGCAATTTGTCGGCACACGCGCAATGGGGATGGGCGGTGCGGGCGTTGCTACCGCGGTTGGGCCGGATGCCCAATACTGGAACCCCGCCGGATTGGCCCAGCCTGAAGATAACAAACGGACACACATTCTCTTGGACGGAGGAGCCAGTTTAGAAGCCACCAAAGACACCTTAGACGGCGTACGGGAACTAACCGAGATGACCCGTCAATACAAATCGTTGAAAAACGCCATTACCTCCGGAAACAAAGCATCCGCTGATAACATAGACACTTTATTCAAAGGGCTTAATAACATTGCCAAAATGCTCGGTAATGACATGGGGGCCTTGGCCCATGCGAATGCCGGGTTGGGCATTACGATGAAAAATTTTGCCGTAGGTATTCGCACTCTGGGCACAGGAGCTATTACCCCGGTGGTAGATACCAAGCGTTTGGAATTTTATACAGGCGGTTACACGTTAATCGGAAGTCCGACCGCTACGCTTAATCCGGTGCAACGAACTGCAGCGGAAGTATTAGCCGCCGCCATTGATGCAAACGGAATTTTTGATTCTCTAAGAACCCTTTTAAACGCAGGATCCTGTTCCAACAGTTTACAGTTAGCCACCGCTTTAGTAGATGCGGCCCGGTCTTATGTGGGCGTGAGCGATGAAAAAATTTTACGAGCATTTAGCCAAGCAGCCGATTATATTCCCGGGGCCAGTGCGCTCATCAATTTGGCCGGTAATGCCGATGGAAGTTACAAAGACAACGAAACGCTCGTCATGGTAGATGCCGCCACCTTTGCCGAAGCCGGCTTGGGGTATGGACAACAAGTGATCCCCGGTTTAAAAGTGGGGGGAAACTTCAAAGTAATCAGCGGCTATACGGCACAAAGCGGTGTCATGGTACTCACAAAAGACGAAAAGATCAAAGAGATTTTTGACAAAGCATACGATAACAAAAAGAACTCCACCAACATCGGTATTGACGTAGGTGTAATGGGGAACTTATCGCAACTGTTAGACAAAGAAATTTTTTGGAATCCGCAATTTGGGTTGACTGCGCGTAATATCAACAGCCCGAGATTTGCCCGTCCGGATCCACCCTCCGACATCAATGCGGCTATCGTACGCAACTGGCGCACTGAGAAATACGAACTCAAACCGCAATTGCGCGCGGGCGTAGCGGTAAATCCCTCTAAACGACTGACAGCCGCCGCCGATATTGACGTAACGGAAAATGATACGCTGTTAGACACTATCAAGTCGCGCCAACTCGCGCTCGGCCTAGAGTTTAACGTCATCAACCATCCGCGTTTTACAATGCCGCTTCGCGTCGGATATAACAAAAACATAGCGGTAAGTACCGTTTCGCCGTTCTACACAGCCGGTATCGGGTTTAATACAACGCGCTTTCACATTGAACTCGCCGGAGCGATGAGCACCAAGAGCACCAAGATTGACGGAAAAGATATTCCTAACTCAGCGGCCGGTTCGCTGACGATAGGTTTTTTGTTCTAATACCTGTACCAAAAGCAATAATGAGAGCCGCCCTTAACCGGGCGGCTTTTTTTGTGTTCCTCAAGTCTGCGTGACAATCACTCATTGCAAGAGAAAAGAGAAATAGCCGTTTCGTTTTTCCGCCCCTTGAGTGCTGTTTATAAAAAGCGCCGAAATGGATAAGAAATTTTTCATGTTTGAGCAATAGCGAGTTTGAAAAATTTCCCATTTCGTCTGCTTTTTATAGCACATGGGGCGGCACTCTTTTGCGAGCTTTTCTGGTGCCAGAAAAGCGAAAAG
>ONAM01000003.1:0-8992 GCA_900315795.1 Candidatus Avelusimicrobium caledoniensis
GTTCGTTACGTCTACTTGTATCGGTATTTGGTTCATGCCCGGGTAGGCAATTGTGGAGTCAAAATTGATTTTATCTACTATGATGTTATCGCCCGGTACATCCGTGGATACCGTCGCGCGGAACGCAAATTGTCCGTTCGTTTTGCCAAACTCGCCCGCAATTTCATACGACCCGTCCCACGCCGCACAGAAAGGAATGCCCGTATTGTCATCCGATTTTGTACCGTCGTTATTCCACACCATCCAACTACATACACCGCCGGTGTCTATACCTGCCGCGCCTGTACCACATGGCGTACAATTCGGTGTATCGGTGGGGCTGAAGCTTTTACAAGTTCCGGTACACTCAGATGAATAAAGGTAGGCCCCGGGAAGTCCTGAGCGGTGATTACTTACAGACCCCTCACAGTAAGAGGTGGCTGAGTTACAAGTCAAACCGGAAGCAGCTGCCCCCGGACAACGATACGAGCCGCAGCGCGCCGCGCCTTCCGTCGGATATAAATCTATCGTGCGGACGGCGGGAGTCTCTTCGGCGTTTTCCACATTTTTGTTGTTATAGTATTTAACTACGTCAAACTTAACATTTTGAAGCGGAAAGGAAATAGAATACGTACTGCCGCCGAGCGGTTTGTTGGAACATTTGACGTTCATACATAATGCCAGGCAGTGGTTGGGATAATTGTTTGTTGTCGGGTCGGCCGATTGCGGGTACGGTTGGTCGTACTCAATAAGTGCGGAACTTACCCACGGGTCTGTATTGTTCTGGTTGCCGGACGGATCCGGATCCGATACAAAACTGCGGTTGGATGCATTGTTTGCGGCAATCGGGCCAAAAGTAAATGCATTTTGAACGCTCGTAACTTGGTAACACTGGGTAGTATTCTGAGCTCCGCCCGAGAGGGAATAAACGTCCCCCACCGAATAATACGTAGAAGAGGAACGCGCAGAAGCCCCGGCACAAGAAGAAACCCTCGTTAAAGACAAATTTCCGTCAGTAATATTGGTGTATGGAAGAAATGCGTAAGTACCAAAATGACTAGACACCCATACAGGATTAAGGATATTTTCCGTCAAAGCCGCTCCCGCAGACGCCATTACCTCAAAATAATAGAAATAGGAGTAGTACGCAACACGGTAATATTCCCCTACCGCATAATGATGATACGGGAGCCGGTCGGCAGCAGCACCGGCCACCGCCGCAGACACATCTTTTCCTAAAAATTTTACAGTTATGCCACCGTCGGGGAAATTCTGCCCGGTAGCACTTGCATCAAAAGATACCATGAGATTGTTCAAAAACGTAGCATTGCTAGCTCCACTACTGGAGCCCAACCCGGATAATACCTGAAAATAATACGTAGAAAAGCCATCTGAAATAAAATAATAGTCATTTATAGAATAGTTGGTGCTCGGCTGCCTTAGCGTTGCGCTCGTAGAAACGGCCGCATTTACATTGGTGCCTAAAAATCTAACACTCAGGGTTCCATCCTGCACAGTAGTATTAAGGGCAGGCGGAACTTTAACAGGGATGTTTTCTGTATACCAGGTGGGCACCGTCGTCCCCGGTTGGGCGGCTCCGGCGGCAAAATCACAATACATTTGTTTGACCAAATCGCCCCCCGCTTGGGACGACGGCGTTTTGTAAAATACGCCTGCGTATCTAACATCGGCAGTTTGGGAGAAAGACGGCACGACCGCCGTCATAAAAAGGGCAACTAAAACTAAAATTATTTTTTTAATATCGTTCACGGGATAATATCCTTAATTCAATTTAAATTCGCCAAAATACATAACGCACCAAGCCGACGTGTTTGTTTTATAAAAACACGCCGACACAGTACTATTACATTGTGGCAACTTTCAAGGTAGGTTGTCAACCCGGGCCCTCGCCGGACCGGGCAGCGCGGCCTAAAACCGCTGTATGCTCTTGTGTGGATATTTCTGTAATGTGGAATTTCATTGACGGTGCACACATTTTTATCGTCCCTTGCGGGCAAGAAACAGGAGCACCGCCCTGACAAAGACTAAAAATTGATACGTTCTTTTTCAATGACAAGCGGGCGGCGTAATACTTGCGTCAAAATCGCACCGATATACTCGCCCAAAACGCCTAAAAAGATAAGCTGAACAGAAGCAAAGAAAAGCACCGCCAGTAAAATGGGCGCAGTACCCATAGGGAACCGTTCCCAAAAACAAATCTTAAGCACCAAATAAATACACGCCAGCACAAAGCTAATTAACCCCAACGCAAAACCTCCTAAAGCCGCTAACCTAAGCGGCACTTTAGAGTGATTGGTAAAACCGATCATCGCGTTATCGTAAAGCGTATAAAAATTATTTTTGGTAATGCCCGTCTTACGCGCCGGTTGCACAAACGGAATGAGTGTCTTAGGATAGCCCAACTCACACACTAAACCCCGCAAATACGGGTACGGGTCATTTAAGCGGCGCAGTTCGTCCACCACGCATTTGTCGTATAAGCCGAATCCCGTGCAATTGGCCACCAGTTCAGCCCCGGAATCGTTAACCAAATTAAGTAACCAATAATAAAATTTCCGCACGGCAAAAAATAATTTATTTTCTACGCTTTGCTGTTTTTGGCCGAGCACTACTTTAAAACCCTCCTGCCATTTTTGAATAAACTGCCCAATAAGCTCGGGCGGGTCTTGCAAGTCAGAAGCCAGATAAATGACCGCATCGCCTTGCGCCTGCAAAATGCCGTAGTACGGGCTGCGGATGTGCCCAAAATTTCGCGCATTAACAATTACTTTTACATGCGGATCTTGTGCGGCGGCTTTGCGCAAAGCTTCCAAAGTGCCGTCTGTGGAGCCGTTATCTAAAATAATTTGCTCATAATCATACGCGTCCGACCACGAGGCCATGGCCGCTTTGACCCGTTCACACAAAACGGGGATATTGTCCTCTTCGTTAAAAGCACTGGATACAATGGAAATTTTACGTTTCATTTTCTCTCTCCTGCCGGGGGAACCTTGTGTATTGTAATTAAACAGGTATCCCTGTTAAACAATAAGGGCTCGCCGTCCTCTTGTATTTGAAGATCTACCGCCGTGTACATTAAGTGCACTTGCGAACAAAGCGGCATAAGTACAAGCGGCTTGGGGTCGGTATCCGCGGTGGCCGCCGCTACTGTTTTTTTGGTAAGCGGAATAATTTCAATCGGTTTATCTTTCGGCACGTAAAAATTAAGCATGCGCGGAAAGGCCGCCCACGGATATCCCGTTCCGGTCAAATCTACATATAATGTGTCGGCTTTGGCTACATGGTTAATGTACGTAAACGCATCGTGTAGTCCGTTATACTCCGGCCAATGTAAATGCTCCAGCCCCCAGTAAGAATTTACCCAACCCACTAGCAGAGCAGGCCACAATACCAGTAATACCGCATGACGTTTACGCAAGTGATCCAAACATTCCGTAAACACTAAAATTACGGACGGCATAACCGGTAAAAAGTAACGGTCCATCCATAAATTGACCTTACGCGATATAACCGCTACTACCACCAACAGTATAACTATTTGCAGCAATGGTAGCATCATGTCCGATTGCTTGAGTAAATCTTTTTTATGCAACGATACAAACGAAACCAACGCTATGACCAAACCATACAAGGTGGCAATAAATAACCGTTGTTCGCCAAATAAGAAAGTAATTACCTCATACGTTGCCTTGGCTACCGGCATTTTGTACCACCAACCCGAGGCCCCTCCTCCCGCAGCAAAATAACCAAAGCCGATCACACCAAAAAACCACACACACCATAAACCAAATACAACCGCCGTACCGAAGAAAGACCACGCGCGGCCTATTTTGTAGTAACAAGCATACAAGAAAACTAACAAAGCGGTAATAAAAAATAATGCGGTACAAAAATAATGGCTATATACACCCAAAAGACCAACCACAAAAAAGGAAAGCCACTCCCACACAGACGGCTCTTTGCCCTCGCTAAACCCGTGCACAAACCGCAACGCCAAAAGAGAAAAAACAAGCGTTAAAAATACAGCCAACGAGTATGCCCGCACAATCGCCCCATACGCCGATAAAATAAACGAACCGGACACTAATGAAACAAATATTCCTTTTTTAAGACGGGACCAATACGCCGGAGCCAACGGCCACGCCACTAACACGGTAGCCACACTCCACAACGCACTAAATAAATGCATCCACGGTTGCGTAAACGGAAAAATACGGTTCCAGCCAAACAATAAGAAATTAAATAGCGGCAAATTGATGTCCCGCATAATCATATTCTTCCATATATACCCCCACGATAAATCGGGTGAAGCCGTAATGGCCGAATATAATTCATCGTATTGCAAACCGTTCGTTAAATGGAAGAAACGCGAGGCCAACATATATACCGCCAGGACCGCCGCACTTATTACGCATACCGCCGTTAAAATACGAACCGCCCGTTTGGAAAGTTCTTCTTTCCAAACGGACGGAGAAAATACAGTACCGCTAGGCATGCTCACCGGGCACCTCTTAGTCTTCTTCGCCACCCTCTACCGAGGATCCGCTCAAGCTGGTAGTATCGCGCGGATCACCGGGCAAATCCGCCTCGTTATCCAGTCCCATCACGTCCAAACAAGCGGCAATACTTCTTTCGTGATCGTTTTTGGGGATACAATAAATCATATCCGAGTTAAACGGCCGGACCAACACATATTTATATGTGTCGCTGCCGACACGGTTGCCCACCATAAACCACTGCTCCCCAACTTGGTCAAAATATACTTCAAACCCTTGACGGGGCTCGCCGTTGGCTTTTTTTCCGCGCGAATAAAAAATAGTGTTTTCAGATCCGTTGGCGTAGGCATTGTCGGCTTTAGGGCGGCGCACTTGCACCGGCGCGGTATCTAACTCATGCCAGTAACGGGTATAGCGTCCCTTAGTTAACCGGTAACGGTCCTGCGCCGTAATTTCCACCCCAAGTAAAGACAATACATCCGCCCGACGGATATTTTCCATAGCGTGTTCGTAATAAGAAATAGCCATACTGGCTAAAATCGCTATCATAATCACACAAACAGTCAATTCCAACAACGTAAAACCTTGCCGATTTGTCATCCGATAATACACAAACGCCTCCTAAATGTTACTCAGTAATAATATAAATAAACCTAAAAACACCAAACACAAACAAATCTTTGTCAGGCCTAAATGTTTTTTTAGTAAATCGTTAAACGTCTTAGACTCGTAGCCCAACAACGCCAACACTAACACCGCTACCAACGGTATAATAAACATCATATTATAAAGCACCAAATAAAACAAGGCCTGCACGCGGTAAGCCGGGTCTTGCATAATCAGTACGCACGTCGGCACATATACTTGTCCTGTACATACGGCCTCAATGAGCGACACTCCAAACCCAACTGCAAAGGCCGCGAGCGTTAAACGCAGCGTGCTTTTTTGTTTATCGCGCAGAAAGAAACCCATAATTTGGTGCACCCGTTTCTTCAAAGAAAGCGGCAATTGCAACAACATACCGTCGGACTTTTTAGTTTTAGTGTACAAGATAAAATCGTACAGGGCCAGCCCAAAAAACACCAAACATAACGCAGCCGTTATTATATAAAACACTTTAATAACCGTCGCAAAACCACGCAACGCATATAAGAATTTAAATACGCCTATACCTAATAACAAATACGCCAAAAACACGGCTACGCAGTATGAAACACCTACAATAATAATTTCACGCCGTGTATATTTATACACCGTAAGAAACGAGATAAAAAATACAATTACGGCAAACGCACACGGGTTAATTCCGTCCACCAGTCCCGCTCCGATAATGGCCCAAAATGTAATTTTAGAGAACGCCTCCCGGGTTTGTTTTTCGCCGGAAGCTTGCGTGACAACGGTCGTTTTTTCGTGCAAGAGCAACGCTTTTTCTATGGCGTTTTCGGCATATGTACCGATTTGGTTAGGGTATCCCATCAAAAACGAACTTCCGACAGCCGCCGCCGGATAACCTAATTTATTTTCCGGTACGCCGTAGGCCTTGGCAGTTTGCATAAATATAAGGTTATTTCCGTCTTGGCTGATGTCGTACATCGTAAAATGGACGTTGCCGGGATATTTGGCTTGCAACTTATCCCAATACTCTTGTTTGAGTTTATTACAATGCACGCACGTCGGGCTGATAAACAGGGCAAATTCTACCGGCTCTTGCCGCTCAGCTTGCGCCCACAACGATACACCCGCCGACGCAAACAACACAATAAGTAAAAATAATTTTTTCATCATTACAGTTTTACAAAGGTGGCAATACCACTCATCACCATATCAACCGACATTAAAATTAAAATCATCCCCGTCAAGCGTTCAATAGCCGCCAACCCGCGTTTACCCAGCAAATTGCTTAGCGGGAAGGACATCATCAAAATAGCCGAGTTAATCACAGACGCGACCAATACCGCCCCCAACGTGAGCCATTTGGGATGTTGGGCCGCGGAAATCATCACAATAGATAACGCCGCCGGACCGGCCACCAGCGGAATCGCCAGCGGCACGATAAAGGGTTCGTCCTCTTTCGGGTCGTTTTTCGGCTCGCTTTCGTTACTGAAAACAAGCTTGACGGAAATAATAAATAAGATAATTCCCCCGGCGATACTGAGCGAATAGCCGTGGATACCAAACGCCTTTAAAAACCACTCGCCCATAAACAAAAAGCCAACCATAATAAGTAGTGCAATAGACAGCTCGCGGATGAGCACGGTTTTACGACGTTCCGGCGCCACTTTTTTCAAAGCGGCAATAAAAAGCGGGATATTGCCAAATCCGTCCATAACCAGTGCTATTGTTACAACTGAAGAAATAAAAGAATCCATAAATCACCCCTTTTCCGCCCATACGGCACGGGGCGGACTACGTATTATAGTATAGCAAAAAAGCACTCGGCGTGACTAGGGCGGTAAAATAACCCTTTTCTGGCGTTTGTTTTTTTGTACGCACCGGGTGTTTTTTGCTAAGATAATACGTATGAAATTATTGGATGAATCTACCTACAACGTGCTTACCATTGTCAAATGGTTTTTCTTTGCTACGATTATCGGCATAGTCGTAGGCATGCTGGATGCTATTTTTCTGCAAACGTTGGACAACGCCATTAAATGGCGCAACAAAATTCCGTATTTTTATGTTTGTTTACCGCTGGCATTGTACGTAGTGGCGGTGCTGTCTCGCAAAGTGGCGCCCGACCATAAAGATTACTCCACCGATGCGGTACTTAAAAAGATTAACGACTATAAACCCATTTCTTTCATTTCCATTTTAAAAGGATTTTTTCTTTCTATTGCCACCATGGCCACCGGCGGATCGGCTGGGAAAGAAGCCCCATGCGCCGACGTAGGCGCGGGGATATCCTCTATTTTATCACGCATCGTGCATATGTCGGTGCAAGACCAACGAAAAATGATGATTTGCGGCGTCAGCGCGGGCTTTGCGGGGGTGTTTGGTGTGCCGATATCGGGCGCGTTATTCGGGTTAGAGGTTTTATGGGTCGGCCATATTTTCTACGAAGTAATGTTTCCCGCACTTGTAGCAGGTATAACGGCCTTTCAGGTAACGTCTTTGTTGGGCGTTAATTACATTTACCACCCGATACACTTTGTGCCGGTTTTTTCGGAACAGTTTTTTCTTAAAATGATTATTGCCGGGATGTGTTTTGGGTTGGTGTCGCTTTTGTTTATTGAAATTTCCAAAGCGGCGCGTGTGCTGTTTCGCTATTTAGCGCAAAAAAGTAATTTATTTGTTACGTGCGTATTTGGCGGCGTACTGCTGATGGGCATTGCGTATGTAACGTCCCCCCTTTATTTGGGTTTAGGCGCGGCAGGCATTGACGGCCCGCTTAGCGGCGCGCCGTTACAATCCCCTTTTGGGTTTTTTTACAAAATAATTACTACCGCTATTACATTTGCCGCAGGCGGTATCGGCGGCGTGGTTACGCCGATATTTTTTATCGGTGCACAAGCCGGAGCTACGCTTTCGGAATTTTTAAAAGTAGATTCCGCTACACTAGCCGCCTTAGGGTTAGTGTCCGTATTGGCGGGCGCGGCCAACACCCCGCTTTCAGCCAGTATTATGGCGATAGAACTTTTCGGCCCGGCAATTGCCCCTTACGCGGCCGTATCGTGCGTAATTAGTTTTTTAATTACGGGCGAACAAAGTATGTATCCCAGCCAACGTATCTCGTGGGATAGCGGCAAAATACTTCCGCACACGCACGGTAATCAAACGCCTGCTGTCAATTTAGGCCGCCGCGCTACCGACCATCCGCAAACGGTCCACACACGCAAAATGTTAGCCAAAAAAATGTGGCGCGAAGTAGCCCGCCGTTTTCCGCATAACAATTCACACAAGAAAAATTAAGGCAAATGATAACTACGTATATTAGCGGTATACGCTAATGTCCCTTTAAAAATATCGTGGCAATAACTTCCCTCCGGAGCCGTAAAGTTGACACCTCCGGTAATTCGTTCCGCACACAAAATTTCACCGGTTGGGTGCCCGCTTTGAATAACAAAAATGAAAGCCGCCCCTTTATACTTACCCGTTAAACGGCCGATATAAACACCAACTACCCCTCCGGGCTCACTAATCAATTGTAAAGACCATTCCCCATTAGAACGGACATCTAATTGAGAAGAATTTTTCCACTTTTCTGTGCCCGTCCAGTTAATGTCTAAGGGCAATTCATCAAACGAAGTAGCATACGTACCGTTAGCTAATTTATACGCTTCTTGTGCCTGCACCACCGATTTTAACAACGTAAGCGCTTGCGCCCCACGCGATTTTTCCACCGCTTTTTGGTATTGTGGAAGTGCCACCGCCGCTAATATGCCGATGATAAGAACAACCACTAAGAGCTCAATAAGCGTAAATGCTTGTTTGTTTTTCATACAACCTCCTTTTTTATCATCAAATAAAATGTAGCAAAAAAAAAAACGATGTCAACC
>ONAM01000003.1:9006-65636 GCA_900315795.1 Candidatus Avelusimicrobium caledoniensis
AAAAAAAAACGATGTCAACCCCCTTGCCGGGGGCAGGCATTTTGGGAGCCCTCTTACACTTAATTAGAGCCACACTCTTTTTGCTGTGTTGCTTTGTTATGTATCGACGAGAAAATGTAGGTCAGGCTACGCCTGACAATGCCTCGCAAGAGGCATGTATCCTTATTTTAGAATTATAGGTCAGGTGTCAGCCTAACGTTCAATAAGGTAATACCCTTGTCAGGCATAGCCTGACCTACATGTAACTGTTTCTGCATTGTTGCTTTGCAACGAAACAAAAACACGCTTTTTCGTGTTTGCGAAAAAGCGTGTCTTTTCAAAAAATACAGCTAAAATAACGGGATACCGTACTCTTTGGCGATCGCGTTGTAGCGGTCAATCACTTGGCGCACAAAATGGTTTTTTTCCGTGTAAGACATCGGCGTAAAGCCGCTCTTAAACCCGGCAATTACCAAATTTTTAAGTTGCTTGGGGGTTAGGTCTATATTTTTTACCAGCAGTTCCATTTCTTGGGTAACCGTGGTATGGGAAACAAGCCGGTTGTCGGTGCCGATACTCACCGGCAGACCGCGTTTAATCATTTCGGTCACCGGGTGATTGCGAATTGATTTTAGTTCCGGAAGCGTCTGTAAATTGCTGGTCAAACAAACTTCCACGCCGATACGTCCGCTGGCCAAATAATCGGCTAACGAGTCCACATAGCGTTGCTTATCGGTTACTTTGCGGTCTTTAATCATATCGGTTGAAAATAAATGCGTACCGTGGCCGATGCGGTTGGCGTGGCAATCGGTAATGGCCTGAAAAATAGATTCCGGTCCGTACGCTTCGCCGGAGTGGACCGTTTTACGCATAAAATGTTTATGCACATATTGATACGCGGCGATATGGTTAGAGGCCGGATAGCCGGCTTCTTCTCCGGCCAAATCAAAACCTACGACGGGCAAATGTTCTTCTTCCACCAGTTTAACAATCATCTTCGCCAGTTCCAAAGACGCAGTAGACACAATTTCACTCTTGGAAAAATGCGGCAAACTGCTAATTAGCGTAGCGTAATAAGGCGACATAGATTTGTTAAAATTACGCATCGCACACGCAATAACGCCAAAGTAAAATTTCAGTTCCGCTCCGTCCTTAACAGCTTTGGACGTATTATGCTCTTTTTGCGCGCGCGCTAAACCGCGCACAGTTGCGCGGATGGCTTCTTCGGGGCTGAGCATTTCGTTGGCGTGAAGTTGGGGAGCAAGGCGCACTTCCATATACCGCACTCCCTCGGCAATAGCATCTTGCCCCAGTTCATACGCAATACGCTCAATACTGGCCGCATCTTGCATCACGGCGTCGGTATATTCAAAACCCTTTAAATATTCCACGAGCGAGTTATATTTCTTTTTAAAAACGGTGCGAATAAGCCCCTGCTCGGTGTACGCGGGCAGTTTTACCCCTTGCGCTTGGGCCAGTTCAATTAACGTAGATAAGCGCAACGAGCCGTCCAAATGGACGTGCAGGTCGGCTTTAGGGATACGGCGTAAAAACTCGGCGGGAATATGTAATTTCACGTTATTTTTTCTCCGTTTGTTGGCCTTGCGGGGTATCTTTAACCACGTACCCTTCTTGCAAAATAGCGTCGCGCAGTTCATCTGATTTTTTCCAATCTTTGGCCTTACGCGCGGCGGCACGTTCGTTAAGTAACTCTTTTACGCGGTCCGGCAACTCCGCGGCCTGCAAGGTGGGCGGCTCTAATAAATCTAAAGCCAATATCGCCTCTGCCGCTACCAAAAAATCCCATTTTTCGCCGGCGGATAAGTCATTACTGCGCACCGCTTCCCACGTAAGAGCAAGTGCCTTGGGTGCATTTAAATCATCTTCCATCGCGGCGGTAAATTTTTCTTTCCACGCCCGGCTGTTAGCGGTTTCTTGGGCAGTGCGCCCGCACGCTTGTCCAATTTGGTCCGTCAGCGCGCGCAAGTTTTTTAAACTTTTAGCCGCGCTGTCCATACTTTCGTAGGAAAATTCCAACTGCGTGCGATAGTGCGCGCCTAAGCACAAATAACGGTAGGCAAGCGGCTCGTATCCTTTTTCTTTGAGCACGTCCACCGTCACAAATGTGCCGCCGGACTTGGACATCTTGCCCGAGCGTAAAATCAAAAATTCGCCGTGTATCCAATAGTTCACGTATTTTTGCCCGGTAGCGGCTTCGCTCTGAGCAATTTCGTTGGTGTGGTGAATCGTTACGTGGTCAATGCCGCCGCAGTGGATATCCAACGTGTTGCCTAAATATTTCATCGCCATCGCCGAGCACTCAATATGCCAACCGGGGAAACCGACCCCCCACGGACTATCCCACTCCATTTGGCGTTTTTTATCTTTGGGAGAAAATTTCCACAACGCAAAATCGGTCGGGTTGCGTTTTTCGTCGCTCATTTCCACGCGCGCACCGCCCTGTAAGCCGGAAATATGCGCGTGCCCGACTAACGCATCGTAGCGGGGGAATTTAGAAGTGTCGTAATAAATACCGTCGGAAGTTCGGTAAGTGTATCCTTTTTCTTCCAGCGTTTTGACTAAATCTATCATCGGGCCGATATGCTCGGTTGCGCGGCTGATAATGGTAGGACGCGTGCAGTACAACGCATCGTAATCTTGCCAAAATTTTTGCTCGTAAAATTTGGCAATATCCCACGCACTTTTTCCTTCGCGTGCCGCACCGAGTTCCATTTTATCTTCGCCGTCGTCGGCGTCAGACACCAAGTGTCCCACGTCGGTTACGTTCATCACGTGCGTGAGCGGATAATGTAAACGGATCGTGCGCGAAAGTAAATCTTCAAAAATGTACGTACGTAAATTGCCGATATGGGCAAAGTTATATACGGTCGGCCCGCAACAATACATCGTCACGTTTTTATCGTTTTGCGGGACGAACTCCTCTTTGCGGTGCGAGGCCGTATTATACAAACGGATCATTACTTGACCCCTTGTTTAGCTGCTTGGGCCGCTTCTGCGGCTTCTTTTTTGGCCGACACGTAATTGTCGCGGATTTGTTCAAAGAAGGCGTGGCAGGCCTTTTGTCCGTTTGTATTGGCCGAGCGTTCGCTCATGCGGCATTGTACTTGTACCACAGAAAGCGGATTAACCGCGCCTACGCTGCTCATGGTATAGGTGAACCCGCTAGGTTGGTAGGTGCGCAAGGCCTTGGCATACGACTTTTCCATTGCTTTCATCAACACAGACATATCTTTGCGGGTAGCGGCCGGGCCTAATTCAAATTTGCGCGATGCCACCGTAACAACTACATCTCCGTAAGTTTGATACGAATTAGCCAAACCCTCAGATACAAAATCTTCATCTTCGCCGGGCATTTGTTCTTCTTCCAAGTTACCGTTCGCTTCCGACGGCGTTAATGTATCGGCAAATGCGTTCCCCTCCGTATCGTTGGGAATAGCGGAAGAAAATTCATAATACGCCTCGTTTCTGCCGTAATTGGAATAATCAATACCCTGCGTCACTTTTTTGCGCGAACTAAACGATGTGCTTGCTCCGCACGCGCACAATAAAACTCCTAACAAACAAAGTACCCCTAAACGAATTTTCATACTCTCTCCTATTGTGTAATTTTTACCGTAGCCACGGCGTGGCACATGGCCGCTTCGCCGCGGCCGATTTCGCCTACTTTCTCGTGGCTTTTGGATTTAAAACTTACTGCTTGCAAAGGGATTTCAAACACCTGCGCCAAGCGTTGGCGTATCGTGTCGTAATGCGGTTTGATTTTGGGCTCTTCGGTAATAATCGTTGCATCAATATGCACGAGCTCGGCGTGGCGAGCGCGCACAATTTCCAACACTTTTTTAACGATATCTACACTGGAAATACCCTTAATGGTGGGATCCGTCGGCGGGAATAAAATGCCGATTTCCCCCTCACACAAAGCCCCTAAAATAGCATCGCAAATAGCGTGCAGGACAACATCTCCGTCGCTATGACCCAAGAAACCTTTGGTATGTGCAATTTCCGCACCGCCGATAAATAATTTGCGCCCCGCTTCCAACCGGTGCAAATCAAAACCAAACCCGGTACGGTACATCACTTGTTTTTCCACTAAGGCCTCCGCAAAAATTAAATCTTCCGGCGTGGTAATTTTGTTATTTTTGTAATCGGACGGTACGAGCCGCACGCTCACGCCTAATTTTTCTACCAGTTGCGACTCATCGGTAGCGTCTGTTTCGTTGCCGAATTTTTCTAACGCTTCGGCTAATATTTCCCGCCGGTACGCTTGCGGCGTTTGCGCCGCCCACAAGGTAGCGCGGTCCAATGTACGGGCTACAAAATCCCCTTTCGCTACTTTGACCGTATCTTTCACGGGAACGGCCAATACCGCCGCGCCGTATGTTTGCGCACTTTGCAAACAAGCCGCAATATGTTGCGGACTCACAAGCGGGCGTGCTCCGTCATGCACGGCCACGGTTTGCGCTTGCTCATCTACAAGGGCAAAGCCGTTTTTAACTGAATTTAAGCGCGTGTCTCCGGGGTCGGCAAACGTAACTGCCGTCACAAATTTTTCTACGCCCGGCCGATTTTCTTTTGGCGTTACTACAATAATTTGCCGCACCTGCGGCACTTGCTGAAATGCCAAAATCGTACGCACGAGCACCGGTTTCCCGCCCAGCGGAAGCATTTGTTTAGGGCGGCCCATGCGTTTGCCACTGCCACCCGCTACAATTACTACCGACGAAAAACCAGATCCTTTAGGCATAAGAAATTATTTTACTTTCGCAAAGATCATGCGGCCCGAAGATGTCTGTAAAATGGAATAAACAGCCACTTCCACCCGCTTACCGATCGCACGTCGTCCGTCTTCTACTACAACCATGGTACCGTCGTCCAAATAGCCGATGCCCTGTTCTTTCTCTTTGCCTTCTTTCATGACAAACAGCGACATATCTTCCCCGGGGAGCACCACCGGTTTAAGGGCGGTAGCCAAATCGGCAATGTTAAGCGCAATCACATTTTGCAAAACAGCTGCTTTATTGACATTAAAATCTAACGTCACCACTTCAGCATCTAAACTTTTGGCAAGTTTAACGATTTTTTCTTCCATTGTGGGCGCTTTCACATTTTTGTTGGTAATACGGGTAGTAATTTCTTTAAGCTCTTGCAGGCGGGTAGCTACGTCTAAGCCGCGGCGGCCCCGGGCGCGTTCCAACGGATCGTTGGACGCGGCCATTTTGTTCAGTTCTTCCAAGACAAATACCGGCAATACAATAATACCGGACAAGAAGTTAATTTCGCACAAATCTATAATGCGTCCGTCAATAAGTGCAGTAATATCGGCAATTTTTAAATGATGTCCTTTGTAAGACAGCCCTTCCAAATCGCGCGATTTCCAAATACTGGCGAGCACCCCAAACGCAAGCAGCACAATCTCTGCCTTAAACGCATAGTTGTTCCACCAGTTAAGCGCATCTTGGTGTTCCACCAATCCAACCACGTTGCCGATGAGCACAAAAAGCATATACCCCATCAAAAGCCCCGTGCAGGCAATCATAATTTTAATAAGGCGCAAGCGTTTAAATAACACTTCGCCCGCTATGACGATAGCACCACACAAAAGGCCGCTTAAAATCGTCATCCAGTCTTGCTTGATAAACGTGTATGTAAGAAACGGAAACGCCACTAACGTAGCGATACGGAAAATCCAAATCGGCATACATCCTCCTGTAAAAAATGCAGGGAAAATTCCCCTAAATGAATACGCCTATATTTTAGCACTTTTTAAGGACGCGTGGGAAGAGCATACCTCCACCGGACCGGTTATTTGAAAAAATAAATATTCTCTGTATTCGGCCCATTATCGGAGTTAGGTGTTTTCCGGTTCGTTAAATTTTGGCAAATTTTATTAGCCACATCGTTAGACATAGTGGCATAACACAACTGTTTACCCGCCCATCCATGGGAAGTACGGTCATAAAAAAAATAAATTTTTACACCGGAAATACGAGTATCATATCCCATGGCACCTAGCGTACTATCGTTGATGTCAATTAACCATGCTCCGGGAGCATAAATTCTCCGGGTTGGCCAATTAAGGGAAGGTTGCCCCGGTAGCGACACGGATAATTCGTTGATATCGTTTGCATAACTGCCGTTTGCCAAATAATATGTTTCTTGGGCTTGTTTAACCGCGTTCATCATTCCTAAAAGTGTGCTTGCCCGCGCTTTGGCAACGGCCATTTTATATTGCGGCAGCGCCACCGCGGCGAGTATGCCGATGATTAGAACAACGACTAAAAGCTCAATGAGTGTAAAACCGCTTGCCGTTTGACTTCCACCCTGGCGGGGGAAGTGGTTTTGTGTGCGTAAGCACTCAAAACCGATGAGGGGGTTTAAATAAGTATTTCCCTTTATATACCCCTCACCTGTCCTGCGGACATCCTCTCCCGCAAGGGGCGAGGACAAAACTACATTTTCCTTTTCCATAAAAAACTCCTCCTTTGTGGTATCATTAAATAAAATGTAGCAAAAAAAAAAACGATGTCAAGGCCCTTGCCGGGCCCAGGCATTTTGGGAGTCAACTTCCACTTATTTGTAGCCACACTGTTTTTGCATTGTTGCTTGGTTAGGAGTCGACGAAGAAATGAAAACAAACAGCCCCGCAAAAGATATACTTTTGCGGGGCGGATTGGGACAACTCAAACTTTTATTTTTGACTCAGTTGTTTAATACCTTGCGCGATATTGCGTCCGCTGGGCGGTTGGTACGCATACAAGCCAAACTCGGGTAGTACCGAGAACAAATGGTCAAAAATATCGCTCTGGTATCCCTCGTACTCCGTCCAAACGGTTGTATTTAAGAAACAATAAATTTCAAGCGGCAATCCTTGTGCCTCTTGTTTAAGTTGGCGCACCATGAGTGTAAAATTCGGATCTTTTACGACGTACGGACGCGACGCCAAATATAATTCTGCATATTTGCGAAACGTACCGATATTCGTTAAATGACGGCCGTTGAGTAAACTGTCTTGCGTGTTGTGCGCGGAATTGAACATGGTAATTTCCTGTTCTTTTTGCGCCAAATAATCTTTGAGCAGTTCAATTTTTTTTAGGCGCGCAAGCATTTCTTTATCTAAAAATTTGACCGTATCTACGTCAATTAACATCGTGCGTTGCACGCGGCGGGCGCGGGCCTCGTACATACCGCTCCAATTCTTAAACGGCTTAGACACAAGATCGTAGTTGGGCACGCTGACAATGGTCATATCAAAGTTTTGCACACGCACGCACAAGAGCGAAATATCCACAATGTTTCCGTCAGCCCCTGCGCTATCCACGGTGATCCAGTCGCCTATTTTTATCATCTTGTTGGTAGTCAGTTGGATACTGGCCACAAAGCCCAAAATCGGATCTTTAAAAATAAGGGAAAACACCGCCGCCAACGCCGATAACCCGGTAATAATATACATCGGTTTTCGGCCCAACAGCAGCGATAAAATAAACAGCCCCGTTACCAAATAAACCACAATTTTTAACGCCTGTACCAACCCTTTTATCGGCACGTTGGGATTGCGGCCGTACAGCTGGTTAAGCGTGTTTAAAAACGTGCAAATAAACCACGAAAAACTGAGCATGACAAACAAGCCCGTCAGCTTGACAATTAACGTGGCGATCCAATCTACCTGCTCGGAAATGAACACCGGGTGCAAGTTAATGGCAACCAATGCAGCTAACGCTACCCCCACGGCGGTAAAAAAATAATTTTTTTTCATCGCCTCAAACGCGCGGGCCGAGTGAATTTTGGCCACCAGTTTGGCTAAATACCGGTTACAAAACCACGTCGTAAACCGCGCCAAAAAATAAAGCCCCGCGATAAACACAACCGCCGACACAAATTGCGCCAACATCACGTGGTATTGCTCGGGAATGTATTGAATTTTTTTGATATAAACTAAAATAACTTGCATATTGCACTCCTTAAAAAACTTACTATAATAAAGTGTATGAAAAAAGGGTTTCTGTGTGCAACTTTACTATGCGCGCTTGCCGGGTGTTATACGCCGCTTAATAATTCGGGCGTGGCAACCACTAAACCGTGGTTGGAAATTTCCGGCCGCAAGAACGATTTTGAAGGCAAACAATACGATTCTTGCTACCGCTTCAACGTGCGTTTTTGGCCACAGGAAGCCGCTAACGAATTAGACTTGCAAAAAAACTGTATTTCCTCTTGCTGTTGGCGCAGTGATAAAGAAGAAGTAACCTTAGATTTTAATAAAAATTTTGAGAAAAATTTAGCCCGTTACGGTCAAGCACGCCAATATACGCCGGGGAAAATTACGCTTAAAGTCAGCCACTCCAATTGGTTAAATACTACTAAAGTTTCCGTTTCGCCCAAAGGGTCTATTACCAATAACGGGCTGATCAAACTTTCATACCGCACCGTGGACAACCCAACGCGTATCGCGCAGTTAAAAGAACAACAACGGCAAGCCGCCGCACGTCCGGCCGTGGCAACAACTACGACGAGCACGCCCGCAAAAACCGTTCAAGTAACTACTAAAACCGTTACCAAAACCTACACGCAAACCGACCCGGCCAAAGCACTCGTTCAACGCACCGCAGGCCCGAAAATTGATTCGTATTTTTACGATATGAATAAACGCTACAACAAACAAGGGGCGGTGTTTTTGCTTAGCGAACGTATTTTACACGTCCAGCCGGCGGGCGATACGATGGCTATTGTTTCGTGCACCGCCAAAGCACGCACCGGGTTAGACGCGCAAAGTTTAAATGCATCTACGTTCCCGTGCGGCCAGTGGTTGGTGGACACAACGACCGAAACCGTCACTCCTTACGACAAACGCGCCCAACTGATTTGGGGAATGTAACAATTAAAAACGATAGACATTCTTGGCTCCGTTTTCCGCGTGATCATCAGCTGTTTTCTTATTCGTCAAATTCTTACACACTTTATCAGCGAAACTGTTTGTAGCAACGGCATAACAAACAAGTCCATGCCAAGGGTGTGTGCTGTAAAAGGAATACAATTCTATTCCGGGAACTTTATTATCTACTGCATAAGATATGTTTCCCGTTTGTAAAGTTATTCGCCCAAAACTCCCCTTAATAGAATCATTGCTGTTAAGCACGCTGTAACTGACTACTGTTCCCGCAAAATTAACCGCCAGCTCGTCCCATTGATTGGTATATTTTCCGTTGGCTAAATAATACGCTTCTTCGGCATCGGTAACGGTTTTGAGCATGGTAATTAAATTACTCATGCGCGATTTGGCTACCGCCATTTTATACTGCGGCAGAGCTGCCGCGGCGAGTATACCAATAATAAGCACGACAACTAATAATTCAATTAACGTAAATGCTTGTTTGTTTTTCATACAACCTCCTTTTTATCATTAAATAAAATGTAGCAAAAAAAAAAACGATGTCAACCCCCTTGCCGGGGGCAGGCAACAAAACAACAAAAAAACGGCAAACCGTTTATTCGGTTTGCCGTCTGCTCGCACTAGAAACAGCTTACATATTTTCTTTAATGGTTTGGGCAAGACGCTTTAGCCCCTCTACAATTTGCGTTTTGGTAGAGTAGGAAAAGTTAAGCCGCAAATCGTTTTTCACATCGGTAGCCGGGTAAAAATCAACGCCCGCCACATACGCCACTTTGCGCTCCAACGCTTTGGAAAGCAAGTCCATCGCGTCCATGTGTTTGGGCAGCGTTACCCACAGGAAAAGCCCTCCCTCGGGGCGCGTCCACGTAACGCCTTTGGGCATTACTTCGGCAAGCGTTTTTAACATTAAATCGCGTTTTTCGCGGTACGCGGCAATTAAATCTTTAATGTGTTTTTTAAGATGTCCGCCGCGCAAATATTCTGCCGTAGCCAACTGCAACGTAGGCGACGAACACAAATCTATCGCTTGTTTTAAAATCACGTATTTGCGGATAACATCTCTCGGACCGATCACAAACCCCAACCTGAATCCGGGCACCAACACCTTGGAAAAGGTAAACATAGTGATCACATTACCGCGTCCGCCGTCTAGCGCATAAAACGTACGCGGGGCACTCCCCTCAAAGCGGACTTGGCGGTACGGGGAATCTTCCAAAATAAACGTATCGTATTTTTTGGCAAGTTCTAAAAGTTGCACCCGGCGTTCTTCGGGGATAGTCGTGCCGGTGGGGTTTTGAAAATCGGGCACTAAATAGATAAATTTACACGGCTTGCCCTCTTTTTTAAGAGCCACTAATTTCGCTTCCACATCTTCGGGCAGAACGCCGTTTTCGTCGCTTTGCGCGCCGCGGATATCCGCGCCCGCCGCCGTAAACGCCTGCAAAGCTCCCAAATACGTGGGCGAGGCCGTAATAATACTATCTCCCTCGTTGACAAACGCCCGCGCCGTCATATCCAACGCCTGTTGGGAAGCGGACACCACTAAAATCTGGTCCGACGTTACCGTAATGTCTTCGGTTTCTTTTAAGAGTTTAATAAGTTCTTCTTTGAGCGGAGCTTGGCCTTCGGTAGCCCCGTATTGCAACGAAGCTTCGGGATGTTCACGCACGATACGTTGCATGATATCCGCAATTTCATCCGCCGGGAATAAATCAGCCGCCGGCAACCCCCCCGCAAACGAAATAATTTCCGGTTGCGCAATTACTTTTAAAAGTTCGCGTATCGCCGAAGCTTTACTGCGGCGTACCGCGTTTGAAAATAAAGGGGAATAGTCCATTTAATTTTGCCTCGTTAAATTTGTTATTTAATATATTCTACTATTTTAAGCGATAAATCTTTAGCCGGTACCGAGTGCGTAAGCGCGCCCATAGAAATCACATCTACACCCGTTTTGCAAAATTCTTCCAAGTTAGCAGCGTTTACACCGCCGGAAACTTCTATAATTGCACGCCCGGCAATTTCTTGTTTGCAACGCACAATTTCCGACGGCGTCATATTATCAAGCATAATAATATCCGCTCCGGCGGTAAGTGCTTCTTTGACTTCGTCTAAATTGGTCGTTTCCACTTCAATTTTAGGCGTATGCCCGATCACAGCTTTAATTTTGGCTACCGCTTTGGTAATAGATCCCGCGGCTTTGATGTGGTTATCTTTAATCATCACGCTGTCAGCCAAGCTAATGCGGTGGTTGCGCGCGCCGCCTACGCGCACGGCGTATTTATCCAAGCGGCGCATACCGGGTTGCGTTTTGCGGGTATCTACAATTTTCACGCCGTATTTATGGCCGATTTTAGCACACGCACGTGCCGCCGTGGCAATACCGCTCAAACGTTGCATAAAGTTTAGCGCGGTGCGCTCGGCTTTTAAAATAGAAAGCACCGGGCCGGAAATTTCCACCACCGTTTCGCCTTTTTTTACGTCGTCGCCTTCCTGTTTGTGCGCGGTAAAAGTAACGGCCGGATCCACCGCGGCAAACACTTCCTGGGCGGTGGGCAACCCGCAAAGCACTAAATCTTCTTTGGCTACAATAACGCCGCGCGCCTTGTCTTTGGGCGCAAAAATCGTTTCTGAAGTAATATCCCCCAAACTTAAATCTTCTTCTAAAGCAAGTTCAATTATTTTGTCTAAAATCATTTGGCTAACTCAAACATTTTTTCAATAGATTTCTTGGCTTGCGCGGCGATTTGCTCGTCCACACAAACGATTTGTTCCGGCCGCGGATCTACCAGTGCTTCCAACGTGTTAATCAGCGAATTTTTCTTCATATACGCACACGTACCAAACGGCCAAATAAACTGTTTATCCGGGTGCTCGGCTTCCAAACGGTTGACGAGTCCGTGCTCGGTAAGTAACCCGAAAATTTTATCCGGCGACGATGCCACATACGACACCATGCCTTTTGTACTGCCCACGTAATCACACTCGCGGCAGACCTCTATGGAGCACTCCGGGTGGGCCAAAACGCGGATATCCGGGTGCTGCGCGCGCAAGTTTTTGACGTCGGACGGGCGGTATTTATCATGCACACAGCACGATCCTCCGTCAGCAATAATTTTTTTAGGCGTACCGCGGCGTTGTAACTCGGCCGCTAAATTTTCCGCCATGAGCATATCGGGCACAAAAATCAGTTCTTCGCCCGGCATTTTTTGTGCGATGTCATATACATTACCCGATGTTACGCACGCGTCGCACGCGGCTTTTACGTCTGCCGAGCTGTTAATGTAACAAAGCGCGGGCACGCCCGGATGTTTAGCGCGCAACGCACGGACCTCATCGCCCGTCATCGCGTCCGCGAGCGAACAACCTGCCTTGCCTGCCGGGATGAGTACTTTTTTAGACGGGTTAATGATTTTAGCCGTCTCGGCCATAAACCACACGCCCGCAAAAACAATTACATCGGCCGACGATTCACGCGCTTTTAAAGCGAGCTCATACGAATCGCCCCGGAAATCTGCCACACCGTACACTAAATCGGGCGTGGTATAGGAGTGGGCTAAAATAACGGCGTTTTGTTCCTTTTTAAATTTATTGATAGACAACGTATACGGCGCAGCCGCCAAACAATCTTCCAACGTCCATTTGTCTGTTTTAGTTTTGGATACGTTATGCAATAACCCATACAAGCGTTGGGCTTCTTGCATCACAACGGCCTCTTTTTCCAGCGTACGCAACATACACCCTCTATTTGGTGGTCGTGCTGATTACACTTCCGTCGCTGGCGTAGGTAGTAGTCGTACTGGTAGATTGAACCGGCACATTAGGCGTCGGCCCGTCCACGTAATAAATGTTAGTGGTATTGGTAACTTTTTTACTCTTGGAAACCGAGGTCTTAGCAGCCGCTTTGGCGGCATCTGCCTTGACGGCAGCCGCAGCAGCTTTAGCTTGCGGTTTTTTGAGTTTTTCAGCCGGAGGCAAATAAGACGCCCCACACGCTTGCAATTCATAATCAGAGAGAGAATCGTAATCGGAATCCGGGGCTAACATATTGTCAAATTCTTGGTCAATGATTTGGTATTTGGCATTTTTAGCATCGGCAGCCGCAGCGGCAGATGTGGTATAATAAACGGTTTTACCGTCGGCAGATGTAGTGGTATTGGCGGTTTTTTTAGAGCAGGCGGCGGCAAACACAACGACTGCGAGTAAAATAAAAGCTTTTTTCATAAATCTCTTCTCCTTAAATAATGTTTCCGACTGTACAAGTTTATTATACCATATTGGGCCGAATTGGGCAGAATTACAACTTCCGTTTCCGGCAACTAAAATACCGTTAATGAAAATTTATGTACCGAGTCCTTGCCGTTTATCCGTCCGATAGCGAGCCGTTTGTCGTTCAAATCTGCCCCTTAATGCCGTCTATAAAAAGCGCCGAAATGGATAAGAAATTTTTCATGTTTGAGCGTCAGCGAGTTTGAAAAATTGCCCATTTCGTCTGCTTTTTATGGCATCCTGGGGCAGAAAATCTTTTTGGTCCTTTTTCTGTTTCCAGAAAAAGGACAGAAAGTGCTTGACAAATCAAAAAAAAAAACGATAATAAAGGGACAAAAAAACAACAAAGGAGCAAACAATATGAAAAACATAAAACAAAAATGTCATGCTGAATTTAATTCAGCATCTTCCACGCTCGCTGTTTCGCAACGACAACGACCTGCGTGGAAGACCCTGAATCAAGTTCAGGGTGACGTCTTATTTGATAACGGCGCTTTTACCCTTATTGAATTATTAGTGGTTGTTCTCATCATCGGCATTTTAGCGGCGGTGGCGTTGCCGCAATATCAAAAAGCGGTGTGGAAATCGCGCAACACCCAACTTAAACAACTGGTCAAAACCGTCGCCCAAGCCGAACAAGCTTACTACATGGCGAACGGCAAATACGCTGCCAACTTTGATGAACTGGCCATTGATTTACCGTTAACACCTATAACTACTAACCCGGGTGTAGGAGTCTGTGGTACTACTGTGCAAGGCACAGATTCCGGACGTGCAGGAAAAGATTTCTATGTAGCATTAAATACAACAACGGCTGATTTATCCTCTCTTGCAGTCGTGGCTTATTGGAACACGGGCGTCTATAAATGCGCCGGATTTGGTATTCCAATGCATGACATGGAATTGATGCCCGCAGGGACTCTTCATTGTCGCGAAATGAATCCCTCTAATGGGCAAAATCTTTATAACGCGGGTAACGGCGATTTTTGTGCGAAAATAGAACAGGCCTCTTACGTAGGTGGAAGTAGTTGGCGTCTTTATCTTTACCAATAATTGGGTTTTATAAGAATCTGTTTTATAGCCAACACACCTCCGAAAAACTTTTCGGAGGTGTGTTTTGCTCAAACAAATGCAACTTATTTGCGTTTGGCGGTTTTCTTTTTCGCCGCTTTTTTAGTTACTTTTTTAGCGGGTTTCTTTGCCGCTTTTTTCGGCGCGGACTTTTTAACAGCCGCTTTTTTCACGGCTTTTTTAACTGCTTTTTTTGCCGTTTTCGGCTTTTGCGTTTTAGTTAGTTTAGCCGCAAATTCTTTCCACCCCTCTAACGCCAAGGGCAACACTTCGTCCATGTGTTTGACAGGGATAAGCGTTAAATCTTTGCGCACGCGCTCCGGAATTTCGGACACGTCTTTGGCGTTGGTGTGCGGGTACAGAATCGTTTTGACTCCCTCGCGGTAGGCGGCTAAAAATTTCTCTTTAATGCCCCCCACGGGTAGCACGCGCCCGGTAATGGTTACTTCGCCCGTCATCGCTAAGCGTTTTTTGACGGGAAGTCCGGTCAGCAAACTTGTTAAAGCCGTCGTAATTACGCTACCTGCCGACGGGCCGTCTTTCGGCACGGCACCTTCGGGGAAGTGGATGTGAAAGTCGGTCTTGTCAAAATCAACTTTTCCGCCGTACCCGCGGCTACGCGCATACGTCAGCGCGGCGCGGACCGATTCTTTCATCACGTTGCCGAGCATACCCGTTAAAATGAGTTGGCCTTTGCCGGGCAGTTTAGTGGCTTCAATAGACAGCGTTTCTCCGCCCACGCTCGTCCACGCAAGGCCCGTAGCGATACCGACGCCGTTTTCTTCGGTTGCAAAGTTGGCATAGCGCGGCACACCTAAGAAATCGTGCAAGTTTTCTTTCGTAACAACCACTTTCTTTTTGCCCTCTACCACCATTTTGGCGGCTTTGCGGCAGAGCGAGCCGATCTCGCGGTCCAAATTACGCACGCCCGCTTCGCGTACATATTCGCGCATCAGTTGGGCTACGGCGTCGTGCTCAATTTCCACTTGACCCGGTTTCAAACCGTGCGCTTTTAATTGCTTAGGCAAGAGATAATTTTTGACGATATCGTGTTTTTCATACTCGGTATAACCGTCAAAATCAATAATTTCCAACCGGTCGCGCAGTGTGGTGGGGATACCGGAAAGCGAGTTGGCCGTTGTAATAAACATCACCTTAGACACATCAAACGGCACATCTAAAAAGTGGTCGGTAAATTCTTTGTTTTGCTCGGGGTCTAATAACTCCAGCAACGCCGCCGCGGGGTCGCCGCGCCAGTCCGAGCCCATCTTGTCAATTTCGTCTAACAAAAATACCGGGTTGGAACTTTTGGCTTTGCTAAGCCCTTGAATAATGCGCCCCGGCATAGAGCCGATATACGTGCGGCGGTGACCGCGAATTTCGCTTTCGTCGCGCACGCCGCCCAAACTCATCCGCACAAATTTACGTCCGACCGCCCGCGCAATAGATTTGGCAAGCGACGTTTTACCCACACCCGGCGCGCCCGCAAAACAAAGCACCGGACCGCGAAGTCCGTTTGTGAGTTTGCTCACCGCCAAATATTCCAAAATGCGGGTTTTCGGTTTTTCCAAGCCGAAGTGGTCCTCGTCTAAAATTTGTTTGGCTTTTTTGAGGTCTAATATATCTTCGGTGGTTTTGTTCCACGGCATATCTAACAGCCAATCCAAATACGTGCGCGATACCGTGGCCTCCGGCGAGAACGGTGCCATTTTGGCTAAACGCTCAATCTCTTTTTCGGCCGCTTCTTTGGCGTGCGGGGGTAGCCCGTTCTTTTTGATTTTGGCGCGCATAGCGTCCAGTTCTTTTTGGAAATCGTCCTTTTGGCTCAGTTCCTTTTGAATGGCTTTCATCTGCTCGTTGAGGTAATATTCTTTTTGGTTTTTCTCCATTTGCGCGCGGACCTTGGAGTGAATTTTTTCTTCTAAGCCCAAAATTTCCACTTCGCTGGTGATCAGTTTTAAGATTTTTTCCAAGCGGTCTTTGATGTGTACCGCTTCCAAAATTTCTTGCCGTTGCGATGTTTTAACGACCATGTTAGAGGCGATCGTGTCAGCCAGTTTGGACGGATCGTTAATTTGGCGCAAGAACGAAACGCCCTCTACCGCAATACGGTGCGAGATACGCGCGTAGTGGTCAAACTCGTCTAACACTTGGCGCATGAGTGCTTGCACGACCGGGGAGTTATCATCCTCTTCTTCAATATATTCCACGTTAGCAAACCACGCATTGGCGGCGGTGTTCATCTCTAATTTATTCACACGCGCACGCACAAGCCCTTGCAGAAAAATTTTCATAGATCCGTCGGGCATTTGTAAACTTTGCGTAATTTGGGCAATCACGCCGAAATGGTAAATATCTTGCGCGCGCGGCTCGTCCATATCCGCGTCTTTTTGGGAAACGGCTAAAATGTAGCGCTCCGGCGTATGCAGAGCCAAATCTACCGCCGCGACCGATTTTTTGCGGTCCACAGACAGCGGCAAATTCATCCCGGGGAACATCACCACATCGCGTATGGCTACCGCCGGAACAACCGTGGGCAAAGATAGCGTTGTCTTTTTAATTTCTTCCATAAATCTCTCCTAAATTGATTTGCGCCGCAAACGATTTTCCCCCCGTTTGCGTGTTTAGTATATTGTAACAAATTGTTTGAAAATTAGCAAGATTAAACTTTGATTGCTAATTTTAAATCAAAATAACGGGCGAATCCCGTAAAAGGTCTCGCCCGTTAAATTTCGCTAGCGCGCCAACTTATTTTTTGAGTTCCAATACTTCGTCAATCAGGCCGTAATCTTTGGCCTCTTGCGCGGACATATAATAGTTGCGTTCGCTGTCTTGGCGGATTTTTTCTTTATCCTGTCCGGTATGTTTAGCCAAGATATCTAAAAGATGTTCTTTATTGTCGCGTAGTTCGCGCGCTTCAATTTCAATATCCGTTACTTGGCCGGAAATACCGCCACCCCAAATAAGCGGTTGGTGAATCATAATGCGCGCGTGCGGCAACGCATAGCGTTTGCCTTTAGAGCCCGCCGCTAACAGCACCGCACCAAAGCTCATGGCCTGCCCCATACAAATTGTAGTGATAGGGGCTTTGATAAATTGCATTGTATCGTAAATTGCCAACCCGGCCGTTACAAGCCCGCCGGGGGAGTTGATATAGAGGTTGATTTCCCGGCTGGAATCGTCCGCATCCAAATACAACAGTTGGGCGATAATCATATTGGCACTGGCGGTATCTACTTCGCCTTCGCGGCCGCCTACAAAGATGATACGGTCCTTAAGCAGGCGGGAAAAAATATCGTAACCGACGTTCTTTTCAATAATAGTAGGTATAATCATGGATATATTGTAGTATATTTTGCGGAGAAAGACCCAGATTTTTCTGGGCCTTTTTTCACGCAATAGCTAGGTCCAACGGCTCAGGTTTTTTGCTTACAATTCCCCTAGAATAAATTTAGAAGCACCTATCAAGGAGGCCGTATGAAACTTAAAAAATGGATGTTAGCCGTTGTAGCCGTACTCGCTACCAGTGTTGCTTTTGCGGGGAACACGTCGCAACTCAAGTATTTAATTAACCAAACTTTCCTACAACTGGAAAATTTGTCCCAAACACAAGAGGTAACCGCTGAACAACAACCGCTCGTAGATGCGGCCACGGCGTTGCGCGCCGGGTTGCTTACTTACGAAGCACAACTTTCTTCCGGTGCGGAACTGACCGGTTTAAACGCCAAAATTGACGCCGCTTTCAAAGCTCTTCCGGCTATTTTTAACGGATTAGATTTTAGCCAAATCACCAGTGAGGAAGAAGCAGAGCAACTCCTAGCTCCCCGGGCAGAACAATTTACTACCCAATGTGCCCAGTTAGCCAAAAACGTTCTTAAAAACCAACAAAAAGTAAATAATGTGGACGAGGAGATCGCCGGCGGACTTATCCAACTGTTTGCAATGAACAAAATGTTGCAAGAAGAATCGTTGGACGAAACCGGAACTATGATTGTACAAATGACGTTGGCTAGCATGGCCATGGAACTGATGGGCGGCATGGAATAAAACATTTAGTATATACAAAACACCCCGGTTAATAACCGGGGTGTTTTTTGTGTTAGCATAGAGCTATTGTTTTTCGGCCCAACGCCAAAAATTATCCTCAAAATTAGCGGCCGAATTGTACCGGTACGCCCGCCCCAACGCTTTTTCTACCGAGAACGGCTCATACACCGTTTTTCCCCGGGCATCTTTCATTAAAAATCCGGTAGACGGGTCGCGCTTGGCTTCGCCTTGCGAAATCAGACGGGTAAATTGTTCAAACTGCATTCGGTTAGACGGCGTAGAACCACCGGCCGGATTTAATAAAAACCGTACCATGGCATAGGCCTGAAAATACCAATTCTGTACTTGGTTGCGGGCCTCGGCTCCTTGCAACGAATCTTCTGACATAAACTCTTCAAACGCAACCAGTTGGACCGGTTTGCCGTGCTTTTTGGGTTTTAAGCGGTTGCTAAACGACGAGCTGAATAAAGACGAAGACCCAAACGAGAAGGGCTGTTGGGCCGGATCGCGTTGGATATTGAGCGTTTTTAAATCGTTCGCCCACGGACCGCCTTTTGTACCGGAAGTTTGGTCTTCCATAAAAACGGCCAACCCTTCATCCAACCACGTCGGCGTCATAATGCGGCCCGTTTTGTGGCTGTCAAAAAATTGCTGTGTAAAAATGTGCGTCAGTTCATGCGTGAACACTTCTTGCAACTCACGTTGTTTGCCCGGCTCGTCATACACCACAATTTCCCCCCGGGTCGGGTACGCCATAGCACGCGTCCACGCTTTGGCATTGGGTTCGTGGCGCAGGTACGATTGGTGGTCTTGATAAATAAATACCCGCACCCGTCCGGCCAACATCCACGGGATAAAACGGCGTAAGGTTTGATAGGCCTGCTCAAACGTCATGGACATATTGGAAGACGGTATCCCTTCTTTACGCTTTTGGGTATAAATATCAAAATGCGTACTTTTGGATTCCAACCATGTTACATTAGGACGGAAAGCATTGGGGTTAAATTTTTTATTGGGCGCAGGGACTTTGCTGGGCTTATTTTGCGCGGCAGAGGGCGGAATCGGACGTTGTGAGTTGGCCTTGGCCTTAGATTCCTCCAACATTTTTACCGCAAATTCCAGTTCGGCATCGGCCGCATCTTCTTCGCTCAAATTGCTTGTGTCTGGAGCGGTTTGTTCGGTATTCTCTTCGGGCTGTTCCGACTCGGCTTGCTTATCGGGCTGGGTGGCTTTTACCGTTTTTGCACTAGTTGCGGAAACATTTTTAGACGCACTTTTAGTACGTTTCCCTTTGGACGTTTTGGAAGCAGCCGGTTTTTGTGCGGGAGCAACCGTCGTTTTGACCGTTTGCACTTGCCCGCTCATCTCAAGCGGCATATCCAACGTGGCCGCCGGTGTTGCGCTCGCCGCCGCTTTCGGCGTTACGGCCGGTTGCGTGTTTGTAGGAACAGGTGGTACAACCGGTTTGGAAACACCTACCACGCTATCTTTTTTCGGGCTTGTTTGTAATGACTGTTTGAGTAAATCTATGTTTGATTCCGGGGTTTCTACCGCCGTAGATACCCGGATAGAATCAGACGCCGCCTGCTGCCCCCACACAGGTAGGGCACAGCAAGCGGTAACAATCACTAAAACAAGCCGTTTTTGCATATAAACACCAAAAACTAATTATCTTTATTTAAATCAGCCAGTGCGGCAGAGGCATTTGCATCCGATGCATTTATCCGAGCTTGGTCTATTTCAAGGTAATATTCTTCATACGGGTCAAAATGATGATTGCCGCCGTTACCGTTGCCGTTATTATCATCCCCACTATCTGCGGCTGTCGGCCCTGCGGTCGGATAATCTGCCGTTTCAGGTGTAACGGTGAGAATATCGTATTTGATATCGCATTGGCCTGTGTTTGCATTGGGGGCAGACCCCGTAAAAGTCGCTTCTACTTGGTACCAGACCCCTTCGGCCTTAACCGGTTTGCATTTGTAAGATTTCTTATTTTGAGTCACGCATGTCTGTTTAAGATTGCGGTTGCAAGTCATCAAACAATTATTCAAATCAGCCGCAAATTGATCTGCGTCTTTTAAACTCCACAACGCATTAACCTCGGCTTGGCACGCACTAATTAACATCTGGCTTGACACCGCCCGGCGCGTTTGGCGCGACGTGGTCGTACGGGATAAATTCGCCCGCAACAGCATGGTGGCCATACCGGCGAGCACCACGGTTACTAATAAAACTTGCAATAAAGCGGCACCTCTTTTATTGTGTAGCATACTAATTTCTCCTTATATAGTTTAGGTACGCGGATCGCTATACCCTACCGGCAGTACAAATTCTTCGTCAGCAGCATCGTTGACTACCGGTGAACTGTGAAGTTCCAAAATAAAATTAACTTTCAACCGTCCTTCTAACGACAAATCGGTTGCCGTTTTGGCATTATACGCAGTAGAGCTGGTTTCCGAACCGACCGCCGCAAAAAGCGGTACCGGATAATAATACTCGGAACTGGTACTGGAAACCGGCGGAATAAACTTCACGTTTTCTAAAAATATATCCGCGGCGGTATCTGTGCAGGAAGGGATACCGGTTTGTTGCTCGTTTGACGCCAACGTAGAGCTCACGCGCCGGTAAATCGTGCCACCGTCCGTAGCCGCTTGGGAAGCCCCGGAGTGAGCCGTCGTCGGCTCTACGGCAGCTCCGCTAGCGGTAGTAGTGATTGTGCCCGGTTTAAAACAATACACCACATAAGAAACGGTTTGCCCCGGGACAGCCGTACCGTCTATACGTAAATTTTGGCCCAACAACAACAACGGGATCATCGTTGTACCGTTTACGCTGGCGATCCGGTTACGCACATAAAGCACACGGCTGGAGTCGTGTACGTCTTGGCGCAACTGTTTAATCGCGCGGGACATACTATTGCGTAACATCACGCGGCTACGCCCCACCCCGCTTTCGCGCGACGCGGCCGTCGTGAGCGAGGCCAACGCTATACCAATCAGCCCCACGACCAGCACCGCCAACAATACTTCCGTCAATGTAAAACCGCGTTCCTTGTTCATCGTATTACTCCCTATCAGTTGCCCGATGCACCACTAGTCAATGTGAATCCGTTACACCGGATATCAAAAGCAATGTGTTTGCGTTGGAATAAAGGCCCGGACACTTCATTAACGTCTCCGTTAAACAACGAATGCTGAACACCTTGCATATCTTCTAATGTAACCGTATAAGCAAACGAAGAATCCCGTTGCAAATCGCACAGAGGCGGTAACATACAGGTAATGGTGTGCGGTTCTCCCGTATCTAACGGATGGCGGTAAGGACTCTCCACCCCGCATAATCCTTGTTGCGCAGAAGGCATACTTTGCACTTCTGTATCGGACAGTCCGTTATACATTTGCAATCTTTCATGGGCACGCTCTACGGCCCATAACATTTCTTCACGAATGTCCGAACGGGAAGACTTGCGCGAAGTGGATAATAATACCCCAAATGTAGCCGTTGCCGCCAACGACAAAAGCCCCAAGGCAATCAACCCTTCCAATAACGTAATACCCAATTTGTTCTTGAAAATATGTTTCATAGTTTTTCTTCCCCGTTTAATACGTATCTTTCGGATCCATATCCCCGTCTACGTAAATATATCCTTTTAACGGACCGGAGGTGTTATTTCCTTTAAAATATTTTTTTCCGGCATCAGCTGTGCCGTACGCTACTGCATAAAAGCGGTCCACCGGAGTAACCGGATTGCCGTCATCGGGTAAAACCCCGGAGGGACGGTACGTACAAAAGGTATAGGGTAATGAAGCAAAATCTTTAAGTGACAAATACCCGCACCCAAATAACCGGTTGGCTTGTGTATCATTGGCCCCGTTGGTAGCCGTAGACGGTACGGTTTGGACGGAAGTGTTCTTGCGCGGGATACCCGTAGCGGCCGGATTATCGCAATTGGTACTTTGCATAATGGTCTTACCGGACGCTGTGGTGGGCGTAAAACAAACTTGCAACAATTGACCGCGGCTGACTTGGTAATACTCCCGAGCCGCTTGGGCCACACGCAAAGCGGCGGCTTTCGCTTGCGATTGTTTCATATCATTTCGCACCGAACGGAATGCCGGAGCTGCCATCGCCGCGACGACCGCTAAAATCAATAACACCGCCAACACTTCCATTAACGTAAAACCTTTCTTCATAATCAACTGGAAAAATGCTCCCCACTTGTGGTAGCGCTTACGCAATACCAATAATCGCTTTGGTATTGGTCCGTCAAGCGAGAATGGCCCTTGCCTTTCATACACGCTAACGGACTGCTTACGCCTGTGGTTTGGCTAGCACAACTATCCGGCGTACCGCCACATACGTAAAAATGAAAATACGGATTATTCCAACCACCGTTATCCACAAAATCGCACGAAATAAGTATCGTTGCGGGATTACTCCCACTGGAAGTCACGGATACGGGATCGCAATTGCCCACCCCGGCCAAATTGCCTATTTCCCCCGTCACTGCTTTAGCGTTTTCATACTCCAAAGAAAAACGCTGTACCCCGCTTGCCAAAACATCTACTTTTGTGCGCGCGGCCGCCACATGCGCATCGGCCTCGCTGGCCCGGTAAGATACCGTAGCCAACACAGCTAGCGTACCGATAATAGTAGCGGCAATCAACAACTCCAATAATGTAAATCCTTTTTTGTTTGTCATACCTTTCTAATAGTATTACTGATATTTATACAAGTTTCAAGCTCTTTAACCGTTTATTTGGAAATTTGTTCCATTGTGCCGTTACGCAAAAAACGGGCTCCCGCGTATAATTTGACAGAGTCCGAAGCCGACGAATCATCCGCTTGAGAGTTATACATACAAGCAATGTATTTGGCGTTATTGCCGCAACATTGGGCATCGCCGCTGGCCGCGTCTTGTTTGCACACGTAAAACTTATAATTTTTATAAGCGGAGTTATCATCAAACGCAACCGCTTGGATATAGCCGTCCAAATCGCCGGTTACTTGTGTTACCGCGTTAGGATCCGGGAACGTAGCGGTAGGCGTAGCGGACATTTTCAAATCGGCCCGCTTAGCTTGCACCGCCGAGCCAATATCCAATAAAACCCCTTGCGCGGCTAAAAACTTGTTACGGTCCTGCGCGCGGCGTTGGGCCGGCAATGCAAACGCCAATACCGACGATGCAATCACTACCACAATCAAAATTTCCAACAAGGTAAAACCTGTTTTGGCCTGCATAATACCCTCTAGTTGCCGCCGATTTGAGAAAGTTTGAAAATCGGCAAGAAAATAGACGCTACAATAATACCGATGAGCGACCCAATACCGCAAATTAAGATAGGGTCAATCACCGCGGAGAAACGGGCAATAAATTGGTCTACTTGGTCTGCATAGAATTTGGCCAGCGTAGCAATAATGCCCGGCAATTTACCGGATTCTTCACCCATCAGCATCATTTCCGTCATCAGCCCGGGGAACACGCCCGTAGCACGGAACGATTCGGAAATAGACCGTCCGGCCGCCACTTCGGCACGGACCATTTTAAGCGCGTTTTGGATGATGACGTTACTGTCAAACGAGTCTTCCAATACCAAAATAGCATTCAAAATGGTAACACCGCTACGCAAAAGGGTGGAAAGCGTAGAAAGCATACGATCGTAATAGATGTTCTTTAAGAAATTGCCGAACAACGGCATGGAGATTAAGAAAGAGTGCCAGCGTTTGCGGCCGTCGGTTGTCTTAATGTAGAAACGGAACGCAATAAACAATACTACAACTCCGAAAATCAACATCACCCCGTGATTAACTAAGAAACCGGATACTGCCAACACCACTAGGGTAATAGTGGGCAAGTCCAAGTTAAAATCTTTGAAGATTTGCGCAAACGTCGGCACGATACCGATAACGAAGTAAATAAGTACGCCCACAGAGGCCAACCCTAACACCGCCGGATAAGTTACGGCCGTGATAATTTTACTTTTCATGCCTTCCTGCGTTTTAGTATACAACGATACCTGCGTCAATGTATCGGCTAACTGACCGCCCAGTTCCCCCGCTTCCACCAACGACAACCAAATATGGCTAAATGTCTTGGGGTGATGCGCCAACGCTTCGTGGAGAGATTGCCCGCCGGAAATATCCTTAGCCACTTGGGTAAGCACGTAACCCAACGTCGGGTTAGAGGCGTATTCACCCAGCAACGATACAGCGCGCACAAGCGGCACACCGCCGGCGATCAGTGTAGCTAACTGTTCAGCGAAGAAGGCCAGTACGTGTCCGGGCACTTTACCGCCGCGCTTGCGCGACTTAGACCCGCCGCCAAACAGACCGCCGCCCCCTTCTTTAACATCCAATACTAAATAGCCCTTGTTTTGCAAGGCCAAAATAACTTTTTCCCTGTTATCGGAAGAAATGGTCCCGCGCAAAGTTTTGCCATTTCCGTCTTTGACCGTATATGTCCACCGTTGCATAAATTTTCCTCGTATTTATAACATCATGTGCCGCTTTTGATCACCCTACGGCACCGATCCGGCAAAATTATTCGTCGGACGTAGTAATACTTAAAATTTCATCTATCGTGGTTTGTCCGCGAATGACTTTACGCCAACCGTTGGCGCGCAGGTTCATCGCCCCCGAGCGAACGGCCGCTTGTTTTAAAGCAACTAAATCTTGTGTTTTATAAATAATATTACGCATTTCTTCCGTCATGCGGAACACTTCGTATATAGCACGGCGACCCATAAAGCCCGTACCAAAACACCGCGGACATCCTACCGATTTAAAAAACGTCCAAGACCCTTGATCGCGCGGGTTCAAATGACCTTCTTGAATAATGCGCTGTAACGAGGCCGGATCCGGCACGTGCGGCACCTTGCAGTAAGGGCACAAAATACGTACCAAACGCTGGGCCGCCACCAGAGCCAGCGAACTGGCTAACAAGAACGGCTCCATACCCATATCAATCAAACGCGGAATAGCACCGAGCGCTTCGTTGGTGTGTAACGTAGAAAGCACCAAGTGACCGGTCAAAGCGGCTTTTAGGCACGCTTCGGCCGTTTCGTTATCGCGGACCTCCCCCACCAGAATTACATCCGGGTCCTGACGCAAGAACGAGCGCAGGCCGGCCGCAAAGGTAAGTCCGATAGCCGGTTTGACCTGTACCTGGCTGATACCCGCCAGCTTATATTCCACCGGGTCCTCCAACGTCATAAAGTTTAGCTCCGGCGTGCGAATCGTGGTAAGTACGGCATTTAAGGTGGTAGATTTACCCGATCCGGTAGGACCTGTTAAGAAAATCAACCCGTGCGGCAAGTTGGCAGCTTCCAAGAACGCTTTTTTCTGTTCCGGCTCAAAACCTAATTTATCTACGTTCATTTCCCCCGTACCTTTATCCAGTACGCGTAGTACGAGCTTTTCGCCGAATACCGCTGGACACACAGACACACGGACCTCAATGGAACGGTTTTGGTAACGAATCGTAAACGAACCGTCCTGCGGCAAACGCTTTTCGGCAATATCCAACTTAGACAAAATTTTAATACGGGAAATAATGGCGTTTACAGATTCTTTGGCCGGTGGCGTGCGTTCGTAGAGCGAACCGTCAATACGGAAACGCAAGGACACACGTTCATCAAACATTTCCAAGTGAATATCAGACGTGCGCTCCGCAATGGCCTGACGCAAAATAGCGTTTACCTGTTTAACGTATTGGGAAGAGTTCGGCGAGACTTTATCTAAGTCCAAAATACCCGTTTCGGCCACTTCTTCGTCGGCTTCGGCAGTAGCGGCTGCGTCTACTTGCGGCTTAACGGCTTCGTTCATGACCTCATCTAAGAGGTTGGAAGTGGTAGCATAAAACGAATCTAACGCATTTAACAGCTGGCTTTTGCTAGCAATAAACGGCTGTACTTGCCGCCCGGACATCATTTTAATATTTTCCAGCAAAAATAAGTTCGTCGGATCCAATAAGGCAATCGCCAAACTGTCGTCTTCTACGAACAGCGGAATGACCATATTTTCACGGGCAAATTTTTCCGGAATGATTTTTTGAAGGTCTTGCTCTTTTTCGGGAACTAAAATACCATTTTCTTTAGAGGCATAGGGCATGGCAAAATGCTTAGACAAGGCAATCGTCACCTGTTCTTCCGTAGCAAAAGACATTTTGACAACGGCTTCTGCAAACGAAATATTATTTTGTTTGGCGTAAAGCTGTGCCCGCTTGACTTGCTCGGCGCTGAGCGTGCCTTGGTCCATTAAAATTTCATGTAACTGTTTTGCCATTTCCTATTCCCCTAAACTAGCCAAACTCAAGGCCTGCCCCCGAACGGGGGCAGCCCTTGATAAATTCCTTTATTCCGCCAAAACGGTCGGCGTGATAAAGATGACCAAATCGGTCGTGCTCTTGGTAGAAGTTTTGCTGGTAAATAACCAACCCAATATCGGAATATCACCCAAGAGCGGCACTTTGCGCACTTGCTCTGTTTCGCGTGAAGTAAGCAAACCGCCGATGACTACCGTTTGACCGTTTTTCACACGCACCAGCGTAGAAGCTGCGCGGGTAACGGTATCTTTGGTATTTTCAAAGCCGGAGCTGATCACGTCGGAATAAGTCGGTTGCACAAAGAGTGTCACATACCCTTCGCGGTTGACCTGCGGAGTTACCTGCAAGGTCAAGCCCACTTGTTTGCGTTCGGCTGATTGCGTGGTCATCTGCGTGTCTCCGCCACCGGATAAGCTTTGCGTGTAACCTACCGTAGCATCCGTAGAGGTGGTGATCGTTGCCGTTTTGTTATTTAACGTAACGACTTTCGGTTTACCTAAGTATTTGGCTTCCCCGCGGGTCAGTAAGGTTTTCAGTACGATGTTAAAGGCCGCGAAGTTTAACACACCGGCTTCATCGCCGTCGCTGTCTTCGCCTTCACCGCCACTGCCGCCACCGCTGCCACCGCTGCTGCTGGAAGAATCAGATTTCGGGAAAATGTAGTTCCATCCTTTAATACCCGTACCGCGGACGTAATCCAAGTCAAACGTACGGCTCGGACCGGTAGCAGACACTAAAGTCCCATCGGCACCGCCGTATTCAAACCCTAAGTTCAAACCGCTGGATTTGTTGACTTCTACGATTTGAGCTTCAATTAAAATTTGCGGAGGTCTGACGTCTAATTCCGCCAAGATGTTCTCAATCGGCGGGAACACTTCCGGCACGTCTGTAATGATGAGCTTGTTGGTGCGCGGATCCGTAGCGATGCGGCCCACAGAGGACATCATGCTCTTAATAATACCGGTAATTTCCGAAGCACCGTCACTGCCGCCGGTGCTACCTGAGGACGTCGCACCGCCCCCAACACCGCCGCCCATATCACCCCCGGACGATCCCGGAGACAACAGACTGTTTAGCTCACCGGAAGCAGAACCGGAGCCACCGCCCACACCGCTAAGCGAAATGTAGCTAAGCGTGTAGATTTTGGTAATCGTGTCGGGCGCATCGTTAGAACGCTTAGTTACCACGTAACTGTCGCTCTTACCGATACGTTGATACGCCAAACCATGAACACGCAATAACGTGTCCAACGCTTCACGCACGGTTACACGGGTTAGCGAGGCCGTTACTTTTTTATTCGCAAATTCTTCACTCATAATGAAGTTAATTTTGGCCTGCGTAGTAATACTGTTGAGAAAGACCGATATCGGCACATTAGAAACGCGGATAGACACTTTGCGGTCTAACGGAGATGCCTCCTCCACGTTTTTGTACAAGTCGGCTTCGCCAGACAGTTTTACGGTGGGTTCTTCCACTAAGGTGACGGTATTGTCACTGGGCAATACTTGACGGCTCGGCGCCGCCGTAGCAGTGCCTAGCCCCAGTACAGCCACTCCAGTCAGCACAACTGCTAAACGATTTGTCATAATCCTCCTATGAATTTTTTAAATGTTACAACTGCACTTTGCGTACAAATTTGTGACCTTTATAAGAAAATACCACTTCATCCGGCTTTACCGCTACGATGCGCGCACCGTAAATAGTGTTGCCGATGGTATAAATCTTACTGCCGATAAATACTTCTTGCCCGATTACCCCGCCAATGCGAATTTTGTTACGCACTTCGCGGGTCGGGTCTTTAATCCGTTCCAACTCCAACCGGCGCAAGCGCTCGGCTTCTTCTTTTTTACGTCTTTCTTCTTCCAACTTGCGTTGACGTTCGGCTTCAATAGCCGCCAAACGTTGTTGTTCGCGGTGTTGGATTAACAGAAAATCGTCCGGAGATAACGTAGGATCCCGTTGCGACTTTGGATTATATACAACCACTTGCTCCTCTTCCGGTTCTACTTCTTCTTCCACAGTTTCACGGGCCGCCACGAATTCCTCTTTAGGTTGTTCTTCCTGGGAGGTAGCTTGGGCTAAATCTTTCTCCAATTCTTTCTGCTCGGCATTGGGTTGGGCTTGTGTATCAGCCGCCGGGACCGGCTTACTTACCGCCTCAGTCGGTTTTTGTTCCGAAACGGAAGCCGGCTCGGCCTTGTCCGCAGGTTTCACCTCTTGCGGTGTAACGGCCTGTGCCGAAGTTGACGGGGCCGGCGCGGGCTGCGCGGCTTGTTGGACCGGTTGTTGCGTTGCGGCATCAGCCGTTGTAGCCGGAGCTTCTTGCGTTTGTTGCGACGCAGCCGGCTCAGCAGGCGTTTGCCCTAAAACAAACACCGGACAAGCCAACATATAAGCTATAAATAAACTAAATATCGGTTTCATAAATTATTTCACCTTCTTTTTCCGCGCCCGTTTAGCGGCCTCTTTCTTTTGGGCAGCCACCAGTTGGTCATAATCTTTAAACAACTTGTTATTAGCAATTTTCTCTTTCGGGAAAATGGTATTTAAGCGCAAAGATATCTTATTTTGTCCCATGCGGTTTGGGTCTTTATCTTTTTCAATAATAAAGTTAGATATCTTTACATATTCATGCCGGTTTTCAATACTTTCCAAGAGCCGTGCAAATTGTTCATACCCGCCCGTCAGACCAACCTGTATAGACGTAGCCGTAAACGTCGGGTTGGAGGCATCTTCCATTTGCGAGCCCTGTATATTAGGTGTAATGTTAGCCCGCTTAAAAATAGCAATGGCTTGGCTGACCAACCACTCGTTCTTAGACTCAATACCGGCAAAATGCGGCTCTAACGAAATGAGTAATTTTTTGTTAGCCAAATACTCCTGTTCATTGACTTGTTGGGCCGTAATAGCTTCTATTTGGCCATCCATATTTTGGATTTTGGTAATAAATTTACCCTTCAAAAATCCCCAATAGGCAAAAGCTACCAATGCTACCACAACAACTTGTTTAGCAAATAACTTAAAATTGCCTTCTTGCGCAACCGTATTGATATCTTGCAAACCTTGTTGGAAACTGCCCGGTTTAACAGGTTTGGCTTGCTTAGCTTTCTTGGCCATATTAACGGTTACCTCCTTTGCTGCAAGTTAACGTAAAATTTGTTTCCGCGTCTTTCCCGCGTGAAGAGTTTCCGCCCGTACCGGCGATGTTCGTATAACGTATAAGCGGATTACCGTCGCAAATTTTCTTGACGGTAGGTTGTTGGGCAAAAGCATCTTTGAACTTATTGCCGATATTCATATCGTCACGACCGTCGCCCGTGCCGGACTTGACCGACCCCTCAATGGTAATGACCCGCGCTTCTTGCCCGTTGCCGGGGAAGGTATCGTTATAGGTCATTTTGGTAACCCACACCTCGGGTGGGATAGAGTCTGCCACTTCGGCCAAAATCGGCGTAACAACGTGATCGTATTTCGTCATGGCCTGTAAGCTGGCGTTTTGAGTTTTAATTTTACTCAAGTTAGACGAAATCTGACTGGCAGTTAACCCCTCAAAATCGGCCACACGCCCTTTTTGCGTACTTCTTTTTTGGCGCAATTCTTGCTCTTTTTGGTGAACGTCCCAATATCCTTTACCGATAAGGGCTAATATAATCAAAACAAGCGCAACTGCAATTTTCCAAAACGTTAAACTGGCGTTAAATTCGTACGTGCTGAGCCGGTTTCCTTTAGTAAAGTCAACATCCGGCGTTTTATGGTCTAAAAATTTAATACTGGCTCCTACGGCAGCGATCTCGCCGGCGGACCGGGTTTCAATACCGTATACTTCGCTTAAGTTCCACTTACGAACCGGTTTTTTAGAATCAGCTTCCAACGCGGGCACCCATTGGTCCACATCCACGCCGGTAATAACCGCTTCTTCAAACGGGTCTTTTTCCAACTGCTTGGCAATAAATTCCGTACAATTGGTGATTTCAAAGCGGCGGCGTTCTGCCGGAATAGAACCCGAAATTTCCACTTCGCGCAGCAACACCGGAGCGTTTTCGTTTAAGAACACAAAATTGGCCATATCTTTGCCGAAGAACGAATAAATACGCCCCCCGTTGCCGACGGCTTCTTTGTCGCTATCGTTAAAAGCCCGCCCCAACGATAAACTGGAAGGTTCTACGGATACCAATTCCAACCCGCATCCTTTGAGTCCCTTGCGGATTTGGTCAATAATAACTTTGGTGGTCATGGCGAAAACCACACCCAAGCGTTTTTGTTTAGTGGCGGCCGTTTCAAACGGATACACATAATAGGCATACGCCGATTTTTCAAACGGGAAATGGATATATTTACGAGCTTGAAGCGGGACAGAGCTTTTCCACAGTTTGCGGTCAAGCATCGTAGGAATAACGAAATGGCGCAACAAACAAAACGCCGGAGCTAAGCTAACAACCACTTTATTTGTTTTCCATTTCTTTTTGGCCATTACTTTGCCCAAAGAATCGGTCCAACCGTCCATAGAGAAAAATGCTTCGTTTAAATCAAGCGGTTTTAAGAGCGTACGGTCTACATCTGTAATCGGCACACGCACGAGCGACTCCAACACAATACTTCCATCCTTACGGGAGGTTTGTGCCATGTAAATTTCATCTAATCCGATGTAAATACCCAAACAATCCGGATGGGCATTCATGTTTTGACCGATTAACTGTTCTGACAATCCCATATTTTCTCTCCAGATTAGTTATTATACGTTTCGTACGGCATATCGTACGGATTATTGACCGGTAACGAATCTGCCGGAGCACCATACGGTTGCGCTGTCGCAGAACCCGCTACCGTGCCGGCTAACGGATCCGAACCGTCATCATCTTGAACGATGGTTGTGGTGTTTACCGTTTTTGTATAGGTACTAGACGAGGTAGAAGTAGAAGTGGAAGCCGTGGAAGCGGCGGCCTGTTTTGTTACAGGCGCAACCATGGTGCGACCGGGCTTTACCCACAAACGCGCGGCTTTATAATCCAATTCTTTTTGTTCGGCAGCCGCCTCTTTTTTGACGGGGCAAGTACCCTCACACGAATTAACGGCATCGGCACATTTGACCACTACCCGACGGCGTAAAGTTTGCTTCTTACCTTTTAAGTCCGTTCCGGTAAGCACGAGCGTATATTTACCGCACGGAAGTTCCGGACCGATAATGCCTTTACGCCCGTTGAATAAAATTTGATGGTAAACGGGTGCAAAACCTTCCAGTTGGCGTACAATATAATATTTGCCGTCATGCCCGTGTTGGACCACTTGCAACACCCAATTATCTAACGGATTTTCCGTTTCCAATACGGAAAAATCTATCGCAAACGCTTCGCCCAAAGAACGATCTATGGCATGGCAAAGCGGTACGATAGCCATGCTAAGTAACGGGGCGGTTTCGTTCTTTTCGTTTTTTTCCATGACGGTAGGCAATTTGGCATCATAATCAAACACCACCGCTAAACCGTGCAAGTTAGCAAAGCGGGCCGGCGGTTCTTCATCCACCAGTCCCATATTATAATGAAGCTTTCCTTGCGAAATACCGCGGTTGATCAAATACGAATTTAACGCCATCGCTTGACGGATACCCGATAAGGTTACATCATCGGTGTAAGAGCCGGGCGGCAAAATCACGTAAGCGGAACCTTGCGTCAACGCCAATAATTCATAGATACTGTTGAGTAGCGGCAGGGCATCGGAGCGGAACGTATTTTTATCAAAAATAACTTCCGGGTCAATGTCTAACGCATCGGGCCGGTTGTCGCGCATATACAAATTAACGCCCTTCGTATCGTTAATATTTTTAATGGCTGCGTCGGTCATACTGGCAATTTTTTGCGCCGTATATAATTCACGCGCTTCAATGGCTTTTTCCGAAGTTAAATCGGTAAAGGCAGATTCGCCGTTTACGGTGGTGAGCACGTTATCGCGCGAAGCATTTATCTCTTTGGCGGTTTGATCTTCCACGGCTTGTGCATCCTCTTGTGCCGTAGCCGCTAAGCCCGCAGCACCCACTGTCGCGGCGACGGCAGAATCTTCAATGCCTTGTTCCACACCTACGGCCGTATCCCAATCATTTTGTAAATCGGTTTGGGCTTTTTGCAGTGCCTCTTTATATTGATCGGCTTGTTCTTGGGCCGCCAATTTATTGGCTTCAATTTGTTCTGTTAACGCTTGTTGTTGGGCGTTGACCGCATCCAACGCTTGCTGTTGTTTGGCCGCGGCCGCAGCAGCGGCGGCTTCTTGTTCCGCTTGCAACATAGCGGCCTGATCTTGCGCTGTTTGTTGGGCCTGTTGCATGGTTTGGGCAGTTACTTCATCCAAACTTTTTACTTCACCTTCTTTAAAATTCACATCCACTTCCACCGGCGTTTGAATACCACCGATACGATTGTGAATAAGCGTGATGTACTTGTTCGCTTCCGCCACTTCTTCCGCATTTCCGTTGACAAGCACGTCAATAAAATAATCCATGGCTTTTTCGTCTTTATTATCGTTATAAAGCGAAATACCTTTGGCCAGTTGTCTCGCCGCCGAAGCAGCTACAACTTCCGTCGCGCTTATTACAAATAAGCCGAGTAAAAAAACGAGTACATAATTCCAGCGTTTGTTTAATTTCATCATTGAATATCCCTGTTCTTGGGCTGTTATTTTATATTCTCCGACACAGCCAACTATAAGAATTATAGCAATTTAACACGTTTTGTAAATAGTTTTTTTTCGTCCTTAATTTTATTGGCTCACTCCCAAGGCCTGTAAACGTTTAAGTGCCAGCTCATTGCCCGGGTAATAAAACAGGGCATCTTGCAAACACCGTATGGCATCTTTTGTATTTTCTGCCTTATAAAAAAGCGTAGATAAAGCCAAATTGGCCCATAAATCATCGGGGTGTTTGTGTAATACTTGTTCCAACACCACTTTTGATTTAATATCATTACCCGCCAAAGAAAGCACCCGCGCAAGCAAAATAAATCCGTTGGTATCGTCCGGGTATTGTTTGCAATAGGCCTCAATATCCGAGCGCAAGCGTTGTTGGTAATAGAGCGACATTTTATCAAACTTGCCGACTTTCTCATTATATCTTTGCAACTGACGGGCTTGCGCTAAAACAGCCGGTTTTTCGGGCGAAGTAGCGTATAATTTTTCCAACCGTTTTAAGAGTTCTGCGTCTAACGTGTCTACTTTTAGCCCGCGTTCGTACACATTTTTAGCATATTCGGTTTCACCCAATTTGGCATATGTTTCGCCCACCAAACGCCACAGTCCCGTTTCATACGGGAACAATTCCAACCCGCGTTGCACCATTGCCAACTCCTCACTGCCGGCGTAAATACTGTTTTCATGCAACAGTTGTGCTAACATTTCATACGCTTGTAAGTGGTATGGATGCAACTCCAAATTTTTCATCAAATAGCGAATAGCTTTTTTGGTATCGCCCGCGCCAAAAGCCGCAAGCGCGGCGTGGTAGTAGACTTCTTCGTAATAATCAGCCGCGGAAATAGTTTTTTCAAAGACCTCTAAAGATTCTTTATATTTTTGCTCGGCAAGTAATAAATTGCCTAAACGGAACCCCGCCTCTGTATTAGCCGGATAAAGGGCAAGAGCCGCTGATAAATTTTCGGCAGCTTTATCGTAATTAAGCGCGGCAATCTCTTTTTGTCCGGTAAAGAAACGGTATTCGCTTTTTAGCCACAACCCTTGCCAAATGATAACCGCTATACTCCCCGCCACCACAACGAGTGCCACCGTTTTGGTCAGCGGGTTAGCTGTTACCACGATCTGGCGTTCTTCTTTCCCCACGCCGCTCACTTCCGCACCGACGAGCCACCAAAAGATAAACGCCGGCACTACTGCGTGCAAAGAAATGTTAAACATATTGTCTACGAGCATCCCCAAAATTCCGCAGAAGAACGCCTGTAAGAGTTGTTTTTTATCGCCTTCTTTTTTGTGGGCCGCAAAGTCGCGCACTTCCAAAAACAGCACCATGAACATAAACATAAATAGTCCGAGTCCGACGATGCCACCTTGCGCCAGTTGGAAAGCTAATTCATTGTGCGGAGCGTTGGTAATGGTTTTAAGTTCGCGCAAGTTTGGATATTTAAGTAACGTTTTGGGTTGAGTTTGCGCAAACGCCATTTGGAAGTTACCAAGTCCGCTGCCCATGACGGGACGGCTTAAGAAAATTTCTTTGGAAATATCCCACATAAAAAGCCGTTGGTGCATAGATTGAAAAATTTTATCACGCTCAATGTTAAGCGTTAGCGTGGCGGGTGAAATTTGGGTAAGTTCCTGTGCACGGGCCGCTACGGGGCTGGGGGTATCTTTATCATCCATATACACAGACCCCCACCCGACACCAACCGCCAGCACCGCCAATAAAAACACGCGCCCGCGGCGGGTCCAAATCAACGCCCGGAGTGTGCCGAACATCCACATCATTACTAGCGCACACGCCGCGCCGATCCAACACGAACGCGCCAACCCAAACGATAAAAACAGAATATACACGAGCACTAATAAACCGTACACAAATAAATCTTTTTTACTTTCCGTGCGCATGTAGTAAACGAGCAAAGCAGGTAATAACATAACAACCGCCGACGATAAAAAGTTCGGGTTACCGAAGGTAGAAAAAGCACGCGTAGCAAATTGGTTGATTTCAAAAGGCCACAAAAACTCAAGTCCGAGTGCCTGCAACACACCGTAACAACACGCCAAGAAAACAGCCACAAACATCAGCACTAAAATATTTTCCTGCACCAGTTTACGCAGCACCCGCACGGCCAGCCAAATACCTACCGCCCACAGGAAAAGTGCGTACCAATCAAACATTTTGGCAAATAAATTTTCAGAGGATAAATGGGTTTTAACAAGCGGCAAAAAATACCACAAAGCCCCCCATCCAAAAAAGAGCAAAATGTAATTTGTTTTACTTTCAATGACGCCGGCGCAAATGATATTTTTGCTGATGATATACGCCCCCACGGAAACGATAATAAGCAAACTGCCGTAATTGAGCATGCCGTAGAACATGGTTTGGCGCATGGCCTGTGGCGCGGACGACACTGCCGAAAGCCACCCCATCACGCAGGCAAGTACGTATACAAAAAAAGCTAAATCAAAAAATGTTTTGGTAAAGTCAATGGTTTGCGTGCGCAAAAATTTAACAGCGAGCGTACCGTAAATTAAAGCAATAAGCACATAAAGCAAACTGTTTTGGATAAAGAAAGGGTTGGCCGTCAAATCGGTAAAAAAGATGAGAGGCACGACGAGAAAACACATCGCCAAAAGCACACGAACGATTTTCATATAAACGGTTTCTTTGGCCGGTTTAGTTAACTGCAACATAATCTTCCCTCTGCAAACAGTTTCTTATATTGTAGTTTTTTCAGACGGTTTAGCAAAGTGTTTTTTCTAATTATTTACGCGCGGGTAACGATAGAAACATCCCGTCCATGTCATTAAGCGCGTAGATACGCTCTTCCACCGGCGGATGAGCGCGGTACAATCCGCTGATCCGCTCAAAAAACGTCGGCTCGCCGGACGGTGAAGCAATACATAGCGCACTCAACAGTACCGACGAGTCCAATGCTTCTAATCGGCTGTCCAAACTAACGCGCCAGAGCGCCTTAGCCAGTGCCCGCGGGTGGCGGGTAATGAGGGCGGCCTCGGCGTCAGCCAACCGCTCACGCGTGCGCGACAGCCCGAGCCGCAGTACCGGTGCAATCACGTACCCGTACACCAGTAACATAAACCCGATATAAGACCACAACCCCAGCGGACAGCGAATGCGGTTTAAACGGATTCCGTTTTCTTCGTAGATATCATCTTTTTCCCGGCCGTAAAATAAATATTCGCCCATAAACGTAAAAAACGCTAAACACATCACAAACACCATCATCAGCCGCGTATCGTTGTTGCGGATATGGGCCAGTTCGTGGGCTAAAACGGCCTCCAACTGGTCGTGTGTTAATTGGTTAAGTAACCCTGATGACAAGACCACTGCACTGCGGTCCGGCCGTGCTCCGACGGAAAATGCGTTTAGTGATTTATCTTTTAATACATATACACGCGGTGTAATATCGCCGGTGCGGATACACAAATTTTCCAACGTGGTATTTGCTCCGTAATCGTCCCACTTGGGTAAAAACCGCACCCCGTGCAAACGCCCCAAAATAAAATCTTCCCCCTCGTTCAGTGCCACCCTCGCCCAAAACAAAGATACCGCCAAACTAAGCGGCAATAACCACTCACACGTATCTACGGTTTGCAAAAAAGCGTGGGTCATCGTGCTGTTCCACGTGAGATATCCCGTCGGGCGGAAATAAGCCAGTAGCCCGCTTAGTATAAAAAAGCCCCACGTAGCCAAATACACAAACATTAAAAAAGAAAGCGCAAACAAGACGATGAGTATTACACTTTTGCGTTCGTTGCGCTCCTTGTAATCATAAGCAATAGCCATTTATAACCTCGGGTCGTACGGTGTGCCGTCCATTTCCAACAATACCTCAATACGTTTTTGGATAGGCGGGTGGGTAGCCAGCAAGCCCGACAAGCTGGAAAACAACCCCATTTTTTCTAATGGATTAGCAATACACATCGCCGCCATACTTTCGCGTTTGTCTAACGCTTCTACGCGGCTGTCTGATGAAATCTTACGTAGTGCACTTGCCAAAGCACGCGGGTTACGCGTGGTAAGTGCGGCGGTAGCGTCGGCCTGATACTCACGTTGGCGCGAGACAGCCAAGCGGATCAGCGGTGCCAAAAAATAACCGTAAACTAAACAGACAAGCCCTAAAATAATAAAAATTCCGCCGCCCTCATTTTTGCGGTTACCGCGCCCGGACGAAAGCCCCATGCGAAGTAACATTTCCCCGGCAAATGTGAAAAACGAAATACCGGCTACCGTCAGTAACATCAGCCGGATATCGCGATTTTCCACGTGCGCCAGTTCATGGGCAACGACGCCTTCCAACTCGGCGCGTTCTAACCGTTTTACAATTCCTTTCGTAAGCGCGACCGACGCATGCTCCGGGTCGCGCCCGGTAGCAAAAGCGTTTAAAGAGTCATCATCCAAAATATAAATACGCGGTAGCGGTAGGCCGCGCGTGATACATAAATTTTCCACCAAACGGAAAATTTCCGGTTGGTCTTGGCGGGAAATTTCTACCGCACCCACGCCGGACATCATCATTTTATCACCCGCAAAGTAGGAAATAACTATCCATAATACGGCCACTACCCAGCAAACAGGTGTCAGCCACAGCACCAGTTGCACAACATTCATTTGCGCTTCGGTTAGTCCATTTGCGTACGTAGGTGAGGTGCCTGGGTCCGAAAGCAGAAAAAAGAAAATACCTGCCGTTGCCGCGACCAACAACGCAAACACTAACGGAAAAAGCAAAACAAGCAGCACGGTGCGCCGCTTGTTTTCTTCAATATGCTCGTAAATAGTAGCCATAGGCCCTACTTAGAATTTAACTTGTACCGGTTGACGGGCCACTTGTTCCGATTCGGCAAGTTCAAAGAAAGGTTGTTTTTCAAAGTGGAAAACAGACGCTATGATATTGCTGGGGAACGTTTCGGCTTTGGTGTTAAACGCCATGACGTTGCCGTTATAAAAACGGCGGGCGGCTTGAATTTTATCTTCCGTATCGCGCAATTCACGTTGGAGCTCCATAAAGTTTTGGTTGGCTTGCAATGTGGGATAATTTTCGCTTAACGCAAAAACCGATTTAAGTGCCCCCGTGAGTACGTTTTCAGATTCGGCCAATTTCTTCATATCTTGGGGGTTGACGGACATCGCCATATTGCGCGCCTGAATTACTTTTTCAAGCGTACCGCTTTCGTGCGCGGCATATCCCTTGACGGTTTCCACTAAGTTGGGAATTAAATCATACCGACGTTTCATCTGCACTTCAATATCGCTCCACGCCTCTTTGGTACGGTTGCGAAGCGTAACAAATTTGTTATATACGCTAATAGCATACAACGCAAACACCACTACTACAATGCCGACAATCCAAATTCCACTCATGTTTTTCCTCACTTTTTATCCGTCTGAAAATAACGGGAAAATAAACTACGTTTTTATTGTAGAAATATTACGCAGTTTTGTAAAGTGGAAATTTCGTGGCGTGTTTTACATCGGGCACGGCCAAGACCGCACCGCACTTGCATTACTCAATGTACCTGTACAACGCATTACTTTCACACAATAATCGCCCGGTTCGCCGTCAAAAGTGATACCTTCCGACAAGCGTTCTGCACAATATAACTCGCCTTTCTCTGAAATCATCAATCCGGCACCCGCATATTTACCGTTGATACGCCCTATGCTGATACTCGGTCTGTAAATAGGATTACTTTCCCCGGCGTAGTTTTGTAGCGACCAATACTCATTGGAACGGGTGTCTTTCATAATGCTGTGATCACGCCATTTGACGGTACCTGTCCACGGAATATCTACGGACAGTTCATCAAATTTTTTAAACCATTCGCCGTTGGCCAACTGATATTCTTGCGCCGCCTGATACAAAGATTTTAATAAGGTTACGGCTTGCGTAGCGCGGGATCTTTCCACCGCCTTGGTGTACTGCGGCAATGCCACTGCCGCCAAAATGCCGATGATGAGGACAACGACTAATAATTCAATAAGTGTAAATGCGTTGTTGTTATTAAATAAAGGTCTGTCATCCCGGAATTCGCCCGTCCGGCGAGGACTCCGGGATCTTCTGATTTCCTTTCGCTCGTTAGCCATCCCAACTGAAACAAAAATACGAAGATGCCGGATAAAAACCTTCCGGCATGACATCGTAATTTGATTTAAAACGACTTTAAAACATCTTCCTTTTTCCATAAAAACTCCTCCGTTTGATTTAGGTATAATCAAATTAAATCAAAAAAAAAAACGATGTCAAGCCCCCTTGCCGGGGGCAGGCAAATGGGGAGCCAACTTTCACTTACTTGTAGCCACACTCTATTAGCATTGTCGCTTTGCAACGCAACAAGCTTTCCGCTTTTCTGACGGCAGAAAAGCTCGCAAAAGACCGCCGCCCCCGGGCACCACAAAAAGCAGACAAATCGGGAAAATTTATAAACTCGCTTCGCTCAAACATATAAATTTTCTTTTCCGATTTGGCGCTTTTTGTAAACGGTGCTAAAGGGGCGGATCTAAACAACAAAAACAGAAAGGAGATCAGGTGTAAGCTTGAGCGCAAAAACCCCCGCCACAGATTTACCGGGCGGGGGTTTTGTTCAATTCAATTTAACGAAGTTTATTTTTCTTCTTCGGCGGCGTTTTCTTCTTCCGTTTGACCGAACGAATCTTGCAACAGTTCGCCTAAGGTCGGGCGCGGGGCTTGCTTTAAGTATTGCGCCACTACTTTGCGGTTTTGCGCTTGGTCGTATTTCTTAACGGACAAATTAACCACAAACGTCTCCGGGTTGACGCCGGTAACGAGCGCGGTAATCGTATCGCCTTCTTTAGCGTTAAAATCGCGGCCCATTTCAAACGGGCTGATATACGCTTTGGTATTGTTCTTGCCGATCGTGCATTCCACGCCTTCTTCGGCAGACACTTTGACAACCGTGGCTTTGACCGAGCTCTTGTACGGATAGCGGCGTTTTAACGCATCGGCCGGATTCAAGAACAGTTGTTTAAGACCAAACGTCAAGCGCGGCGTTTCTTTGTCTAACGCCAAGAGTTTGGCTTTCAAGCGTTGACCGCGGCGGAAATTGGTAATCGCCGTTTCGGGCTCTTTCCACGCCACGTTTTCAAGCGTAACAATGCCCTCAATACCGTGGAAACGCAAGAACAATTTGTCGCTATCTACTTTAGATACTACGACGCGCAACACATCGCCTTCTTTAATTTCGCCCAAGACTTGTTCGCGGCGGACGGCTTCGTCCTCCTCCAACACTTGTTTGCGCGAAACAATCAGTTTTTGTTTTTCTTTGGCAAATTCCACGATGACGGCTTTGATCTTAGCGCCGACGGGTAAATAATGTTTATACGCGGTGTGTAATTCGGAAAGCGAAAGCGGCATAAAACCCGACACGCCAAATACTTCTACGATATAACCGCCTTTTACACATTGTAAAATAGTACCTTTCACGCGTTCTTTGGCTTCGTACGCTTTTTTGCAAACGTCCCAACCCAAAAATTCCAACGCTTTTTTGTGAGACAAAAGAGCCGGGCGTTCATCGCCGCCGCGTTTAACGAGTACAGCAGAAATTTTATCCCCCACGTTCGGCATCGCTTTGCCTTCAAATTCGCTTACGGCAATAGCAGCTTCTTTTTTAGCACCGATGTCCACTAAAATATAATCTTGGTTGATTTGTACGACGGGTACTTCTACGATTTCTTTTTTAAACAACTTCTCCGATAAAGACTCTTGCTGCGCAATTAACTGGTCCATCGTCATTTCGGTTTCGTTAATTGTGTCTTCGGTTTGTTTAATTTCTTCGTTTGTCATAAGTCCTTATTTACAGGCCTTCCTGAGGGAGGGCCTGCGTTATCCTCCGTTAGATATGAATTGAATTTATTGCTTCCATTACTTCTACTGCAAATTGTTTGTACTGCGCCTTGGGCTCCAAGGTTTCATCTTTTTTCAGGTGCATAACCGTACCGAATTTTAAACGGATTTTTTGCCCGAATAATTTTCCGCCAAATGTACCGTCTATTTTTACCGGCAATACCGGTGCACCTGTTTTATATACTACAAATCCGATGCCGCTTTTGGGCTTTTGCGGCTTGCCGGTTTTACTGCGCGTGCCTTCGGGGAACATTACCACGCTCTCCCCGCGCTCTAACGCATGTTCCACTTCTTTTAGTGCGCCAAAATCGCCGATGGTGCGGTTGCGGTCCACCGGGATATATCCGCAACGGTGAAAAAACCAACCGACTACCGGAATTTCAAATAACTCTTTTTTGGCAACAAAACGCGAATCGCGCACGAGCCCCGCAAAACCGCCGATAGCGGGCGGGTCTGCATTGGAAAGATGGTTACAGGCAATAATCACCGGCCCTTCTTTGGGGATATTTTCCAATCCTTCCACTTTAAAATCGTGGAAAGTTTTAAAATAGATCCTTGAGAATAATTTTACCAAATTAAGAAGCATGATGGGGAATTTTCTCCAACACAGCATCAATGACTTGCTGTAAATTTAAAGACGACGTATCAATAATAATAGCATCCTCTGCCGGTTTTAACGGGGCGGTGGCGCGGTTTTTGTCGCGTGCGTCGCGCTCCTCAATCAAACGCAAAATCTCGTCATAATTCGGATTTTCGCCGGCTTCTTTGAGTTGTTTAAAACGGCGGTTGGCGCGCTCCGTAGCAGACGCGTCTAAATAAAACTTCTTGTCCGCATCCGGGAACACCACTGTACCGATATCGCGCCCTTCCATCACAATACCGCCCGGCTCGCCGACCTCGCGCATTTTTTCGGTGAGCACCCGGCGCGCTTCGCGGTTGGTAGATACGCGGCTGGCTACGTTGCCCACTTCTTCCAAATGCAACTTCGCCCCCAGATATTCGCCGTCTACAAACATTTTAAGCACGGCATCGGGTTGGCGCGCAAACGTAAAGCGGATTTCCCGCGCAGCGGCTAAAACGCCGTCGTGATCGTCCGGGTCAATGTGTTTGGCAAACACCGTATAAGCAAGTGCGCGGTACATTTCGCCCGTACTTAAAAAACCATATCCTAATTTTGCCGCCACCGCTTTGCCGACGGTAGATTTCCCCGTTCCGGCTGTTCCGTCAATGGCTATTAACATCCCGTTTGTGCGCATTTTACTCCTCCGCCGCCGCTAAGCTGTCCGTTACGCCGCGGATGGCCAACATAATCGCATCCGGGCTGGTGGCCGCACCTTGCGCGGTTTCCAAATCAATGTGGCCGTCTTTGTAAAGTTTGGCAAGCGCTTGGTCAAACGTGTTCATGCCGTAGAACTCGCCGGTTTGCATGATTTTAACTAAATCGTTCGGTTTGTTGTCGTTAATAAGCTTGCGTACCTGTGGCGTAGAAACCAAAATTTCTATCGCCGGATACATGCCGGAATCGGTGGAAGGCAATAACCGTTGGCACACGATCCCGCGGATAAGTTCCGAAATTTGCAAACGGACCTGTTCGTGTTGTTCCACCGGGAATGCGTCTACTAAACGCGAAAGCGTTTGCACGACGTTTACCGTGTGCATTGTACCCAGCACGAGCTGTCCGGTTTCGGCCGCGCTGATAGCGGCTTTCATCACTTCGCCATCGCGAAGTTCGCCGATTAAAATGACATCCGGGTCTTGACGCATCGCCGCGCGCAGCGCGCTCGTGTAAGACGGCGTATCCACCCCCAGTTCCAACTGGCTGACGACGCTGCAGTTGTCGTTGTGGATAAATTCCACCGGGTCTTCAATCGTTAAAATATGGCTGGCGCGGGTTTGGTTGATGTAGTCAATCATCGCCGCCAACGTGGAAGATTTACCCGAACCCGTCATACCGGTTACCAAGATAAGCCCGCGGCGGTTATCGGAGATTTTGCGCAAAATATCGCCGGGCAAGTGCAGGGACTCAAACGACGGGATTTTATAAGGAATATGGCGAATGGCCATACAGTATTTGCCCATTTGGCGAAATACGTTAAAACGGAAACGGCCGTACGATTTGGCATCTAACGAAAAGTCTACCGTGTTATATTGTTCAAAAATTTTCCGCTCGCGCTCACCCATACACGCAAACGCCATTTTTTTGGCATCATCGTTGGAAACAAAACTGTCCTCAATGGGTTTCATTTGCCCGTTTAGACGTACATACGCATTGGAGTTACCGCGAATATGTAATCCGCTGGCTTTGTTATCTACTACCGTTCTTAATAAACTTTGTAATCCTACCGCCATTTTTTTCTCCTGTTACGATCTGTTTTTTTTACGACGCAAAAACGCCGGAATGAGCATTTCATCTTCCGGTTCTACGGCCCGTTCTTTTTCAAACGACGAAAATATATCCCCAATCGTCGGCTTAGAAACCGACGTGGTATCACCCTTTGGAAGCGGCACACGCCCACGGAACACGTTGGCTTTTTCCGGGCTGAAACCCGTAGCGATCACGGTGACTTTAAACGCTCCTGCCAACGACGAATCGTACGTGTATCCGAACATGATAATAGAATCATTACTGGCGTATTGGCGAATTAAATTCATCACTTCGCCTTGTTCCAGCAAAGTCAAATTTTCTTCCGCCGAGAAATGAACGATAAATCCTTTGGCTCCGCGGATATCGGCGTTTTCAAGTAGCGGAGAAGAAATTGCTTTTTTCACAGCCGCCAAATGACGCCCCGGCCCGCTGGCTTCGCCGATACCGATGAGCGACTTGTGCGAGTGACACATCACTTTGCGGATATCGTTAAAGTCAATATTTACTTCGCCGGGTTGTGTAATTACTTCGGAAATTCCTTTGACCGCTTGCAACAATACCTCATCTACCATTTTAAAGGCATCGCGCGAAGAGGTTTCCGGATCAATGTTGGCAAATAATTTTTCGTTAGGAACGATAATCATGGAGTCCACATACTTGGACATTTCTTTGATACCTTCGTCGGCTTGTTTTTCGCGCACGTATCCTTCAAAATTAAACGGACGCGTTACTACCCCGATAACGAGTAAATCGTCCCCGTAAATTTCTTTAGCCAGTTTGGCCAAATACGGAGCGACCCCCGTTCCCGTGCCGCCCCCCATGCCGGCCGTAATAAATAACAAATCACATTGGCCGATGATGAGTTTTAATTTTTCTTTGGATTCTTCCGCCGCGCGTTTGCCGCGTTCCGGATCTCCGCCGACGCCTAGGCCTTTGGTAATTTTTTCGCCTACTTGCACCAGATACGGTGCTTGGTTGCGGCGCAAATCTTGCGCGTCGGTATTAACGGCAATAAAATCAACGTCTTTAAGGCCGCTGGCTACCATGTGATTAATGGCGTTTCCGCCACCGCCGCCTACTCCGACTACTTTGATTTTGGCCTTTTTAGATTCAAACGAATTGGCCGGCATGAATAAATCTCTCATACTAACTCCATCAACCGCCGAAAATGTCCACGCCTTTGAGCCATTTGCCTAATTTGCCAAAGACAGAGGATCCCTTTTCATACGACGCACCGCTGTAATCGTCATAACCCGTTCCACCGGCGGCGTAAATAGCTAGTGACATCGCCGTACTGTACTGCGGGTCAAAAAATGCTTCGTCGCTGGTAACCAGTTCGCGTTGAACAAGGCCGCGGCGTACTTCCTTAAGCCCTAAAATACTGACACAATGTTCGGTAATGCCGGGCATAAGCGAACCGCCGCCCGTTACCACACCGACCACCGGAAAATTTTTGTAGCCCGACGTTTCCACACAATGCGCGACTTGTTCAATCAGTTCTTCTACGCGCGGCTGGATGATATCCAACACGTAGCTTTTTTTGATATTGTGTGTACTGCGCCCGTCCAAAGAAGGCACCGGAATTTCGCCCTCTTCATCTAAAAACGTGGGGAAAGAAACGCCGTATTTTTCTTTGATTTCTTTGGCGTGTTGGCGCGACGTGTGCAACAAGCGCGACAAGTCGCTGGTGATCAAATCGCACCCGTAGGGAATATCGCGCGAGAATTTTAAAATGCCGTCAATGTAAATACCCACGGACATTGTCTCGCCGCCGAGGTCCAAAATCAACGCACCGATTTCTTTTTCTTCCTGCGTAAGCACACAATCGGCCAGCGGTACTAAGCTGTAAAAGTTACCGTCAATTTTATAACCGGGCCGTTGAATTGCTTTGGCTAAATTGTTGATATGCGTGGAAGAACCGGTGGTAATGTGTACATCTACTTCTAAAAGTGAACCTTCCATACCTTCGGGGTTGTTGATGCCGCGTTGCTTGTCAATGGAATAACCTTGCGGGATGACATTGATAATTTCGTTATCGTTCTTAATCGGCATGGCTTTGGCATTTTCTACGGCAAGGTCCATATCCGCTTGGGTAATTTCTTTATCCATGCGCGAGATATTATACGTACCGTGGTTGCTGAACGATTCCAAATGCGCCCCGCGCATACCAACGTATAAATTAGTAATATCGCGGTTACACTCGCGTTCAATACTGCCCAAAATATGCGTAACAGCGGCAGAAGTTTCCCGGATATCCGACACCATCCCGCCGCGCAGGCCCTTACACGGCACACTGCGTCCGGCGAGCACTTTGAGCATATTGGTTTCGGGGTCTTGGGCGGCGGCAATACACGTCATCTTACCGCTACCGATATCTAATCCTGCAATCAAATTTGGTTTTGCCATAGCGTTGTCCACCTACAAAGAATATGAATAAATTTTAGTATAAAAAACGTCTCCGGTCCAGTAGTTTTATAACCGTTACTTTATTATAAAATTTACAGAGCTTTTTGTGTTAAAAAAACTTTACCGTTTTCAAAAAACCGGAAATCCAGGGCAAACGGCCCGGTATATTTTTGGCGCGCCATGGTTAAAATTTGTGCGCCGCGCAGGGCCTTATCTTTAAGCCGCTTGGCCGAACCGAAATCTAACTCTGTACCGTCTTGCAAATACATGCGCACGGTATCCTCGGTCAAGTTCAACTGTAACCGTTTAAAATTTAATGCCTTATTAAGTTTAAGCGTGCTTTCTACCAATTCAATAAATTCCGGACTTAATTTTTCCGTCAAAGGGCCTTCTAACTCCACCGCCGGGACCGGCAAGGCAGGAGGTTGCGGGTCCGTATAAACGGTACTGTCGGAATCAATGTAGCGGACGGTACCGTCCGGCTTAATAAATTTGGCCAAAGGCGTGCGATGGCGGGCCGAAACGGTCAACTTGCCGTTAAACAAACCACGACGCACCGATACGTCTGTGAGCATGGGATATTTTTCGGAAATACGTTTTTGTAAGGTGGTAGCGTCTTTATGTGAGAAAGGTTGATTTTGGTAAGGTAACGCCAAATTGGATAAGTTTCGTTGCAACGGACCGGTTACGCCGGAAACAGCCACTGTTTTGACATGCCAATCAGACAAACGCGCCTGACTTAACCACGTATAAATTTGTTTACCGCCCCAATAGCCCCCACAACCGACAACGGCTATCAGCGCAAACAGGACCGCTAATTTAAACAAAAACCGCGTAGCTGATTTCCGGCGGCCGATCCGTTTACGCTTTGGTAAACAAACAGTCGGCCTATGGGAATAGTTACGCGATTTATTCATGTGACAACCAAAAAAATAATGGGCGGAAAGGGACTTGAACCCTTAAGGACTTTCGTCCATACGGTCCTGAGCCGTACGCGTCTGCCAATTCCGCCACCCGCCCAAGTAGATATATTTTAGAATATTACAACACAAAAAGCCAGTTTTTTTAAAACCGGATATTGTTTTTAAACGTCTGTTCCATTTCGCGGTTTAAATCCCGCTTTTTTAACGCGTCGCGTTTATCAAACAAGTGCTTACCTTTGGCTACGGCCAATTTGAGTTTGGCCCAACCGTTTTTAAAATAAATCTCTAACGGCACTAAAGCGTAGCCCTTAATTTCCGCCTTAGCCGCCAGTTTGCGAAGTTCTTTTTTGTTCAGTAACAGCTCGCGCACGCGGGTCGGCTCCAATTCGCTAAGCGAATTAAATTTATACGGTTTAACGTGCATATTATACACGTAGGCCCGGCCGTTTTCCACCCGCACAAAGCTCCCTTCCAAACTCACTTCTTTTTGGCGGATTGATTTTACTTCCGCCCCCAACAAAGAAAGTCCGGCTTCGTAATCGGTTTCAATAAAATAATCGTGATACGCTTTGCGGTTGGTACACACGACCAAAACAGACGATTTTTTCGGCATGGGTATATTATAGCAAATGCAACAAACCTAACTGCAAAAATGCCCCGGAAAATTCCGAGGCATTTAAACTAAAAAGATTTCGCCGATTAATTGGGCACACTGCAAAAAGCCGTTGAGCCGGTAGACGCCATACCGTAAACATCACAGCGTCCGCTGACAACTCCTTCATTGCAGAAAAAGTTGCTTGTTCCAACGGCGACTTCGTCGCCTTTGTAGATAAAATTGACTCCTTTATAATCGCCTTTGTTACGGACGGCACACACAAAATTTTCATTGCCGGTGCCTGACGGATTGATCACATACGCAAAATCTTTCGTGCTACACGTCATTTGATGTCCGTTAGAGGTGGTACTGGCATTACAAGCGATCGTAAAGTCCAAATTTTCCAGTCCAAATAGCGGCGAGGTGGTATTATAAGTTTCCTTATCCATATTATTCAGCACACGCATTTTTGCATCGTATAACCGTTTAAGCACGGTGCGGACTTCGGCCATGCGGGATTTCTCCACGGCTTTCTCATATTGCGGTACGGCCATCGTTACCAAAATACCCATGATAAGTACCGCTACCAAAATTTCCACCAATGTAAAACCTTTTTTCATATTCACTCCGTTAAAATGACACACCTGCATTGTTTACATCCAGTCCGTAAGTATCGCACGCTTCGGCCGCGGTATCGGAGCTGTCCGGTTGGCAAGACAACGCCAACGTGCGGCGGTTGAGCAGAATATACGTACCGCCGTAACGCTTACCGGTAATGTGTTGCTTAGCCGCCACATATCCGTTAACCGCAATTTTATAGGAAAAGCGGGAACACACCAAAACCGTTTTATCATCACCCAACGAACAACCCGCCGGCAATTTGCTGTCATCAAACATATCCAAACGCGGGAAACCATAATCATTGGCGTTATACCCCGACTGCGCACTTTTTTTTGCAATCAGTTGTTCGTAAGAACGGTAGCCAAATTCCCCGGAGAGCCGTTCGCTGCTGTCGTAAATCGTGCGCAACATAGACACCGCTTCCGATACGCGGGACTTATCCACTACCTTGCTATATTGCGGCAAACCGACAGCCGTTAAAATAGCTACAATCATCAGTACGGCCAGCAACTCTACCAATGTAAAACCTTTTTTCATATTTTCCCCCCTCTTAACAACCGTGTCTTAATTCGGGCACATTTAAGATATCACACGTAGTTGCTTCAGCACTTGTTTTTTTACAACAGGAGATACGGTTACCGTCAAAATACAGTACCGCGCCGGCAAATTTGCCCCGTTTCAATTCGGCAGATATTTTATTTTCTGTCGCTCCACCCTGTTCCTGATCAAACAACCGGTATTTAAAACTATCGGTTATCCAGTAATGGCCCACCGTGTCTCCCGCAGGGACTTCTTCCGGCGTTGCCACGCGGCCTTTCATGTCCATATCCAACCGAGGGAATGTAATTTGCGCTTTATCGTTAATCACTTGCTGTTCTTCCATTAAGCGTTCGCGCGAATCAAAAATAGCGGGCAACATTTGCATCGCTTCAGCGATGCGGGATCGTTCAATACTGCTTCTGTATTGCGGCACGGCAATTGCCGTTAGTACTCCCATAATGAGTACAACGGCCAAAAGCTCAATTAACGTAAAACCACGGGATATCATTGTTCCTCTCTCTAGATTAAAAAATTTTAAATTTCCATTACTATTATAACAAAAAAACTGTTACAATGTAGTGCTGCCCCCTGCGGGCCAAGGAGAAAATATGATTAAAGAAGGATCTAAAGTAAAATTTGATTATACGCTGACGGTAGACGGCAACGTAGCCGACACTTCCGCCGGACGCGGCCCGTTAGAATATACCCACGGGGCAGGACACATCATCCCGGGATTGGAAAAAGAACTTACGGGCATGAAAGTAGGCGACAAAAAAACCGTCAAAGTCGCCCCGGAAGAGGGCTACGGCAACGTGTTGGATGAAGCTATCCGCCGCGTGCCGAAAACTTCTATCGGCGGAGCTGAAAATTTAAAAGTAGGCGACATGGTAGGCGCCAGCAACGCCGGGCATACGTTTCGCGCGGTGGTCAAAGAAATTACCGACAGCGAAGTGGTGTTAGATTTCAACCACCCCTTAGCCGGCAAAGAATTAACCTTTGACGTAGAAATCAAAGAAATCAATTAGTGGTAGCGTATTTGTAAGAACGCCCGCCAAGAATAAGGCGGGCGTTCTTTTATTTTCCAAACTTTTGCAAAAACCATTTTAATACCCACTCGGGTTTATAGTCAATGATTTTGCGGTTGTGCGGCGTGTAACTTTCCGGCGGGGCCATGAGTTGTTTTTCCCGCGGCAGAAACGGATAAAAATAATTCGTTACTACCTCTATATTAGGGTACCATAAATTGTGCACTTTTTTATCTATCCAATGTTGCAACCCTAAATTAGGCAGATTTAACCCCGCACTGGCCGCCCAAAAAACAGAATTAACCGCAATTACGTACAGCGCAAATTCTTGTTTGAGTAGCCAAAGCAAATGCCACGTTTGGTTAATGGTAAATTTTTTAATATCAATTTCCAAATAATTCTCGTTTTCCATCGGGCCGCCTTTAGTAACGCTCAGCACCATGTACCCTTGTTTAATAAGACCCAGTGCCAGTTCCTTAACGTGCGGATACACATAATTGGACCCGCGTGAGTCTAGCTGTAAAAACACAAGCCCTTTTTTACCACTCATTTTATTGCGGATCCGTTGCACATGTTCCGACACCACCGCGGCGGGCTCTTGCGGGAAATACATCACCGGGGCAGGAACTTCGGCGGGCAACGGCAAACCAAACGTATCCAGCAAACTAATCACGCGGTGGGTTACTTTGGTACTGTAATCGTAATAAACGGGTACGGCTAAAAAGCCGTCCGGGATATTTTTAAAAGCGTCTTCGTAATCATAATTTTTCCAAATGAGCGGATGACGAGAGCCGTTAAAATAAAACACCTTTTCAAAGTGCGGGTTTTCTTCCAACAGTTTACCGACAATCGGGGAGTTATTACGGTCAAACTGCGCGCCGACATAGGCATAAAACGGCACGTTAGGATATTTCTTTTTGAGCTCCCCCCACACGGGCGTAGTATATAGGTAATCGCCAATACCCATAAAGAAAATAAACGCAAACCCTTTAACAGCCCCGGTAGCAAGCGCGTTATCCAAATTATAATGCACATGTTCATGGCGGTAAAGCGGACGCGAAATGCGGTAAAAATGCGGATCCGTCGGTAAAACAACCGCGCGGCAGTTGCTCCCGTCGTAGCGATACCACGGAGCTGTTTTTTCCGGCACAAAGGCCGTGCATGCGTGATACACCTGCCGCATGATTTCATACGGCACACATAAAGCCCGGCGGGCACAAATTTTACGATATAATTTCCGATTCATACACAAAAAATCCCCGCGCGCACGCACGGGGAGAAAGGAAACGGCCTATTGATAATATTCAGTACCGCCGCCCGTAGTATGTTTCTTGGCCTGTGCGGCTTGGAAAAAAGCCGTACAATCGCCACTATGGCATATCCAAAACATCTCGCCTTTGGACAAACCATCTACCGGCAACCCCGTAGCATTAGCCGTACCTACGTACCCGCGCTCTAATTCCACTCCTGTTCCTTCCTTAGAACTAGCCACCGCATAACAGTTGCGGTACTTGGGATCACCGTACGGTTTAACGGCAAAGTTCCAATACTTGCCCTGTTGGCTTACCTTGATATCCAAATCATTTAAATCACTAGGGCATCTACGATAGGCCGCGGCGTAAATCATAGCGGCATCTAAAATAGTTTTCGTCGTAAGTGTGGCCTCAGCCGTTTTAGATTTATCTATGGCTTTGCGGTAATTAGGGAGTGCCACCGCCGACAAAATACCTACAATCAACATCACTACCAACATTTCAAGTAACGTAAAACCTTTTTTGTTCATAATTTTTCTCCTTGTAAATCTACTAATAGTATAACAAAAAAACCGCTTGATTTTACAAGCGGTATTGTAATATTTTTTATTTTTATTACGGCATACGGAAATAATTCCAAGCACCCTCGGAGGTAGTATGCAACAATGTTCCTTTCATAATTTTTTTGCAATAAGCCCCTTTACTCTTAGTAAACTTATAGGCGGCACTTCCGCTAACCATTTCCACGCAGACCATTTCGTCCTCTTTGTATTGCGGATGATCCGGCACGGCATAAATTTCAAAGGAGGCCCCGCTATACGGGCCGGAAATACGGGTTACCGCCACGGAACGTGCTACCGAATTTTGAATTTGGATAGACCAATCTGCATTAGATTTACCTTGCTTGTAATGTCCAAGGTATATTCCGTTTCTTGTTCCCGTCCACGGAATTTCTACCGCCAATTCATCAAACGTAGCGGGCCATTCTCCGTTAGCCAATTGGTACGCTTTAGCCGCCGTATATACACTTTTTAGCAAGGTAATCGCTTGAGTGGCCCGGCTTTTTTCCACTGCTTTTTGGTACTGCGGGAGCGCGACTGCGGCCAAAATTCCGACAATTAACACAACCACCAATAATTCAATGAGCGTAAATGCTTTTGCGTCTAAACAACCCGTAGAACTACTTTCTTTTTGCATACATATCCCTCCTTGTGATTTCTGTTTAATCAAATTAAATCAAAAAAAAAAACGATGTCAAGCAAAATTTTTTCCCGCGCAAATACCCATTTGCGCTTGAACTTTCAAAATTCTATAATAGGTATAAGGTTTCGTTTAGCTTGCCCGGCAAGCAAAACCCAAAACCGTTTTTAATTCAAAAAATAAGGAGACTTTCCAGTATGGCTAAATTAGTTGCTATGGACGGCAACGGGGCAGTATCCCACGTCGCCCATGCCACCAACGAAGTAATCGCTATTTACCCGATTACCCCGTCTTCCACGATGGGTGAAATCTGCGACGCAAAAAGCGCCAAAGGCGAAACAAACATTTGGGGCAATGTTCCCTCGGTTAGCGAATTGCAATCTGAAGGCGGTGCCTCCGGTGCGGTGCACGGCTCTTTGGTAGCCGGTGCACTGACCACCACGTTTACCGCTTCGCAAGGGTTGCTTTTGATGATTCCGAATATGTACAAAATCGCGGGCGAACTTACGCCTACGGTTTTCCACGTTTCGGCCCGCGCTATTGCGACCACCGCTTTGTCTATTTTCGGCGATCACTCCGACGTTATGGCCGTACGCCAAACCGGGTGGGCCATGTTGTGCTCGGATAACCCGCAAGAAGCCATGGATATGGCTTTAGTGGCCCAAGCATCCACCTTGCGTGCCCGCGTACCGTTTGTGCACTTCTTTGACGGTTTCCGCACCAGCCACGAACTGAACATGGTGGAACCGCTCACCAAAGAACAAATGAAAGAAATGATTAACGACGAGCTTGTGGCCGCCCACAAATCGCGCGGCTTAAACCCGGAACACCCGACCGTGCGCGGTACGGCTGCCAACCCGGATGTGTACTTCCAAGAACGCGAAGCCGTTAACAAATTCTATAACGCCGTACCCGGTATCGTCAAAGAAGAAATGGCGAAACTCGCCAAAATGACGGGCCGCACCTACGATTTGTTCCAATACTTCGGCGATAAAGATGCCGAACGCTTAATCGTTATTATGGGCTCCGGCGCCGACGTAGCGCAAAACGCCGTAGAACTGATGAAAGGCGAAAAAGTGGGCGTGCTCAAAGTTAAACTGTTCCGCCCGTTCTCTATTGCCGATTTCATCCGCGTCATCCCGAACACCATTAAGAAAGTAGCCGTCATGGACCGCACCAAAGAGCCCGGCTCTTTAGGCGAGCCCTTGTTCCAAGATGTTTGCGCGGCCTTTTTAACCGAAGAAGCCAAAGCCAAATTTGCGACCACTCCTTTAATTATCGGCGGCCGCTATGGTATCGGCTCCAAAGATTTTACCCCTAGCGACATCAAAGCCGTATTTGACAATTTAGCCGCTAAAAACCCGGTAAAAGATTTTGTAGTTGGCATTAACGACGATTTGACGCATAAATCGCTCCCCGCTACTAAATTAGAAAGCAAAGCCGGCAACGATATTTTCGCGGCCTTGTTCTATGGACTCGGCTCTGACGGCACCGTCGGTGCGAACAAAAACACGATGAAAATTATTTCTGCCAACGGTTTCTTTGCGCAAGGATACTTCGTCTATGACTCTAAAAAATCGGGCTCTATGACGACGTCTCACATCCGCTTCGGCAAAAACTACATCCGCGCTCCGTACCTCATCCAAGCCGCTGATTTTATCGGCGTACACATGTTTGACTTCTTGGATAAATACGACGTGCTCGGCAAAGCCAAAAAAGGCGCGACCGTGCTCATCAACGCGCCCTACTCCGCCGAAGAAGTGTGGAATCACTTAACCGCGGAAGTACAACAAATCATCATTGACCGCCAATTAAAAGTTTATGTAATTGACGCGTCCGAAATTGCTTTGAAGACCGGCATGGGCAGCCGCACCAACACGATCATGCAAACGGCGTTCTTCGGTATTGCGGGTGTAATTCCGTCTGAAAAAGCGATTGCGGACATCAAACACGCCATTGAAAAAACCTATTCCAAAAAAGGCGAAGAAGTCGTACAGAAGAACTACAAAGCCGTAGATGCGGCCTTGGCGGGTCTACACGAAGTAAAATATCCGTCCAAAGTTTCTTCCAAACTGCACACCAAAGCCCCTGTTCCGGCCGATGCTCCGGCGTTTGTAAAAGACGTCTTGGGCGAAATGATTGCCGGACGCGGCGACGCTTTGCCTACCTCTAAAATGCCGGAAGGCGGCGTGTACCCGACGGGCACCACCCAATACGAAAAACGCAACATTGCCATTATGGTTCCGGCGTGGGATCCTAATACGTGTATCCAATGCGGTTTCTGCTCTATGGTGTGCCCGCACGCGGCTATCCGCATTAAAGCGTACGACGCCGATGCACTCAAAAATGCGCCGAAAACCTTTAAATCTGCCGACGGCAAAGCCGACCTCGCCGGTAAAAAATTCACCGTGCAAGTAGCGGTGGAAGACTGCACCGGCTGCGGCGCGTGTGTATTTAACTGCCCGGCGAAAAACAAAGAAAACCCGGAAAAGAAAGCCATTAACATGGTACACCAACTTTCCGTGCGCGAAAACGAAATTGACAACTACGCTTTCTTCTTGGGCTTGAAACAAGCCGCTGTAAACACGAAGAAAGAAAGTGTCAAAGGTTCTCAAATGAGAAAGCCGTTGTTTGAGTTCTCCGGCGCGTGCGCGGGCTGCGGTGAAACTCCGTATGTAAAACTCTTAACGCAATTATTCGGTGATCGCTTAGCCGTTGCCAACGCGACGGGTTGTTCGTCCATTTACGGCGGCAACTTGCCCACCACCCCGTATTGCCAACGTGAAGACGGCAAAGGACCGGCGTGGGCCAACTCGCTCTTTGAAGATAACGCCGAATTTGGGTTGGGTATGCGCTTAGCGTTTGACCAACTCAACCACGATGCTAAAGCCCTCTTGGAGCAAGCCAAACAAGATGAAAACTTCAAAGCCCATACGGCCTTGATTGACGCTATTTTGACGGCTGACCAAACAACCGATGCGGGCGTGGAAGAGCAACGCAAACGCGTAGCCGAACTCAAAGGTATTTTAGAAGGCGGCGCGAAAAAAGGTTGCGAAACTTGCAAACGCCTCTTAAGTTTGACCGACTATCTCATCCGCAAATCGGTGTGGATCTTGGGTGGTGACGGTTGGGCCTACGATATCGGCTACGGCGGTTTAGACCACGTTTTGGCCAGCGGCAAGAACATCAAAATCTTGGTGTTAGATACCGAAGTGTACTCCAACACCGGCGGTCAAATGTCCAAAGCGACCCCGTTAGGCGCGAAAGCTTTGTTTGCCGCGGGTGGCAAAACGATGCCGAAAAAAGACCTCGGTATGATTGCCATGACGTACGGCAACATCTACGTCGCGCAAGTAGCTATGGGTGCGAATATGAACCAAACCATCCAAGCCCTCGCGGAAGCCGACGCCTATGACGGTCCGGCCTTGGTAATTGCCTACTCGCACTGTATCGCTCACGGGATTGATATGTCCAAAGGTATGGGTGAAGCCAAACGCGCCGTACAAGCCGGCCGCTGGATCCTCTACCGCTTCAACCCCGAGGCCCGCTACGAAGGCAAGAACCCCTTGCACGTGGATAGCCCGCTCGGCGCGCCGACGTTGCCGCTAGCCGACTATATGAGTGGCGAAAACCGCTTTAAAGGGCTCATGCGCGATAACCCCGAACTGGCGCAAAAGCTCATTAAACAAGCGGAAAGCGAGTATGCGTGGAGACGCGACCTTTATAAACAATTGGCCGCAATCACGCCCGCTGAGAAATTAGAGAAATAACAACCGACACGAAGTTCTATTGTAACGCACACTCCCCAAAATAAGTTATTTTGGGGAGTGTTACTTTCTAGCGATACAATTTCCTATATTTTGGGTACCTTTGGCACCGATTTACCCCTGATGTACCTGTCGGTATGTCTATTTGGTTTTGAAAAATTCACACTATCTCCAGCCGCCTATAACGGAAAAACTAAAAGGCGTTTTGTTCCCTATCCAAATATTTCCATTTTTGTAATGCACACCACCCATTGATAAACATATGTTTTTTAAATTTTGTGAATCTTGAGGAGCTCCGCAATATTCTTTTCCTCCCCATCTATCTGCATGATCTAGGCATATAGAATAATTGAACAAAGCGGTTTTGTTATCATCTTTCATAAGAGTAACAGCAACATCCCAAGTACACATTTGATTGTAGGACCGCACGGCAAAAGCAATATGATCTTTCGTAATACAATAGCCCGCACCCTCGCAAGGGAATTCTATATCATAATCAGTAATGTAGTTACTATATGCGCCATGTTCTAAGTAATAGACTTCAGCGGCTTGTTTCATGGCCTTAACAGTAGGTATAACAGCAGCCAATCGACTTTTTATTATGACTTTTTGATATTGCGGTACAGCCACCGCCGCCAAAATACCGATGATAAGAACAACCACTAAAAGTTCAATAAGCGTAAATGCTTGTTTGTTTTTCATATCAATCTCCTCTGATAACTTTTACCAACAAATAAAATCTATCAAAAAAAAAAACGATGTCAAGTCCTTTTTTTCAAGCAGAGCGAAAAA
>ONAM01000015.1 GCA_900315795.1 Candidatus Avelusimicrobium caledoniensis
AAAATTTACAAACTCGCTACCCGCTCAAACATGTAAATTTCCTTTTCCGATTTGGCGCTTTTTGTAAACGGTGCTAAAGGGGCGGATAAACAACAAAAACATTACAGAATAACACGAAGTTCCCCTCTTACGAAAGATAACATCATCAGCTTACAGAGGTTTGAGGCCTTATGCCCGTGCGGCGAGCACTTGACAAATCAAAAAAAAAAACGATAATAAAGGGACGCAAAAACAACAAGGAGCAAACATTATGAAAAACATAAATAATAATTTGTCATCCCGTGAGGCCTCTGCACGGGATCTTCCGCCGGATCAATCTGTCACCGTTATTAAACAAGGAATAACGACCTATTTCAATAAAGAAAGACGAAGATCCCGGATAAAAACCTTCCGGGATGACAGCTCTTTATATCATAACGGCTTTACGTTAATTGAATTATTAGTGGTTGTACTTATCATCGGCATTTTGGCGGCGGTAGCGGTGCCGCAATACCAAAAAGCAGTGGAAAAATCAAAAGCCACGCAAGCATTGACGCTACTTAAAAGTATTTCCCAAGCGGCTGAAGAATATTATTTAGCAAACGGTTCAGAATTTACATCTTTTGATGATTTGTCCGTAGATATTCCTTGGACCGGAAACATAAAAGCACATTCCGGTTTCTCTGAAGTTAAATCAAATAATGATTGGTCTTTACAACTGGACTCAAGCACCTCCGGATGGGTAATTATATACATCTTCCGAATCTCCGGTAAATATAAAGGGGGAGGATTTCATCTTGTATTACACCGGCAAACGACAAACCAACACACCAATGAACCTATCGGTTGCTCCGAATTATTAAGCGGCTCCTATGCTTTTTCTTTATCCGAAGGGGCTTATTGCCGTGAGATTATGAAAGGCACATTAAAATCAACCGATAGTTTTCACCGATCTTATACTTTATAAGTGGATACCTGTGTTATAAAAAAGCACCGCAGGTACGCAAGGAGAACGCAACAACGAAATGGACCAAATAATGCTGCGAGTTGAGCACGAAACGGCCCGCCACCCCAAGACTATCATTGTAGATGATTGCCTTGATTTTTCAAAACCGCTCCAAGTTGCGCGGGCTAGTTGCCCGCATAGGCGTAATGATAGTTACGTCAAGGGCAAGGGACGCGCAAATTGGCAGGTTTTGGAAAATTGTTGGCCCAAATAGCAAACGTCCGTAAAAGTTGGTTCACTTTTACGAACGTTGCGAAAACGCAAGTTTGCAACAGTTGTTCATAAAAAAGCCCTGCGTAACGCAGGGCTTTTTCGTGTGCAAAAGAGATGTTTATTTGTTGCTTACAAACACCCCGGGGCCCATCGTAGAGCTCATAGAGATGCTCTTTACATAGATACCCTTAGAGGTGCTCGGTTTTACACGGATGATCGTGTCCATAACCGCTTTTGCATTTTCCGCCAATTTGGCAGCGTCAAAAGACGCTTTACCGATAATGGCGTGTACGATACCATACGTATCGGCTTTGAACTCAATACGACCGGCTTTTAAAGCTTTGATCGTGTTGGCCAAATCAAACGTAACCGTACCGCTTTTCGGGTTCGGCATTAAACCGCGCGGCCCCAAAATTTTGGCGGCTTTAGCGAGGTCTTTCATCGTGTCGGGCGTAGCGACGAGGACATCAAAGTCAATTTTACCTTTAATGACTTCTTCTACAATGTCTTCGGCACCTACGCGGTCGGCCCCGGCTTTTTGCGCCTCTTGGGCGTGTTCGCCTTTGGCGATGACAGCGATGCGTTTGGTTTTACCTGTACCGTGCGGCAAAGCTACCGTCGTGCGGACTTGTTGGTCGGCCTTTTTGGTATCAATGCCTAATTTCACGTGCAATTCTACCGTTTCGTCAAATTTCGCTTTCGCGTTATTTTTTACGATTTCGGCAGCTTGTTCAAACGTATAGGTTTTGCTTTTATCGTACGCTTTTACAGCGGCTTGCATTCTTTTTCCCATCTAAATACTCCTTAGGTTCAAACGGGCTCGCGCCCTCCCTGATTAAAATTTATTTTACTACGTCTACACCCATGCTGCGGCAGGTACCTTTTACCATTTCCGCGGCGGCTTTTACGTCCTTCGTGTTCAAATCGGGCAATTTTTGAGCCGCGATTTTTTCACATTGGGCTTGGGTGATCTTGCCGACTTTATCTTTGTGCGGAGCTCCGGACCCTTTAGCGAGTTTGAGCTCTTTGATAATCAGCGTGGCCATAGGCGGCATCTTGGTAATAAAGGTGAAAGAGCGGTCTTCAAAAACAGTGATGATGACCGGGATCTTAATACCTTTTTCCATTTTAGCCGTCTTGGCGTTGAATTGTTTGCAGAACTCCATGATGTTCACGCCGTGTTGACCCAAAGCCGGACCCACAGGCGGGGCCGGGTTGGCTGCACCGGCAGGAATCTGCAATTTGATATAACCTTTTATTTTTTTCTCTTTTGCCATTTTATTGTTACTCCATTTTTACTGCAATACTGCGGTAAAATCTAGTTCTTTTCCACTTGCAGGAAGTCCACTTCCACGGGGGTAGCGCGGTCAAACACGGTAACCATTACTTTGAGTTTGTTTTTCTGTTCGTTGACTTCTTCTACCACGCCGATAAAGTGTTTGAACGGACCTTCGGTAATGCGTACACTTTCGCCGCGTTCAAATTCCACCAAGCGTTTGGGTTTACCGGACGGATTATCGGTCAGTTCCAAGATACCGGCAATTTCTTCTTCCGGCAACGGAACCGGGGTGGGATCACCCAAAAATCCGGTTGCACCCGTGATTGATTTGATAAACCAATAAGTTTCGCTGGTCATATTCATTTCTACCAGCACATAACCCGGGAAAAATTTGCGTTTGCGCAAGATCTTTTTGTTTTGTTTGACTTCCACTACTTCTTCAGTAGGAACTAACGCGTTGAAAACACGGTCCGAAAAACCGCGGATTTCCGTGTTGAGTTTAATTCTTTCGCAAACTTTATCTTCGTACCCGGTTTGGGTATGCACGACGTACCAAGCTCTTTCTTCAGCCATTAGTGCCCCCCAACCACTTTGCCAAGCAGACCCGTCAGGCCCCAGTCAATTACACCCACGTAAATAGCCACGAGCACAACGACAATACCCACGAGCACTGTGGACCAAAATACTTCGCGCCGGGAAAGCCACGTAGACTTTTTGAGCTCGCCAATGGATTGCTTCACAAAATCGATTGCTTTTGTCATAAAAATGTATCCTTACGTAAGATGCAGGAGCGGAAGGACTCGAACCTTCAGTCCCGGTTTTGGAGACCGGTGGTTTACCAGTTAACCGACGCTCCCACTAAAATTTTACGAAGCTTTTCCTTCTTTGTGGACAGTGCTTTTTCCGCATTTTTTGCAGAACTTGTTCACTTCCAATTTATATTCTTTCTTTTTACCGCGCACTTGATAGTAGTTTCTGTTTTTGCATTGTGTGCAAACCAGCGCGATTGTAATTCTTTCACTTGCCATCTTGTTTATCCTTAGTTAATAGGGCACAGGCCCAGATAAAGGGTTAGTTCTTTGTGGGGGCGCGGCAGGCGCCCCCACGAAGAGAACTAAACAATATGTTACTACTCAATAATTTTGGTTACTACACCAGCGCCTACGGTGTGGCCGCCTTCGCGGATAGCGAAGCGCAAGCCTTCTTCCATGGCTACCGGGGTAATAAGTTTAACTTCAATTTCCGCATTGTCGCCGGGCATGATCATTTCTTGTTTGAAAGAAAGTTCGCCGGTTACGTCAGTGGTGCGGAGGTAGAATTGCGGTTTATAACCCGGAGTTAACGGGGTATGGCGGCCGCCTTCTTCTTTTTTCAAGATGTAAACTTGACCGATGAAATGTTTGTGCGGGTTGACCGTTTTCGGCGCAGCCAATACTTGACCGCGTTCTACTTGGTTCTTTTCAATACCGCGCAGCAAAATACCTACGTTATCGCCGGCGATACCTTCGTCCAAGAGTTTGCGGAACATTTCAATACCGGTGGCAACGGTGTTCAGGGTGTCGCGGAAACCAATGATTTCAAGCGGATCACCTACGTGCACCTTACCGCGTTCAATACGACCGGTGGCTACCGTACCGCGGCCGGTGATAGAGAAAACGTCTTCTACGGCCATCAAGAACGGTTTATCGGTTTCGCGTTTGGGTTCGGGGATCCAGGAATCTAACGCGTCCATCAAGCGGTGAATGCTGGGTTCACCGAGTTCGCCTTGGTCGCCTTCAATGGCTTTCAAGGCAGAACCGCGGATAATCGGCGTGTTGTCGCGGTCAAAATCGTATTTGCCTAATAATTCGCGGACGTCTTCTTCCACGAGATCCAACATGTCTTTATCGTCAACTAAATCAGCTTTGTTCAAGAATACGACGAGTTTCGGTACGTTCACCTGTTTAGCCAACAATACGTGTTCGCGGGTTTGCGGCATCGGACCGTCTTCGGCGGATACTACCAAGATAGCACCGTCCATTTGCGCGGCACCGGTGATCATGTTTTTAATGTAGTCAGCGTGGCCGGGGCAGTCAATGTGCGCGTAGTGGCGTTTGTCAGTTTCGTATTCTACGTGAGAAACGGCTACGGTTACAATTTTAGAAGCGTCACGGACTACACCGCCTTTGGCGATATCCGTGTAAGCCATAGCTTTGGCTTTACCTTCTTTGGCTAATACTTTCGTAATAGCAGTGGTAAGAGTGGTCTTACCGTGGTCCACGTGACCAATCGTACCGACGTTTACGTGCGGTTTGCTGCGGGAAAATTTTTCCTTTGCCATTTGTTTAGTTCTCCTAATTTTAATTTGTACTGCTTTTTAAAATAAGCTGGGAGTGGGAATCGAACCCACGACCTTCTCCTTACCATGGAGATGCTCTACCGACTGAGCTACCCCAGCATGTTACTACTGGTACTGCATACTTCAAATCTGCTAAGCTGGGAGCGGGAATCGAACCCACGACCTTCTCCTTACCATGGAGATGCTCTACCGACTGAGCTACCCCAGCAGAAATGTTCAAAGCGGGCGATGGGAATCGAACCCACGTCACAAGCTTGGAAGGCTAGTGTTCTACCATTGAACCACGCCCGCAGAAAACAACAATTTATTATATCAAAAAAACACGGGCATGGGAAGTAATTTCCCCGCCTTACTACCGATAAAAACGACCCCCTTTGCGGAGGTCTTTTATATATTATAGCATAGAGCAAGAAATTTTGGCAAGAGGTTTATTGGTATGTCCAAGAAATGTAGGTAACGCCATCCCCTCCTGCGGTAGTGGTCCTGCCTGTGTAAAAATACAATTTCTAATTTAATAATTTTCCGTCGTCTAAACAAATCGTATATCCGTAATATTCATACGATTGCGCGAGCGAGTTACGCGGCACTTTGACGGTTTTATCGTACTTGGCTTTTTCTTTCATAAGATAATAATAAGGAACGCTCTTTTTGGGCTCTGACGGTGTTTCTTTTGCCAAAATAAAGTAGCGGTTTTGGGTCTTGCTGACCGGCATAAAATAGACACCGAGTTCTTTGCGCAGCGTTTCCGTATCGCATTTAGTTTGTTTGGCTAAGAAATTGAGCTCCCGGCGGGAAATTTCTATATATCCCGCGTTTTTAAGTTCACTTTCCAACTTGGCCATTTGCGTCAGCAATTCTTGCGTGGGCGGCACGGACTCGTTGGGCAACAAGAACGATTTTTTGTTCTGCAACGCTTCGGTATAAGCGTGATAACCGTTATCGGTAAGTGTATTATCTTCGTTAAAAATTTTATGGCCTTGCAAGTCACGCAATTTAAATACATCTTGCACCGGCACGCCGGCCCGTTGGAAAACGCCCACCGCATCTTGCCCGACATATTGCCGCAACGCGTTATAGCCCGAAAGCGTCAAAATTTCACGCTCAAAAGCCGTACCTTTATTAAGTGTTACTACGTAATCGGTAGGGACGGTGGGATATTTATTTTTCAAATAATCAACGCCGCGGCGTTGTTCGGCCTTGTGAATAGCGGCAAACGTCCGGCGCATATCGTCCGTCAGTTCGCTTACGTCGGGCTTAATAGCGTAGCGTTGTTTGAGCGCGGCGAGCATTTCGGCATCGCTCATATAGTCCGGCTCTAAATTTACCAAGCGGTTGCGCGCAATTAAATTAAGCGGCTCTACGGCTAACGCCGAGCGGTAAAACTCCGCTGCTTGTTTTTTGTCGCCCTGATACTCTACGATTACTCCTTTGCCGACCAACGAATTGACATTGGCCGCATTAGATTCCAGCGACTTAGTATACCACGCAAAAGCGTCTTCGTTTTTCTGCCGCTTGAGGGCAATATCGCCTAACATAGAATAAGCATAAGATAAATACGGAGATGTGTGCGTCATCAAACCAAGTGCTGTTTGAAACGCTTTTTCGGCACCGTCTAAATCTTCCAGCGTCAAGAGTGCCCCCGCCAAAGAAAGTTGGGTATCTGCATTTTTGGGAGCTAAACGCACGCAACGGGTAAATGTTTCTTTGGCAACCTGATACTGTTGTGCGGCAAATTGTTTTTTGCCTTCATCCAAACACGCAGCCGCCTTTTTGGACAGCCCGGTTGTATTATTAGCCGCCGACGCAGCCATAAAACCCGCACTAAGCAGTACGGCTATACTAATGAAAAAATGTTTTGCAACACGCATGGAAAACTCCTAACAATTTCTCGGGTTTGGTAAGTTTAACGGGACGCTCAAACTTAAAACCGCTTTCTCTTATTTTAGCAAGATTTTTAGCATACACGCACGCCATCATATAGCAAGGAATCATTTGTAAGCGCGGCAACCGGGCCATATTTTCTTCGGCTTTGCCATAATAATCACGTGCCAAGACAGCCAATTCGCCAAGTGCTTTGGCTAATTTTTCAGACGGTTTTGCGCTTAATACTTCTTCACGCGACAGCCCGTGCTTAGCAAGCAAATCACCCGGCAAATACACCCGGCCCAATTGTGCATCGGCAGGCACATCGCGGATAATATTAGTGAGTTGCACGGCACGGCCCAAGTTATCCGCGAGCGTTTGTGCTCGCGGTCCGCGCACATCTAAAATATCTAGCGTGGCTAGCCCCACGACGACCGCCACGCGGTATAAATACCAATCAAGCGCGCCCAAGGTATCGTAGGGTTTGGCTTGCAAATCGGCGCGCATGCCCTCTATTAAAAGTAAAAAGCGGTCTTTAGCGATAGCAAATTCTTTGACGATAGGAGCGAGCTGTTTGCCCAGTTCGGTTTGGGCGTTGCCGTCAAAAATACGTTCTGTTTCTTCTTGCCAAAAATCTAATTGTTGGTGCGGATCCTGTACATTGGGCTCGTCCGCGATATCGTCCATTAAGCGGCAAAACTCGTAATACGCGGCCAGCGCCGCCCGGCGGCGTTTATTTAAAAAGAAAAACGCCGGGCCGAAACTGGACTTTTTATAAGACGTATTATTTTCTGCCATGTTTTTTTAAGTACGACAACGCCGCCCCCGTGGCGGTAGCGTAAATTGCATTTTTAGGAATTATAAATTGCACACCGTGCATTTTGTGTAACGCTTGGAACACTTTTTTAGCAAACGGAACTTGCGTGAGTGTGCCTGTTAAAATAACGTCTTTAATGCGGTCGTTGCGGCAAGCAAAAACAGCTAACATGCCGATTGTTTGGAACGTCATATTCAAAATACCCAGCGTGATATCTGCCGGCGTAGCGTCGTCTTCCATTTTGCCAAAGTTAGATGCTGTTGTGTCCGGCGGCAAAGTGGGAATTTCGGCCGCGCTGATGTCTTTAATGTTTAAATCTACATTTTCCAACACACCCGTTTGCGCCAGCTCAACTACCGTGCGAAACGACGTAGCACCGCAGATTTTTCCGCACAGCCCCGCCACCGTTCCGCCGCCGACACCGGACCCGCCGATATGCACGATGCCGTCCTTTCCGGCGCGCACAAACGCTGTCCCTGTACCCATGCTGACAATAAGTCCTTCTTTCTTGCCGGATAATTCCAAGCCGCCCAGACCAATGGCTTCAAATTCATCTACTTTGGACGTGGGTATCCCGTAAATTTTTTTCTTAAAGAGCGACGCGCCTACCCCGGTTAAAATAATTTGGGTAACGTCTTTTAGCGAAAGGTTATTTTCATTGATAAACTTGCCCAGCGCGCCATAGGCCGATGTTTGCGGATCGGCCGCTTCCACTTTTAACATGGAAATCAATTTACCGCTGTTTGTATATCCGACGATTTTAGTGGTAGATCCGCCCACATCAATTCCGATCACTACGCTCATAGTTGCTCCTAGTTAAGTCCGATAGATTTTAAGAACGGCTCGTTACTTACCGGGCGGCCTAAAAAGTTTTTGACCATATCTTCTTCTTCAATAGTACCGCCTTTTTCCAAAATTTCGCGGCGGTATTTTAAGCCGGTTTTGGTATCAAAAATACCGTTTTTTTCAAACTCGCTGAAGAAATCTTCCGCAATCACTTCCGACCATAAATAGCCGTAATACCCGGCATCATACCCGCCCATAATGTGCCCAAACGATGCTTGCGGGATCGTATTTTTTTGCAAGTGAATATGGCAGATTTTATCCGTCATGTCGTAATAGAGTTTGGTGGTATCGGGGGTTTTATTTAATGTGTGCAGCGTCATATCGTATTGCGCGAAAAAGTTTTGGCGCAAGTACGCACCCGCCGTGCCGAAATTTTTGGCATCAATCATCCGTTTAATAATATCGTCCGGCAACGGCTCGCCCGTTTTATAATGTTTGCTGATTTTTTTAAGTACCGTCGGGTTCCAAGCCCAACGCTCTAACAGTTGGCTGGGGGCTTCCACAAAATCCCAGCTGACACTCGTGCCCGCTTGCGGGGCATACTTGGCGCGCGTGAGTGCGTTGTGCAAGACGTGGCCGAACTCGTGGAACAAGGTTTCCACTTCGCTGTGTTTTAACAAAGACGGCGTATCTTTAGACGGCTTATTCATATTGGCTACAATCGCCACGAACGGCGTTTGATACGTGCCGTCTTGTTTTTCTTCGCCGCCCACCAAATCAAAACACGCGGCGTGTTTATATTTACCCTCACGCGGGTAAAGATCCATATAAAAATAAGCAATTAAATGTTTGTCTTGCGCGTCTTTAATGGCAAACGCTTTTACATCCTCGTGCCAGACGGGGATATTGACCGGCTCAAACGTAATGCCAAACAAATTACCGAACAAATCTAACATACCGTCCACCACAACTTGCGAGGGGAAATATTCTTTGATTTTTTCGCTGTCTAAGTTAAGATATTCTTTGCTGTATTGATAGCCCCAGTACGCACTTTCCCACGGGAAAATTTCGCGTGATTTTTTGCCGGTTTTTTCGTTTTTATAGGCCACCATTTGTTTGGTTTCCGCTTTGCCAAGCGGCGTTAATTTCTTCTGCAAATCTTTCAGAAACGTCATTACGTTTTTGGGGGTTTTGGCCATGCGGTTTTCCAGTTGCACGTCGGCATACGTTTTGTAGCCAAGTAGGTGCGCGGCGTTGCGGCGCAACGTGAGCGATTTTTCTAGCAGTTCCACATTTTTCTCGCCGCCGCGGCGGTTGTATTTATAGTTAAGCTCTTTGCGGGCGTTTTCATCTTCCGCGCTTTTCATAAACGGGATAACGTCGGGGTAATCTAACGTAACGATATATTTGCCGTCATCCGTTTTTTGGAGTTTTTGGATGTAATCTTCGCCCAACCCTTTAAGTTGTTCCGCGGTTACATACAGCGGGTCTTTATATTCGCGGATGTTTTGGTCAAACTCAATGGCGTATTGCGATTCTTCTTTGTTAATGGCTTTGTATTTTTCCAAATCTTCGTCGTTAAGATCCATCCCTTTGTATTTAAAACCGATCAGCATTTCTTTAACAAGTTTTGCTTGCACGGGGTCTAGTTGCGGGTGGGTGTCGGTATATTGGCGGATCGCACGGTAGATATCGCGCCGGGCGGAAATATCCACCATGTATTTACTGATTTGCATTTCAAGTGCGGTAACGGTGTCGCGCAGATTTTTATCGGTAGAAACGTAGCTCAAAAAGCCGCTCACACCCAGTGCCTCGTGGTATTTTTTGAAGATACGGTAATAGCCCAAAATGGTGTTATCAAAGGTGCGTTTTTCGGCGGGGATAGCGATAAACGCGGCGAGGTCTTTTTCCAACTGTTTGCGGGCGGCGGACTCGGTAGGGGCAAGCTCCTCGGCTTTATAGTCAAAGTGTAAAACTCCGTTTTTGTTAAACATAGGTGCCATGGCAACCCCCTCCGTAAATAAACAACATAAAAAAGATATGAGTATGATTTTTTTCGTCATACTCATATCATAGCATTTATGGGGAGCAAAACGGGATGCTACGGCAAATCGTACCAATACCATCCGGACCCCAACCGGCGGTTGGTGCCTTTTTCCAGTTTTTCACAAAAGCGGCCGTCCGAAACATAAGACCCATGATTTGCTTCTATACAAATCATATTTTGTGAGGACATTTTAAAAACGAACCCCGTGCACTTATACGGTCCGTCCGTCCACACTCCTGAAACGCCGCCGCCACTATTGGGGATATTCAACACCACTTCAAAATCTTTCCCTTGACGGACCGATTGCCGGGCTTGCGCAACCGATAAGGAGCAGAAATTATATCCCCCGGTAGGTTCCACCAACGGAACATCTAAGCTTAATTCGTCAAAGCTATCTGCGTATTGTCCGTTTGCCATATAGTACGCATTTTCGGCTTGTGCCAAAGAAGAAACTAATGTTTTGAGTTGCACATTACGGCTTTTCCACACCGCTTTTTGATACTGCGGCAACGCCACCGCCGCCAAAATACCAATGATTAAAACTACAACCAACAATTCAATAAGCGTAAATGCTTGTTTGTTTTTCATACAACCTCCTTTTACCATTAAATAAAATGTAGCAAAAAAAAAAACGATGTCAAGCCCCCCTCCGCTTTTCTGGCACCAGAAAAGTTCGCAAAAGAGTGCCGCCTAGGGGGCGGCCCGCAGGGTTGCTATAAAAAGCACTAAAGGGGGCGGGAAAACAAACAAAAAACCCCGGGCATATACCCGGGGCTTGACAGAAACAAGAGTGTTATTCGCCTTCTGCGGTACGGATCGTACCGTCGGAACGAGGAGACCCTTTGGGGCAGAATTTGCCGGAGCAATAGGATGTGTCTTTATATGTGTTGCTGTTGCACGCACCGGACACGTTGGCGTAACAGACAGAGCCGTCCGAATACGTGTTGCTACCGCACGCACCGCTGCCGTTCCCGTAGCAAGAAGATCCGCCCGAGAACGTAGATTTTCCGCCACAACCTCCCGTCGTATTACTGTAACAGGAAGACCCGTTTGTATAACTGGCCGACCCGCAACCGTACATCGCGTTTGATTGGTTATAACAGGTAGAATGATCGTAGGTACTGCCGCTACCGCAAGCTCTTTTGTTAGACGAGCCGGCACTCTTGGCATAACAGGTAGAATCGGTAAAAGAACTCCCCTCGCATCCGCCGGTACCGTCCGCTATACACGTGGAATTAGCAAACGTGCTAGCTTCACAAGAGGTTGGACTTTCCGCATAACAATACGAATTATTGGAATAAGTGGCATGACCGCACCCGCCCGTCGCATTACTGTAACAGGCCGAATTGGACACATAATCACTTCTTCCGCACACAAAGCCGTCGCCGCTCTCGTTATAGCAGGTAGAATTATCAAAGGTACTGTATCCGCATACCGTGGACGACGCATTCTTCCCTCTGCCTTGCCCTTGGCAAGTAGAGTCGGTAAATTCACTGTGCTGGCAACCTTGGGCACTTCCGCCGACACAAGTGGAACCGGTAAAGGAAGAATTGGAACAACCGCCTTGCGTGTTGGCCTCGCAACGGCCGCCGTGCGTAACGATTAAATTACTGGTATTGTAATAGGTAATGGGCACCGTACTGAAAGAGCCGTCCGAAGGTTTCCCTTCCAAAATATACGCGGTGTATCCTTGTCCGCTAATGCTCCCATTGCCGATTTTTAAACCGTCCAATTCATCGGCACATAGCCAATTTGCCTCCTCATCACCGGTCTTGGCCTCACAATGTATGTTGTTGGAAAAATTATCACTGTGCAGTTGATACATTACATAACGGACATTCGGATTTTTGGTATGGTGGGCTACCACAAATTTATAATCGGGCTCTACTCCCAAGGAGATTTCTACTTGGGAAGAGTCTTGCGGCATAGATACGTCCAAATCTTCCGGATGAGTGGCATACGTTCCGCGAGATAAATAATACACCTCTTGCGCTTGCAACAAAGCTTTGGCACTGGCCGCTACCGTGCCGAAACGGCTTTTCATCACAGCATGCTGATACCACGGAACAGCCACACTGGCCAACACGCCAATCACCAACATTACTACTAATATTTCAATCAATGTAAAACCTGTTTTTATCGTTTTTTCTTGTCCAAATAGCATAGATATACACCCTCTTTTTTTATTTTACAGAATTTGGGGAGCTTTTGCAAAAAAGGAAACGATTTACAAACCGTAGTAATTTGTTATAATTTAGAAAGCAAAAAATTCACATTAAAAAGGAACAAGTGGAAAAACAAAAATGTACGAACCGTTTGTAGCCAAAGAGATCTTCCTTACCAAAGGGATCGGACGTCACAAAGAAAAACTGGCCAGTTTTGAAGAGGCCTTGCGCGATGCACACATTGCGCCGTTTAACATTGTACCGGTGTCCAGCATTTTCCCGCCCGGATGCAAATTGATTCCCGCCGCAAAAGGGGTCAAACAACTTAAACCCGGGCAGATTTTGCATTGCGTCATCAGCCGCAACACCAGCAACGAATATCGCCGTATGATTGCGGCGTCCGTGGGTGTGGCTATCCCCAAAGACGGCAAAAACAACTACGGTTATTTGTCCGAGCACCACAGCTTCGGCGAAACCGATAAACAAGCCGGCGACTACGCCGAAGACTTGGCCGCTTTAATGCTTTCCACCACGCTGGGTATTGATTTTGATAACGATACCACGTGGGATAAAAAAGAAGAAATTTGGAAGATGAGCGGCAAGATCGTCCGCACCACCAACATCACGCAATCTGCTATCTGCGTAGACGGTATGTGGACCACGGTATTAGCCGCGGCTGTATTTGTCAAATAACACACGGTAATTTTGTGAGCGAAGACAACGTACAGATTGATAAGTTTATGGGGCTGGAGAGCAAAACAAGCTCTCTGCCCCTTTGTAAATTCGCGGTCGTGCCGGTGCCGTTTGAAAAAACGGTCTGCTACGGGCACGGTACCGCCAAAGGGCCTGCCGCCGTCATTGAGGCGTCCACTCAAATTGAACTGTGGGACGAAGAAACCAAAACGGAAACGTGGGAACTTGGCATTAACACGCAACCCGCTATCAACTGCAAGGGCTCTACCAACACCGTTTTTAAAAATATTGATAAGACCGTTCGCAACCTCATGCAATATAAAGCGATTCCGTTTTATATCGGCGGGGAGCACACCGTTACGCAAGCATTGGCGCAACCGTATATTGAAAAATATAAAAACTTGAGTATCTTGCACTTTGACGCCCATGCCGATTTACGCCCAACGTTTGAAGGAACGCCCAAAAGCCACGCGTGCGCGTTATATCCGGCGTCGCGCCAAGTCAAAGTAGTGCAGGTGGGCATCCGCAGCGTAGCCAGCGAAGAAAAACAATTCTGCAACGCAGGCAACGTAACCACGTATTTAATGCACGAACACCGCGACATTAAAAAACTAATTCCGCAAGTCCTAAAAAAGCTGACGGACACCGTTTATATTACCATTGATGTTGACGGCTTTGATCCGTCGGTCATTCCGGCCACGGGCACCCCGCAACCGGGCGGATTTATGTGGTACGAAGCGTTAGATTTATTCCGCGAAGTCATCAAGCACAAAAAAATTGTGGCCATTGATGTGGTGGAAGCGTGTAAACGCAGCGCGGACACGATTACGGAGTTTAACGTGTCTAAACTCATTTACCGCCTGATGGGATATCTGGCACTTAAAGACCAGAAGAAGAAATAAAATTTTGGTACGAGGAAAGAACCCCCGCAATTTCTTGCGGGGGTTTTGTTTTAAGGTAAACGATAATAATACCACGGTGAATTTGTGTGATCATATGTACCTTTTTCTAATTTGGCACAAAAGTCACCAATAGATCCATCTGAGGAATTGTTATGTTTTTCGCGGCACCGAAGAAGTTGATTGGTACTATCAAAGAAAAACCCTGTGCATTTATACGGATCCGTCAGCCACACCGCTTGCACACTCACGTAAGAGGGATTGCTTGCAACTCCGCCTAACACAATTTCAAAATTTTTTCCGCGGCGTACCGAATCTGTCCCGGCAATAGCAAAGTAACATTTATCTTCCGCCGAGCCGCTTTGAACAGGCGCAGAAAGCGGCAAATCTATATCCAATTCATCAAAATTAAATGCATATCGTCCATTGGCTAAATAATATGCTTGCTCCGCTTGCGCGACAGATTGTGCCAATGTTTTAAGTTGCGCGTTGCGCGATTTCCATACCGCTTTTTGATATTGCGGCAACGCTACCGCGGCCAAAATACCAATGATTAAAACTACAACCAACAATTCAATAAGCGTAAATGCTTGTTTGTTTTTCATACAACCTCCTTTTTATCATTAAATAAAATGTAGCAAAAAAAAAAACGATGTCAAGTAAAAGTTTTCTCCGATAAAAAACCCGTAAGAGCAAAACTCTTACGGGCCCACAAAACACAAAAGTAGCCAATAAAAAGGGGAGGCCTACGCCCCTTAACGGGGCCTCCCCGCAAAGCGCGGGCTCTGTGGCACTCCCTTACTGATACTATAATGGTTTTGTGAAAAAAATCAAGGCCTAATTTTGATTTTTCATAACTCGTCTTTTTTTGCTATAATAAATATATAAATTGAGAAGTTACGGTGCGGTGGCCAAGTGGTAAGGCGTCAGTCTGCAAAACTGATATTCGTGGGTTCGATTCCCGCCCGCACCTGATTTTTTTGAAATAAAAACCGCCGAAAGGCGGTTTTTTGTTTCAAGAAAATCGGGCGTGGCAGCAACGCAAACTGCTTTGCGTTGCGTCGGGAATCGAAAGCCGGAGCCTTATGCGAGTTTGAGTTCTTGCAAAGCAAGAACGAAAGGCGAGCATGGCGAGGCGGGGCCGCGAGCGCCGAGGGTCAACGAGGCGACTTGTGGCCGATGTCCACCCGCACCGATTTTGGAAAAATCGGGCGATTCACAACACCAAGGGCGCCGGTGTTGCGTCAAAACACATTATTTCCCCGCTTAAAATTCATACATATCCATTACCCGTTCCCCGCCCCCATAGGAAAAAGATTTTTCCGTTTTGTTTGTCATGCTTTTGCACAATTTATTTCCCTTTTCCCATGTTCGCGTGGCACCGCAATAAGTAGCCGAAGGATACAGTATAAAATAACCAAACCGCACATTATCAGACGGAGTAAAATAACACAATATATTATCTGCACGGTCATCCATGTCCGCGGACAAATCACACCGGTAATCTTTATAATATTTTGATCTTTCATCCCCCGTCCCGGGCAAATCAACACTCAGCTCATCAAACCGCAGAGGATAGCGTCCGTTTGCCAAATAATAAGCAACAGCCGCTTTATGAATAGCGTCCCCAAAAGCCCTTAATTGTGTAAATCGGCTTTTAAGCACCGCATTTTGATATTGCGGCAACGCTACTGCCGCCAAAATACCGATGATAAGCACAACGACTAACAGTTCAATAAGCGTAAACGCTTGTTTGTTTTTCATACAACCTCCTTTTTATCATTAAATAAAATGTAGCAAAAAAAAAAACGATGTCAAGTCAAAAATCATTTACAAAAAAAGCTACAATACCTATATGCCAAAACGTGATTTAGTACAAGTAGAAATTAAAAATATACCGCTGGACGTAGAGCCGGAGGGATTGGGTGTAGTGGAATTGACCGACCTTGCCGGACAAGTGGAAACGTACATGCGCCAGTTAGACGAAATTGACACATTAAAACAAGCGTTAATGGCGGCGCTCCACTTTGCCGCGCAAGCGTACGCACAAACCCAAAACGAAGGCGGTAAACGCCAAGAAGAAACCTCGCGCGTGAGCGACTTAATTTTAAAATTAAAAAGTGCGTTAGACTCGCCGCAAAAATAAATATGGAAGAAGAAACCACCGTTCCGCTGGCCGCGCGCCAAGCACCTAAAAAACTGGAAGACTTCGCCGGGCAACCGCATTTACTCGGCGAGGGGAAAATGTTGCGCCGTCTGTTGGAAGCGGACATGATTAAATCGGCCGTTTTCTTTGGCCCGCCCGGTTGCGGCAAGACGGCCACGGCACGCTACATCGCCTCGCGCACGCAAGCATACACGGTGGAACTTAATGCGGCGGCCGCGGGTGTAGCGGACATTAAAAAAGTGTTAGCCGAAGCCAAAGACCGCGCACGCACGCCGACGTTTGACCAAAAACGCACGCTTGTTATTTTGGACGAAATCCACCATTTTAATAAAACCCAACAAGACGTTTTACTTCCGTCTGTGGAAAAGGGCGACATCATTTTAATCGGCATTACGACGGAAAACCCGTATTTTTATATTAACACCGCGCTTCTCTCGCGCTTTTCCGTGTTTGAATTTAAGGCCTTGGGCGATAAAGATTTACTTAAAATTTTAACGCGCGCCGCACAAGATGAACACGCGCAAATTGACGACGACGCCGCCGAATTTTTTATCACGCAAGCCAATGGCGACAGCCGCAAAATGCTAAACGCCGCCGAGCTGGCTTTCGTTACCACCCGGCCCGGCAAGGATAACATCAAACACATTGACCTCGCCACCGCCAAAGAGTGCATCCAACGCCGCCACCTAAATTACGATAAAAAAGGCGACGAGCACTACGATATTATTTCCGCTTTTATTAAATCTATGCGCGGCTCGGACCCGGACGCAACCGTCTATTGGCTGGCTCGCATGTTGGAAAGCGGCGAAGATCCGCGCTTTATCGCGCGCCGCATTTTAATTTGCGCGAGCGAAGATGTGGGGCTAGCCGAGCCCGCCGCTATTATGATTGCCCAAGCCGCCTTTTCAGCCGCCGAAGAACTGGGCATGCCCGAAGTGCGTATCCCCTTGGCTCACGCCGCCGTTTATGTGGCGTGTTGCCCCAAAAGCAACTCTGCCTATTTAGCCATAGACGGTGCTTTGCAAGAAGTACGCGAAGGCCGCTATCGCCCGGTGCCCGATCACTTGCGCTCCGGCGGCAAAAACCGCGGCTACAAATACGCGCACGATTTTCCCAATCACTACGTCAAACAACCGTACATGCCATATCCGAAAAAATTTTTTGAGCCGGGGAATTTGGGCAAAGAACCCGCACTTATTGAACGGCTTAAAAAAATTAAGGGGGAATAAATGGAGCAAGAAGCCCCTTTCCGCGGACAAGTTTTTACCGTTACCGCTATCACACTCGCCGTCAAGCAAATGCTGGAAGGCGTGTTTCGCGGTGTGTTTGTGGAAGGCGAAGTGAGCAACTTGCGCACCGCCGCCAGCGGGCACGTATATTTTGATTTGAAAGACCGCGAATCACTCCTTTCCGGCGTGATGTTTAAATGGGATGCCAAAAAATACGGCGACCAATTACAAGAAGGTATGCAAGTGCGCGTGGGCGGCGATTTTTCATGTTACGCCAAACAAGGCCGCTATCAGATTGTAGCCAAAAGCGCGGAACTTTTAACCAAAGGCAATTTGTTTTTAGAGTTTGAAAAACTAAAAAGAAAACTGGAGCAAGAGGGACTTTTCGCGCCGGAACACAAACAAGAAATCCCCGCTTATCCGCAACGTATTGCCGTTATCACTTCGCCCACCGGCGCGGCGGTGCGCGATATTTTATCCGTGCTAAAACGGCGCAGCCCACATTTGGAAATTTTAATTATTCCCACGCTCGTACAAGGCGACGAAGCCGCGCCGCAAATCGCCCAAGCGTTACAAGATGCCAACCGCTTTACCCCCAAACCGGACGTGATTTTGTTGGGCCGCGGCGGCGGCAGTTTGGAAGATTTATGGGCGTTTAACGAAGAAATCGTCGCGCGCGCTATTTTCAAAAGCAAAATCCCCGTCATTTCCTGCGTCGGTCACGAGGTTGATTTTACCATAGCCGATTTCGTAGCGGACTTGCGCGCACCCACACCGTCTGCCGCCGCGGAACTGGTCGTTAAAAATTCGCAAAACACGCACGAACATATTGCCGATTTACAAAAGCGTTTATTACAAGCCGTTAATTTATTTTACGAGCGCGCCAAACGCCGCTATGACCTGGCGGTTAATTCGCCCGTTTTCAAACGCCCGTCGGTACTTACGCAGGAAAAAGAGTTACAGTTGGATGATTTAACGGCGCGTTTGGAAACCGCTTACGCGCAAAAGACCGCGCAATTTCAAGCGCGTCTTGAACTGGCCGCGCAAAAATTACAAGCACTCGGCCCACAGGCGGTGTTAAAGCGCGGGTACAGCATTACGCGCAAACAAGACGGCACTGTCATCAGCCGCGTAGCTCAAACACAAAGCGGCGAAGAAATTTACGTGCAAGTGCAAGATGGTATGATTTACACGCACGTCAAGTGAGGTATTTATGGCAACAAAATTTAATTTTGAAAAACAACTCGCCCGCTTGGAAGAAATTGTGGCGAAATTAGAAGAAGAACAAACCGATTTAGACGCTTCCGTCAAACTGTTTGAAGAAGGCGTTGTGCTTTCCAAGGAACTGGCGCAAAAGTTGGAAACCGTTAAATTTAAGGTGGAAGAACTGAAAAAGAAAGGCACGGAAATGATGACGGAACCTTTCAACACCGAACTGGCGGAAAACGCAGATGGCGAATAAAAAATTACGTTTGGATATGGCTTTGGTGGAGCAAGGTTTTTTTGCTAGCCGCAACCGCGCGCAAGCGTCTATTATGGCGGGCGAAGTTTTGGTAAACGGCGAAGTGGATACCCGCGCCGACCGCACCATTTTGCCCGAAGATAAAATCTCACTGAAAGAAAAATCGTGTCCGTATGTGTCGCGCGGCGGATTAAAACTGGCAGGTGCACTTAACCATTGGAACATTTCCGTTAAAGATAAAATTTGCGTGGATATCGGCGTAGCCACAGGCGGATTTAGCGATTGCATGATTCAAGCCGGAGCCAAAGAAGTGTATGGGGTGGACGTGGGCAAAGGGCAACTGGCCGACGAAATGCGCCGTTACAAAAATTTCTATTTCAAACCCGAAACAAACGCGCGCTACATGACGGCCGATTTATTTGACACCGCGCCGGAGTTTGCCGCGGTGGACGTGTCTTTTATTTCGCTCACCCTAATTATGGAGCCGCTTTTTAAGGTAATGGCAGACAAAAGCGAAATCGTTTTTTTAATTAAACCGCAATTTGAACTTTCCCCCAAGCAAGTGCCGCACGGTATTGTAAAAACCGACGAGAACAGGCAACTGGCGATTTCGCGCGTGTGTGATTTTTTTGACAGTATTAAAGAAAAATACGGCGGTGAATCGGGCGAAGTGATTGAGTCCCCCATTAAAGGCACGCACGGCAACACCGAATTTTTGTGGCATGTAAAATTGGATAAGCGGACGGAAAATTAAGGTAACGTATAGTAACTTTCTCTCCCCGGTGAGGTGGATTTCAGCGTTCCCCGCATCATTTTTATGCAGTAATCTCCGTCAGATTTTGAAAAGGGGAACGAAGTGATAGACCCCTTGATTTCTTGGCACAAGATTTCATTTTCCGGCAAATTATACTCTTCTTCCAAGTACATAATAAAACCAGCCCCGGCATATGTACCGGAAATGCGGCCCATAGAAAGAGAAACAATATCATTTCCATTATAGCTTGTCTTGCGAAATTGCAAAGACCATTCCCCGTTAGAAATGCCTTGCCGGTAACCACTACCATAAAAAAAACTAACATTCCCCGTCCACGGAATATCCAAAGCAAGTTCATCAAACGAAGTAGCCCACTCGCCCGATGCTAAATAATGAGATTGCATGGCTTGCCCAACAGTTTTAAGCATAGTTAGCGCTTGCGTGGCTTTTGATTTTTCCACCGCTTTTTGATACTGCGGCAACGCCACCGCGGCCAAAATGCCGATGATAAGAACGACAACTAATAATTCAATTAAAGTAAAGCCGTTGTTGTAAAAAAAGACGTCATCCTGAACTGACTTAAGGATCTCACCTTGTTGTCGTTTTAGAAAGCGGTGAGATTCCAAATCATTGTCATCAGACCCCGGATAAAGACCTTCCGGGGCGCGGCCAAGCGGTAAAGGCCGCGGTTTGGAATGACATTTATTTTTATTTCCTTTTAAACAACCTTTTAAACATCTTTCCTTTTCCATACATATCCCTCCACATGGTTTAGGTATAGTCAAATTAAATCAAAAAAAAAAACGATGTCAAGGCCCTTGCCGGGGGCAGGCAGAAGGCCTAAAACCTCTTAAAGCATATGATGTTATCTTCTATAAAGTGGACTTCGTGTTAGTCTGCCACGCCCCGACGGAAAAACAATAAACAGAAATGATATAATTTATCTGTCAGTCAGCAACTATTTCAAAAAGGAGCTTTTATGCGTAACGTAAACCCTGTGCATATTCCGTCGTTGTGGTGGGTGTTCCCGCTCGCCATTATTCTGTTTATTGTGATTGCCGCGTTTGATTCGTATTTTACCGTATCGGCCGGCAACGTCGCCGTGAAATTGCGGTTTGGCAAACTCATCGGAGCTTACGGCGAAGGCATCCACTATAAAATGCCGTTTGTAGACAGCGTAGAAAAATTTTCCGTCCGCATTAAAAAAGATTCGTTTAATACGGAAGCGTTTTCTAAAGATTTGCAGACCGTCGGACTCACGTTGGCCGTCAACCACCGCATTTTGCCTAACACGGTAGAGTCCATTTACCGCAACTTGGGGCCGGAATATACCAACACCATTTTAAAACCCATGGTGGAAGAATGGACCAAAGCCGTCATCGCCAAATACTCCGCCGACAGCTTGATTTCCAACCGCGTGGAAGTAGCGCGCGAGTTAAACGAAATTTTAAAAGCTAAAATGGCAGAAAAAGAAGTGATCGTTTCCGACATCGCCATTACCAACTTTGAATTTTCCAAGCAATTCTTGCGCGCGGTAGAAGAAAAACAAATCGCCGAGCAAGAGGCCAAACGCGCTACCAACCTCGTGGAAAAAGTAAAAAAAGAGGCCGAACAAAAAATCTTGCAAGCCGAGGCCGAAGCCAAATCGTTACGTTTGCAACGCGAAGTGGTCTCAGACAACTTAATTAAACTGCGTCAAGTGGAAGCGCAACTCAAAGCCATTGATAAATGGGACGGCCGCATGCCGACGTATATGGCCGGCAACCAAATGCCGTTTGTGATGGTTAAATAAAATTGCCCGCAATTTTATTATAATGATAGGGAGCTATAATGCTCCCTATTTTTTACGAGTGGCCCTATGAAAAAATTTCTGTTACTGATTTTTTTTCTCGCGCTAGGCATTATGTTATACGGTGTTCTTTTTTACCAAACACCGCAAGAAAAACAATTTGCCACTATTTTATCCGCTGCCAAAGCCGGCAATTTGGAAGCCCAAGTGCAAGCCGGCTACGCTTACGCCGAGGGAAAAGGCGTCAAACAAGACGGCAAACAAGCTCTTTTTTGGTATCGCAAAGCCGCGTTGGAGGGCGACACGGAAGCGTTGTGGAAATGCGCCGAATCATACATCTACGGTAAAGGAACAACGCCGGATTTAGAAGAGGCGTCCGCTTTTTTACTTTTAGCCGCTAAACAAGGCAGCGTGTTGGCGCAAAAAGAAATCAGCCGTTTTTACGCCGAAGGATTGGGCGGGCTACCTAAGCACGCCGGGGAAAGTTTATATTGGCAATTTATTGCCGCCAAACTGGGCGACGCTACCGCTAAGCAAAATTTGATTTCCGCACAAAATAACCAACCCGAATTATACGAACAAGTCAGCCGGTTTTTAACCGATTTAAAACAAGCCCAAGAGGGCGACGGCCCGGCACGTTTGCGTGTGGGGCAAGCGTATTTGACGGGAGCCCCGGTTTTAAAAAACACGGAAGAAGCTGAACGGTGGCTGACGTTAGCGTGGCAAGAAAACCAACTTCCGCAAGCAGGACTTATTTTAGCGAAGAACTATCAGGCGGGAGGCGTGTTGCCCCCGGACGCCGCTAAAGCCACCGCGCTGTGGAACGAACTGGCCGCGCAAGCGTATCCGCCTGCACAATATGCCCTTGGTGAACAGGCGTATCAGCAAGATCCGCCGAATTATACAGATGCGTTTGCGTGGTTTTCCAACGCCGCCGCGGGTGGTCTTGCCGCCGGACAATACATGACCGGTTTTATGCTTATGCAAGGGCAGGGCACTCCCGTTTCCGTGCCGCTGGCGATTACTTTTTTCCGTAATGCGGCCGAGCAAAATTACGCAGCCGCGCAATACGTACTGGGGCAGATTTACTCAAAAGGGCTGGGCGTTCCCGCCGATAAACAAGCCGGCAGACAATGGCTTGAAAAAGCCGCCTCTAACGGCAACACCGCCGCGCAAGCATTACTGGACGAAATGAACTGATTTTTTCATACACCAAAACAACGGGCCTTTCCACAGGGCCCGTTGTTTTGTTTGCTCCTTACGCTTATAAAATACAACACCAAACACAAACAGCACTCCAAGGCCGTATGCCCGTGCGGCGAGCACCCCGGCGAGGGCCTTGACAAATCAAAAAAAAAAACGATAATAAAGGGACGGCAAAAAAACATAAGGAGCAAAAAACATGAAAAACAAACAAGCATTTACGCTTATTGAATTATTAGTCGTTGTACTTATCATCGGCATTTTAGCGGCGGTGGCGTTGCCGCAATATCAGAAAGCGGTGGAAAAATCAAAAGCCACACAAGCACTTACGCTCTTAAAATCACTTGGGCAAGCGTACGAGGCACATCACTTGGCTAGCGGCGAGTGGGCTCCTACTTTTGATGAACTGGCCGTTGATTTAACAAGTTGGACCGGAACAACAAAATTCCTGTCTCACGACGGTATGACTGATACAAAATCAAACGGCGATTGGTCTTTACAAATAGAAGGGGTTGCAACGGGATCTTCCGTCAACGACATCCGCATCCACCGCTTGAATGGTAAATACAAGGGCGCAGGTTTTGTGATTTATTTTTCCGGAAATAACCACAATATTGTTTGCAACGAACGACTAACAGGTTGCGGCGACTATTGTTTCAATTTAAATGCCGGAGATTATTGCGAGAAAATTATGCGCGGAACTTTATCAGGAGAATCTGGTACGTCCCGTACTTATACTTTGCCGTAATCGGAAACTACTTTAATTTTTCTTTTAGCACATCAACTACGCACGGCGGCACTAACGAGGAAATATCCGCGCCTTGGCGTGCCATTTCCTTTACCGAAGAAGAACTGATAGCGCGCAATTCTTCCCTCGCCGGGAAAAACACCGTTTCGGCTTGCGGATTTCGCACCTTATTAAAACGCGCCATTTGCATTTCCGGCTCTATATCCTCTACGCCGCGCAAACCGCGCACCAACACAGATACGCCGTTTCCACGCGCGTAATCGGCTGTAAAACCGCCCGCGGTTTCTACCGACACACCGGGAATATCCGCCGTAACTTGTCTCAACAAATTCACGCGCTTTTCTATACTCAGTAGCGGCGTTTTGGCCTCGTTTTTCATCACAAGTACCGTTAGCGCGCCAAAGGTTTTTGCCGCGCGCTGAATAATATCTAAATGTCCGTTTGTTACCGGGTCAAAACTGCCCGCATAGAGTGCTTTTACCATAAAATACTCGTGCCGTATGGCGGTAACTTCTCATATTATGGTATCATAATTTTATGATTAAAAACCCGTTTTCCGATGAAATTTATCTCAAGCGTACCCACCCGCACAAACCCGATTTGCGCGATGAGTACTTCCGCGACCAAACTAAAATTATCCACTCGTTGCCGTTTCGCCGTTTAAAACATAAAACGCAAGTGTTTTTCGCGCCGGATAACGACCATATCTGTACCCGCATTGAACACGTTTTGCACGTGGCGACTATCGCGGCGACGATTTGCCGCGGGCTTAACAAAAGCAAAAATTGGGACCTAAGCGAAGATATGGCGTATGCTATCGGACTCGGGCACGATATCGGGCACGCCCCTTTCGGGCACGAAGGCGAAAGGGCGATCAACGCGTGTATCGCACCGAAAAAATTTTTGCACGAAGTAAACAGCTACCGCGTAGTGGAACATTTGGCAAACTACGGCGAAGGTCTTAATTTAACATTTGCGGTCAAAGACGGCATCATCTGCCACTGCGGCGAAGATTACGCCAACAACCAACTCCGCCCCACCCGACAACCCAACGATTTGGAAAAAATTACCGGGCGCAACCAAATGCCCTCTACCTACGAGGGGTGCATTGTGCGTTTATCGGATAAAATTGCCTACTTGGGGCGCGACATTGAAGACGCTATCAAAGCCGACCTCATCACGCCCGACGATATCCCCCACCAAGTGCGCGAAGAATTGGGCGAAAAAAACGGCGAAATCATCAACACGCTCACGCTTGATTTAATTAACCACTCTAAAGACAAAGATTATATCGGCTTTTCGCAAGAAAAATTTGAACTCTTATCCCAACTGCGCCGCTTTAATTACGAGCGCATTTACGGCAACGAACAAATGCGCCAACGCAAAGAAACGATCTGCAAACGTATCGGCGATTTGTTTGAATATTTCCGTCATATTTTCAGCCGGTACAAATTTGATTATGCGGCGTATGAAAAAGAAGGCAAACAAACCGCACACAATTTTGCCAATTATATGCGTTCCATGCAACGCGTGTACGGGCAGGACGAAACCCAGCTGGACACCATCATTGCCGACTTTGTAGCCGGGATGACCGACTCCTACGCGCTAGACGTAATGGAAGACGTCATTTTGCCCAGCTCCATTAAGTTTTTACGGTAAATTTCAGCACAAAAAAGACCCGCTGTTTAAGCGGGTCTTTTTGCATGGGGAAAAACTATTTTGTAAACATATACGCCGCATTGTTTTCAAAGAAAGACACAATCTCTTGCAAGCCGTTGGCTTTGGCGGCATCGGCAACGGTCCGGCCGCTGTAATCGGATCCTTCTTGGCGGGCCAGTTTAATGCGCACGTTAGCGGTGTTAATCAGCGCCGCCCCTTTATTATTTACGGCATTGGCCGTACGGATCGCATTTTGCAAAGAGGACCCGCGGTATAATTCTTCAAACATTTCCGTTTTGCCGATATTGATTTGAAACATCAGCGGGGTTTCGCCCATGTGATTGCGTTGGTCGCGAAGTTGTTGGAAAGTGGTCAAATAATCTTCTTCATCCAGTTGGCGGATACCGGCGGCAATAGCCAACAGCGTTACTTTGTTTTTGGCGAGGTGGAAGCAATTATTCCCAAATTTATCTTGCGCTTTGAGTATCGCCAAATCTTTTACTTGGCTGATCAGTGCGGTGTCCCCTTTGGAAACGGCTTTTAAAAATTCATCGGCGGAAATTTTCTTTACCCCGTATTTTTCCACCATAGCTTGGCGGCGGCTACCCGTGGTAACTACCGACGGAGCCGCTTGCACGGAAACAACACACAACGCTAACAATAACACCCATAGAATCTTTTTCATAGTTTGCCTCCCTCTTACTTATATCTTACGGGTTTACGTATAATTTACGAGGGTATTTGGACCTAGAACAAACTATTTTTGGACCTAGACAAAAAATAGGTCCTCTTGGGTAAGAAAAAACCTCCGAACAAGTCGGAGGTTTAAATGGAGCGGGCGAAGAGAATCGAACTCTCGTCTCAACCTTGGCAAGGTCGCGTTCTACCATTGAACCACGCCCGCAAAAATCGCTTACTGGCTACCTAAAAATTATAACAAATTTACCGCACTTATACAACTTTATTTTTTCTTACTGCTTTTGCCTTTACCTTTTGCGGGGGTAGCCGTTTTGGGTTTAGCACTAGCAGCCGGCGCAGGCGAAACGGGCTTGGCCAGCAAGATCGTTGCATGCTGTTTTAAGTACGGGTTTTCTTTCACGGCGGTTATCACTCCGACGTTATCCCTCAACGCGGCCAAGCTGGGTGTTTGGTTGATAATTTGCGCCGCTTCTTGCGCGTGATTACGCCAATACTTGCCCGACTTACTGATGAGCAAGTAACTGGCAAACCGGCTGCCTAACACCGTACGAACCATTTGCGGACTGGCCAATACATTTTTAACCGTATCGCTTGCAAAAAATTCTTCCAACGCCTTTTGATCTTCCAAAAAAGCACGCAATAATTGCGGATCGTCTAACAACGGCTCCACATCCGGGCGGGTAATAAACGCCTGAATCATCACATCGTTAGACAGTAAATACGCTATGATTTCCGGGTCAGAGATATTAGAATCAAAGTTAGTAGTCAAGGCCCACGGTGCCGCCCCGATCACTTCGTAATTTTTATCGGTCAACGTTTTGAAGTTAAAACGGCTGATAATAGGAAGCGTGGAGCCCAAATTACTCACGGCGACGTTGCGGTCTTGCCCCTCGCGCACTTCCACATACGTTACGCCCGTGTACGGGTTAAATTCCGCCTCGTCAAGCACCAGTCCTTTGACTTGGTCGGGGTCTAAAGCGGCGGTTAAATTTTCGGCCCGGTGTTTGGACATCACCCAAAACAACAACGTGATAAAAAATAATACGATAACGGCACAACCGACGATCGTTTCCAATCCCATTTTGCGCGACGGAGTTTTAACGGGCGTTAATTTTTCGTCCGTGTCGGTATCCGGTTGCAAAGCAGCGTTTTGGGGCTTGCGGTATTTTTGCGGATTTCTAAGACGTTTAATAATTTCTTCGGTTTTCATAATAGGAAAATTTCCGTTCAATCAAGTATAATTTATTATATGAAATCTGCGTATGAATTGGTACGCACGGAGAGCATTATGAAAAAAACCATTTTTTACCACGATACCGATTGCGGCGGCGTTGTCTATTACGGCAACTATTTGAAATTTTTTGAAGAGGCCCGCACGCTCTACATGCAAGAACGCGGATACGCCGTATCCGATTTGATGAAAAAAGGTTTATACTTTGTAGTTGCAAGGCAGGAAGTTGATTATAAATATCCCGTGCGCTACGCAGATGTGATTGACGTGGAAACGAAAATTTTAGAAGTGTCCGACATTAAAATTATATTTGAAAACACGATTACAAACCAAGACGGCCGCCTTTGCACCAAAGGCAAAACAACGCTGGTATGTATTAACGCACAAGGCATGCCAACCCCGATGGGCACAGACGTAAAAAACGCCATGAGCCCGAACGTAAAATAAATCTTCTTTTGGTAACTTCTAAAACATCCGCTTTGCAAGCGGATGTTTTTTTGCGGATAAACAAAAGCACCGTCAATGAAAACCCACCTTACGGAGGCATCCGCACAAACGTCCCAAGAGGTCCGAGGCCGCTGTGCCCGTGCGGCGAGCACCCCGGCAAGGGGGTTG
>ONAM01000010.1 GCA_900315795.1 Candidatus Avelusimicrobium caledoniensis
AAAGGAATGATGTCCCTATCGGGCCATTGTCAGGCAAAGCCTGACCTACCTAAATTACAACGCTCCGGCTTTACGTTAATAGAATTATTAGTCGTCGTTCTCATCATCGGCATTTTGGCGGCGGTGGCTCTGCCACAGTATAAAGTGGCGGTAACAAAAGCGCGGATAGGCACCATGCTCCCGTTACTCAAAGCGATTTCTCAAGCAGAAGAAGCATATTATATGACAAACGGAGCATATACATACATCAGTACAGATAATAACCCTACTGACATAGAATTTACCGGATGTACCCAATCACATCCGGGTAATTTGAGTTGGAATTGCGGCAATAATTTTTTACTTGATTTCAATACCAATAACTACGTGGCTGCGGTATATTGCCCGGGCTATAACACGGCCTCGGCTATATGTAACTCTCACAAAGATTTTCAAATTCTCAAGTATTATCAGCACCCGCGTTCGGACTATGCCAAGCCCCTAGCCGGAAAATGGAAATGTGAAAGCACCACTACCTTAGGGCAAAAGATTTGCGGATCACTAAAATTTGATTAGTTCTTTTCTCACTTCGCCCACGAGATAAAAAGAGCCCGTTACGAGCACTACGTCGGCTTGTTCTTGTGCGCGGGCAAGCGCGGCAGAAACGTCCGGCACGAACGTCCACCCGGACGGCAAAATTTCGCCCGTCTTTTGTGATGAAAATTTTTCTATATCCCGCATTCCGACTCTGCGGGATGACGAGAAAAATTTTACCGCGCGCGGCGAAGAAACAACCGTTACTATTCCCGTCTTAAAACGCGCGGATAACATAGAAATCATTTTCGGATAATCTTTATCTTGCATAAACGCGCATAACACCGTCGCGCGTTTGTTGGCAAACGGCGTTGTCTGCCAAAACGCGAGTAAATTTTCCATAGCGGGCGGATTGTGCGCCCCGTCTAAAATAATTGTTTTTTTCCCACGCGTAAAAATTTCAAACCGCCCGGGCACACTTACTTTTTCCAAACCGCGCTGTAAAATTTCATCTGCAATTCCCAACAATTTCGCCGCGCGGTGCGCCAACTGTTTATTTTGTTCTTGCGCGTTTCCGGGGAAATTTTCCGCACAGACTATTTCTAACGGAGCTTCTTTTGTGCGGGCTGTTTCTTGCACCACGCGCAAGGCCTCAGACGGCAAAAAACCGCACAACACCGGCACGCCGGGCTTAATAATGCCGGCTTTCTCAAAAGCAATTTTTTCTAAACTGTCGCCGAGCAAGTGCGTATGGTCCAAGCCGACAGAAGTAATGATAGATAAAACAGGTGCACACACATTGGTTGGATCTTTACGCCCGCCAAGGCCCGTTTCCAACACTACATACTGCGCGTTTTTTTCGGCAAAATAAACAAAAGCGGCCGCCGTTAACACTTCAAAAAAATTAAGCGGCTCTTGTTCGTGCGCAAGCACTTTTTCCACCGCGTTTATAAAATCATCCGGCGTGATTTCCATCCCATTAAACTGGATACGCTCCGTCGGAGAAATTAAATGCGGCGAAATAAACAGCCCCGTTTTATGCCCCGCCAGCGAAAGCGCATGCGCCAACAACGTACACACCGTTCCTTTGCCGTTCGTGCCCGCCACGTGGATAATTTTGTAATTTTGGTGCGGATTACTTAACCGCGCCAACAGTTCCTTAAACGCAACTAAACCCGCGCCGCGGTTTTGTGCGGTGCGGGTTTGTAAATCAGTAAACCACGTATTAAAATTCATCTTTATCGGGGTTATAGCGGCGGATATTTGCCCCGAGCGCAGTTAGTTTTTCTTCTAATTTTTCATATCCGCGGTCAATGTGATAGACGCGTTCCACTTCCGTTTGGCCCTTGGCGCAAAGCCCGGCCATAACAAGTGCAAACCCGCCGCGCAAATCGGACGCTTGCACGTGGGCGGCGGATAATTCTTTTACGCCCGTCACGCGCGCCAAACTTTTCTCCGTAGAGATCTGCGCGCCCATACGCACCAGTTCCGGCGCGTGCATAAAACGGTTTTCAAAGATATCCTCATCCACTTCCGCCGTTCCGTTGCATAGCGTCATCAGCGTCATCCACGGCGCTTGCAAGTCCGTCGCAAAGCCGGGGTACGGCGCGGTGCGAACACGCAAGGGCTTAATTTCCCCGTCGTAAGCGTGTACATGCACGGAGTCCGGGCCGATGTCTAGCGTAAACCCGGCCTCTTGCAAATCTTCCCATAAAATTGCGTTATGCTCCGGCACGCAACCTGATACCGTCACGTCGCCGCGCGTGGCCGCCGCCGCGAGCGCATACGAGCCCGTTTCAATGCGGTCGGCTACCACGGTATGTTCCGCCCCGTGCAAGGTTTTTACACCTGTGATAATCAGTTGGCCTTTATCGCCTACGCGAATATCGGCCCCCATATCGTTTAAGAAGGCAATTACGTCGTCAATTTCCGGCTCTTTGGCTACGTTTTCCAAAATCGTTTCGCCCGCAATCAAACACGCGCACATCAGTAAATTTTGCGTCGCACCCACGCTGGGGAAACGCAACACAATTTTAGCGGCGTTTAATTTGTCTGCTTTAATCAGCACGTTACCGGCTTTTGTTTCACACGTCGCGCCCAATTTTTCAAATCCTTTTAAGTGGATATCCACCGGGCGCACGCCGATAGCGCAACCGCCGGGGAGCGGAATTTCCGCCTGTTTAAAACGCGCCAACAAAGGCCCGGCCACCCAAAAACTTGCCCGCATTTGTTTGACAAGTTCATAGGGCAAATCGTTCTTTAATTTTCCGTTCGGCTCAATGGTAACGGTATTGTTTTGGTACGTTATTTTTTTACCCAAATACTCCAAAATTTTAAGTGTCGTGCGCACATCACGCAAGTTGGGCACGCGGTGAATCACGCACGGCTCGTCGGTAAGCAGCGTGGCTACCAAAATGGGTAGTGCCGCATTTTTACTGCCGCTGACGTGCACCGTACCGTGTAATTTTTTCCCGCCCTCAATCAAAAACCGATCCATAAAAACTCCTAAAATTTTAAATTTTTTGAGCAAGCACAAAACGCTCTATTCCCACTATATCTTTTTTGACGTTTGCTTGCCAGCCGATTTCTTGTAGCCCCCGCGCAACGGCCGCGGCTTGCCCTTTACAAAGTTCCAACGCCAGCCACCCGCCGGGGTTTAAATAATCGCCCGCCACCGAGCACAACGGCCGCACGATATCCAAGCCGTCCTGCCCGCCGTCTAGGGCAAGCCGCGGCTCGCGCAAAACTTCACGTGTCAGCGTATCTACAATTTCGGTAGGGATATATGGAGGGTTGGAAATAATTAAATCAAATGTACCTGTTACACCTTCCCACAAATCACTTTGCAGTAAATGGACTTGTTCGTGCAAGCGAAATTTTTTGACGTTCTCTTGCGCAACCGCAAGTGCCTTTTCGCTAATATCCACCGCCAACACTTGCGCGCGCATAAAACGCTTAGCAAGCGCGCACGCTATACAACCGCTACCCGTGCACATATCTAAAAAGGTGTGCGGTGCTTTTTTATCAAAAAGTGCGCTGACTTTTTCCACCAGTTCTTCCGTTTCCGGGCGCGGAGTAAGTACGTCGGGCGACACGATAATATCTAGCCCGTCAAACGGTTGATAACCCACAATGTGCGAAAGCGGCTCGCCGTTTGCTTTGCGGGCAATATATTTTTTATATAAGGTAAGTTCTTTTTCCGTCAGTTCGTAATCGCCGTGCGCAAAAAGCCACGTGCGCGATACATTTAGCACGCACGCCAGTAGCCACTCGGCGTTGGGTTGCGGCTCGTCGGAATTGGACTTTGTTAAGTGAGCAATTGCTTTTGGTAACAGTTCGGCAACGGTCATTAGATTTGTAAGTTTTTGAGTTTTTGCTCTACGCGCCACGTACGCAAATCTTCCAACACCGGCTCAATGTTCCCTGCCATAATTTCCATAATGTTATGGTAGGAAATATCGGTGCGGTGGTCGGTTACGCGGCTTTGCGGAAAGTTATACGTGCGGATCTTTTCCGAGCGGTCGCCGGTGCCTACCTGGCTTTTGCGCTCGTCGTAAATTTCTTTATTACGTTTTTCTTCTTCAATTTGGTAGAGTTTGGCCCGGAGCATAGCCATGGCTTTTTCGCGGTTGGCACCTTGGTGGCGTTCCTCGCGGCAGGAAACGACAATGCCGGTGGGTTTGTGCAAAATGCGAACGGCGGTTTCCACCTTATTGACGTTCTGCCCGCCGGCCCCGCCGGAGCGGCACGTTTCCATTTCCAAATCTTCGGGGCGGATTTGAATATCAATTTCTTCGGCTTCCGGCATAATAGCTACGGTAACGGTAGATGTATGCACGCGGCCCGACGTTTCCGTATCCGGCACGCGTTGCACGCGGTGCGTGCCCGCTTCCATGCGTAGCCACGAGTACGCGCCGTCCCCCTTAATAAACATACTGACGTATTTGCAACCTTTTAACCCGGTGGGCGTATATTCCAAAATTTCCGTTCCCCACCCTTTGGTTTGCGCAAAATGTTGATACACGCGCAAAAGTTCGGCCGCAAACAGGGCCGATTCTTCGCCGCCTGCGCCGGGGCGAATTTCCAAATAAATGTTTTTGGAATCGTTGGGATCGGGCGGGATAACTAAAATGCGAAGTTCTTTTTGCAAAGCGGGCAATTTTTCCTCTAATTCGGCCAGTTCGTCTGCGGCCATTTTGACAAGCTCTTTATCTTCGCCCGCTTCAATCATCGCGCGGTCGTCCGCAATCGCCTTTTCCACTTGGGAAATTTCTTGTTCCTTTTCAATAATGGGTTTTAAAAACGCGTGGCGTTTGGCCTTGGCCGCTAAATCGGCCGCGGACAAATTACCGCTGGAAAGGGCAGTTTCCAACTCTTTAAATTCGGCAATATATTTAGATGTATCCATAACTTGTTTCCCTTACAAAAAAAGAGCAGACACTTGCGGTGTCTGCTCTTTTAAATTTCCGTTGCTATTTGGCTTCGGCTTTGGTTTCTTTTTTGGCCGCGGCTTTTTTAGCCGGTTTTTTAGCAGCCGTTTTTTTGGCGGCGGCTACCGGTTTGCGGGCCAATTTGGCCTTGGCTTTTACTTCCGTTTTAGGTTTGCGGACCAAGGTTTTGCCTTCCGTTTTGGCATAGCGTTTGTTGAATTTATCTACCATACCTTCCGTGTCTAACAATTTTTGTTTGCCGGTAAAGAACGGGTGGCAAGCGGAGCAAATGTCCAGTTTTAAGGTTTTAGCGGTGGAGCGGGTCATAAATTTGTTCCCGCACGCGCAGACGGCTTCTACGAAGTCGTACGTCGGATGAATTTTTTCTTTCATAATTTTTCCTCTAAAAAATGGGTCAGCCAAAAATGGCTTCTTAGTTATTATAGCAAATTGCAACAGAAAATAAAAAGAGAAATTATATCCGGCCATAAAAGAGCGTTGCAGCATAACACAAAGTCCCTTTTGCAAAAGATAACATCCTAAGCCCCAAGAGGTTTTAGGCCGTATGCCTGCCCCCGGCTAGGGCCTTGACAAATCAAAAAAAAAAACGATAATAAAGGGACGGAAAAAATAATAAAGGAGCAAACAATATGAAAAACATAAAAGCATTTACACTTATTGAATTGCTATACCCCGCGCCTATATCCCGTATAGAAACCCTACGGGATGACGAGGCGCGGCGCGGCGGCTTTACGTTAATAGAATTATTAGTCGTTGTCCTTATTATCGGCATATTGGCGGCGGTGGCGTTGCCGCAATACCAAAAAGCGGTGGATAAAGCACGGTTTATGCGGATATTACCCGCCTTGGATAGCATTTTGAAAGCCGAAGATTCTTATTATTTAGCAAACGGAACTTTTACCAATTCTTTAGAAGAGCTGGACATTGAATTGCCGGGTACAATGACGGCAGACAAAAAGGCAATTGGCATGAACGGAGTAGGGATTTATTTAGCCCCACAGTATCAAGGTGTTTACGCCCGAGATAATAAGATACCGAATATTACAATTTATGCATTTTCCCGCTACCGCAACAATGAGTTTGGCGGAAAAATAACGTGCTATGCAAGAGTAGCTGACGCACGAGCCGTGTCTTTATGCAAAAATTTATCCGGGAAAACAATCCCGGATGACGTGGTCTCTTACGGAAACGAAAATGTATATTTTCTAAACTAGGTTATCCCCGGCGATCCAGCACGTAGTAACTGCCTTTGGGGTGTTGTTTGGCTAAGCACTTGAGCTCCGCGCCGATGTGGCTGACCATGGCAAACGATTCAAGCGGACGTTTGGTGTTGTGCACAACGCCGATACCCATGGCTAAGAAATTAAATTTTTCCATTTCGCCTTTGCGGTTACGGGCCTGCATAAAACCTTGCGCGCGGTCTTCTTCGTTATAAAAACTAGGGGCGACTTCGTCAATACGGGTAGTAATTTCTTTAGCGATACTTTCGGCCTTGTCAAACGTACACACAATAATAAAATCGTCCCCGCCGATGTGTCCCACAAAAGCATTAGGGTCTTGTTTGGCGGCTTGCACTAAAATATCGGCCGTTTGTTTAAGCACGCGGTCGCCTGCTTCAAAACCATATTTATCGTTAAACGATTTGAAATTATTTAAGTCGCAATACAATACGGCAAATTGTTTTCCGGCGGCAATTTCCGCCTCTACACGCGCTTGAATAGACGGATTGCCCGGTAAACGCGTAAGCGGGTTGCAATCCATTTTTTGTTTGTTACGTTTGAGTAACAATTTAACGCGCGCGACAATTTCGTCCTCGTCGGCGGGTTTAGTCAGGTAGTCGTCAATATCCATACCGAGCCCTTCCAATTTGGTATCTTTTTCGGTATTGGCGGTAAAAATAATAATCGGGGTGTGTAAATAGCCGGTACGGCTGCGGACTTCGCGCACGACTTCAAACCCGGTTTTTTTGGGCATCTCGTAATCTAAGATGAGCAAATCGGGGTTTTCTTTGTACGTTTTTTCAATGGCCTCTTGGCCGTCTTCGGCTTCAATGACGGTAAAGCCCGCGTTGGTCAAAATTTCAGAGACCAAAAAACGTATCGCGTGGGAATCATCCGCCAGTAAAATTTTTGCACTTGTTTCCATAGGTATTTATTGTAACATTTTTTCCGATTACGGTTTATAAATAAAAGATAGTAAATTCTGCCGCACGTGATCGCGCCGCCACGAAAAAAAGTTTTTTTCGTCTCCGCAGGTGCAATAATACGGCGTTTTGATATCTAACGGATTTACACCCGCTTCTTTAAGTTGGCCCAAAATTTCCAAATTCAAATTGACAAAAATTTTGCCGTCCTTACGGTGCAAACTGGACGGAGAAAATTGCGCGGCGACATCCGCTTGCACCTCAAAACAACACACTTGAATATGCGGCCCGAGCCAACCGAAAATTTTTCCGCACCGCCCGGTATTTTTTAACGCACACGCCGTTTTGAACGGCAAACGATTTACCACGCCGCGCCACCCGCAGTGCGCCAGTGCAAACGCGTGGCCGTGCTCGTCAAATAAAAACAGCGGCACGCAATCGGCCGTTTGAATAGCCGCCCCCCAACCCGGCGCAGTAAACAGCCACGCATCGGCATCCTGTTCGGGCAAGGCAGCAAACTGCGCGGCCTCTTGCGCGCTTGTAATAGAAATAATCGTATCGCTATGGGTTTGGTGGAAATGCAAGATTTTTTCCGGCGGGATATTTAACGCTTTATACACGTTATTTTGCGCAGAGATATCGCGCATATTGCCATAATGGCGCGAACACGTACCGCCCACAAGTCCTACCGAAAGTAACCGGTTATCCGTATAAATCATGCGTTTAATTTTTTAAGGTGGACGGTGCCGATTTTGTCCGACAGCAAGCACCCGGCCAAGCGTTTAAAGCGGGCGGGATCGTCGCTGGCGTAGACGGTTAATTTACCGCGTCCGCGGGTTTCGTTTTGGTGGTGCTCACGCAAAAAATCGGTGGCGGCTTGGGCTAATGTTTCGGCGGAATCTACCAAGTGGACTTGCGGGCCGAGCACGCGGGCGATGACTTTTTTAAGCACCGGGTAGTGGGTACAACCTAAAATCACCGTATCCGATTTGCTTGCAATTACAGGCGACAAATACGTTTTGGCGACCAGTTCTGTGGCGGGGTTTTTGGCCCAGTTTTCTTCTACGAGCGGCACAAAAAGCGCGCAGGCCCGTTGGGTAATTTTTGCACGGGGAAGACGTTTTAAAATCGCTTTGGGATAAGCGCAACTTTTGACGGTGGCCTCTGTGCCCAAGACGGCGATACGGCCGTTTTTAGTGGTTTGGGCGGCTTTTTGCGCACCGGGCTCAATCACGCCCAGCACAGGCACGCGGCACGTTTTACGCAGTTGCGGCAAAGCCAAGGCCGAGGCGGTATTGCACGCCACGATAATCATTTTGACGCCTTGCGTTTCCAAAAAACGGGCGATATCCATGGAAAAACGTGTAACGGTTTCTTTAGATTTAGAGCCGTAGGGTACGTTGGCGGTATCGCCGAAATAAATTAAATCTTCATGCGGCAAAGCACGGCGCAAGGCGTTTAAAATAGTTAGTCCGCCAAGGCCGGAGTCAAATATGCCGATAGCTTGTTTCTTCATGTATATATTATATGAATTATTTGGCAGGAAATGGACACAACGGGCTTTTATACTACTCCTACCACACAAATTCTTGTTCCGTCAAGGCGGTTTTTTGTGCTAGAATATCTATATGATGCAGTTTTTACGTACTACTTTATGGAGCGGACTACTGGTCCTGTGCGCCGCATTCGCCGTGGCACAAACCGCGTCCACGGGCACGGTCCGCGGCACCGCGTCCGGTGTGCGCGCGCAACAAACGGCAGCCAAAAACAACCTTGCGCCGCTACTTGTACGGGGTAGTTTTTCGTCGCAAACAGACCCTTCCGCCGCGCCTGTGTTTGACCAAAACGCCCGCAACGCCGAAGTCGCCGCGCTCAACCAAAAACTCAAAAACAAACAATTTACCGAAGTTGTCCAACGCATCAACGAACTGACCGCGCAAAACTTTTTAGACAGCCGCTTTTATCTGTTGCTGGCTATCGCTTACGACGGGCTCGGTCGCTATGATGACGTCATTTACGACGCGTCGCAAGCTATCGCCGTCGCCCCGCAAGATGCCCGCGCCTACATTTTGCGCGCCGGAGCGTATTTCCAACGCGAACAATACGAACGCTGCCAAATGGACTTAGACACCGCGCTGAAACTCAATCCCAATTCCAAATTGGCACAAAAATTGCAAGAACAACTTAAAGCCAAAACATTTCTGCCCAAAGCCGAAAGAGAGGATAACCCCGAAGCCGCCAAACGCACCCATTCCAAAGGAATCATCCTCTATTTTGCCGCTGTAATTATTGCCATCTTGCTATACGTCTATTGGCGGTATGAGGACGTTTTCCGTAAACAAAAAAGCTCTTTCTCCCGCCGGGAAGTAGAGGTAAAAGAACAGTACGATTTTATCCGACAAATCGGCGAGGGCGGCATGGGAAAAGTCTATGAGGCCTACGACAAAGTGCTCAAACGCAAAGTAGCTATCAAACGTGTGCGGCCCGAGCTCGTGCGCAGTGCTTACGTGCGCGAACAATTTTTGGCCGAAGCACGCATGGTGGCGCTTCTTCGCCACCCGTGCATTGAAGAAATTTATACCGTTATTGAGTCGGAAAATTCCCTCTACCTCGTTTTTGAATATATTGACGGGCAAACCTTGGAAACCCGCTTGGATATTGACGGACGGTTGCCGTTCTCTAAGGTCAAACAGATTTTTGAATATGTCTGCCGCGGTTTGCAATATGCGCACTCGCAAGATATTATCCATTGTGATTTAAAACCCGGCAACATTATGATTTACGGCGATGAAAAAGCCAAAGTCATGGACTTTGGTGTAGCCAAACGCGCCGTGGACCGCGACACCGGCGCCCGCACCGTGGCCGGCACTCCGGCCTACATGGCCCCCGAACAACAAAAAGGATTTATGCGTAAACAATCGGATATCTACTCACTCGCGCTGTGTTTGTATGAAGCGTTAGTCGGGCAAGTACCGTGGACGGTCAAAGGGTTTGATATCGCCAACAAAAAAATTGTACCGGCCTCCACCCTCGCCCCGGATATCCCCAAAGAGGTGGACCAACTTTTAGAGGACGCACTCAAAGAAGATCCCAAAGAACGTATCCAAACCATGGACGAATTTTGGAACCGCTTGCAGGCCATTGAGCCGCTACCAGAACATTTGGAACAAACGCATTATTAAAAACTTTACAAGTTGCTTTACAGGTAGTATGATGTAAGTAGGCAGGGCGAAAAAAATGTTGAAGAAATACATTATCTCCGATAAAAAATTGCAAGAAACCGATGCCGCCAAAGCCCAAGTGTACGTGTACACGAATCCGACGGCCGACGAACAGCGTTTCTTGGTGGACAGTTACCAAATTGACGAGCACACGTTATCTTCCGCGCTGGACCCGGACGAGTTGCCGCGACTGGAGTTTGAGCCGGAACATACCGTCATGATTTACAAACGCCCGAAAAATTACTCCGGCAAAGACCAGTTGGAATTTAAAGTTGCCTCTGTGGGGATGTTTTTGTTCCAAGACAAACTGGTCGTTGTATTAGCAGATGATATCCCGCTTTTTGTGGGCAAGCGTTTTCAATCGGTTACAACGATTAAGGAAATTTTCCTAAAGCTTGTCTATAATGCTATTTCGCACTATGTAGAACACTTGCGCATTATCCACATGATTTCCGAAGAAATTGAAGACAAAATGACCGAATCTATGGATAATACCTACCTCTTAAACCTGTTTAGCTTAGAAAAAAGCTTGGTTTACTATGCCGAAGCTATTACCTCCAACGGTTTTGTATTTGAGAAAACGCGCAACTTGGCTACGCGTATCGGTTTTGAAGAGCGCGACGTGGAAATGTTGGATGATATTATCGTGGAAAATATGCAATGCAAAACGCAAGCGGACATCCACTCCAACATTTTAGCCCAACTTTTAGGGGCACGCGCCTCTATTGTCAGTAACAATTTAAACTTACTTATTAAAAAGTTAAACGTCATTACGATTTGGATGATGGTCCCCACACTCGTAGTAAGCGCGTACGGGATGAACGTCGCTCTGCCGCTGGCCAACCACCCGGAAGCATTTTGGATGCTTATGGGCATTTGTTTAATCTTGGTGTGGCTCGTAATGATTTACTGGCGGCATAAAAACTGGTAATTTATCCCCCTTCTTTATACAGACACCCCGGCCTTGCCCGGGGTTTTTTACGTTCCAATGAGTATCCCCCAAAAATGGTATAATAATAAGGACCAACTAAAATTATATTAACACAATACAAAAGGGTGATTATAGTATGGAAAACAACTTATCTTCGGGGGCACTCGTAAGAAACATTCAAAAAGACATCCACGCGGAAGCTGACATCCCCGCGGGATACGGCAAAACGGAAAGCTACCTTTTGCCCAAAGATCCGGCTTGGCTGTTCCTATTCTGGGAGATTACCAACGGCACTTTAGACTTTTTAAAAGAGCAATACGGGCAAGACACGTTAAATAACGCGCGCACGATTATCCGCTTGCACGACGTAACGGACGTAGCCCTATTTGACGGCAACAATTCCGTTTGCCACTACGATATGCCGGTTATTTTTGAAGCGCGCAGCTGGTATATTAACGCACCTGAGTCCGGACGCAGTTACGTGGCCGATTTAGGGTATTTGACCGCAGACGGACGCTTTATATTGGTCTCGCGCAGTAACGTCACGGCCTTGCCGCCCGGCAAAGTGTCTGACATCATTGATGATAAATGGATGATTGTAGAGGGCGACTTCCAAAAACTCTTAAAACTCTCCGGGGCTGATTATATCGGTTTAGGAGCCAGCGAACGCATGCAAGTAGTCGGCCAACGTTGGAAACTGACCGAACTGACCCCATCGGGTGCGCCAAGTTCCTGGTCGTCTTTTGCGTTGCATTTAGACAAAGTACAAGAGGACGAAGATATCTGGCTTAAAGCCGATTGTGAAATTATTATTTACGGCTCGGCCTCTAAAAATGCCATCGTATCCATTAACGGGCAAGATATTGAACTCAAAGAAGGAAAATTCTCTATCCGCCAGCATTTACCGGCGGGCTGTATCGTAGATCTGCCGATTCACGCGCGCAACGCCAAAGGCGATAAAACGCGCCATGTCCACATCAAAGCATTACGCGAGCAAGGAAAATAATTATGGGACAAGAAAAAGGTTATTTAGCACTCGTCTTACACGCGCATTTGCCTTTCATTAAGCACCCGGAATACCCGGACTTTTTGGAAGAAGACTGGTTTTACGAAGCCATGGTGGAAACGTATATTCCGTTGCTCAATGTATTTGAGAATTTAACGGAAGAAGGCACCGATTTCCGCCTGACCATGACGCTGACTCCCCCCCTGTGCAACATGATGGAAGATCCGCTTTTAATTGAACGGTTTGCCCATTATTTGAACCAACGGGTGGAACTTTCGCAAAAAGAATTAAACCGCACGCAAGGCACGGAATTTGAAGGCGTCGCGCGGATGTATTTTAATAAATTCCGCCGCTACCAAGACCTTTTTGAAAACCGCTATCACCGGCACGTCTTGCAAGGTTTCAAAAAATTCCAAGATATGGGCAAGTTGGAAATTATCACTTGCTGCGCTACGCACGGTTATTTGCCGCTCATGGTGCATAAAGAAAGTGTCAACGCCCAAATCAAAATCGCCGCCAACGATTACCGCAGCCGCTTTGGTAAAAACCCGCGCGGCATTTGGCTGGCCGAGTGCGCCTACAACCCCGGAGACGATAAATTCTTACGCGACGAAGGCATCCGGTTTTTCTTCACGGAAGCCCACGGTATTTTGCACGGGACACCGCGCCCTAAATACGGTATTTACGCGCCGGTCTACTGCCCCAAAACGGGCGTGGCCGCCTTTGCGCGCGATATGGAATCGGCCCAACAGGTATGGAGTGCCGAATCGGGTTATCCCGGGGATCCGCGCTACCGCGAATTTTACCGCGACCTCGGCTACGATCTAGATTACGATTACATTAAACCGTATTTGCATTCCGACGGTGTGCGCCGCAATATCGGCATGAAATACCATAAAATTACCGGCAAAGTAGCCCTTAACCAAAAACAAGCGTACGACCCGTATGCCGCGCGCGAAGTAGCCGCACAGCACGCCGGTAACTTTATGTTTAACCGCCAAAAGCAAATTGAATATTTAAGTACCATTATTGACCGCAAACCGCTTGTGGTATCTATGTACGATGCGGAACTGTACGGACACTGGTGGTACGAAGGCATTGATTTCTTAGAGTTCTTATTTAAGAAAATCTATTACGACCAAAACGATATTAAACTTGTTACCCCCAGCGAGTATTTGGAAATGTACCCGCAAAATCAAGTGGTGCAACCGTCCATGTCCTCGTGGGGCGATAAAGGATACCACGACGTATGGCTTAACAGCGGCAACGATTGGATCTACCGGCACCTTATTAAATCGTCCGAACGTATGATGGAACTGGCCAATAGGTTTCCAAATGCCGACGGCCTTTTGCGCCGCGCACTTAACCAACTGGCGCGCGAATTAGTGCTGATGCAATCTTCCGATTGGGCATTTTTGATGACAACCGGAACGGCCAAAGAGTACTCCACCAAACGCACCAAGGACCACGTCAAACGGTTTAACGAACTGTATGAACAAGTCCAAGGTAACCGCATTGACGAAGGATATGTGTATAATTTAGAGCAAAAAGATTCTATCTTCCAGCAAATTGACTACAATGTCTATTCGTCGGCGGCAAAAGAAGAAGTGCTTAAAAAATACTAATTCTTTTACTACTCGCACCCGTGCGTCTTATATAATGACGCACGGGTTTTTGCATAAAGGCCCAGAACAAATTAGGCCTTTTGACCCTTGCCTTTTCGGATGATCCCGGCTAGAATAAAAGTATGAAAACATTTATTAAAACTATTTTTGTCTGCCTGTTTTTTTCAATATGCTGTGCGCCCGTTTATGCACAGAGCAATTGGGCTAAAGGATTGGCTGAGATCATGTTTACCTCGCCTGCTAAGGGGGTTGCCAAAACTACCGGCCCGCAGTTGTACAAATGGAACAAAGCCCAATTTCAGCGAGTTCAATCGTCTCTTTATGGGGCTAACTCTACGTTAGGACATTTTGCCAAACAGATTGCTCCGACGCGCTCCAACGTGTCAACCGGTTTAGTAACCCTCCCGGGTACCAGTACCCCCACCACGTATATTAACCCGCAACAACTGACGGTCGGCATTGACCGCGCGTATGCCGCACGCCAAATGCCCAAATTGGACCGGCTTACCTTAGTGCGCGATACATGGGCAACTGATGCTCTTAGCGGGTTGTGGAAAGAGCAACAACATTATGCATCCGAAATTACCGCGGGGCGGGAACTGCGCCAACAAGTATTACAAGTAGACCGGCTAACGCCTGAAATTACCGCCCAACTGCAAAGTGCTGTCAACGGGTTAAACAGTGAAACATTACGGGGATATCTTACTGCCGGTTTGCAAACGGGCGACTTGGGCGCTGTTTACCGCGATTTAACAGACTATTATATGTTAGACGGCAACCCGGTAAAATCTGCCTACAATTACTCGTTGCGCCACCCGCATAAACCCAATTTGTGGATGCGCCGTCTGATGCGTAGCCCGCTCGTGGAAAGCTCGCTTCAACAACAAGCCGGCCGTCTGTTACAGCAAGGGTGTGAAACTCCCGCACAACAAGCGCATTTCTATACTTTGCTGGAGCAAATGAACACAGAATTTGAGGCCAGCTTGCGGGAAGTGTATGCTTCCCAGGATGTGTTGGGGAAAATTACATTTTACCGCCGGACCGCGCACGAACTGGAGAACTTTATTAACAAGCATGGCAGACGTCCTAAGTTCAACACGGCAGACTTGGAAGAACAAAAACTTGCGCAAGACATCAGTTTTGCCCTTGCCGTTACCGCTCCTTCGGAGCCGTTTGCCAGTGAGCTTAAAAATTTACAAGATTTGTGGGACGCCAACGAGCCGACTTGGTGGACGATGGAAGAAACACTGCAACGCTTGGAACAATTCCTCCAAAAGGCCAACCATTATCCGCGTGCGCTTCGCCTAGATCCCGCCGCCACCGCAGAAGAAACCGAACTGCTGGATAACCTAGAACACTGGCATCTTACCGAAGGGGGCTCTTTTACGGAAAAAGTCAGAGACCTTAACGGACGATACAAACTCCCTTGACAAGCACACAAAACGGGGAATGGCCTGTGCCATTCCCCGTTTTTTTGATGTCTTTACGGTTACTTATATTCTAATTTAACCAATTTGTATTTTTTCGGACCGCGCGGCAGTTGGGCTTCAAATTCGTCGCCTTGGGCATGTCCGAGCACCCCGTTAGCCAGCGGCGATTTTACAGATAACAGCCCTTTATCCGGGTTAGATTCCATAGAGCCGACTAACGTGTAAGTAAATTCAATATCTGCGTCTAAATCTTTAATCGTTACCGTCGCACCGATACGCGCTTTGGTGCGGTCCACTTCCAAATCATCGGTAATTTGGGCATTACGTAAGCGGGTTTCCAATTCTTGGATGCGGATCAGCGTTTCCGCCTGCTTTTCTTTAGCGGCGTGATATTCGGCATTTTCCTTTAAATCGCCCTGCGCGGCGGCTTCGCCGATTTCGTTGGACAACTGCGCTTTTAGGTCTTTTAATTCTTTGAGTTCGTTGACTAACGCCTCGTATTTTTTACGGCTCACATAAAATTGTTCCATACTTTTTACTCCTTACTACTTATTTAGTGTACTATTTATCCGCATTTATTTCAACTTGGCTTTTCATTATTATATAATCAAACTATGCGAAGATGTACCGTTTTGCTTGGTATCCTTTTTACTTTATGCGCCTGCGGGAAACCCCCTCACGAACCCGCCCGGGTCCGTATCGCGCGGGAGAATGCCCCCGCGGTAGTGGTAGTCAATATCCTTAAAGAAAACGGCTCCACCCACACCGCTACCGGGTTTGTCCTCACACCAGACGGGCTGATTGCTACCAACCGCCACGTAACCGAGGACGCACTTTTTATAAATGTTACATTTAACGACGGCACGGTATCGGGAGAGGCCAAACCCGTTGCCAAAGCCAAAGACGTAGATTTGGCATTACTTAAAATTAAAGCCAGCCACTTGCCTACTGTCCGACTGGGTAATTCTTCCCGCGTCGCTCCCGGTCAAGCTATTACTGTCATCGGCAATCCGCGCCGGTTGCAAAATACAGTTTCCGACGGTATTATCAGCCAAATACGCCAACGGCCCAACGGCACAATTTGGCATCAAATCAGCGCGCCGCTTTCTCCCAGTTCCAGCGGCAGTCCGGTTTTTAACGGACACGGTCACGTAATTGCGGTTGCTTTTGGCAGTTACAACGAAAGCGGTAACCAAAATCTAAATTTTGCAGTGCCCTCTAATTATTTGGCCAATTTAGTCTATGCTTCCGGCTATCAATTACCCGCAACCCCACCGCAAACAAACCCCTTGATCCGGCATATCCGACGGTCGTGGGCCATACTGACCCGCCCTTTCCGGCAACATTAGGACTAAAGGCCCACCCGCAAATAGGGCTTAAATTTCCTTGAAAAAACGTCCCAAAACAAATAAACTATGTAGAGAAATAATTTTTTTCCGCCCTGTAAAAAACGGAAAACAAGGGATCTGTGATGAAAAAATATCTTAAATACGCCGCTTTAGCAATCGGAATTGGACTTTTTATTTTCTTGATGCTCCCGTTTTTAGATTTACCCGAAGGCCATAATGCAAGGCACGGGTATACCTCCTCAAAACCGCAAATTTCTACGTCAAACCCGCTGACCGCTATTGCCCGCAAATTGTGGGCCAAACTTTCCGGCAAGCCGGTACGTTACGGGTTATTACCAACCGACTCGCTTACGTTAGCCAAAACAGCCGACCCGTACGTTGCCCAACCGTACGAAGAAGAAGACAAGGCCATAGCCGCCGTATCCCGCACCCAACAAGACTCGGAATCGGATGCGTTACAAACTGCCCCCGATCCGGACGCCGAAAACGCCCGTTTCTTCTTGCAAGGCGACAACGGCGAGTGGGTACTCATCCGCCAACGCGCGCCGGAAGCTTCTTTAGCCGGCATGCACGAGATTTCCATTAAAGAAGACGCCTACGACCGCTACGTTAAACAAGAACGCAACGCCCGTTTTTCACCGGCAACGCGCCCGGTCCAAACGGCCCAAGTGCCGGACTCCAAATGGGCCCGCGTATTAGCCCCGGTCAAACGCTTTTTCGGTTTTGGCGACGAAAAACCGGCCCAAACCGGCCCGTTATTCGCAGGCGTGCCCGGTGCTGCAACGGCCCGCACAGGTTCTGTCCGCCCGCAAACAAGCAATCCGGCAGCCGGATCTGCTTATGCCACGCATACGCCCCCGGCTTCGTGGCCGCAACTAATTTCTCTTATTAACCCGGCCCAAATTATCAAAGACGCGGCCGATTTGGTAGCCGATTCCATGCAAGACAATGCAGACCGCGAAACAACCCGCCGCACCCAACAGGAAGAATATCAACACCATATCCAAAACACCTTGCAAGAAGAATTAGTCCGTTTGGCGGGCGGAGAAGAAGCTTTAGACCAAATGCCCAAAACACTCAAATGCGTGTCGGAAAAAGGCATGATACGGGAAGGAGAAGTGGACGGGTGCGATAACAACGAATATAAAGCCGAAGAAGAAATCAAAGCCGCCAACCGCGAAACGTTCCGCCAATTAACCGGTATGGAAATGCCCCAAACCGCCCTTATCCCGGTATTAGGCGTAGCCCAGGCCTCCACCTTAGAACAAATAGACCCCACCGGTTATGACAGCACCGCAGATATGTATGCCTTTATGCTCAAACAAAGCAACTGCCAACAAGGCGGATGTTTTTGGGTAGCCAATGCCGAACAAGCCCTGCAAGTATTACAACCCTCCATTGAAGCGGCAAACGTTTCTTTCGTGGGCGACCCGCTCGGCAAATTCCCCCAACTCAAGGCCGCTTTCGTAGAGGAAGAAATGAAGAGATACGAAGAAAAACATCCGCAAGCTACCGACGAGCAAAAACAAGAACAGCGCAAGTTGCTGGAAATGACTACGGCCCCGCACTTGCTCTATACGCAAGAAGATATGCAAACACTGCTTGCCCAATTACAACCCGCCCCTACGGACGGACAAAATACAACCACTCCGGACAACGAACCGGCACAAGTCACCCCCGTACTCTATTTGCCCGATGCGGCCGACGCTAAAAAGTTTGCAGACCAATACGGTTACCAAACCCCCTTCGTGTTCGGTCGCCAACAACATTTGGTGTTCTCGGAAGATAAGGGAACATCGGTGGCCACCCGTTCCGATATCGTCACACGTGATTTGGCGGCACACGTCAATCTCATGCAAGATTTGATGACACAAACCCAGCAAGATGCCGCCGGAAAAGCGGTGCAAAATACGTTTGCTCCCGTAATACGCGACATCCAAGAACAAGCCAGCGAAGAGCTAAAACAGTTTGATTTAAACAATTCGCTGGGCTCTACCTTGAAATAAAACAATGTCCCTTTTCAATCCCGCCACCAAACGGCGGGATTTTTTTAGTGGTTTAGCGGGTTTATTTTTTAACCAAAAACGGGTATAATGGGTATATAGTGTCGCACGCGCGTTACGCGTGCCTAAAAAGGAGATCCTTGTATGAAAAAATTACTGGGCTTGTTGCTGCTTTCTACTTTTATTTTTGCGGCCGGTTGCCACGAGGAAAAACAATCCCCCTACAACCGCACCCCCAACGACGATTACGAAGTCTTTTTAAGTAAACATATTTTTGCGGCTTGCCAAAACGTAAATCAACCGTACGCTTTATATTCACTGGCCAAACTGAAAAAAACACCGTCTAATGACGACCCGCGCTATAAAGTATATTTTGTCAACGGCCCTTGCAAAGGACAAACCGTATGGACCACCCACGTCATTTTAAAAACCGCGCCCGTCGGTGCCGAAAAATTACTGACCGGCATGCTCGTTTTGCGCAACTATCACAATCCGGTTGAACCGTTTGACCAAGAACAAACCGACCGCTGGCACGTGGGTGTTGTTAGCAATACGGCCCGCACGGATAAAAATATTGTAGACCTTGTTTTTCCGCGCGACCGCAACGACTTTAACCCTGCCCGCGAAAGTATTTATCTGCACAATGTGCGTTATATCCTTTCGCCGGAAGTAAAAGACGTGCGCACATTTATCCGCTAGGAAATACTATGAAATTAAAACTGATTAGCTTGCTGAGTATTTGTTTAATAGCCCCGCTGTTTGCCACCGCCGCTGAAGGTGACCCGATTACCTTGGAAACAGCCGTTTTGGATGTGCCTACCGCCGACGTATTGGACCGTTACCAGGCCTCTTTTTTGGCCCGCGCATACGACCATGGCACACTGATGGAAACCATTGATTTCGGCGTGTATCCGCGCATCAATTTGGGGTTGTCGCTGGCGGTGCATGAACTAATCGGTTCTTCCTCATCTGTGCGGGTGCTCAATCCGGATTTCCAGGTAAAATGGAAAATTTACGACGGAAATTTATATTTGCCGGCTATCGCCATCGGTTACGACGGCCGCCGTTACGGATACGGGTACGACAATCACCGTCACTATACTCGCACTAAAAAATATTTGGACAACCGCAAAGGCGGTTATATTACGTTCTCGCGCGAAATCATCGTGCCGGGGCTAAATGCCAGCGCGGGAGCTAATGTGTCCGATTTTGAATGGGATGAAATCTACGGCTTTGCCGGACTTTTCTACCGGTTAACCGACCAAATCGGCACGTTCGCCGAGTGGGACAGCATCCGCAACGTCCGCGATTCGCGTTTAAATGCCGGCATGCGGTTTTATTTACACCCGTCGTTAGCGTTGGACGGAGCCGTGCGCCGCATCGGCCGCGGCAGCGAAAGCGAACGCATTATCCAAATCCGCTACGTAACTAATTTTTAGGAGAAGCTATGAATACACCTACACCCGTCAAAGCTACCCGGCGCAATACAATTTTTATTAAAAAAAGTTTGCAACTGCGCTACATGGTACTCATCATTTTGAGTGTACTGTGCGGGCTGGCGATTATGACTTTTGAACTTACCGCCACGGTAAGCGAACTGTTTGACACGCACCCGGTGCTCATGCAACCTATCTACGACGAATTTTTCCACATCGCCGCCAGTTTCTTTTATAAAATTATGATTTACTTGTTATTTGTTGTGGTGATTTCGGCGTTTTTATCCCACAAAATGGCCGGCCCGGTGTACCGCTTTGAACAGGTATGCAAGGCAATTGCCAAGGGAGATTTTTCCCAACGGGTACACTTGCGCCAAGGCGACCAGTTTGTGGAATTACAAGACGATTTTAACGCCATGATGGACCGCGTAGAAGAAGAAATCAATAAAAATAAAAAAGAATCCTAATGAAAAAACTCTGTCTTTTTTTACTGCTTGTGGGCGTATGCACCGCCCCGCTTCACGCCCAAAAGGAATATGGGCTTAAATTCTCCAGCTTGATTAACGATAATCTATCGCTGGAAAACGCCATCCGTTTAGGATTGGAAAACAATTCGGACTTTTTAACCGCCCGCCAGGAAATTTCCATCGCCGAGCAAAAAGTAAACGAAGCCAAATTTCTGTTCTTGCCGCAATTTGCCTTACAAGGCACAGCCACCTGGTATGATTTAGATTACCCCATGGTCCTTTCGGACTCGGTAGCCAACCGCTTTTTGCCCGGACAAGTTTCATCGGATAAACACGATCAATTTTTCGGGGTCGGTGTTACGGCTACGCAATACCTCTATTCCGGCGGACGTATCCGCAATACACTCAAAATCGCCCGCGCCAATTTAAAACAAGCCCAAAGCCGCTACGAAGCCGTCAAAAATGCCACCGTACGCGATATCAAAACATCCTTTTATAATTTGCTTTTTGCCCAACACTATGAGCAACTCATGCAAGAATTAACGGACAAAGCCCTTGCGTGGAACACCCGTCCGTCCGGCGATACGTGGACGCAATTGCGGGTGCAAAGCTTGCTCGCCCAGTTACAAACAGCCCAGCATGAAGCTACCCGCCGCTTGGCGCAAGCCCGCCGGGCTATGCTAGTTAGCTTAAATAAAGAAGCCAATGCCGATTTTTCCATTACCGGCGATTTTTCCCCCGTACACTTGGATGCGGATTTAGCCCAACTTAATCTGCGGGCCATGGAATATCGCCCCGAATTAAAAACAGCCATTTATGCATTGGAGTTAGATTCCCTTTCTCTGGACCTGGCTCTTTCCAAACGCTACCCCGATATCCTGTTAAATGCCACGTACGAACAACTCGGCACCGATTCGTTAGAAGATACCAACAAGCAAGTATCACTAGCCGTCCGCTTACCTTTGCCGTATAATTTTTCGGCGCAAATTGCCCAAAAGAAAGCCGAACAACAAAAAAGCACGTTACGCCGCGCCCGGATTGAGGACGCTATCCGCGTAGAAGTGGCACACAGTTTTGAGGAAATGCGCTTTTGGCAAGACGAAGTATTATTGCGCCAAGACAGTTTCAACCAATTAACTACTCTATTTAAAAAAGCCCAGCAAAGCGGCGTCAAACAAGGTATCGTCCCCTTAGAAGCTTTAAATGCGTATGCTAAAACGGCGTATAATTATCTGGATGCCATACGCCAAAACCAACTTGCTAAAGCCCAACTGGAGTGGGCGGTGGGACAGGACCTATAATGACCAATATGCTACGCCGCGTGGTACTGTTTACATTAGCCGCGCTGGTATCCGCGCCGTCGTTTGCGCTGTCCGAACGGACAGACGACGATGTTTTGCGTAATTTTTTATGGCAAGAATTTATTGAACAACCCGCGGGTAAGCGGCCTAAAATCGGGGTGGCTTTATCGGCAGGCGGCGTACGCGGGTTTGCGCACGTCGGCACGCTAGAGGCCTTAACCAACGCCGGCGTGCCGATAGACATGATCTCCGGCACTTCTATGGGTGCGGTCGTCGGTTCCTTATATGCCAGCGGCTTACCGCCCGAGAAACTGTGGGAAATCAGCTCCCACCTGACTATGCAAACCATTACCCCCGATTTTAACGTCATGGGGCTGTGGCGGTTTTTATTTGCTAAAAAATTACCTTCTTCTGCCAATATGGCTAATTTTGTGCAAAAGCAAGTAGGCGATATCCAATTTGAAGATTTAAAAATTCCGTTTACCTGCGCAGCCATGGATATCAAAACCGGCGAGCGCATTATGTTTGACTCCGGCCCGCTAGCTATTGCCGTGCGTGCCAGTATGAATTTACCCGGCGTATTTGAACCCGTGCCATACCGCCACCGGTTACTGGTGGACGGCGCGGTGGTAGATTACTTACCCGTTGAATCGGTACGTAAAATGGGGGCTGATTATATTATTGCCTCTGTTACGCCGCCGGACTTTTTTTCCACCACGCCCAAAACCGTAGCAGCGTATTTACTGCGGGTAGGCGATGTGCGCGGCGCAGCTATGATTGAAGAAGCCGCCCAAAAAGCCAATTTCGTATTAACCAACCGCGTGTTAGATGTGGGCACGTTGGAACTCAATAAATTGCACAAAGCCGGCGAAGTGGGTATTGTAGAAGCCCACCAACACTTAGAGGAATTGCAAGAATCTATCTTGCTTTTTGCGTTAAATGATTTGCTTAAACCGTAAAACTATCTTTTTAAGTTGCGTAATATGGCTGACGGGTTGCTCGGCGGGTTTTTTGGGGCTCGCCCCGCTAAATGACCGCAAAGAATACGTCCAAGCACGCGATGCATACGCCGACGGGAATTATCAAGCGGCTATTTCGCAACTGACCGATTACATTTATAAAACTAAAAACGTAGCACGCCGCGAAGCCCGTGCCTACCGCTTGTTGGGCCGCAGTTATGAACAAATTGAAAAGCCGGAACGTGCATTAGAAATTTACTCGGAAGCGTTAGAATTTCACCCAAAAAATGTACCGTTACTGTTAGAAGCCGGACGGCTATATCAAGAAAATGGCTTAACAACCCGCTCTATTGAAATGTACGAACGGGCCTTGACCGAAGAACCTAACAATACAGAGGCATTGGCCGGGCAAGCCGTCAACTACACCACGCTTGGGTTTTATTCTAAAGCGCGCCGGTTCTACAATGATTTTTTTGCGCTGTCCGGCGCAGTATCTCCGCTTTACCGGGCACGGTACGCAAGCACTTTCTTGCGCGAACGCAACTATGAGCAGGCATTTATTCACATTACACTTGCCTTAGAACAAGACCCCACCAACGCCGATTTTTGGCGCATCAGTGCCGAAGCACGCCGCGGTATGCACCAATTACCGCAGGCACTGGCGGACTTAAAGACAGCTATTTTGCTCGCCCCCGAGCGCACCGATTTCCTTACGCAAAAGGCCTTGTGGCTCTACGAAGCCGGCCGGTATCAAGCTTCGCTACAAATTATCCAAAAAATTTTAAATCGCCAGCCGGGTAACGCTTTAGCGCAGTTAGTGCAAGCACTCAACTGGCAAAAACAAGGCAAAACTGCTGCGGCTAAAAAACAATTTGCACAAATCGCGCACGAACTGCAAACGCAACCCAACTCGTTTGTCGGTCAAGTAGCCAAACAACTGGCCCAAGAAAAATAACCGCCTCTAACGACCCGCTTTACAAAACCTCCAAAAAACGCACCTAACACATGGTTGGGTGCGTTTTTATAATAAACAAGTATGCTTTTTATTCTTCGCTAGGGGCGGGGGTGAGCAGTTTTTCAAATTCCTCTACCGGAACCGGACGCGAGAAGTAATACCCTTGCGCTAAATCACATCCGATACGGCGCAGGAACTCGGCTTGTTCGGCGGTTTCCACTCCTTCGGCCACCACTTTAGCGTCAATGGCTTTAATCATTTCCACGGCCCCTTGGACCACCTTGCGCGCGGTGGGGTTTTGTTCGCAACCGCTGACAAATTCTTTATCCAGTTTGATCGTATCAAAACGTAAGTTTTTAAGCACGTTAAGTGACGAATAACCCGAGCCGAAATCATCCATCGCCACCGAGAATCCTTTATTATGCAGCCCGCGTACGACGTTTTGGGCCAGCTCGTGGTTATTTAAAATAACGCTTTCGGTCAACTCTACTTCAATCAAGCGGTGCGGCACATCGTACTCGTCCACAATGCGGGTCATCTGCGGGATATAGCGCGAATCGTTTAAGTGCAAGCGCGAAAAATTGACCGCTATGGGCACTTGTTGTTTGCCGTCGCTACGCCATTTAGCCAAGAACTTAACGGCTTGCTCCAAGATAAACATATCCAGTTTTAAAATAAATCCGTTACGCTCAAAAAGCGGGATAAAATCGTCGGGGCGGATAAGTCCGCGATCTGCCTGATTCCATCGCACCAGGGCCTCGGCCCCTTCCATTTTGCCGGTTTGGAAATTAAATTTAGGTTGTAACATCAGCGCAAACGAGCCGTCCGCAAGGGCCTGTTCCATAATACTTTCCAGTTGCCGCTCCTGCAACAAACGGTGGCGGTCTTTTTCGTCGTAAAACCGGATAGATTCTTTGGAAGAATTTTTAGCATTTTCTAACGCAAAACGGGCCCGGTCCAACGCAATATAAAACGGCACATTTTCTTCCACTTCATACACACCGAACACACCGTCCACCATCACACATGAATCAATCGCCGTGCAATCGCGGCGGATCAGCGTTAATAAATCCATCAGCCGCGCACGCAATTCACGCCGGTCGGTGAACGACAACAAAAGCACAAAGTTATCGGCAAAGTTGCGGCAAATAAATTCGTTTGTACGTAAGTTTTCCTTAAACAAATTGGCCGCACGCTGTAACACTAAATTGCCTTGCTCGTAACCCAACATATCATTGATGGCTTTAAATTTCAAAATGTCAAAAATAACCAACGCCGCTTGCCCGTTTAACGCGCGCAAACGCTTGTGAAACTGTAACGTCATCCTGTTTAAATTATCCGTTCCCGTCAGCGAATCCACAAAGGCGGTTTTAAATAATTGCCGGTTGCTGTACATGCGCAAGAATAATACGTACAACCCCAACATCCCAAACAGTACAAATAAAACCACAAACAAACCCAGCGAGGCCCACGTAACCTGTTGGGCTTGTGCTTGAATAGAATCTATGGGTAAAATCGTGAGCAAATACCAATCGTTTACGGTCATGGCAATACCGTGCAACAAGCGGTATTGTCCGTCTAATTGGTAACGCACAAAGGTATCTTCTCCGGCTTGGATCTGGTCGCGCAAGGTTTGAAAGTTTTTGCCTTTTGGAAACTTTGCTTTGGCAAGTATGTCAAATACATTGTCGGCCTGAAAGGGCCACCCGGCGGCTTGCACTTGTCCGTCGCGGGAAATCACAATAGCCAACCCGTTTTCCCCCAGCGAAGAAAGGGTGAGTAGCGCGCGGTAACGCTCCGTAGGAATGAGCGCAAACAACGCACCGACGGGCTCCATACCGTTGTGCAACGAAGCAGCCTGCACAAATACCGGGCGTTTGCTGATAGAATCAATCTGCCGGGAAGATGTAAAGGTATCTTTTTCCAACGTAGTAAGTAAGGTGCTTTGTTGCCAACCGGCGTCCAGTTTATCGGGCCGGGCCAGCAACGCCGAACCGTGCAACGGAATAATACCTAAATTTTCAAACTCGTTGTATTTGACTTGCAGATGTAAGAAGCGTTCCAATTTACGCGGGCTGTCCCACGGATAATTGGTCTGCGCCGTAATGGCAATCGTATCCACAATGCGTTGGTCGGCTTCAAGGGCGCGGGTAAAACTTTCGGCGGTTTCTCCGGCGGCCGCCATGATGTTGGCCACTTCGTCTTCTTCCAACAGGTTACTTACGTAATGCCCGTAGAACGTCACCCCGGCCGTCAAGCCGGCAATCACTACTAAAAACAAGGCAACCAGTCCTACCCGCGAAATACGTTTCATGATATCCTCACGCTTTTCCCGGTGTTTTTTCCACCGTTTGTTCCCGAAAGCACCCTAACACTTGTTGGGAATAAGCAAAAAACGGATAAAACGGGTGTTCCGGGTTACGCACTTCTTCTTCGTTTAATTCTATATGAAATAATTTTTCATCAGACACGGCAAACAACCGCACCTGTCCCGGTGCGCTCGGTGCGGGCAACGGCGAGCCGGCCGGCAACGACTCCATTTGAGCCGTTAATTTACTGGCGTGCGCCAACATACGCGCGGCCGCCGTTTGCAAAGCTTCGTTATCGTGTCCGGCAATTTGACCGCCCAAACCGCTGGGGCTGTTATTTTCAAAATAAAGGCTACTGTCTCCGAGCGAATTAGTAGCCAAAAAAAGATGTTTGCGGTGTGATCCGTCCGCCAGTGCCATTTCTACCCCGGCCACGGCGATACGGTCCGGCCCCAACGACACAATGCCTTTGCGGTTTTCCAAGTTTTTAATATCCAACCAAAAATTACGCATATTGATATAAGGTTGTTTCATACGGGCTCCTTGCCTACATAATACCATTTTACCGCTATTTTTGATAGACGTTTTTGCCGGTTTTTCGGTATAATAAAGGAAATACCGGGAGGGGTTATGACTCGTAAAGGACGTGCAGTAATTTTGATGATGGATTCATTTGGCATCGGCAATGCCGAAGACGCCGCCAAGTTTAACGATGCGGGAGCTGATACCTTAGGACACATTGCCGCTACACGCGGGCACTTAAATATTCCTAACTTAACGGCTCTCGGGCTTTTAAAAGCGGCCAAAGCGTCCACGGGTAAAAATGTGTTCACCGGTCCGCAAACGGCAGCACAACTAAATTTACCCTCTAAATACGGTTTCATGCGCGAAATCAGCCGCGGCAAAGATACGTCGTCGGGCCATTGGGAAATGGCGGGTTGTCCGGTTGATTTTGATTGGGGATACTTTAAGCCCGATTATCCCTCTTTTCCGCCGGAATTGGTAGATAAAATTTGTCTGGCGGGCGGTATCCCCGGCATTTTAGGTAATAAAGCCGCGTCCGGCACGGAAATTATTGACGAACTGGGCGAAGAGCATATCCGTACCGGAAAACCGATTTGTTACACGTCGGCAGACAGCGTGTTTCAAATTGCCGCGCACGAAAAACATTTCGGGTTAGATAAATTATATGAAGTGTGCGAAATTGCATTTAAATATGTCAAACCCTACAACATTGCACGCGTAATTGCCCGTCCGTTTGAGGGCGAGAGAAAAGGCGAATTTAAACGCACCAAAAACCGGCACGATTATTCCGTCAAGCCGCCCCGTCCGACGGTATTAGACGTTATTAAAAATGCGGGCGGAAGTGTCATTTCTGTCGGAAAAATTAACGATATTTTTGCCAAACAAGGCATTACCAAAGCGGTTAAGGCCTCGGGCTTGGAGGAACTGTGGAACGTCACATTGCACGAAGCGGCCCTCGCTCCTAAATTTAGTTTGGTATTTACGAACTTTGTAGATTTTGATATGACCTGGGGCCACCGCCGCGACGTAGAGGGTTACGCCAAAGGGTTAGAATATTTTGACACGCGCCTGCCCGAACTGGCCGCACAACTGAAAGATGAAGACCTTGTGTTTATCACGGCGGACCACGGGTGCGACCCGACCTATAAAGGTACCGATCACACGCGCGAACACGTGCCGGTCATTATGTTTGGCAAAAACGTGCAACCGCAATTTATCGGCGGGCGCGCCACATATGCGGATCTGGGGCAAACGCTGGCCGATTATTTCAACTTACCGCCGTTAAACGTAGGCACCAGTTTTTTGGATAAGTAATATTTACATCGGGTAAAAACGAATAGATCCTTTCGTTTCCGCTAACGGACCGGAACCCATTACTTTTTGACAAAAACTACCGGGATCGCCCGAATAAGAGCCAACCCACTCCCGGCATTTCCACTCTCCCGTTGAATACGATACCATTAACCCGCAATATTTATATTTCCCGGTTATAAAGTGGGCAATAACGTTTCCACCGCTTAAGAGAAGTTCAAATTGATCGTTATAGCGCACCCAATCGGTAGGGGTAATACCGGCCGGCCAATACGTCCCGCCCAACGGAGGCGTATTTCCCGCTGTTAAGTTATCCACATCCACGGCCAATTCACCAAATGAAGTAGGACTTTCGCCGTTGGCCAAAATATACGCATTGGCCGCTTGAGCCACACTGCTCATCAATGTCCGCATATTGGCCGCGCGACTTTTCCACACCGCTTTTTGGTATTGCGGCACCGCCACCGCCGCTAAAATGCCGATGATTAACACAACGACTAATAACTCAATAAGCGTGAAACCTTTATGTAGGTCAGGTTTCACCTGACAATGTTTCGGCAGAAACATCTTTCCTTGTTTGACGTCAGGCATAGCCTGACCTACATCATACAACCTCCTTTTACCATTAAATAAAATGTAGCAAAAAAAAAAACGATGTCAACCCCCTTGCCGGGGGCAGGCATTTTGGGAGTCAACTTTCACTTAATTGGAGCCACACTGTTTGTGCGGTGTTGCATTGTTAGGGATCAGCAGAAAAACTACGTCGTTTGACTTCCCCCCTTGCGGGGGAAGTGGTTTGGCGGACAACGTCCGAACAAACCGATGAGGGGTTATCAATAAAGCTATTTCCTTGGTCTGTTATACCCTTCTCTTTGTATACCCCTCACCCGGCCTTTTGCCCGTCCGGCGAGGACCTCACGCAAGGGGCGAGGGATGAAAGAGAGAGGCGCGGCACCCTACCTGGCAAGGGGCGAGGGAAAAGTTGTGCAAAATGATATAATTTAGATTATGGAACCTGTTTCTACATCTGTATCTATCGGTTTATGGATCGCGTTTTGGGTAGTCGTACTCGCCGCGCTGTTCGTAGATTTAACCGTTTTAAATAAACACCACGGCAAAGTCAGCTTGAAAGAGGCCGGGCTAATGGTGTGTGCGTGGGTGTCGCTGGCGCTTGTGTTCGGCGGAGCGATTTGGTTGTTGGAGGGGCCGCGCCACGCGTTGGAATTTTACACGGGGTATGTGCTGGAATATTCGCTGTCGGTGGATAATATGTTTGTGTTTATCCTCATTTTCAGTTACTTTGCTATCCCGCACGCGTTGCAACCCAAAGCCCTGTTGTGGGGTGTACTCGGCGCGGTAGTGTTGCGGTTTTTATTTATCTTCTTAGGTGTAAAACTCATTTCGCTTTTTTCGTGGACGATTTACGTGTTCGGCGCGCTGTTAATTTTTACCGCGCTTAAAATGCTCTTGCAAAAAGACGACGATAAGTTTGATCCGCAAAACTCCGCCGCTTTAAAAATTTTGCAAAAGTTCTTCCCCTTAAAAACCGATTACCACGGCGAAAATTTCTTTGTAGTGGAAAACGCCAAACGCTTTGCTACGCCGCTGTTGGCCGCGGTGGTCGTGATAGAAATGTCCGACTTGATTTTCGCGGTGGACTCTATCCCGGCCGTGCTGTCTATTACGCAAGATACGTTTTTGGTTTATTCGTCTAACATTTTTGCGATTATCGGGTTGCGTTCGCTGTATTTCTTGCTTTCCGGCATGGCGGGCAAATTCCCGTATCTTAAATACGGCATATCGGTTATTTTATTTTTCGTGGGCGTAAAAATGTCACTTTCGCACTTTATACATGTGCCGGTGGTATTATCGTTAGGCATCATTGTAAGCATTTTGGCGCTGTCGGTGCTGGCCAGCAAGTTTTTCCCCCCGAAAACGGCTTAAACTGGACAGCCGCCTAATTATTTACTAGAATATAGTAACCAAATTTATTTCATATAAGGAAGGATATTATGGCGTATAAATGTGCAATTTGTGGCAAAGCCCCGGTGTCCGGCGGCTCGTACAGCCACTCCAACATGAGAACTAAACGCTCGTTCAAACCGAACTTGCAAAAACAAAAAGTTGTCTTAGAAGGCAAAACGCAAACCGCGTATGTGTGCGCTAACTGCATCAAAAGCGGTAAAGCTCAAAGACCGACCAAATAATTCAACTTTAACTGTACCGCCCGCGCTGTCTAAGTGCGGGCTTTTTGCAAGGAGAATGTTTTGAAAAAAACCGCTGTTTTGATACTAGGCCTTTTGGCCCTTTTCTCTTACGCGCGCGCGCAAGAAAGTGTACCCACGGAAATTGATCCCAACGGGCCGTGGATGATTTGTCATATTGCTGTTAAAGGTAATAAAAATATCCGCGCCAAAACCGTTACCAAACACGCCAGTGCCAAAAAAGGCGAGCTCTATGAAATGGCCCAAGTATCCGAAGATATCCAATCCATTTCCGCGCTGGGCAGTTTTAACAGCGTGGAAATTGATATCTCGCCGGAAAAAGGAACCCGCAAAAGCAAAGAGGGCGACGCAGAGCCCTGCCACCGCTTAACGTACATCGTTCAAGAAAAACCGATCTTTGACCACCTGTCTTACGAAGGGCGCAAACATTTGGGCAAGGGCGCCATTACCCAAGCCATGACGCTCAAAATCAAGGACCCTTTCAACGAAACAAAACTGCAAGCCGATTTAGATCACATCAAAACCAAATACGCCGAAAAAGGATACATCAACGCACAAATTTCCTACGAACTTACTAACGACGAAAAATTAAATGTCGTGTATGTCAAGCTCATTATTGACGAGGGACAACGCGTGCGCGTGGGCGATGTAACTATCAATGGTGCCACCGAACTGCCTGCCCAAAAAATTATTAAAAAATCTTCCAACCGCCCGGGCAAAGTTTTTAAACCGCAAAACTTACAGCGCGACTGGGTCAAAATGATGCTCTACGGCCGTAACAAAGGGTATAGCGAATTTAATTTGACCCAACCGCAAGTATCGTTTAACGACGAACAAGCCCAAGCCAACATTGTCTACAACGTAACCGAAGGCGAAAAAGTAGATTTCGGCACGGTACAATTTGAGGGTAACAACGTCTTTACACCCGAAGAACTGAAAGAACAAGTGTTCTTCCGCGAGGGACACCTCTACAACCAAAAAGATTTTGACGATACTGTCGCCGCTATCCAAGAACAATACGCCAACAAAGGGTATTTACAAGCGCGCGTAGAACCCGTGAAAAAAATTGAAAACGGCAAACTCAATTTGACGTTTGATATTTCCGAGGGCCACATCTTCTATATAGACCATGTGGATGTATCGGGCTACCACGACACCAAAAAATACGTCTTTACGCGCGAGCTGACGGTCCACCCCGGCGATCTGTACGACAACGCCAAAATTCGCCGCAGTCAAACCAAAATTATGAATTTAGGGTTTATTAACGACGTCAAAATTGACTTGCAACCCACCGCCGACCCGCAAAAAGTGGACCTTGATTTTGACATCAGCGAAGGCCGCCCCGGCATGTTTACTGCCGGGCTTGCCATGAGCTCCATGGACGGTCTGTACGGCGAATTATCCATTAACCACCTGAACTTGTTCGGGCGGGCGCAACGGTTGTCTTTGCGCACTTTATTCGGTAAAGAAATTTTGGACTATACCGTCAGCTGGTACACCCCGTGGATATACGATAAACCCACCTCGCTGGGAGTAGATTTATTCAATACCCGCCGCTACCGCGCTTTCTCTACCGATAACCAAGCATATACCGAAAAACGCATCGGCGGACGCGTCAAAGTCGGTCCGCGTTTTAACGACGATATTTACCAACTCTCGTTGGGATATTCGTTAGAAAACATTGATATTTACGACGTAGACGATCCGTATAAATGCCCGCCCGGTACCTCCGGCCCCAATTGCTTGGCCGAGGGCAAAACCGACTTATCTACCTTTAGCATAGACTTTGCCATTGATACCCGCGACAATATGTGGGACCCCACCACCGGGTGGCGCAACTCGTTAGGGGTATCCTTAGCCGGCGGACCGATCGGCGGCGATTTAGATTTGTGGTATTTAACCGCACGTTCTATTTTCAACCACACCGTACTCAACATTGGCGGTAATTACCCCGTGGTATTTGTATTGTCTAATAAATTCGGCTCCGTACAGGGATACGGCCGCACCCACGAAGTGCCCCCTTACGAAAAATACTTCTTAGGCGGTGCCGATACGATCCGCGGCTACGAACGCGCCGGCGAAATTGGCCCGCAATACGGCTCGGACATGTACTATGTGATGAACGCCGAGCTGCGCTTTCCTTTAGCGCGTGAAGGACGGCGCAACATGGCACAGTTTGCCTTCTTCTTTGACCTAGGCAACTCGTGGAACCATTTTGACGATTTGGAATTTAAACTCGGGCCGGAAGAAAAAGAATTTAAGGCCGGCGTCGGTGTGGGCTTGCGTTTTACGACGCCCTCCTTGCCGATCCGCATAGATTGGGGATACGGCCTCAATCACCGCCCGGGAGAGGACCGTTCCCATTTCTACTTCAACATCTCAAATATGATGTAGGAGAGGTATGAAAAAAAGTTGGGTATTTGTACTACTGCTGTTTCCAGTTGGGCTTGCCACTGCGCAAGAACCCGTGAGCGCAGATACGCTTTCTAAAGAGGAAGCTGCCGCCGTAGCGGCGTTACTGGCCAACCAAGCTAAACAAGCCCAAGAGGACGCCCAAGCCAAACAGCAGGAAAAGGCCGAAGAAACTCCCGCTCCTGCACAAACCGAACAAGAAACTCCGCAAGAAGAAACAACCGGCAAACCGATGCAATGCCTGACCGTGGCATTTATAGATATAGACGTGGCCTTTAACGAACATCCGCGCACGATTGCCGTTAAAGAACAAATCCGCGAGAAAATTTTAGCCAAAGAAGACGAAGTGGCCCGCGCCAAAGAAGAAATAGAACTGCGCGCGCGCGAAAATGCTATCCTCACCGCGCAAGGGCGGGAGATTAAACCTTTTTACGAACGCATTGTGATAGAGCCGCACCCGCTGCTACCCCGCATTGAAGAGCCGGCAGATACGCTTGTGCTAAACAATTTGCTCAACCGTCTGACGTTTGCGCAAGCGGAAGTATTATCGGCCAGCCCGCTTAATACGCCCGCCCGTTTGGAAGATATTACCGCACGTATTGCACAAAACAAACGGATAATTGAAGAACGCAGTTTTTTTATAGATAACTATAAATACACCACCCGCGAAGAAATTTTACAGTTAGAAAAACAGGAAGTCGCCGAAATTTTGCAAGATATTTACAAAGAAATTAAGTCGTTTGCCAAAAAGCGCAACATTGGAGCCATTGTACGTAAAGACGAAATTTTATACGGTGAAAAACCGGTAAACGTAACGCAAGATTTTGTCAACCGGCTTAAAAAGGCCAAAAAATACCGCAAACGCGGTAAATAATAAGGAGAAATTATGCAACTAACTTTACAAGAAATTGCCCAAATTACCGGAGCGGAAACGGCCGGCAAACCCGATACCGTCATTACCCGCGTGTGCGCCTTGGACGATGCGCAACCCGGCGGCATTTGCTACATTACTTCGTTAGATAAAAAAGAATTGCTTGCCGGGCTTAAGGCCTCTGCACTCATCGTACCGCAACAAGCCAAAACGGAAAAACTGCCTTTTGCGGGCGAACTTTTATTCGCCAAAGACCCGGAATGGTCGTTTATTTTACTCTTAAAACACCTAGACGCCGCGCGCCCCAAACATACGCCGGGCATCCACCCGACGGCCGTTATCAGCCCCAAAGCCAAGCTGGGGCAAAACGTATCGGTCGGCGCGTACAGCGTCATTGAAGACGGCGTTACCATTGGCGATGACACCGTGATTTTCCCGCAATGCTACATTGGCAAAGACGTAACGATCGGCAAACATTGTTACATCTATCCGCAAGTAGTTATCCGCGAAGACTGTATTTTAAAAGATTATGTGATTTTGCAACCCGGTGCGCGCATCGGCGCGGACGGTTTCGGGTTTACGTTTCACGACGGACGCCACCAAAAAATCCCGCAAGTGGGTAACGTGGTATTGGGTAATGATGTGGAAATTCAAGCCAACACGTGCGTGGACCGCGCCAAAATCGCCAGTACTGTTATTGGCGACAATACCAAACTGGACAATTTAGTCCAAGTGGGGCACAACGTACGCATCGGCCAAAGCAGCATTTGCTGCGCGCAAGTCGGCATTGCGGGCACAACCGATATCGGCAACGGCGTGATTTTGGCCGGGCAAGTGGGTCTTGCCGGACATATGAAAGTAGGTGACCGCGCCCAAATCGGCGCCCAATCGGGTGTCATGGGCGATGTGCCCGCCGGAAAAACGTATTTCGGCTTTCCGGCTATGCCGCAAAAAGAGGCCTTTAAACAAATGGCTATCATGCGCAAATTGCCCGAGATGTACAAAGAATTTCAACAATTTAAAAAAGAAACCGAACAAATGAAAAAACTGTCCTTTTGGGGCAAACTTAAAAAACTAATGGGGCGTTAATTTATGCGAAAAACTCTAGCTACTTCTACCGTTATTAAAGGAATCGGTCTGCACACGGGCCAGCCCGCCACGATGACCTTTCACCCGGCGGACAACGGCATTACTTTTTTGCGTACCGATATTGCCAACTCCCAACCGATTATCGCCGATGTGTTCCACGTGGGCTCCACGCTACGCGGCACGAACTTAAAAAATGAAACGGCGGAAGTCTGCACGGTAGAACATGTACTTTCTGCCTTGCATGCGCTGGGCATTACCGATGTGCGCGTGGAAATGGACGGCCCCGAGCCGCCCGTAACCGACGGCGCAAGCGACATCTACGCAGACGCTTTCTTAAAAGCGGGCCTCAAAGAATTGGACAAAGAACAGCCGCTCTTAGACGTCAAACGCAAAATTACCTACACCAGCGGTAACATCTCTTATAGCGCAGAGCCCGCCGATAAACTGACCTTTACCTTTGTGTACGAGCACAAGCATCCGCTTGTGTCCCACTTAGAATATACCTTGGAATTTACCCCGGAGAATTATTTAGAACAAATTGCCCGGGCGCGCACGTTCGGGTTTGAAGAAGAACTGGCGTTTTTAAAAGCGCACGGCTTAGCCAAAGGCGGGAATTTAGAAAATGCCGTTATCATCGGTAAAGACCGCTTTTTAAACGAACGCCGCTACCCCGATGAAATGGTGCGCCATAAATTATTAGATTTGATTGGTGATATTAGTTTAACCGGCCTAAAACTCCCCCCACTTCGTATCACTTGCCATGGCGGAGGCCACAAACACAATGTGATTTTTGCTAAAATTCTATTAGCAAATAAGGAGGAAAAATGGGGGTAGTAAAAACTGTTTCACTTAAAAATTTTTTGACGCTTCCGGTTTGCGAGACATACGATTTGACCGCTATCAAGGCCAACATTCCGCACCGCGAGCCGTTTCTCTTGGTGGACGAGATCCGCGTACTGGAAAAACGCAAAAAATATATCGGCGTACATCATGTAAAGGCCGATGAGTTTTATTTTAAAGGGCATTTTCCGGGCAGTCCGGTGATGCCGGGGGTATTGGTCATTGAAAGCATGTCACAAGCATTTGGCGGCGCTGTCATGCCGGATGTAACCATAGCGGGGCACAAGTCGTTGCCGCTGTTTTTAAGCATTGAGCAAGCCAAATTCCGCGGCATGGTACGTCCCGGCGACGTGTTGGAAATGCCCATACAGATTTTACGCTTAGGCCGTATTTCCAAAATATACGGCGAAGCGTACGTAAACGGAAAATTGTGTACGCAAGCTACACTTAACTTTATTGTAGGAGACTCGCCCAATGAGTAATATTCATCCCACTTGTGTTGTTGATCCTTCGGCCCAAATAGACCCCTCTACCACTGTCGGTCCGTATACGGTAATCGGGCCGGACGTTGTGATCGGTAAAAATAACAAAATCGGTCCCTATTGCGTCATTGAAAATACGACGATGGGCGATAACAACGAGCTGATCGCCAGTTCGTTTATCGGGGTCAAACCGCAGGACTTAAAATATAAGGACGAACCTACCCGCGTTGTTATGGGTAACGGTAATCAAATCCGCGAGTGTGTTACCATTCACCGCTCCACCGATTTGAACGCACCGACTTCTATCGGTAATAATTGTCTGCTTATGGCCAACGCGCATATCGCGCACGATTGCCACTTGGGTAATAACATTATTATCGCCAACTGCACCGCGGTAGCCGGACATATTACCATAGAGGACCGGGCTGTTATTTCCGGTCTCATCGGTATCCACCAATTTTCGCGCATCGGCACGATGGCGATGCTCTCGGGCGGAACAATGGTACACCAAGATGTTCCCCCTTATTGTATTGCACAAGGTAGCCGTGCACGCTTAGTGGGAATAAACCTTATCGGCTTGCAACGAAACGGACTTTCCAAAGAAACCATTTTGGCAATCCGCCGCGCGTACAAAGCGTTATTCCGCAGCGGGAAATTGCTTAGTGAAGCGTTAGCCGAACTGGAAGCGACGCACCCGTGCCCGGAAGTGCAACACATGATTGATTTTTGTAAAAACTCGCCGCGCGGTGTGATTGCCGCTAAGCGCAGTTTACGCGAACATGACGACGAATAAAATAGGAATTATTGCCGGCGAAGGCAAAATGCCCGTCTATATTGCCCGCAACGCCGCCGCCAAAGGGGTGGAGGTGTTTGTGGCAGGCATTAAAGGAAATGCTAACGCCGCCGATTACCCTACCGCACGCGTATTTCAGACGTTGCGGCTGGGGCAACTGGGCGCGTGTATCCGGTTTTTTAAAAACCACGGCGTAACGCAAGTAATTATGGCCGGACGCGTCAAACATACTTCTATTTTTTCAAACCTAATGCCGGACTTGCGCACCGCCAAGGCGTTGGCTTCACTAAAAAACAGACAAACTAAAAGCATTTTGGCGGGAGTCATTAACGAATTTAAAAAAGACGGCTTGGAGTTTATCAGCTCCGCCTCTTTTTTGGAAGATTTCCTACCGCCCGCCGGTGTACTTTCTGCCCGGAAACCCAATGAAGAAGAACAAAAAGTCATTGACTTTGGGTTTCAAACCGCCAAACAACTGGCCGCAATGGACATCGGACTTACATGCGTGGTCAGCCAAAACGCGGTGATCGCCGTGGAAGGCATGGAAGGCACGGACCGCTGTATCCGCCGGGCAGGAGAATTGGTGCGCGAAGGATCCGGCAAAAAACAAACGGTGGCTGTTGTAAAAGTAGCCCGCCCCAATCAAGACAACCGCTACGACTTGCCCGTCATCGGCAAAGGCACCATTGAAAGCGTGGTGGCGGCCGGGTTTAGCGTGCTGGCGTTTGAAGCCGGGAAAACGCTGGTTATGGACTTAGAAGAAGTCGTCAAACTAGCCGACAAACATAAAATTTGTTTGTGCGCCGTGTAGTTTTTTCATTTTGCAAAAAACCGACAGGCGGAACAACCCTCCGTCTGTCGGTTTTTTATCAAGCTATTTACTGATACTTCCACGTATATGCACCTACGGAACCTGTCCCGGGCGTTGAAGCTCCCGATTCGGTTTTGCACACTTTATTTTGAACGGAAGACAAATCCCGATTTCTCGCCACACAGATACGTTTGCCGGGATTAGCAATTGAATGAGTAAAGTAAATCATATACTGCATACCCAATTTAGTATCCCAACATTGTGCCGTATATTCACTGCTGCTACTTCGTGCCCGCAACGAACAAACCACCCCCGAAGAATAAATACATTTGGGCTCCGTATCGCTCAACGTACAGCCGGCCGGCTCAACCGATAAAGTTTCAAAATCTTCCGTATAAGTTCCGTTCGCCAAATAATAAGCTTCTTCGGCGTCCGCTAGACTTTTAGTTAAATTCTTAAGTGTAGCATATCGCGTTTTGGCTACCGCCATTTGATACTGCGGCACCGCCACCGCCGCCAATATACCAATAATCAACACTACCACTAATAGTTCAATGAGCGTAAAACCGCCACGTTGTTTTCTACGTAGGTCAGGCTTTGCCTGACGGGGTTTAACCGATTTTGTAGTCAGCGAAACCTGATGCCGAATAAAGCTACATGCCTCTTGCGAGGCATTGTCAGGCATAGCCTGACCTACAACAGCTTTAAAACATCTTTCCTTTTCCATAAAACTCCTCCTTTTATCATTAAATAAAATGTAGCAAAAAAAAAAACGATGTCAAGCCCCTCTCCGCTTTTCTGACACCAGAAAAGCTCGCAAAAGAGTGCCGCCCCGGGGTGCTATAAAAAGCAGACAAATCGGGAAAATTTACAAACTCGCTACCCGCTCAAACATGTAAATTTTCTTTTCCGATTTGGCGCTTTTTATAAACAGCACTAAAGGGGCGGATAAATAACAAACGGTACTTTCTTTTATTTTTATCGGTCCTTGCCACCCTGCGGGCCGCACGTTGCACGCCGCCAAAGGGGAGTCATCTTCCACTTAATTGGAGCCACACTCTGTTTGCAGTGTTGCTTTGTGCGCACATGCTTACGGAAGATAAGAACATATTTGTCTCTCTCTAACGCAAATTTAACTTTTCTTTTCGCCCCGTTTTATGGTACGATGTATTAGGAGTGTTCCCGCCCAATTGGCGGGAAAGTACTACTTTATATATTAAGAGGAAAATTTTTATGACAAACAGAACCCCTATTATTGCCGGAAACTGGAAGATGCACAACACGATTGCCGAGGCCGCCGCTTTAGTCAGCGCGCTAGCCAAGGCCGGAAATAAAAATAATGCGGAAATTATTGTTGCTCCGTCTTACACCGCTTTACACATTGTTACCCGCTTAACCAAAGATACCGAAATTCAAGTGGCCTGCCAAGACATCCATTGGGAAGACAAAGGCGCGTTCACTTCCGCCATTTCCCCGATTCAAGCCAAAGACGCCGGAGCCACCCTTACTTTAATCGGCCACAGCGAACGCCGCAGCGTGTTCGGCGACACCGATGAAATTTTGAATAAAAAAGTAGCCGCCGCCTTGCGCCACGGGTTAAAAGTTATTTTCTGCGTCGGCGAAACCTTGCAAGAACGCGAGGCCAACAAAACCATGCAAGTTATTGAAGGCCAACTTAAAAACGGCCTAGCCAATTTTACCGAAGAACAATTAAACGGCATTATTATTGCGTACGAGCCCGTGTGGGCCATTGGCACCGGCAAAACCGCCACGCCCGACCAAGCCCAAGAAGTACACGCCGCCATCCGTGCCTATTTAGCCAAAGCATACAGCGATAAATTCGCCCAAGCTACCCGCATTTTGTACGGCGGTAGCGTAAAAGATTCCAACGTGGACGAAATTATGGCTAAACCCGATGTGGACGGGGCACTAGTCGGCGGCCAATCGCTCATCGCGGAAAAATTTGCACGCATCATCAATTTTAATTAGTAGGTATATATGAACCCGGCTAAACTGATTGACCACACGCTTTTAAAATCGGCCGCTACGCGGCAGGATATTTTGCGTCTGTGCGCGGAAGCCAAACAGTACGGCTTTTGCAGTGTGTGCGTCAATCCGTTTTGGGTTTCTTATGCCAAAGAACAGTTGCAAGGAACGGGCGTTAAGGTATGCACGGTAGTTGGTTTCCCGTTAGGGGCTAATACGTCTGCCGTTAAAGCTTACGAAACGCAACAAGCCGTCAAAGACGGCGCAGACGAAATTGACATGGTACTTAACATCGGTGCATTGCGCGCCCAAGAATATGATACCGTGCTTGCCGATATGCAAGCCGTGCGCCAAGCATGTCCCGGAAAAGTGCTTAAGGTCATTTTGGAAACATCGCAACTGACCGATGAGGAAAAAGTAAAAGCGTGTGAACTGGCCGGACAAGCTCACGCAGATTTTGTCAAAACCTCCACCGGATTTGTAGGCACGGGAGCAACCCCGGCCGACGTAGCGTTACTACGCAAATCTATTTTACCGGCTATGCAGGTGAAAGCTTCGGGCGGTATCCGCACCCGTGCAGATTACGACGCTCTGGTAGCCGCCGGGGCTACCCGCATCGGGGCCAGTAGCGGCAAAAGCATTGTAGAGGAAAAATGATTACGAATTGGGATATTATTTCACATTCTACATCGGCGGCGGACAGCCGTTCGTTTACGCTCGTGATTGACGGCACCGAAAACGATGCCCGTTTAATTGCCAAAAAATTAGCCGGCTACGTGCAAGACCCTGCACCGGCCCAACCGCCGTTTACGTTTGCCTTTGCCTTGCCTTCCGATTTGGATGAAGACACATTAGATAAAATTCGCACCGCCGTGCGGGAAGGTACCGCACAGGCCAACAAAGTAAATGAATTCGTCCCTGGGGGGGTGCTGGGCAATCCGCTTTTTAACGGCTCTTCGGATTCTTCCGCCAATACACCGGCGGCACAAGATGTACCGGCTACGCCGTCGGAAAAACAAGCCGAAGGTCCCAGCGTAGACCTCAACCCGGAAGACAGTTTCCTGCGCGAAGATAACACGCCGGCAGCTTCGCTGGAGGAAGTTTTCCAAGACCCCGACGACGCCACACCGGAAAAAACACCTTCGCCGGGTATTACGGTAAGCGATAAGGATATGCTTATCAAAGACATGGAAGACACCCTGCTGGGCAAAATGCCGCTAGAGGATATTTTCTCGGCAGAAACAAAATACGACATGTTTTTGGACGTAGAAAATCAAGCCCTTACCAAAAATGCACAAACCCAACGGGGACAAAAAATAGACGCCTTAGCCAAAGAAGTGGCTAAAGCCGACGACGCTTTTAATATTTTTGACCAAAAATTAAAGGAGCAAACCAACGTCATGGACTTGGACGATTTAAACACAATTACGGACAATTTGCCCGGGAAAGATAAGCTAAACCAACCCGCCGCAACTGATTTACCCGATAACTTATCGGTCCACTCGGTAAATCCCACCGAAGAAGATACAACTACCGCAGAAGAACCCGCCCCTTCCTCCCATACAATTCCGGAAGAAATGGTGTTGGGCAATACGGTACCGCCCTACGGAAACACGTCGGGAAAAACAACCAGCGGTCAGGACGGACTGCCTGACATTGCGGTACGCGGTGAAAATTTGGACGTACTAGAAAAAACCTTCAATTTGGAAACAACCCTAAGCACGGAACTGATCCGCAACCAATACGAAAAATCATTCCGGGATAATACCCTGTCTTCTTCTTTGCAAGAATTACGGGACGCAGAGGAAAAGAAGAGAAACCAACAACACACGCAACCCACCGAGGAAAAAAGTGCTGCTACGCAGAAAATTGTAGAACATTCACACGCCCGGACCGTGCGAGAACAAATCCCCGAGCAGTTGCGTCAAAACGTTCCGTCCTCTGACACGCACGGCGCGGAAGAATTAGCGGAAAATACGCAAAATATCCCGTTGCAACAATCGGCGCAAACGGCGCCCGGACCGCAAATAGCGGCCCCTGCTCCGCAACCGCCTGCCGGACCGGAAGAAGGGAAAACGACGTTGCGTTTACGCTTAAAACCACAACCGGCCGCACCTATGCCGCCTGCACCGCAAGCCCCGGTTCCGCCTGCACCGCAAAAACCGCATTTGACACTTAAACCCAAACCGGCCCCTGTCGCCCCGGCCGCCCCGATGCCGGAACCTCCGGCTGCGCCGGGCAAAACACGCTTGGTGTTGCCTACCCCTGTGCCTGCGCCGCAAGCGCCGGTTGCTCCGCCGCCGGCAGAGCCCACGCTGGCACAGCCGCTTGCGTTTGCCCAAGAACCTGCACCGGAGACACCGACGCCGGCTACTCCTGCATCCGCCCCGAAGCCAGTTCCGTCTGCGGAGAAAACAAAGACCATAGACTACTCTATTGAGTTACCGCTTTCGGAATTAAAAAAACACAACTGGCCGCTGGAAGTGCCGCTGTTGCCCACTTACACACTGGAAAACTTTGTGCTTTCCGTCAACCGTTTTGCGCATGCTACGGCTATTTCCGTTATTGATAACCCGGGCAAGATGTATAACCCGCTCGTGTTCCACGGAGCGACCGGAACGGGTAAAACACACTTCTTAAATGCCTTGGCGTACGGATTTTCTAAAAAGTACGGTCAGGAAAATATCTTTATGACTAACGGCGTACGTTTATCGCGCGGTATCCAACGCTACGTGATGGAAGGCAACATTGAGAAATTTGAGAAATTTATGGACAGCGTCAAAGTCCTTCTTATTGACGATATCCACTTGCTCGCCATTAACGAACAAAACCGGGCACACATTTCAAAACTGCTCAATAAATTTTTAAAAGAACAAAAACAAATTGTTATTACGTCCAAATATCCGCCGGAAAGCTTGGAAAAATTGGAAAATCTCATCCAATTCCACTTAGATTCCGGTTGGATATCCGAACTCAAAGCCGCTACCGGGCAGGCGCATTTTAAAATCGTTAAAACGATGCTCTTGGGCAACGGGGTAGACTTAAACGACGCACAAATTTCCCAATTCTTTGGTGGCGCACACATGACGCTCAGCACCATTATGCGCAGTATCCGCCGCTTAAAAGTATTGGAAAATTTGGTCTTCCCCAACTTGGATGAAAACGAACGCTCCCAAGCCGATATGTTTGAAAAATTATTGGCTACCACCGGCGAAGACCCCAACAGCGAGCTCTTAGCCAAAGACCCGGCGTCCATTACCTCTATCAGCACGGTAGGTAACGGCGAATGGGGACGATTAGGTTTCTTCTATCCGGCCAACAGTTCTAATTCCATGAACTGGATGGTTTATGCGCTTGAACAACGCGCCAAAGAATTGGGCATTAGCGGCGGGTTTGATATTGCGGTCCGATCGTCTTACTCCACGGAAAATATTATTTCGTCTGCCTTTAAAATTGCCAACTTGTGCGATAACAAAAAATTGCGCGGCGCGGTCATTTTAGGGCCGGCATTGACGGTGTGCGAACCGTCCGTGCGGGAAAACTTTTACGATATCTTAACACACATGCTGGAAATTATGCTGATCCGTTGCGGTATCATCAACGCCGAATCGTTACGCTTACCCAGCACGTATGTAAAAGTTATCTCCGAATTATTGAGGTAATTATGAAAAAATGGACCGTTCTGCTGGTATGTCTGTGCGGGCTGTGCGCCTGTACGCATACGTTAAAATCTGCCGTGAAGGAAGGCAAAATTGCCCCTTCTTTTAACGACACATTATTCACCGAAGATTACCTGTGGGTACGCGGGTTGGGGGCGGCCAATCCGGCCCACAGCACCGACTCCCAACGCCGCATTATGAGCCGCGAAGCGGCTATTGCGCACGCGTACCAACGCGCTACGGAAGTTTTGTACGGCACACAACTGGAAAGCCATGTACAGGTGGTAGATGCCTTGAGCGTAGGCAGTACGATTGATTCGTCCGCCTCCGGTATTATCCAACAAATGGAACTTGTTTCCACCGAGTATTTGGAAGACGGCGGTTGCACCGTTATTATGCGGCTGTCGCGTCAAAAACTTAAACAAGCCGGTTTAGACCCGGAGGGTAAAAAATGAAAAAACTGTTTTTAATTGCTTTGATTGCTGTTTTTACACTAAGTGCTTGCCGCACGTTTCGTATTGGCCCCAAAGGCGAGGGCGAATATGTAACGGCTGAGTCTTTAGTCCCCTATGATGAAAACAACTTACGCCAAATGAAAAAAGACGGCATTTTAGCTGCCCAACGCGCGGCAGTGGAAAAGGTAGCCGGCGTGTTTATTTCTTCGGCCACCACCGTGGACCAAGCGCAACTGGTGGAAGATAAAATTACATCCAAATCAGCCGGATTTATCCGCCACAGCCACGTACAAAAATCATACCGCAAAGGCGATGAATTTTATACGAAAATCAAAGCCATGGTGCTTGTCAAAGACATTGGCGATATTATCAAACAATCCGAATCGGATGCGTTTGCCAAAAAAACAACTATTATCGTGGCCTCACATGAAACCGTCGGCGACGACATTTCACTTCGCCAAGATTGCAAACAAGCCATTTACCGTGCGCTTAAAAACCAACCGTTTTCTCTGGTCAACGGGGACAATTTGAGTCAAAACAACTTGGATAACCCCAACCCCGCCATTGATAAAGCCCGCACGGAAGGGGCACGCTTTATTATCGTGGCAGATGCGGCTACCCATCCGTTAGAAACGCTGACCAATACCGCTGTTTCTCCGTTTAAATCGTACCGCGCGCGCGCCAATTTACACGTATACGCGACCAACAATTATGCGGTGGTAGCCGAAGGGGCCCAACAGCAAAGCGGCTTAGATCCGTTGCCGGAAATTGCCGCGCAAAAATCTATTTCCGCCGCGTGTGAATCGGCCGCCAAACAACTGGCCGAGCCGATTAACGCAGCTATCAATTCCGCTAAAGTTTTCCACATAACGGTCAAAGACGTCAACACGATTGAACGCCTCAAACAAATCCAAGACATCTTTAAAGACTTGCGTGAAATTGAAGAATTCAATCTGGTGCGCTATGCAAACTCCAGTGCCCAGTTTGACGTGTCGGCCAATATCGCCACCGCGGAAGAATTGACAGCTAAAATCATCCGACGCTATAACGTCAACTTTACCGTGGTATCCACCACGCCATCTGCCATTGTATTGAGTTTTAACTGATTATGTTAGCCAATATCTGCACCGGAGCCATTAAAGGCATAGAGGGGTTTGAAGTCCGCGTGGAAGTGGACCTTGCCCCCGGCTTGCCCAATTTGGCGGTAGTCGGCCTGCCCGATGTAGAAGTGCGCGAAAGCAAAGAAAGAGTCAACGCCGCTGTACGCAACAGCGGTTTTGATTTTCCGAGCAAACGTGTTACCGTCAATTTAAGCCCCGCCGAACGGCGTAAAAGCGGCACCCATTTTGACTTACCGATGGCACTGGGTATCTTAGTCGCCAGCGACCAACTTTCTCCGGCCGCCATAGACAAATTAAAAAATTTTTTAGTGCTGGGAGAACTGGCCTTAGACGGGTCGTTGCGTCCGTGCGCGGGCGTGCTACCCATGCTGATTTCCTGCCAAAAACTGGGCAAAACGGCCATTATCCCCCCGCAAAACGTGTTGGAAGGACAAGTATCTTCCGCCCCGTTTATTACGCCACACACATTGCGCGAACTGGTAGATTATTTGGAAGGAAGAGCAGACGAAAATGCCGTCAAAATCAATTTTATCCCGCAAGAAGAATCAGCCCCGCAAACCGAACTTGATTTTTCCGATGTCAAAGGCCAAGCCCTTGCCAAACGCGCCTTAGAAATTGCCGCCGCAGGCGGACATAACGTGCTGATGATCGGGTTGCCCGGTACGGGTAAAAGCATGCTCGCCAAACGTTTCCCCGGTATCTTACCGCCGCTTACGCAAGAGGAAGCGTTGGAAATTACGAAGATTTATTCCATTTGCAATTTAATGGGAAAAAGCAAACTCTTAACCCAACGTCCGTTTCGCGATCCGCACCACACCATTTCCGATGTGGCGTTAATCGGCGGCGGTTCTAACCCGCGCCCGGGTGAAGTGTCGCTGGCGCACAACGGCGTTCTCTTTTTAGACGAATTTGCCGAATTTTCCCGCTCGTCCTTAGAAGTTTTACGCGAGCCCTTAGAAAACGGACAAGTTACTATTTCCCGCGCCAAAGAAACCGTTTCGTATCCGGCCCGTTTTACGCTCGTAGCCGCCATGAACCCGTGCCCGTGCGGTAATTTGGGTAATCCCTTAAAACCGTGTACGTGTACGCCTATGCAAATCAACCGCTACAAATCGCGCATTTCGGGGCCGCTCTTGGACCGTATTGATTTAACCGTCAATTTAAACCCGGTTAAATACACCGATTGGAATAAACAAAGCGAGGGCGAAACTTCGGCCCAGATTAGAGAACGTGTCTTAAAAGCGCGTGAAATTCAGCGCAAACGCTTTGCGGGCACCAACACAACCGCCAATGCGTTTATGTCGGCCAAACAGCTTAAAGAATTTTGCCCGCTACCGGCGGGAGCAGACGCTATTTTAGAGGCCGCCATGCGTAAATTCGGCTTAAGTGCACGCAGTTTAGATAAAATTTTGAAAACAGCCCGCACCATTGCCGATTTAGAGGGCTCTGCCAACATTGAAACAAAACATCTGGTGGAAGTGATGCAATACCGTCCGCTGGACCGCAAAGGAGTGGCTGACGTATGAACCCGTCTATTTCTTCGGCTGAACGCTTGGCCCGTATCCAATTAAACGCATTTTTATATTTGCGTGCCGATTGGTTGGAACGGCTGATAGAAATTTTCGGCTCGGCCCAAGAAATTCTGCGTCAAGACGCTAAAACGCTGTCGCAAGAAGCCAATTTAAACCCCGATACCGCCGCCAAACTTCTGCAAGCCGCTTTCTCTGTTAATCCGCAAGAGGAGTGGGATAAAACTGCCAAACTAAACGGTCATATTTACGTGCCGGAAGATGATGAATATCCGCAATCTTTACGTAACTGCAAGGAAGCCCCGTTGGCTATTTATGTACTGGGGAAATTACCGCCGGACGAACATGCGTGCGTAGCCATGGTAGGTACGCGCAAAATTACGCCCTACGGCCGGCGCGTAGCCCGCAAATTGGGCGAAGAACTGGCAAGTGCGGGTGTAACCATTGTCAGCGGGCTCGCCCGCGGCATTGATAGTGAAGCGCATGCCGCGGCCGTGCGCCTTAAAAAACCGACGGTTGCCGTTATCGGTACCGGTATCGGGCGGTGCTATCCGGCCGAAAACCGTGCCTTGGAAAAGGCCTTACTAGAACACGGCGGCGCGGTGGTATCCGAACTGCCCTTTAACAGCCCGCCCAACGCATTTCATTTTCCGCGCAGAAACCGCATTATTGCGGCGTTATCACAACCCGTTGTCGTCGTAGAAGGCGAAGTTAAATCGGGCGCGCTAATTACCGCCAAACTCGCTTTGGAAATGGGAAAAGACGTTTTAGCCGTGCCCGGCCCGATAGACAGCCCGCAGTCCGGCGGCCCCAATTCGCTTACCCGGCAAGGGGCGGGGGTTGTAACTTCCGTCGCAGATATACTAGACTATATACCACAGCAGTCGCGCTTTGGGTTGGACACGCGTTTCTTTGAACATGCCACCCAAACGCCGGATAAACCGCAAGAAACATTAACGCCGCGCCAACAACAGGTAATGCAAATTATCGGCACGGGTTCTTGCAGTTTGGACCAAGTGGCCGAATCGTTAGGCGCAGATGTGCCCGAAACGGCCGGACTGTTATTTGAACTGGAAGTACAGGGCTTTTTAGCGTGTGAGAACGGCCTGTACAGTAAAAGCAAATTTTAAACTGATAAGGAAGTGAATTATGGCAACGAATATCAAAGGGAAAAAACTTGTCATTGTGGAGTCTCCCACCAAACAAAAAACGATCAGCAAAATTTTAGGTAATGACTTTTTAGTGCGCAGCTCGTTCGGGCACGTGCGTGATTTGCCCCAGCACGATATGGGGGTGGATATTGACAATAACTTTACCCCCACGTACGAACCCGTCCCCCGGGCCAAAAAAATGCTCCCGGAGCTTAACGCGGCGGCTAAAAACGCGCCGGAAATTTACCTCGCTACCGACCCTGACCGCGAGGGGGAAGCGATCGCGTGGCACTTGGTAGAATTATTAAAACTGCCCAAAGAGCGTTACCAACGTATTTTCTTTCACGAAATTACTCCGGCCGCTATCAAAGAATCGTTTTCGCATGCACGTAAAATTGACGAAAACCTCGTCAATGCCCAACAGGCGCGGCGCATTTTGGACCGCATCGTCGGTTACAAATTATCCCCCCTCTTGTGGAAAAAAATTACCCGCGGCCTCTCTGCCGGACGGGTACAATCGGTAGCGGTACGGTTACTGGCCGAACGCGCCAAAGAAATTAAAGATTTTAAAGAGCAAGACTATTGGACCCTCTCCGCACAATTTGAAAAACCGAATACGGCTCCTAAATTTTGGGCGCGCGTAACCAAATGGCAAGGCAAAAACATAGAACAAACTACTACCTACCATTTATTTGCCGAAGACTATAAAGTCAAAAATACCGTTTTTGATAACGAGGCCAAATTAGCCCCCTTGTCCGAAGTATTGCGCAAAGGGCCTAACACGGTTGTTAAAGTAGAGAAAAAAGAAGTCAAACAAAAACCAAAACCGCCTTTTATCACGAGCTCCTTACAACAAGACGCTTATAATAAACTCGGGTTTTCTTCCCAAAAAACGATGATGACGGCCCAAACGCTTTACGAAGGTATTGACGTAGAAGGTCAAACCGTCGGCTTGATTACCTATATGCGTACGGACTCGTTTAATGTATCTAAATTGTTGCAAGAACAAACGAAAAAATTTATCGGCGAAAAATACGGTGCGCAATTCGTGCCCGCCAAACAACCCATTTACAAAAGCAAAGTAATGGGCGCGCAGGAAGCACACGAATCTATCCACCCGACCGATGTGCGCCGCACGCCGCAAAACTTAAAACCGTTTTTAACGTCCGACCAATACAAACTCTATGAACTCATCTGGCTTCGCTTTGTGGCCAGCCAAATGGCAGATGCCGTTTTTAATACCGTAGCCATTGACATTGCCGCCGGCGACGAGAAAACGTGTCTGTTGCGCGCCAACGGCCGCACCGTTAAATTCCCCGGCTACTTATCCATTTACAAAGACCAAGACGAAGAAGAAAATAACGAAGAAAGCACCAGCGCGCTTCTTCCCGTGCTCGCAGAAGGCGACACGCTTAACTTGTTAGACATCAGCTCCAAAGCGCACAAAACGACTCCGCCACCGTGCTACAACGAAGCCAGTTTAATTAAAACGCTTGAAAAACACGGTATCGGCCGTCCGTCCACCTACGCGCCAACGATTAAAACCATTTTGGACCGTAAATATATTGCCCGCCAACCCAAAACCAGTAAGCTCATTGCTACGGATCTGGGGATCACGGTAACGGAAAGCTTAAAAGGGTTTTTCAAAGAGATTATGGACCTATCCTATACCGCCGACGTGGAAGAAAAATTAGACGAAGTCGCCGAAGGCGGACAAAAATGGGTAAAACTGTTATCCGATTTTTACGTCAATTTCAAGCGCGAACTGGACGAAGCCGATAAAGGCATGCAACGCCCGGCCGCGCAACCCACCGAGGAAAAATGCCCCGTCTGCGGTAAATTTATGCTTAAAAAACGCAGCCGCTTTGGGGAATATCTCGTGTGTAGCGACGAAACCTGCAAAGGCAAAATCAATCTTTCCAGCTCCGGCGAAAAAGTCGCCCCCGAACCAACTAATGAAGTGTGCGACAAATGCGGCTCGCCGATGGTTATTCGCACCGGACGGCGCGGCAAATTCATGGCGTGCTCGGCCTACCCGAAATGCAAAAACACCTACTCTGTGGACGCCGAGGGCAAAAAAGTCGCCTCTACCGGGCCGATCGTTACGGACCGCTTGTGCGAAAAATGCGGCAAGCCGTTTGTATTACGTTCTTCGCGCCGCGGGGAATTTTTGGGTTGTTCGGGTTATCCTAAATGCAAAACTATCGTTACGGTAACGCCGGAAGAAATCGCCCAGATCAAAGCCGCACACGAAGCTAAACAGAAAAAGAATTAGAGGGTTATCCCGTGGAAGAATGGGTGGACGCTTTTTTACTTCAGTTGCAAAATAAAAATTTCTCCCCGATGACTATAAAAAGTTACCGGGCAGACTTGGAGGAGTTTTTATCTTTTTGCGCCCAACGAAATATCCGGGAAGTATCCCAATTCTCATCCACCAATATCCGCTCGTTTCTGGCCGCGTTGCAAACGCAAAAAAATCCGTCCCGCAACACCATGTTGCGCAAGATTGCCTCGCTGCGCAGTTTTGCCGCCTATTTATTGGAGCAAGGCGAATTATTGCGAAACCCGTTTAAATTACTGCCGGCTCCCAAACGCCAAAAAATCTTACCCAAATTTTTGACTGTGCCGGAAACAGAGCAACTCTTAGATACCGCCGCCCATACCAAAATGGCCCCGCGCGACCGCGCCTTATTTGAATTGATGTACTCAAGCGGTCTGCGCCGCAGTGAAGTAGTGGGGCTCAAAATAAGCGATGTAGATTTTTTTAACGGTATTGTTAAAGTGTTTGGGAAAGGGTCTAAAGAACGTTTAGTACCGGTAACCGATGAGGCGTTGGCAGCTATCAAAGATTATTTGGCGTGCCGTAAAAACCCACAATCACAAGAAGCACTTTTCCTCAACCGTAACGGCAAACCCTTAACGGGCGACGGGCTTGCGTACATCTTTAAAAATACGGCTATCGCGGCGCATTTAGTGCGCAAAGTAACGCCGCACAGTTTGCGACACTCGTTTGCTACGCACTTACTTAATAACGGGTGCGATTTACGCAGTTTGCAGGAAATGCTGGGCCACAAAAGTTTGGCGGCTACCCAAGTTTATACCCATGTGTCTGTTGAAAAATTAAAAAGCGTGTATCAACACGCACATCCGAAGTGTAAGGAGTAAAAATGATTGGGGTAGGTATTGATATTGGCGGAACATTTGTTAAATTATTCGTCTTAAACGAACAAGGGCAGACGTTGCGCATGGATAAAATTGAAACCGATTATAGCAAAGGATCTGCGGGTTTTATTGACCAACTGGCGGGTTTTATCAACCGTTTCAAACAAGAATATGCCGGACAACCGTTAGCCGTAGCGGTGGGAGCCCCGGGGGATGTAGATAACAAAAACGGCATTTTGCGCTACAACCCCAATTTAAAATTTACCGATGTAGATGCTTGGCCGATTGCTAAGCAACTCTACGAAAAAACAGGCATTTTGCCCCGCGTCGCCAACGACGCTACGCTCGCCGCTTGGGGCGTTTATGAAACCGATTTACACCGTCAAGGCACTAACGTGCTCGTGGTAACCCTAGGCACGGGCGTTGGCGGCGGACTAATTTTAAACAAGGAATTGTACCAAGGTTCCAACGGCACAGCCGGCGAAATCGGGCATATGAAAATTGCCGATACCGCTACCGGCCCGTTGTGCGGGTGCGGCATGCGCGGTTGTTTGGAAGCGTTTGTAGGAACTATCGGCATTAAACGGCGCGTGTTAGAGGCAGTAAAAAAAGAGCCGCAAAGCCAACTGGCACAACTTGTTCAAAAAGAAGAAGATTTTAAAATTGAAGTCGTCTTTCAAGCGGCCGAAAAGGGATGCCCCGTAGCACTTAAAATTTGGGAAGATACCGGCTATTATTTGGGAATCGGTATTGCTAACTTTGTACTCATGATAGACGTAGATACCGTAGTGCTTACGGGGGGTGTATCGGGGGCGGCTGCTTACTTTATGCCCGCATTAAAACGCGTACTGGAAAAACAAACTTTTAAAACCCCGTTTAAACAATTAAAATTATTAGTATCCCAAAATCCCCATGTAGGAGGAGTCGGCGCGGCACTGTACGCAATTCGTCACGCCAAAAACCCACGTTAAATTATGCGTAAGAGTTGGTTTTTTATCCTCGGATTATTTCCCCTTGTTTCGTTGCACGCGCAGGAGCGTACGCTCCCGATGCCGGACGGGGACGGCTTCGTTTATTTCTCAGCCGATAAAGCCACCGTGGAGCCGCAAACTAAAAAATTAAATCTGACCGGAGACGTCTTACTCATTCAAAAAACGCCGGACGGCAAAAAGCGCACGCTTACCGGGGAAAATATTACTTACGATCAACAAAATACTACCATTTCTTCCGTCGGGCCTATTGTAGTAGAGGATGGTTTAGGCAGCGTGATACGGGCTAACAATTTATCGGTTAACTACACAACTAAAGATTTCAAGGCCGACACCATAACTACCGAATATCCCCCCTTGCGCGTATTAGGCGCAAAAGAAATTTCTTCCCAAAACGGCAAATACACGTTACGCAAAGCCGAAATTACGTGCTGTGATTGCGAGGACCCGCATTATACTATTTCCGCCGGAAAAGTAACCGTTTCGCCGCAAAAACGCGTGTTCGGCACCAACGCTGTCCTCAAGTTAGACGGTTTCCCGGTGATGTATTTGCCGGTATTTTGGCGTTCTATGGATTCGCAAAAACCGTGGACCACGTACGTAGATTTTACGCAAAGTAACAAAGTCGGTTTTGGGATATTAACCTCTTCGGTATTTAAACCCGTATTTGGGTTGCGGCCTGTTTTAAACGTGGACTATTACACGAAATCGGGCCTTGGGCTCGGCGGCGGCCTGACAGCGGTTACGTCTCCCACATTGCGCGGAAGTGCCGAGTATTATTATATCAACGATAAAAATGCAGACGAGTTTAACTTGGCCGAAACAAAACGCTGGGGCCTGCAAGGCGGATACTGGTGGGAAATGTATGATTCGTCCGACCATTTGAACAATGAAACCGGCGCGCTCTACCAACTGCAAACACAGTTCCGCAAAGTGTCCGACCCGTACTTCAACGATTCGTTCTTCCGCAGTAACCCCTATATTTTCATGCCGGACCAAGAAACCAACCTGGCCCTGTCACGCCAAACACGGCGCACAACGCTGCGTGTAAATTACCAGGAAAAAGAAATCTTTGCGTGGAACAAACAAAAATTCATGGCTGAAAAACGCGTCCTGCCGGAAATCAAATATATGGTGTTGCCGTTTAATGACCCACTACTAAAATTATCCCACCGCTTTGAGGTGGACGTAAACAACACCTCGCGCTTGCAATACCGGAACAATCAACCCGATGAAGAAGGCCCCTACCAACGTCAGGGCCATGCGCGTTGGACCACGGAAAAATCTATACGCATGGGCCGCTACGTTACTTTTTTACCCAGCGCCTTTTACGATCAAAAAGTTACTTTTGACGATAATAACTACCAAGAAAAAGATGCGTGGGTAGGCCGTGTGGGAACAGATTTAAATTTACAGACGCATGCGTTTCTCGGAACAACCAATTTAGGTTACCAGTTTACCAAACGGCTCTCCACCGGCACGCTGTCGTCGGATCACTTATCGCCCGATAAAGGATTGGAACGCAACCGCGTATATATCAACCACTATTATCGCCCCACGTTTAATACCCACATACGCTTAACCGCCGGGTTTAATTTATCTGACTATACCTACGATTTATCCACCGGTATCGGGCGGGCAATTACGTGGGAACACCTCAAAGAACGCATAGAACCTTTCTTGGCAGAGTGGGGCTACAACGCACCGGACGGCTCTTTTAATTTTTTCATTCAGGACCAATATGACCTTGTCAAAAAAAATATCAGCTTTATTGCCCAATCACACTTCAACATCAAGGGCCAACAAATCGGACTCGGCCTCAATAACTTTGCCGATTACACCGACCCCAGCTCGCTGTATACTACAAACGCAGACCGCTATACCGTAACCACCACATGGGGATTGCGCCCCGCCAGCAAAAAATGGCTGTTAGATTTGGGAATAGATGCCTCGTTTTACCGCGGGCACACAACTACGTTTAATAAAATGCTCCGCCTGGCGCGTGATTTCCACGATGCCCGCTTAGATTTTACAATACGTAACCGCAACAAAAACTTGTCGTTTGCGCTACGTTTTACCATTTTGTGCGGCAATAAAAACCGTGAAAATGAAACTTTGCCCGAAGATACCTATATGTACCCATGGCGTCAACCGGGTGATTTAAGAGATTAACAGGAGAAAAAAATGAATTACCCTTACGTTGGTTTTTTTAGACGGGCCGTAGCTTTTCTGTTGGACATTTTACTCGTAGGGCTGTTGCCTACGCTTTTGTGTGCACCGCTGTTTTCCTCCCAGAACGCATTGTTATTGCAATTACCGGCAAGCCCTCTTAAAGACGAGGCCATTACCTCTTTGATAGTAGGATGTTCGCTCTTGTGGCAAGTATTATTTTTAATCATCTATTGGCTCTACTTTGCTTTTTGCGAAAGCAGCCGCAAACAAGCCACTCTGGGCAAACGCTTACTGGGCATAAAAGTAATTGACCAACGCGGGCGACGGATCCGTTTTGGCCGTGCCACGGCGCGGACCGTTGCGCGGTTTTTTATGCAATTTACGGCTTACATTGGGTTTGTCATGGCCGGATGTACCCGCCGAAAACGCGCCTTGCATGATATGATCGTACAAACATACGTGGTGCGCAAAGATTTCAAACCCACCGACGAACTACCCGATACGCCGGGCCACCCGGTATGGTTGGTACTGTGGAGTGTGCTTTTGGTAAGCTTTGCGCTCCTAAGCGTGATCGCTAATTCTATTCCGGACATGGACGAACAAGAAATTATGCCCGAAGCGGCCGTTGCTTCCGCACAAACGAGCGTCCCTCCCGAACAAGCACTCACGCCGGACTTCCCCACACAACCGGACCGTTTTGTCGCACAAGCCCAAACCCGTTTACAGGAATTGGCACGCACGCAAGCAGCTGTTCCTTCCGGCGTACAACCAGACGGCAACCGCTATTTCCGTCATGCCGACGGCTACCGCGCCCTACTGGCTAACTCTATGACACTGTTTATCCCTAACGGACAAACGGAAGTTTGTTGTGAGGAAGATATCCAAGAATCGTGCAGAAAAGCCGGGCTGACAGTTTGCAATAAATAAAATCTTATTCTGACAAAACGCAAAAGCGGCAGACATTTTGTCTGCCGCTTTTTTGCACGTCCCCGCAAACTAACACGAAGCCCCCTTTGCAAAAGATAACATCATACGCAATCAGAGGTTTGAGGCCTTATGCCTGCCCCCGGCAAGGGGGTTGACAAATCAAAAAAAAAAACGATAATAAGGGTAGTCGTTTTTTACGGCCACAACCAAAAAGGAGATTTTTTTATGGAAAACAGTAAATATAAAAATATGTCATTCCCGCAGGTCTTTGGCGGGAATCTTCCTCTTTCGGAGTTGTTATTAAAAAAAGAAAAACAACCTTGTTTTATGCAGAAAGTGGAAGATCCCCAACAGAAACTCTTGGGGATGACACCTAATTTTACGTCGGGTTTACACCCGACCTACAACTACCGGGCCATTGTCGGGCTTACACCCGACCTATATGCAAAGCAACGCGGCTTTACACTCATTGAACTATTAGTCGTTGTCCTCATTATCGGCATACTTGCCGCCGTAGCATTACCCAAATACCAAGTGGCTGTAATGAAAACACATTACGCCACGTTAAAAAACATGGCTAAAAAAATGGCAGAAGCACAAGAAACGTATCATCTGGCAAACGGCACCTACGCTGCTGATTTTGACGAATTATCCATAGATATAGGGGGCTCGTATTATGGGGCAGGCACCCACGATGCCCAGAAATTTCCTTGGGGGCATTGTAATATTGCCCCCTCCTATTGTCAATGTTCCTATCAGGATAAAATGTTTTTTCGTATTTTTTATTCAGACGGAAGTCAGCGTTGCGGCGCCCGTCCTAATTTAGTCATAGAAACTCAAGTGTGCAAACAGGAAACGGGCTTAAATGCGCCGTCGTACCCCGCCTCTCCGACGGAAGCATGGTACGATTATCAATAAAAAGTTTGTCCTATTGATTTCCTGCCAAACTAACCCAATTAACCGGGCCGAAAAATTTGCCGTACGCGTTGACCCGTACCTTAAAAAGTTAGTATCATTGTATGGTAGAAATACAAATCTAACTACGGAGAAACACATGAAAAACTTACTACAAGTTGTTTTAGTTTTCGCCTTGGCCGCCGGTTTGACCGCCTGCAAAAAGAACGTCAAAGACGATGCCAATGCCGATCTTACCGCCGGTACCAACGGTGCCGAAATGGTAATTACCGATACGAACGTGGAAACCACCGATACCACCGTGCCGACGCAAGAAATTGCGTTAGGTGCCGTTTACTTCGGTTTGGATAAAGCCACCCTTACGGCAGATGCCCGCAAAATCGTAGAAGCCAATGCCCAAGCCATCAAATCGGCCGCCGCGCTTGCTTCCTACCGCATTACCATTGAAGGCAACTGCGACGATAGAGGCACCACCTCTTACAACATCGCCTTAGGTCAAAAACGCGCCGAAGAACTCAAAGCCAACTATGTCCGCTTGGGCATTCCGGCTGCGAACATTGAAACCGTTTCCTACGGTGAAGAAAAACCCGTCTGCACGGCTGCTACCCAAGAATGCTGGGCTAAAAACCGCCGCGCCGATACGCTCTTAAGCGTTAAATAAGCTGTTTTGGCAAGGAGCCCGAACACACATGAAAAACGTTACTAAACTTATTTTTATGGCCGGTTCGGGCTTTTTGCTGTCCGGCTGTGTCGCCAGCCAGAGCGACATGAGTACGCTGAAGTTACAACTCCAAGAACTTAACCGTACAATCGTCCAAATGCAAGCTAACCAAGCCGAACTCGCCGGGAAAATGGACGAATTAAACCAAAATCTGTCCGTGTCTAATGAGAATTTTTCTCAGATGGACGAGCAACTCTCTAAATTTTCTACCAAATTAGACGATATCGCCGCCTCGGTAACTTCCCGTCCGGCGGAAAAACCGGCACCGGCCGCGGTGTCGCCTTCTGAATTATTTGCCGAGGCCAAAGGGCATTTTGATAAAGGCATTTATGAGCCCGCCGCCGCCGGATTTAAAATCTATATCAACCAATACCCCAACGGTGAAAACGCAGAAGAAGCGTATATGCTTATGGGCGATTCATACGTGGCATTAGGCAAAACTAAATCGGCCGCGGTGGCGTATGCCAAATTGTTGCAACAATTTCCTAAGGGCAAACAAGTGCCCGCCGCGCGCCTTAAATACGCGCGCAGTATTGTTCCGCTTGGCAAAACCGACGAAGCCAAAAAATATTTAAACTCTATCGTGCGGCAATATCCTTCCGCGCCGGAAGCAAAACTGGCCAAAGAAGAATTGGCCAAACTCAAATAATTGGCTATGAAAAAAATACTTTCTTTAGCGGTTTGTGTGGCCGCAATTTTGTGCGTAGTCGCGCCGTCTTTCAGCGCACCTAAGACCGATGTATACATTGGTATTACGTCGGTAGGGGATAAACATTTGCCGGCAATCGGTATGCCCGCGTTTACCGCCGATTCCCAAAGCCACGAAGCCGCCGAACTCGTGCACGATACGCTCCGCGCCGATTTATTATTTGCGCGTTATTTTGATGTCAAAGAAGACGGCCCGGACTTTAACGCCCAGAAACTCAGCAAAACGATGACCGCATGGGCCAAAGCCAAAGCCAGCTATTTGCTCGCAGGCGAAGTATCCTACGCCGAGCCGTATTACACGATTAAAATTTACGTGTACGATTTATCTACACGCAAAGCGGTTTTCCCTAAAGCGTTCAAAGGCACGAAAAGCAGTTTGCGCCGTCTGGCGCACATCGCGGCGGACCAAATCACACACGCGCTAACCGGCAAACGCGGTATTGCCGACACAAAAATTGCCTTTGCTAATAACTCCACCAAACACAAAGAAATTTACATGGTGGACTACGACGGCGAAAACATGCAAAAGCTTACCAACGACCGCAGCATCGCGCTTTTGCCGCGCTGGTCCAAAGACGGACGTATTTATTACACTACCTATAAATACCGCAACCCGGATATTTTTGCAATTGATTTAAAAGCCGGCAAAATTGCCCCGGTCATTATCCGCGGCGGCTTGTCTTTAATCGGCGGCGTATCGCCGGACGGAAAAGCGCTCGTGTTTACGTCTTCGGGCGGGTCTAACCCGAGCATTTACATTTACAATTTGGAAACCCACACCAAGCAACGCATTACCAATAAGGCGTCGGTGGACGGCTCGCCGTCTTACTCGCCCGACGGAAAATACATTACGTTTGTGTCTAACCGCGCGGGCAATCCGCAAATTTATGTAATGGAACTGGCTACCGGGCAGACGCGGGCCCTAACCAAAAATTTCAACTGGTCCGATAGCCCCCAATGGTCGCCTACCGGGGAGTGGATCGTATTTTCCGGACGCGAAGCGCCGTATCATCCGATGGACATTTTCCTCGTTGATTTAACCGGCACGCAACTGCGCCGCTTAACAACTGACGCGGGATCTAACGAAGACCCGACGTGGTCGCCCGACGGACGTTTTATTGCGTTTACCACCACGCGCAACGGCAAACGGCAGTTGTATTTAATGGATATGGACGGCAGTGCGCCGCACTTACTGGCCGACCTGCCGGGCGATTCGTTTACGCCTCACTGGAGTTTCTAAAACAACCTTGTTAATTATAGCCCGCTTCTTTGTGAAGCGGGCTTTTTATCGTTGGCGTATCCGCCCGATAGGGTACTGTTAGGTCCTTTTGTTCAAAGCCGCCCCTTGAGTGCTGTTTATAAAAAGCGCCAAATCGGAAAAGAAAATTTACATGTTTGAGCGTAGCGAGTTTGTAAATTTTCCCGATTTGTCTGCTTTTTATAGCACACCGGGGCGGCGGTCTTTTGCGAGCTTTTCTGCCGTCAGAAAAGCGGAAAGGGGCTTGACAAATCAAAAAAAAAAACGATAATAAAGGGACGCAAAAAATATATCAAATAATACGTCATGTTGAATCGCGGCCCTTACTGCTTGGCCGCGCCCCGAAAAGTTTTTGTTCGGGGTCTGGTCAATGGGTTTCAGCATCTCACCTTGTTGCCGTTTTAGAAAGCGGTGAGATCCCGGATCAAGTCCGGGATGACAGCATTATTGATATTGAAGGAGCAAACAATATGAAAAACAAACAAGCATTTACGCTTATAGAATTATTAGTAGTGGTACTCATCATTGGTATTTTAGCGGCGGTAGCGTTGCCGCAATATCAAAAAGCGGTGGACAAAAGCCGGTTTTCTAATCTTATGAATATCACCAACGCGATTGCCCAAGCCAACGAAGTGTATTATTTGGCTAACGGACGGTATGCTACGAATTTTGACGAACTAGCAATAGATGTTCCGGGCATCCATATTAACGGTTACGACGCCACTTTTGACTGGGGTATGTGCAGACTAGCCGCCCAACAAGAAGTGATTTGCTTTGCCACCACCCAGTTACAAAATGCTTATACGGTTTACTACACTCATAGTTCCGACGCTAACCGGGGAGCACATACGTATTGTGTCAGTTTGACAGATGAAGCGGGCTCCCGGTTTGACAAAGTCTGCTCCTCGCTAGGAACCTTTAAAATGTCCGCCACTTGTAACCACGGGACAGGAAATATTCCTTGCCGCATGTACACGATGAAATAAATAACACACTCTCTCTTTTATATTCCGCATTCCAACTTTGCGGAATGACGAAAAGAGAGAGTGTGCTTATGGAACTTACGAACAGTAATTTTATCCTAGCAACTTCGCCAAGATTTGGCTAATCACACGCGGGTTGGCCTTGCCTTTGCTCAACTTCATCACGCCACCCACAAGCGCGCCGATAGCGGCTTTGTTACCTTTTTGGTAATCGGCCACGGCTTTGGGGTTGGCGGCAATAGCTTCTTTGGCCCACGTTTCCAGTTGGCCTTCGTCGGTTACTTGCACCATGCCGCGCTTAGCGATGATGTCCGCGGCTTTGCCGCCGTGGGCGTAAATTTCGTCAAATACTTCGCGCGCTTGTTTGCGGTTGATCTTCCCGCCCTCTACAAACTCCAACAGTTCCGCCAGTTGCGCCGCGGAAATGGGCGAGTTTTCAATTTCTTTTTTCTCAGCATGGAGCATACCTAAAAGATCGGTTTGTATCCAGTTGGACGCCGTTTTCAAAGATACTTTACCGCTTTTGGTAACCGTTTCAAAATAGTCGGCAATTTCGCGCGAACTGGTCAGCACGCCCGCATCATAGGCAGACAGCCCCGCTTTCATAAACCGCGCCTCTTTGCTAGACGGCATTTCGGGCATATTGTTTTTGACGTTGGCTAACCACTCGTCGGACAAAACAACCGGCGGCAAGTCCGGCTCCGGGAAATAGCGGTAGTCAAGCGCGTCTTCTTTGGAGCGCATCGGGCGCGAAACACACTCTACTTTATCCCACAACCGCGTTTCCTGTTTGACTTGGCCGCCCGCGTTTAACACTTCGGTTTGGCGGTTGATTTCGTAAATCAGCGCATCGCGCACCGCTTTAAACGAGTTTAAGTTTTTCAGTTCCGTGCGCGTGCCGAATTTTTCTTGCCCCACCGGGCGCAAAGACACGTTGACATCTACGCGCAGTTCGCCTTTTTCCATATCGCAGTTGGACGCCCCCACCCAGCGCATAATGCGTTTGATCTCGGTTAAATACGCATACGCCTCGTCCGGCGAGCGCATATCGGGCATAGACACAATTTCCAAAAGCGGACTGCCTGAGCGGTTAAAATCTACCTCAGAGTGGTCTGCAAAGTGCGACGACTTTGCCGCGTCCTCTTCCAAATGCGCGTGGTGAATGCCGATGCGCTTTTTTTGCAAATTATCCTTGGGGCCAAACGTAATTTCCACATACCCCGCGCCGTTAATCGGCTCGTCAAATTGGGTAATTTGGTATCCTTTGGGCAAGTCCGGGTAGAAATAATGTTTGCGCGAGAACGTAGATTTTTGATTCGTCACGCAGTTAAGCCCCAGTCCGGCACGCACGGCAAGCGTCAGCGCGCCTTCGGTAATCACCGGCATAGTACCGGGGTGTCCTAAACAAATCGGGCAAACAGCAGTGTTGGGTTTGGTGTCTTCCCCTACACCGTTGGGGCACGAGCAAAACAGTTTTGTTTTGCTGGCCAGTTGGACGTGAATTTCAAGTCCGATAACGGGTTCAAATTGAGTGGTCACAATAAAGCTCTCCTAAATTATTATAATACTAAATATGATAAACTTTTTTAAACCCACTTCCTACCGTAGCGCAGCCGCATTGGCGGTGGGAGCTACGGCTTTATGGAAAGGGATTTCATTTATCAATGCGCTTTTGTTGGCGGCCTATTTCGGCGCAAGCCGGGCAACCGATTTGTATTTTTACCTTATTTTAACCACAGGTGTGGCGTGGTTTTTTGTGCAACGGTTAAATGCCGCCGTTATCATCCCGCACGCCATGGCGTTGGAGGCAACCGCACCGCACGGTGGCCGGGCGTTACTCAACGGCTACTTGTATGTTTACGTCATTTTGGCCGTACTTTTAATCGGGCTTGGCTTTTGTTGGCCCGTGCAAAGTATTGCCTTATTTTCCCGTTTTTCCACAGCGTATTTGGAAACGCAACGCACGCTTATTTCGTGGGCCTTTGTGTTCTTTGCTTTACAGATTTTGACGACTTACCAGTTAGCTATTTTGGAAATGCACAAACGGTTTGCAACTGCCCTTTTCACGCCGCTAAATGCGCTCATGCCGCTACTTTTTTTGCTCTGTCTCGGGCGCACGCACGGTGTAATCAGCATGCTCTACGGGTTTGTGGTTTCGTATGCGGTGCAAGTGATTTTATATAGCATCATGCTTAAAAAAGAATTGGGGTGGACACTTACCCGCGGAGAAATTTACCACTCTGCCGCGTTTGCCAAAAACCTCATCAGCAACCAGTGCATGGAACTGGCCAATATCGTTAGCGGCGTATTGCCGCTGTATTTGCTGAGCGGGTTAGGCACGGGCGTAGTAAGTGCCTTAAATTACGCGCGGCAACTTTCCGATTCTTCTACCGAAGTATTTACGTTGCGCGTTACCAATGTGTCCAAAATTCAACTGACCGAACTGGCCGCCCGAAACGATTGGCCCGCTTTTAATAAGGCCTACAATACCACGCATTTTGCGTTGTGGTTTTTGCTTACGCCGCTGAGTGTATTTTCCGTTGTCTACGCGCCGGAAATTATCACGCTGTTTTTTTCACGCGGTGCATTTTCCGCAACAGACGCACGCGAATCGGCCGCGTTTTTACGCCCGTTGTTGGGGCTGGTGTGGCTGATGGTGCCGATACTCATGCAAAGCAATATCGTCGCCGCGACGCGTAAACTAAAAGAGTTTTTCCCTTACGCCTTAGCGGGTATTTTGTTATTTATTGTGAGCGTACCTTTTACCGTAAATGTATGGGGCGCACTGGCGTATCCGTACACGCAACTGGTATGCTGCGCCGCGGGCCAATTTATCAACTGGATGTTCCTGCGCAAATATTTGCCCGGTTTTTACATCAAACCCGCTTTCACAGACGGGTTACGTTTGGTAGGTTTTAATTTAATTTCGCTCGTGCCCGCTATATTATGCACCCATTTTTTGGCGGGACAAACCGCGTGGGTGGTTTTGCTAGTGGGCGGTTTGATATATGTAGCGGTACTGGCGGCGTTGACTTATTACAGCGGCGATTTCAAACGCTTTTTGCAAGTAGCATCTTCACACAACCCTTCGTAAGCATCTATGTAATTGGATAAAGAAAACCGCTCTGTGACCTCACGCGCACGTTCACTTAACGCGCGGCGCTTTTCATCCCCTTTCATCAAAACAGCTAATGCGTTAGCAAAAGCCGCAATATCGTCCTGCGGCACTAATAAACCGTCTACCCCGTGGCGCACAATAACGTCCGGCCCGGTGCAATTAAAACTGACCACAGGCACCCCCGCCGCCATTGCTTCTAACAGCACCATGGGAAAACCCTCCGTCCGCGAGGACATCGCCAACAAATCCGCGTGTTGATATACCGCTTGCAGGCCTTTAATGGGAGCAACTAACGCCGCACTGGCAGAGATGTTTAACTCGGCAATTTGCGTGCGAAGTGCTTGTTCGTCCGGTCCGGCTCCGACAATTGCTAAGCGCCATTGGGGAAAATTACTGGTGATTGTATACCACGCACGAAGCAGGCGCTCAAACCCTTTTTGGGCCACCAAACGTCCCACGGCAATCACGTATTTTTTATCAGTTTGCATAAAAGCCGGGCGGGGCAGTTTGTCGTGCGAACACGGCAACGCCGGGTTGTAAATAACAACGGGTTTCCACGACGGATGATTGTTTCGGATAAATTCCAAATCGCGCTTAGACAATACGGCTACGCGCGAGGCGCGGCTTAAAAAATAATCGCGTAAAAGTTGCCACTTGCGCGAAAAAGGCGTATGCCGCACATCTAAATGATCGGCGTAAATATACGGCACGCGCAAAAGTAAAGCGGCGGCTAACACATTAACCGCCATAAAACTAATGACCACTTCGGGCCGCGTGCGGCGCAAGGCGCGTGTCATGCGTACCAGACGCAAAAAACCGCCCAATACGCCCACACTTTTAAAGGGCGGCAAGTGGATGCGCTCGCGACGAACGCATGCGGGCAGGGTATAAAAATCGGGGGTAGAGGTGTCCAGTGTTAAGAGTGTAACTTGGTGACCGCGGCCAGCTAAACCCTCACACAGATACGTCATTACACGCTCTGCGCCGCCGCCGCCCAATGTACTGATGACACACGTGATACGCATGATGAGTGCGATTACGAAATAAGTTCTTCTACACCGCGCAAGAACGCTTCAAACGGGTGTTTGTCTTTGTGCTTGCTGGCTTCTACGGCCATTTCCACGCGTTTGCCCCAGTTGACCATCATGTCATCTAAAGCAACCGTAAACGGCTCTTCTTCGCCGGCATTGACGATAATGCCGTTTACGCCATTGGTAACAAGCGACGTAACCGCGCCCGATTCACATGCCACACAAGGCAATTTGCTGGCCATAGCGTCTAACAAAATATCGGCTACCGACGGATTTAACGCCGGATAGGCAAAGATATCGGCATTACGCAGCAAGCTGTACACATCGCTTTTGGCGGGGACGATTTCCGTACTGGCTTGTAAATTATTTTTGGTGATAAATTTTTGCAGTGCGGCTTTTTGCGTGCCGTCACCCACAATGGTTAAATGCCATGTTTTATGCGCGGGAGCCAAGCGCGACCACGTTTTAAGTAATGTATCAAAACCGCTTTCTTTGGTAAGCGGCCCGACGGCTAATACGTTATTTTCTTTTTTAAAGCAAGCGGGTTTGTTGTAGTTGTAATGTTCCACCCAAACGGCCGGCTCGGTTACACGAAGCGCATTGGGACCGTAAAGTTTTTTGTTAAGCGGCTTGTCGCTATCACCCAATACTAATACGCGTTTGGCTTTTTGTAATAACGCCTTTTTGGTTTTAACGGGTTTATCCTCTTTAAAATTTTCGTACTCTACGTAAATAAAAGGCAGTTTGGCCAGTTCCGCGCTCTCGCACGCGCGCAAATTCATCAGCGAAATAACCATTTGCGTATTAGACTTAGCAAACATCCCCGCCAGCGTTTTGGTCGTTGTCAATGCGGTATATTCTTTAAGCGGCACTTGCGTAAATACATTGCCTTTACCCTTGGGAGCGAGCACTTGTACCGCGTGCCCTTGCGCAACCAGATTTTCAGCCAATTTGACGCCTAAACGCGCCGCAGAAATTTTTTTGTTACCACCCACACATACTGTAATATTCATTGGTATTTCTCCTTACTAAAAACTCTTTATTTTATTGTACATAAAAAGAGGCCCGGCTTGCTTAGAGGACAAAAAAACCGCCCTTTCGGGCGGCCGGTATATGTATGCAAAATTGCGGGGGTTGGATTTGAACCAACGATCTCAAGGTTATGGGCCTTGCGAGATACCGGGCTTCTCTACCCCGCAAAGTTATTATAGCAAATTGAGATGAACTGACGCAAATTCACACGTAAAAACAAGGGAATAAAAGCACCGTTTATGAAATTCCACATTACAAAAACATCCAAACAAACGCATACAGAGGTTTGAGGCCTTATGCCTGCCCCCGGCAAGGGAGCGTTGCAGAATAACACAAAGTCCCCCTTGCAAAAGATAACATCATCTGCTTACAGAGGTTTGAGACCTTATGCCTGCCCCCGGCAAGGGGGTTGACAAATCAAAAAAAAAAACGATAATAAAGGGACGCAAAAAACAAAGGAGATTTTATGAACAGCAAAAATAGTTTTTTGTCCTCGCCCCTTGCGGGAGGTGCTCGCCGCACGGGCAAAAGTGAGGGGTATATAAAGGAAAATACTTATTTAAACCCCCTCATCGGTTTTGAGTACTTATTGAATTATTAGTGGTGGTGTTAATTATCGGTATTTTAGCCGCGGTAGCGTTGCCGCAGTATCAGAAAGCGGTCTTAAAGGCCCGAGTGGCTCAAGTTATACCTATAGTACGGGCCGTAGCCGATGCGCAACAAGTATATTTTTTAGCAAACGGCACCTATGCCACCACGACGGAAGAATTAGATATAGACTTTACCTGCCCCGAAGGGTGGACGTGCTTGGTGGGCAAAGATACCAGCTCTGATGCCCCCGGCTCTTACAACAAAATTCAATTGAACCATTCTGTTTCCGATGTACGAATTATTGACTATTACGGAGCCCCTCGTAGTGGCACGATACTAGAGGCTACCAATGCTCAAAACAGGATGTATTGTTGGGCTCCGACCAGCAAGCCATTAGCAGTTTCGGTCTGCAAATCGTTTGGCCCTAAGTTGGACGAAGGCAGCACGTACGTCCGTTATTTTATTCAGTAATTTTTCTAGATACACCAAGACGGGAGTTTTAATAGTTTGTCTTGATTTGTCAGATTCTATTTATTAGAAATTGGCAGATTTTGGAAAATTGTTTATCGGTAACACGCAAACACTCCTCTAGGACACAGCGAGATCCTGAAGTCTATTTATAGACCCCGTATACCAACCCTACGGGGCGCGGCCAAGCGGTAAAGGCCGCGGTTCAGGATGACGTCCTAGAGGAGTGTGCGTGCTTATAGAAGTTAACAAGGCCGTTTTCAAATCAGCGCGATAAGAACGCAGGACAACACCCGGTTTGACAATTCGCCACGAGCGAAAGGGACGGACCGCCGCCCCAAGAATAACTTTGTAGAAGAGAAGATGATTTTTCAGATTTGAGGAAAATTTGCGGGATTTAGGCGGCCGCATAGGCGTAGCGGTAGCTACGTCAAGGCCGCGAGACCGCAAATTTGCCCAAATGTGGAAAATTGTATCGCAGGAACACGACATGAGGGCACAACGATTCGTTGTGCCCGCGTGCGTGCTTATAGAAGTTAACAAGGCCGTTACGCTATTTATACATAGGATAAAAATAGATGCCCATATACACCGGGTTATCCACAAACCCCTTTACTTGTTTATTCATCGCCCACAACCCGGTCGGGTGGACGGTATAAATCTGCATGGCGTCTTCGTGCATTAAATTATGTACGGCTTTATACAGTGCGTTGCGTTTGGCTTGGTTGGTTTCCGCAACGGCTTGTTCAATCAGCACGTCTACCGCCGGATTGCTGTACCCTTGCGAGAGCGCATACCGTCCTTGGCTATGCAAGAACGGGAAATAGAAATTGTGCGCGTCTGCGTAATCGGCCACCCACCCGCGGGCCCACATCGGCATTTGGCGGCGGGCTGTTTTTTCTAGGAACGCCGGCCACGTTACCCCGCGCAAATCAATTTGAAATTTGGGGTTTAATTTTTCCACGTTGCGTTTTAAAATCTCGCTCGCAATTTGGCGCATTTCGCCGCTGGTGTTATACGTAATGGTAAATTTAAATCCTTTTTCCCACACTTGGCCGCCCCACGCTTTTTTGAAGTGTTCTTCGGCTTTTTTCAAATCAAACGTGTAGTGTTTAAAATCGTTATCATATTTAACAAGTCCCGCCGGAGCCGGCCCGAGTGCCATTTCCGCGCGGCCCTCCATGGACTCGTTTAAAAATGCCTCATAATCAAACGCATATTCAAAACCTTTGCGAAGGTCCTTATCACTAAAGAAATCAGCCGGGATGCCTTGCCCGTCCAATTTACCGGACCCCACATCAGGGTTGGCTTCCATGTTAATATCAAGCGTAAAGAAAATCACCGGATCGGTGCGCAAACGCGGCAAATTGTCATACAAATCAATGGTGGTGCTGTCTTTGAGTTGCGAGATAAACTTGGGCGACAGCTCTGCCACATCCGCATCGCCGGATTCCAACATCAAGCGCAACGTGCTTGCTTCGTCCACGGTCATCATCAAAATGGTTTTGAGTTTCGGCGCACCCTCAAAATAATTTTCGTTGGCGGTTAACGTCAAGCGTTTGGCGGCAACATCCCACCGGGCTACTTGAAACGGCCCCGTGCCGTTGGTTTTATCAAAAAGAGGGTCATTGTCTTTGGCAAAGTTATTAAATTGTTTCCACGTTTCTTCACGGCCGTCCCACGCACCTTGTTCTACCGCCCACGATTTACTCATTACGTATCCCCACCGCGCCAAAATATATAAAAACGGCGCAAACGGGCGTTTGAGCGTGATGACCACGTTATTTCCGTCCACGCGCACGGCGTTGGCGGCGTCTTGGTAGTTAATGATAATTTCGCCTTTATCGTTGCGGGTAGAAGAAACGCCTAAAACCGGCTCTAAGAGCAAACTGGACGGACCGCCGGAGATATCGGAAAGTAAAAAACGCAAAATAGAATAGCGTACATCTTCGGGTGTTAAATCGCGCCCGTCGTGAAATTTTACCCCTTGCCGGATCGGGAACGTATACGTGCGGCCGTCTTGCGAAATGAGTCCGTTTTCTTTGGTAGGCACTTGGGTAGCGAGCGAGGGCAGTAGTTCTGTTAGCGAACTGCCGTTAAATTTAAGTAGCGTATCATAGACGTTGATCAGCATTCCGTGTGTAACGCCGTCGTAGGAATAAACGGGATCTAAGGACTCCATTTCGCCTTTATGCGCCACGATCAGCGTATCGGACGCGGTTTGTTTGGCGCACGCGCCAAGCAGTAAAACTGCACTTAATAAAAATAATAATTTTTTCATCGTCTCCTCAAAATGTACGCCGCCCCTTTTTTGTTATTGAGCCACGCACGCGCAAAAGGTTTAGCATCATACTCGCGCAACACGTGCGCAACGGTCTGGCCGGCCGGGTCGGCCACTAACACTTTCCCTTCGCGGTAGCCGCAAATAAGCACTAAATGCCCCTCGGTCTGGCTTTGGACCGCATTGGGAAGTTCATTTTCGCCGTAGGCAATACTGGCCACAATCAGTGCGTTGGGGGTACAGTATTTTTCCAACTCACTAAGCGAACTAAACCGCCAGAAATGTACATCTAACCCTTGTTGCGACGCATACGCCGTATTAAAAAACCAGTTACCGAAAATATCCGCCGCCGGGTCATATACATTTTGCAACACTTTGCTAAGCACAATCGGACGGCCTAACGCGCTCAAAGCCATACAAAGTGCCGTAGGGCTGCAAATACGCATTTTATCCGGCAAATCTTGCTCTTTTTGGGAAATCGGCCATACCTTGGCCGAAAACGCCCCGGACGGCAGACGGGTTGCCTTTTCTTCATCGTATTTAAACGGATCACGCACCCCGCTCGTTCCGATAGATAAAAGCGGAACTTCTCCTTCCATCCGCACCCGTAACCGATAATAACGCATGGGTTTAACAAGTACTAATTCGTCTATTTTTACGATACCCCATTCGTTAGCTTGATCGGGGAAACTTTGCTGAAATGTTTCCGACACAAGCCCTAATTTGAAAAACGGACTCCAACGTTTGCCGTTGGGACTTACTTGCACTTCTAACAACACACAACCGTCAAAGAAAACGCCCAAATTGGCCGATAAAACAAGCGAAGAAAATTCAAACGGAGCTTTTTGCGGATACGAAATGGCGGCGCGGATACCGTCTACCGATGTGTAACTTTCCACATCGGCAGAGGTGTGAATTTTATTAAAAACAGATGAAGAGTCCGTAGTGCCAATCATAAAAATCGGGGCACCCGGACTTGAACCGGGAGCCTCCCGCTCCCAAAGCGGGCGCTCTACCACTTGAGCCATGCCCCGTCAGCTACATTGTAGCAAAAAAGTACACAGAGCACCTAGTGTAAGCGTCCCTAATAAAAACACTTGACAGATCAAAAAAAAAAACGATAATAAAGGGACAGTAAAAAACAACAAAGGAGCCAACAACATGAAAAACAAACAAGCATTTACGCTCATTGAATTATTAGTGGTGGTGTTAATCATCGGCATTTTAGCGGCGGTGGCGTTGCCGCAGTATCAAAAAGCAGTAATAAAGTCCAAAATTGCTACGCTCATGCCGCTGTTGCGAACCATTGCCAATGCCGAAGAAGTCTATTATCTAGCCAATGGCCAATATGGTGCTTGGGATGAGTTGGATGTGGAATTACCGCCGGGTAGTACCTCGGTGAATGGGTGGCTGGTGCTGTCAAATGGGGCGTCAATTTCTACGGCAGCGCTGGAAAACGGATTTCTTTCTTCCATAGTCAATCCTGCTGCTGCTTCTAAAGGCCTTATTGTCCTAGATTATTTCTTTCAACATTATGGCGGATCTACTAAAGGGTTTTATTGTTACGCAGGAAATACAGATTCTTTGGCAACAGCAATATGCAAAAGTTTTTATAATGGGGGATCGCTTTCTAGCGGTTCTTGTAGTTACGTCGGAGCATGTACCGGCTATCCCATGGACTAAATTAAATCCTACGGTATAAATAAAGCAGTTGACTTGCTTGGGCATAAAAATTCAACCCCACCGCAAGGGTGGGGTTAAATTTCTGCGCCCACCAAGAGGGATTCCACCGACGGTGGGAGCGACCAAAATAGTGCCCTATTTCTTACAGTTACCTTGGGTCAACTTTTAAGCAGATTATTGGTAATTTTATTGTTTTAGATCTTCTCCACAAACAGTTGTGCCACAAATAGTACAGACATAATCTCCAGTATCTGCGCCAAAGTGATATCCTTTTTCCCATTTGTGTTTCCCATTTGGGCAGGATTTTGTTGTCGCGCACAGGAACGCAGCTTTTTCCATTTGCATAGCTATCCCCCCTAAAATTATTCTTTCATATATTTAGGCACATCGTAAAAATATAAGTCCTTACCTTTTTTACGCATATCAATCTCTTTGAAAGAATGAACTGAGTTCATGCTACCCATAACAGTTTTATAGTTATAAATACCCGTATAAATATAATATGCACCTTCGAGTGATTGGCCGGAAGCATAAGGCTTTTTACCGTATACAAAAATCAATTTATTCATATCAAAGTGTAAACTAATCTCGTTATGCGCACTGCCAAAGAGTGTACCGAGATGATTTGATGATAGGGCTCCAGAGGCCTCTCTATACCAACCCCCATTGGGGTAAATACAACTTTCATTTGGTGGAAAATGTGAATGGCCAGAAATGAATGAACACACATCTTGTTCGCAAAGATGTTTTCCTCCGGTGCGCTTTTCAAATAATTTTCTATCTAATTGATAAAAATGGCTATATATTGTGGAAGCTGCAGAGTCCAGGATGGGTTGATATTTTTGCGCATCTTTAATATCAGCTACTTTATTCGGATAAGTAGTTTCAAAGTGTCGGCGGTAGTAATCTGATACTTCTTCCGAAATGTTGGTCAATTCTTCAGCAGAAATGTCTGGGGTGTTACCATAAGGATTGGGGCTTCTAGCGATGGCGTCGAGAAAATCCAGCACTCCTTTTTTCAAAGAATTCTGTCTTAATTGCCAACTCCATTCCCTGACATGTTGAGACACTTTATCTGAAGGAATGTCTTGCCCTTTGCCAACGAATGTGACGATTTTTTCATAGGATTGAGCGCACTGTTTAGTTTGTTTCCAAAATTGATATGCTCGTTCGGAACTTTTATCGGTGGGGATTTGTTTTTGTGATAAAGCTTGTAAAGGATTTTTAACACTCGATAATAATTCCGCAATTTTTTTACAATCTTCATCTATTGTCGGCAAATTAGAAAGTATTTCTTGATCTAAACTATCTATATTTTTATTCATGATCTTTATGTAACTATCTGGATGACGATATGCTGCGTTACATCCCAATAAGAAACATAAACTAACTACCATGCCACATCCAACTAGATTCCTTTTCATTTTTTCTCTCCCAATTGAGTTTTAATTTATATGTTCAATTTTTTCTGGATCGTATTTGTATAAAACAAAAGACGACCGCCATTTGTGAGAAGCCAATCACACAAATAACAGTCGCCTACCTGCTTGATATCAAATCAAGTGCAGGATTACTGCCAATAGAGACGGGTTATAAGGCCGTTTCTATTAGCCATAGCGACCGTTTTCGGTTTGGCTTCTCCGTTGCATAAGCAACAGTGATGTCTATAATAGACAACCAAAAACAGTTCTAATTGTAATCAAGCCCACTTAGGGCTTTATAAATCTTATCCTCCAAAATAATTAGAGATATTTTCATTATAAAATATTTTGCTTTAATTGAGCGGTTTATGTGTGACCAAAGGTATGAAAAGTGGCACACCTATTTATAGAATCTAACATTACGTCAGGGCGATGAAATGGTGCCCATTATAGTGACCAAAAAGTGGCCATCGTTTGCATAGTTCTCTATGCTTAACGTTGCTAACTTTGCGAAAGTTCTCGTCGGAAGTACCAATTTTAATTTTTCAGAGCGGAGTTGAACCGAATTTTGGACCGTTTTCGCACAAATTTTTTATCATTCTCCGACGAAGAAAAAATAAAGGGCCGCTTAAAAGCGACCCCTTAAATCTGCGCCCACCAGGACTTGAACCTGGAACCCACCGATTATGAGTCGGTTGCTCTAACCAATTGAGCTATAGGCGCGACGTATATTTATTATAACAAAATTTCCGCTGTGCTCGTTGCAAATTGTGTGCGTAAGATAAAATGTGCTAAAATATAATTATCACTCCGGGATGGTGTAATGGTAACACGGGTGCCTCTGGAGCATTAATTCTAGGTTCGAATCCTAGTCCCGGAAAAATTTAGGCCTCGCTTCTGCGAGGTCTTAAATTTTTATGGGAAGAAGGCAAACTGCTTTGCCTTCGGCTAGGATTCGAAAGCCGGAGCCTTATCCGAGTTTGAGTTCACGCGCTGCGTGGACGAAAGGCGAGGATGGCGAGGCGGGGCCGCGAGCGCCGCACGTCAGTAAGGCGACTTGTGGCCGAATCCATTTTTACGTCCCGGAAAATTTGAAAACCTGCCTTTTGGCAGGTTTTTAAATTTTAGGGACAGCAACACCAACTGCTTGGTGTTGCGTTAGGATTCCGGGCCCGGGCGAAATGGAGAGGCAACTTCCACTTAATTGTAGCCACACTGTTTTAGCTATGTTGCTTTGTTTATCAGACGAAAAAAAGCCCCGGGGATAAACCCGAGGCAACTCGCACACATTATTTAATCTGTTTCTGGCCGGTATTGTCAAACTCGCGCATATGCGGGCCGATAATGGAAAGCACTTTAAAGGCAAGGGCAAAATCTTCTTTTTCGCTATCCGAAAAATTTTTGTTTTCAGCCAGTAACGCTACCGCATTTTGGCCGTCGGGCGATTTGATATCCGGGTCGGCTCCGTAGCGTACTAATTTCTTGACTATGCCCGGTGTACTATACCGGGCCGCGTACATCAGAGCGGTATATCCGTCGCGGTCGGCCGAGTTTACGGGCGCACCCGCTAGCAAAAGTTGCCCAAGCACGCGCTCTGAATTATTATACCGTGCGGCTACCATTAACACGGTTTGTCCGGTTGCGTCCGTTACGGACGTATCCGCCCCCATACGGAGCAGATGATGTATCATTTCCGGCTCGGCCTTGTGTTGTACCGCATAAAACAAAGCCGTCCGGCCCGATTTATCGCGTTCGTTTAAATTATCAGTATGGCGAATCAGACGCAACGTTTTTTGTTGGTCGGTTTCTTGTTCAAAAGAGCGCATGAGTTTCGTCGCGCCGCGTTCGTCGGCGGCGTTGGTTTTGTAGCGGTAGAAAAATCCTCCGCCAAATAAAATAAGGGCCGCAGCCACAAATATCATAAAATTTTTATTCATACGTTTATTGTAGCACTTTTTCGGCGCGGGCCTACGGGAATTTGATAGAATATAATTAATTACTTATCTAAAAGAGGTTTTTTTGTATGGCTGAAAACACGCAACACAACAATTCGTTAGACGAAATTATCAAAGAACGCTACGCCGAAGTGGACGAAATCCGCAACATGGGCGTTACTCCGTATCCCAACCGCTGTGAAAAAACAATTTCCTGTTTAGGTGCTAAAAACTCCGAAGAAAATGCCGAGGTCGCCACCGCCGGACGCGTCATTCAGTTGCGCTTAATGGGCAAGGCCGCCTTTGCGCACTTGCGCGATTTTTCGGGCCGCGTGCAACTCTACATTGCCAAAGACCAACTGGGCGACGAGCCGTACCAATTCTTCAAAAAACATATTGCGGTGGGCGATTTTATTTCCGTCAAAGGTCACGTGTTTGTAACGAAAACCGGCGAAAAAACCATTAAAGTTACATCTTTAACGTTGCTTTCCAAAGCGATCCGTCCCATGCCGGAAAAATACCACGGTCTGCAAGACACCGAAGTGCGCTTCCGCAAACGCCATTTAGATTTAATTGCCAATGAAGAAGTAAAAGAAATTTTTGTTAAACGCGCCAAAATCATTTCTTCTATCCGCAAAACGTTGGATGAAAAAGGTTTCTTGGAAGTAGAAACGCCGATTTTAAACCCGTCATCCGGCGGTGCGATTGCCCGTCCGTTTGAGACGTATCACAACGCCTTAAAAATGCCGCTTTACATGCGTATTGCGCTAGAACTTCACCACAAACGCTTGATTGTGGGCGGGCTAGATAAGATTTACGAAATCGGGCACATGTTCAGAAACGAAGGCATTGACACCACGCACAACCCCGAATTTACCATGATGGAACTGTACCAAGCGTATGGCGATGTAAACACCATGGCGGATTTGTTTGATGAAATTTTGGGTAACGCCGCCAAAGCGATCGGCGTAGAACAAATCCATTTCCGCGGCTATGATGTAGATTTGCGCCCGCCGTTTAAACGTTTGTATATCCCGCAAGCGTGGCAAGAAAAATTCGGGCGTGATATCCACGAAGTATTAAACGGCCGCCAATTCAACCGCGAAAAATTGGAAGAAGTCGCGCGCGAACAAGGCGTCAAATTTACCGCTAACGACAGCGACTCCGCGATTTTTGACGAACTCTTTGAAGGCAAACTCCTCGCCGATTACCACAACCCGGTGATTGCGTTAGATTACCCCACCGCCGTCAGCCCGTTTGCCAAAACCAAACCCGGCGATCCGGAACTGGTGGAGCGTTTTGAAGTATTTGTAAACGGACAAGAACTCGGCAACGCCTATACCGAGTTAAATGATCCGGCCGACCAACTCCAACGCTTAAAAGACCAAGCCGCCGCCAAGGCCATCGCCAAAGGCGAAGATGCCGAAAACGCCGATATTTTAGACGCTGATTATATTGAGGCCCTTGAAAGCGGTATGCCGCCGACGGGTGGTATGGGTATCGGCATTGACCGTATTATTATGATGCTGACCGGGCAAGATTCTATCCGCGAGATTATCTTGTTCCCCACGCTTAAAAAGTTAGAAGAAGAAAAATAGTAGTTTTTCTTTGCGTTTAAAAAGTCCCGCCACCATGGCGGGACTTTTAATTATAAAGCACCGGAAATTTTATAAATTTGACAACTGCCCGAAGCTACCGTACAACCACCCGTAGCTTTGAAAACACCCCCTTCTTTTTTACATAATTGGTTATATTTATCGGTTTTATTCGTGGAAAAGGCCCAACAATTGACGCCCCAAGTTGGGTTATTGGCTCCCACTCCCAAATACATCGCATATCCGTTTTGTAAGGTTTGTGTATTTTCGCAAGATACACGTCCGTTGGTAGCATCTGTAATACAACGACCCCAAGGATAGGTGCAAGTTTTTTTATCATTTGAAAGCGTACATCCCGCCAAATCTACGGCAAGCGATTCCATATCCGAAGTATAAACTCCGTTTGCCATACGATACATTTCTTCCGCTTCGTATAACGCCCGCACATTGGCCTTTAACGTACCGTAACGGCTACGCATAACAGCCATTTCGTACTTAGGCAACGCCACCGCCGCCAAAATACCGATAATTAACACTACTACTAATAATTCAATAAGCGTAAATGCTTGTTTGTTTTTCATACAACCTCCTTTTTATCATTAAATAGAATGTAGCAAAAAAAAAAACGATGTCAAGGTTTATTTTTCAAACAAACAAAAAACATTCCGGTCAGGGTCCGTCACGCTGTTTGACGTCATTATTTAGTACAATACTTTTATGAATTTTGAACGGTTTGTCGCTACGCGCTATCTCACGCGCCGCCAAGGTTTATTTGCGTTTATCACCACGCTTATCGGCGTGGCGGGCGTGTCCGTGGGTGTGGCGGCGCTGATCACAACCTTGTCGGTAATGAACGGTTTTCAAACCGATATTAAAGATAAAATCATCGGCGCACAAAGCCATATCCTTGTCTTCGGGCGCATGAGCCCCGATACGTATAAAGAAAAAATCGCCGCCGTGCGTCAAAACCCGCTCGTGGCCGCCGCCGCGCCGCACATTTACGGACAAGGCATTATCACGTATGCGGGCCAAAGTTTAGGGCTCATCGTACGCGGGTTAGACCCCGAACAAGAAAAAGATATCAACACACTGACCTCGTCCGTTACCGAGGGAACTTTTACGCCCAACTGGGATAAAGACGCACCGCCGCCACTCGTGCTGGGAACGGAACTGGCTGATAATTTGGGGTTAGACATTAACGACGATGTGGTGCTCATTTCCCCCCAGTCTATTGCTACGGGCGCGGGCATGTTCCCGCGGATGAAAAAATTTCGCGTAAGCGGACTACTCCGCACCGGATATTACGAATTTGATAATACGATTGCCTATACCCTTTTGCCGCACGCCAGCGAATTTTTAGGTCTTAAAAACGGCGTAACCGGCATTGCCGTTAAGCTTAAAAACATTAACACCGCCGACGAAGCCGCCCGACAAATTCAAGAGATTGTAGGGTACGATTATTCCGTCAAAACATTCGCCCAGATGAACAGCACGCTCTACGCCGCACTTAAATTGGAAAAAACCATGATGTTTATTATTTTGTTCCTCATCATCGGTGTAGCGTCTTTAAATATTGCAAGCAATTTAATTTTACTCGGCACAGAAAAACTGCGCGATATCGGCATTTTGCGTGCTATGGGGGCAGGTCCGGCGCATATTCAAAAAATTTTCATTTGGGAAGCCATGGTTATTGCTACGCTGGGCATTGTGCTCGGGCTGTTACTGGCGTGCTTATTATGTTGGATCATTGCCACTTTTAACATTGTAGAGCTCCCCGGCGATATTTATTATTTGACCAAAGTGCCCGTGCGCATGCAATGGTTAGACATTGTAGCCGTAGTGGGCGGAAGTTATTTAATTTGTTTTGTAGCCGGGTTATATCCGGCGGTGAAAGCGTCGCGCGTGCATCCCACGGACGCGATCCGCTACGGGTGATGTATGATTAAACTGGAACACGTTACTAAAATCTACGGCCAAGGCCAAGAAAATCTGTGCGTCTTAGAAGACGTGTCGCTTACGTTGCCGCGCGGAAAATTTACCGTGTTGCTCGGCCCCAGCGGCTCGGGCAAAAGCACGCTGCTAAATTTAATTGCCATGTTAGACAAACCCACAAGCGGCAAAATCTTTGTGGACGGTGCGGAAATTACCGCTTTAAAAAGCGAGTCGGCGCGGTCTAAATTTCGCCTTAAAAAAATAGGGTTTGTATTTCAATTTGACGGCTTATTGCCGGAATTTTCCCTGGCCGAAAACGTGGACATGCCCGCCCGCCTTTGCGGCAAACCCAACCTTAAAAAAGCACAAGAATTGTTGGAAAAATTCGGGCTGGGTGTGATGAGCCATAAATTGCCGGCTGATTTATCCGGTGGGGAAAAGCAACGCGCCAGTATCGCACGCGCGCTACGCAACAAACCGCCTTTGTTACTGGCCGATGAGCCGACCGGCAATTTAGATGCCGCACGAAAAATACAAGTGTTTGAAGATTTTTCCCGCATGAGCCGCGAGCAGGGGTTAACGATTGTGATGGTCACGCACGACACCCACGCCACGGAATATGCCGACACGGTTTATCAGTTAGAAAACCGAAAATTGGTACAACAAAAATAAAAATTATGGAAATTATTGAAACCCGTATCGGAATTACTGCTATTTTTGCGCTGGCTTTGGCGTGGTTTTTCTTGCACAAATACGCCACCAAACCCGTGCAAAAATTATTAAAAAAAGCTGCCAACAACGACCCCAAAGCCCAATACCAATTAGGCCTGATTTTTTATGCGGATAAAAAATCGGAAAATCACTTAGAACAAGCGTTTAGTTGGTTTGAAACGGCCGCTAACAACGGCCATGTACGCGCCATGGTTGCTTTGGCCGGGCTGTACAACGCCGGGAAAGGGTGCAAAAAAAATCCGCGAACGGCTTTTAAATGGTACAAAACCGCCGCCGAGACAGGTGATTTTGAGGCGCGGGTCAATTTGGCTATTTGCTATTTGCAAGGTATCGGCACGGAAAAAGACGAGCAAAAAGCATTTGAATTGATGAAAGCCGCCGCCGACGAACATAGCCCCATTGCCGCCACGTTAGTGGGCGATTTTTACTCCCACGGCAGCGGTACGGAAAAAGACGAACAACAAGCTATCAAATATTATCTCAAAGCCGCCAAACAGGGAGAGCCGTTTTCCCAAAAACGGCTAAAAGACTTGCAGAAAAAGAAATAAAATATCCCGCCCCGAAGATTCTTCTTCGGGGCGAGCTGTTTTAATAGTGCCAAAGCCATCTGGTATCCTGCGGTGAAGTCGGAGAAGACCGCCCCGTTTCCGCTTTGCAAACTTGATTGCTTGTATTACTTGCGTTTGTAGAAAAAGCCGCACATATCTTTAAATTGGGATACGAACTGTGCTCCAACCAGCGCTCATATTCCAAATAATATGCTCCGTTTTTATATACATAGCACCGCACAAAAGGAGACGAATTCAACAAAATACACTTTCCCCACGAGAAAGAACAAATTCCGTCGTTAGGATCACAGTTTTTAGCCGGAACATCTATGCTTAATGCGCTAACATCTGCTGTATATGCGCCGTTAGCCAAATAATAAATTTCTTCCGCTTGAGCTAAATTTTCGCCCATGGTTTTAGCTTGCACATAACGGCTTTTCCACACCGCCTTTTGATATTGCGGCAACGCCACCGCCGCTAAAATACCGATGATTAAAACTACAACCAACAGCTCAATAAGCGTAAATGCTTGTTTGTTTTTCATACAACCTCCTTTTTATCATTCAATAAAATGTAGCAAAAAAAAAAACGATGTCAAGCCCCTCTCCGCTTTTCTGACATCAGAAAAGCTCGCAAAAGAATGCCGCCCCTGGGCACCACAAAAAGCAGACAAATCGGGAAAATTTATAAACTCGCTTCGCT
>ONAM01000002.1 GCA_900315795.1 Candidatus Avelusimicrobium caledoniensis
GGGGAGACCACTCTCCAAGGCTAAATACTCTCTGGCAACCGATAGTGAACCAGTACCGCGAGGGAAAGGCGAAAAGAACCCCGAGAGGGGAGTGAAATAGAACCTGAAACCGTACATCTACAAGCTATTGTAGCACTATGCCCGCAAGGGAATGTGCGACAGTGTGCCTGTTGAAGAATGATCCAGCGAGTTAATGTGCCGAGCAAGGTTAAGGGCTGACAAAGTCCGCAGCCGTAGTGAAAGCGAGCCCGAATAGGGCGATTAGTTCGTCATATTAGACCCGAAGCCAAGTGATCTAACCCTGTCCAGGCTGAAGTTCGCGTAACAGTGAATGGAGGGCCGGAGTGTTAAACGTTGAAAAGTTTCTACATGAGGTGGGGTTAGGGGTGAAAGGCCAATCGAACTTGGTGATAGCTGGTTCTCCCCGAAATAGCTTTAGGGCTAGCGTTGAAATTTAACCCGAGGGGGTAAAGCACTGGTAGATTTAGGGGGAGCGACCCTCCTTCCGATGTCTGTCAAACTCTGAATACCTCGGCGTATATTTCAGCAGTCAGTTCGTGAGGGATAAGCTTCACGTGCGAGAGGGAAACAGCCCAGACCGTCAATTTAGGTCCCAAAATGTATGCTAAGTGGTAAAGGATGTGGATTTACTTAAACAGCTAGGAGGTTGGCTTAGAAGCAGCCATCCTTTGAAGAGTGCGTAATAGCTCACTAGTCGAGTGAATCTGCGCCGAAGATGACTCGGGGCTAAGCATACTACCGAAATTACGGATTGCATAGAGGTTCGCCTTTATGTAGTGGTAGGGGAGCGTTCTTGGCAGCTGCGAAGGTATACCGTAAGGAGTGCTGGAGCGCCAAGAAGTGAGAATGCTGGAATGAGTAGCGACAAGGAAGGTGAGAATCCTTCCCGCCGAAAATCTAAGGTTTCCTTGAGCAACGTTCGTCGGCTCAGGGTCAGTCGGGCCTAAGCTCAGGCCGAAAGGCGTAGGCGAAGGACATCCGGTTAATATTCCGGAACTATGATAAGCGCGTCATAACCTAGGGAGGGACGCAGGAGAGTAACCCCGTTGGCTATATGTCAATGAAAGGTCGTAGACATCTTCGGATAGGCAAATCCGTCCGGAGGCTAAGTCGAAAGCCGAGACGAGTGATCGCAAGATTACAAAGGGGGCCAATCACGCTGCCTAGAAAAACTTCGTAGGGAGTTCTTATCATAACCGTACCGTAAACCGACACAGGTGGATGGGGTGAAAATCCTAAGGCGCGCGAGATAACCATCGTCAAGGAACTAGGCAAACTAGCTCCGTAACTTCGGAAGAAGGAGTGCCCAAGTACTGGTGTAGCAATACATTGGGAAAGGGTCGCAGTGAATTGGGCTTCGTGACTGTTTAACAAAAACTTAGGGCTCTGCTGAAATCTCAAGATGATGTATAGGGCCTGATGCCTGCCCGGTGCCGGAAGGTCAAGGGGAGTGGTTAGCCGCAAGGCGAAGCTGCGAACTTAAGCCCCGGTAAACGGCGGCGGTAACTATAACCGTCCTAAGGTAGCGAAATTCCTTGTCGGGTAAGTTCCGACCTGCACGAATGGCATAACAAAGAAGCCGCTGTCTCGACGGTGGGCTCGGCGAAATTGTGGTTCAAGTGAAGACGCTTGATGCATGCAACAAGACGAAAAGACCCTATGGAGCTTTACTGTAGCTTGTTATTGACTTACGGTTTACAATACGTAGTATAGCTGGGAGTCTTTGAAACATCCTTTGAGGAGGGTGCGGAGACAACAGTGAAATACCAGCTTTTGTGGATTGTGATTCTAACCTATTACCCGTGAATCCGGGTTGGGGACAGTGGCAGGTGGGCAGTTTGACTGGGGCGGTCGCCTCCTAAAGAGTAACGGAGGCGTTCTAAGGTTCCTTCAGGCCGTATAGAAATCGGCCATTGAGCGCAAAGGTAGAAAGGAGCTTGACTGTGAGGACGACGGTCCGAACAGGTGCGAAAGCAGGACTTAGTGATCCGGTGGTCCCTCGTGGGAGGGCCATCGCTCAACGGACAAAAGCTACCCTGGGGATAACAGGCTGATCGGGCCCAAGAGTTCACATCGACGGCTCGGTTTGGCACCTCGATGTCGGCTCATCACATCCTCCCGCTGAAGCAGGTGGGAAGGGTTGGGCTGTTCGCCCATTAAAGTGGTACGTGAGCTGGGTTCAGTACGTCGTGAGACAGTACGGTCTCTATCTGTTGTATGCGCAGGAAACTTGAGAGGAGTTGTCCATAGTACGAGAGGGCCTGGATGAACGAACCTCCTGTATATCAGTTGTCTGTAAACAGGCATAGCTGATTAGCGGTGTTCGGTAGGGATAAACGCTGAAAGCATATAAGCGTGAAACCCGCCTCAAGATAAGGTTTCCCTGGTAGATTAACTACCCAGAAGACCCCTTTTCTAGTTATCTGACGTTAGAAGTCCGCGATGACCCGTCTAGTAAACGGCGAGCAAGATTCTAGCGAGAAAGGAATTGTTGTAGCGACGGTTCCTTCCCATTTGTTCTTTTAACATAGAGGCTTTGATGAGACTGATATTTATTCCGACGAGGTCACACCCGTTCCCATTCCGAACACGGCAGTTAAGCTCGTAAGGGTCGATGGTATTGGCACCCAATTCGGTGCTGAGAGAGTAGATCGATGTCGGTCTCATCAAGGCCTTTACTCATTAAATAAAGGAGTCCTTTTTACAGGACTCCTTTTTTAATGAGTAAAAGTTTATCTTGCAATCTTTCAGTTTCCATTTTTGGCCTATCCAAGGCCGACTCTTGCTTGCGTACCTGCAACGCTTCGCGTTGTCTTGCAGACGTACGCGGCGCGCGACTTACGGCCTTGCCTAGGCGCAAAACTGAAAACCGGGTAGAACTTCTATTGTGTTAGTCTTTATTGAACGGCCTTGTTAACTTTCGCTTACGCTCTCTTTTCGTCATCCCGCAGTGTCTCTATGCGGGATATAAAAGAGAGCGTATTTAATTTCTTCGTTCCTTCATCTTTTTAGTGGACAGGCAAATGCGGGATATAGATAAAAGGGTTGTTTTTATAAAAATGAGGGTGCTATTTCCTCATAAAGATCGTGCCACGAGGGATTAAAAGAATTTATTAAATGTTCTTTCCAGGCACGATTCCATTCTTTCAATACTTTTTCTCGTTGTATGGCGTTTTGAATGGAATTGTATTGCTCATAATAGACTAATTTTTTAATATGAAATTTTTTAGTAAAACCTTCCACAAAACCTTGTTTGTGTTCATACACACGTCGTAGCAAATTATTTGTAACTCCGATATAGAGCATTTTGTTGTTTTTTGTGGTCAGTATGTAGACATATCCCATACGGTTATTTTAGCATAAAATATATATTGTCCCCCGCTATATCCCGCATAGAGACACTGCGGGATGACGAGCGGGGGAAAAGTTTAAGGATAAGAATAACCGTGAGTAATACCGCTAATATCAGGCGTGCTCCTCCCGGTTTCACTTTGACAGATTTTTGGCCCTAAGCCTGTTTTCACGTAGTCATAACAATACGTTTGTGCCGGGTATCTGACACTAAAATTGAAATTGCGTTGATAACCTATAAAATACTGTCCGTCTTTACGTAACACACATTCCACGTAGGAAGTATAGGTTTCTGAAAGATTCCGTCGGCAGAAACCCCACGGAAATTGACAAGAAGAATTAGTGCATCCCGGTAACTCTACACTCAAGGCATCAAAATCCGTAGTATATTCCCCATTAGCCAAATAATAGGATTCTTCGGCGTCGGCTAAAGCATTGACCATGGCTTTCACGGTGGCATACCGGCTTTTCCAAACCGCTTTTTGATACTGCGGCAGAGCCACCGCCGCCAAAATACCGATAATCAACACGACCACCAATAATTCTATTAACGTAAATGCTTGTTTGTGTTTCATGTAGTTTCTCCTTTTATTTTTTCGTCTCTTTATTATCGTTTTTTTTTTTGATTTGTCAAGGAGAAATTTTTGGTTGATTAAAATTACGACGATGTTTTAGGGGTTAAACATCGTCGTAATTAGCAGAATTTAAAGACGGGCAAATTTTACTTCTGTTTTTCAAACGGCTTATTTAAGAAAATATACGCGCCGGGCAGTTTTTTCAAATCGTGTTTGAATTTGTCATACGCGTTGCGGATGTGTTTGCGGCGTAGTACTTCTTTTACTAAATCGCCGCGCCACCCCGTAATGCGGGCATATTCTTCTACAAAAGTGCGCAAGTTTTTATCGTCGTAAAACGGTTGAATTAAGTTTTGCTTGATGATGTTTTTTGGCACCGGCCCGTCAAAGAATTTAAAACGGTTGATATCCACGAGCGAAAAAATATGTTTTCCGTTTTCTACCCGGTACAAGATGTTCCCCGGTGTAAAATCTTTATGCCAAAGTCCCTTGGCGTGCATATCGGCGGTGTACTTTGCAAGCGCGTTAATCAGCGCGGGATCGTTTTGCGTGTCGCGCACCGGACGCATGTTTTCTACTTGTTCACTCACAAAATACGAAAAGTTAATCAGCCCGCCTTTGCGTTCAATACGGTAGCCGTACGGGGCGGGCGTGTGAAAACCGCGCTTTAAAATTTCTTGTGCGTTTTTATACGTGGAAACAGCTTTCGGTGTGCGCCAGCCGAGCGAGTACAAAATACGGTTGACGATCGGCGGGATACAGAATTTCTTCACGTTGATTTTATGATTATTAACATCAAACACGCGAATTTGGTTACGCGCGTTATGGATAATTTCGCCGCCGTTGGCAAACGTGTCCGGCAAATTGACTACAAAATTTTCCGGCAACGGCGCTTGCGTATTTTGCACATTTTCACTCGTGGATTTCATACGTACATTGTAGCATATAACGTAGGCCCCTTGCGTGGGCTTGCGCCCCAAACTTGTTTTTGTTATAATAATTATAAGAGTTGCGGATAAGACGTTTGCAAAAATGTTTGCAATTGGCAACTTTTATTGATAAAATAAAATAGAAGTTAGTTATCAGATTTAACGAGAACCATGATTCCCCCCGACGTGAAAACGGAGGAGAGGGGGATCTGTGGCTGTCGTTTTCTCGCTCTAAAAGTGAGAAAACAGGCAGTATTTCTCAGTTAAAAAACAGGCAATAAAATGAACCTGACAAAAGACCAAAAGAAACAAAAGTCGCAAGACTTAGCTTCTGAAATTACCACCGGCGGCACTGTATTTTTCACGGCCTATCAAGGTCTGAAATTTACCGAAATGGAAGAAGTGCGCCGCGCGTTAACGCCCGCGGGAGCCAAATTCCGCGTAGAACGCAACGCCATTGTGGAACATGCTATCAACCAAGCCAAAATTGAAGGAGCCGACACAAAGCTCTTTCAAGGGCCGACCGCTATTGCCGTAGGTGGCGATATCGCCGCCGTGGCCAAAGCGTTGGTTGATTTTCAGAAGAAGAATGCGGCTTTGAAGCTGCGTGCTTGCTATTCCGACGGGGTCTGGTACAACGAAAACCAAGTTAAACAACTCGCTACCATCGGTACGAAAGAAGAAAACTTGTCCAAGTTGGCCGGCGCGCTGTACAGCGCGGTTGCCCAATCGGCGCAAGTATTGCAAGCTCCGATACGGGATTTTGCCTACGTTATCAAAGCTTTGCAAGACAAGCAAAAATAACGCAACAAGGTATCAGTTGGCTTAGTGCCAACTGATGCCCGGTAAAATCTAAACCCGCCAAGAGCGGTAGTAGTCCCGCAAGGGGTAAAGGTACGGATATAAACTCGGTTTATATAGAAGGCCGCTACTCTAGACAAAAGGAAAAAATAAAAATGGCTAAAATGACCAAAGATGAATTAGTAAATGCTATCGCTGAACTCACCGTGTTGGAACTCTCCGAACTCGTGAAAGCGATTGAAGAAAAATTCGGCGTAAAAGCTGCTGCTCCGGCCGTTGCCGTAGCTGCCGCTGCTGCCCCGGCTGCCGGTGCTGCCGCTGAAGAAAAAGATGAATTCAACGTCATGTTGACCGCTGTTGATGCCGCCAAAAAAATCGCGGTAATCAAAGTAGTGCGCGAAATCACGGGCCTCGGCTTGAAAGAAGCCAAAGACCTCGTTGAAGGCGCCCCGAAAGCTGTCAAAGAAAACGTTGCCAAAGCTGAAGCTGAAGAACTCAAAAAGAAACTCACCGAAGCTGGCGGCACCGTTGAACTCAAATAGTTCACTGACGCATTATATCCCAATCCCCGTTACGGGGGTTGGGATAACGTACCCCTAAGGGTATCACAACGAGGCCGTTTATGCGAGTGCGCGCAGAAAAAACGCCCGTTGAAATTTCAGGAAGAAAAGCAATGATTGAAAAACAAACCAATTTCGGCAAAATTTCCACCAAACTACCGTTACCGGATTTGTTGGATATGCAAAAGCAATCTTTTGTGGACTTTTTGCAACTTGATGTAGCCCCTTCCAAACGGGAATTAAAAGGCTTGCAAGCCGCTTTTGAAGACGTATTTCCTATTGAAGCTCCCGACGGAAGCATGCGTTTAGAATTTTTAAAATATGAATTAGGAACTCCCCGTTACGCCACCCCGGCCGAGGCCACCGTGCGTGATAGCACCTACTCCGCTCCGTTAAAAGCGTGGATGCGTTTATATGTAAAACAGAAAAACGGGAAAATGAAAGAAGCGTCTGATCAAGACGTTACCCTTTGTGATTTGCCTTTAATGACCGATGCCGGCTGTTTCGTATTTAACGGTGCCGAACGCGTCGTTGTCAGCCAGATGCACCGCTCGCCGGGCATCATTTTTGAAGAAGACGAAGAAAAGAAACAGTCCACCTTCGGTAAACGCCTCTATGTAGCGCGTATTATTCCGTACCGCGGGGCGTGGATTGAATTTTCGTTTGACCTTATGAACGCCTTGTGGGTTCGCATTGACCGCAAGAAAAAAGTACTCGCGACCACCTTCCTGCGCGCGTGCGGTTTGGAAACTAACGCACAAATCATCCAAACCTTCTATAAATGCGAAGATGTTGAAGTCAAACCTTCTCACATTGATTCTATTATCGGCCGCTACGCCGCCGACGATATCTACGATCCGGCCACCGGCGAAGTGTTGTGGAACTTAGATGAAAAAGCCGCCTTGCCGATTGATGATAAACTTTTCAAAACGTTAATTGAAAAGAAAGTCAAAACCATTAAGGTTATCTGCGGTAAACCCCGCCAAGATGACCCCGGTATTTTGGCCACCTTGGAACACCGCAAAGATTCTATCCGCACCGCGGCAGAGGCACAAGCCGAAATTTACAAAAAGATGAGAGGGCAAGATTTCGTTGTTAAAGAACAAGCGGAAACTTACCTCAACAACTTAGTATTTGATAATATCCGCCGCTACGATTTGAGTTTCGTGGGCCGCTACAAAATCAACAAGAAATTTGCGAATATGTTTGATTTGATCAGCAAATTCAAATTCAAAAAATTCCAAAAACCGTCCGACAACCGCCGCACGCTCGCGCCGGAAGACGTGATTGTAGCCGTCAAATATCTCTTGGCCTTAAACGCCGGAGAAGAAGCGCAAAAAGAATATGGCGAAGATTTCTCTTTTAAAGTGGACGATATTGACCACTTGGGCAACCGCCGCGTACGCGGAATTGGCGAATTATTGGAAAACCAAATTCGCATCGGGCTTAGCCAAATGGCCAAAACCGTGCGCGACCGCATGAACCGCGAACTGACTTCGTTTACGCCGCGTGCATTAGTCAACGCGCAACCGGTGCAAGCGATTGTTCGCAAATTCTTCGGTACGTCCCAACTCTCGCAGTTTATGGATCAGATTAACCCGCTAGGCGAATTGACCCACAAACGCCGTTTATCTGCGTTAGGGCCGGGCGGTTTAAACCGCAAACGCGCCGGGTTTGAAGTGCGCGACGTTCACTATACGCACTACGGCCGCGTCTGCCCGATTGAAACGCCGGAAGGTCCGAACATCGGGTTAATTACCTCTTTGGCGTGCTATTCTAAAGTAAACAAATACGGTTTAATTGAAACGCCGTACCGCAAAGTCGTCAACGGGAAAGTAACGGATAAAATTGAAAACTTAACCGCCGATAGTGAAGACGATAAATTTGTAGCGCAGGCCAACACGCCGCTTAAAAAAGACGGTACTATTGATACCGATACGGTATCTTGCCGTTTGCGCTCGGACTATCCGATGGTAGCTCCGAAAAACGTAGACTATATGGACGTCTCGCCCTTGCAGGTGATCAGCGTATCCGCCGCGCTCATTCCGTTCTTAGAGCACGACGACGCCAACCGTGCTTTGATGGGTTGTAACATGCAACGTCAGGGCGTGCCGCTACTTATGCCGGAAGCTCCGTATGTAGGTACCGGCATTGAACACGAAGTCGCGCGCGACTCGGGTACTTCTATGGTAGCCAAACGCGACGGGCGCGTGCAATTTGCCGATGCTAACCAAATTATCGTAGAAGCCAAAGACGGCTCTACCGATGTATACAACTTGCTCAAATTCAAACGCTCCAACTCGGATACCTGTATCAACCAACATCCGATTGTAAAAGCGGGCGATAACGTCAAAGCCCGTCAAGTAATTGCCGACGGTCCGTCTATGGATAACGGCTACTTGGCTTTAGGGCGCAATATGCTCGTGGGCTTTATGTGTTGGGAAGGGTACAACTACGAAGACGCTATTTTAGTGTCCAGCCGTTTGGTGAAAGACGACGTGTTTACTTCTATTCACTTGCACGAATTTACGTTAGATGCGCGCAACACCAAATTGGGTGCGGAAGAAATCACCCGCGATATTCCCAACATTGGTTCCGATGCGCTTTCTCACTTAGACAACGACGGTATTGTGTTACCGGCCACGGTGGTAGAACCCGGCGATATTTTAGTCGGTAAAGTGACCCCGAAAGGCGAGCAACAATTAACGCCGGAAGAACGGCTCTTAAAAGTGATCTTCGGTAAAAAAGCCGATGACGTGGTGGACGCCTCTTTGCGCGTTCCGCCCGGCACCAGCGGCAAAGTAGTGGGCACGCGTGTGTTTGTGCGCAAAGAAAAACTCACTAAAGCCGAAGAAAAAGCACGCTTAACTGCCTTGGAAAACGAGAAAAATGCGACGTTGGACTTGCTCAAAGAACAACGCAAACGCGCGTTAGATAACGCGAAAGCCACCATTAAAAATGCGGCCGCTTTACAAAAAGAAACGGCGCGTCTTAACTCGCTTTACAAGTTAATGGAAAAGAAAGCGGTAGAACACTACGAACGGGAAATTGAATTTTCCAAACAAGGCGATGAACTCCCGGTGACCGTGAACAAATCGGTCAAAGTGTATATTGCTTCCAAACGCAAATTACACGTGGGCGATAAGATGTCCGGCCGCCACGGAAACAAAGGTGTCGTGGCCCGCATCTTGCCGCAAGAAGATATGCCTTTCTTACCGGATGGCACGCCACTGGATATTGTGCTCTCTCCGCTGGGTATTCCTTCCCGTATGAACGTGGGACAGCTCTTGGAAACGATGCTCGGTTGGGCCGCGCACTACTTGCACTACAATGCCGCAACGCCTGTATTTGACGGGCCGAGCGAAGCCGACGTAGTCAACGAAGTCCGTAAAGCCAAAGAGAAAATCTTGGACGATAAAGGGCTCAAAGGCAAAGCGCGCGAAGAATATGCCGCTAAATACTTGCCGGATGATTACTGCCGCATTACGCTTTATGACGGCCGCACGGGTGAACCCTTTGAAGAAAAAGTGACGATCGGTTACATGTACATGATGAAACTAATCCACTTGGTGGAAGACAAAGTGCACTCCCGCTCCACGGGTCCGTACAGCATGATTACCCGCCAGCCGCTGGGCGGTAAAGCCCAGTTCGGTGGTCAGCGCTTCGGGGAAATGGAAGTGTGGGCCATGGAAGGGTACGGTGCTACGTACACCTTGCAGGAGTTTTTGACCGTCAAGTCTGATGATTTTGCCGGACGGACGAAAATGTACGAATCTATCGTCAAGGGCGATGCGCCTGCGCAACCCGGTGTGCCGGAATCTTTCAAGGTACTTGTGAAAGAATTGCAAGCACTCGGTTTGAGCGTAGATCTGCTTAAAAACGTAGAGGAAAAACCCGCCTCCGAAGAAAAAGAAACGAAAGAGGAGGCCAAGGCCGATAAGTAAGCCGGGGATTTGAACCATGCAAACGAAAAAAGTAAAAAAATTAAGCGACTTAAACTTCTTTGACTTTGATGCCATTAAGTTGGGCATTGCCAGCCCCGAACAAATTTTGGGTTGGTCTTACGGCGAAGTAAAAAAACCGGAAACGATCAACTACCGCACGCTCAAACCGGAGCGCGACGGTCTGTTCTGCGAACGCATTTTCGGGCCGACCAAAGATTACGAATGTTCCTGCGGTAAATACCGTTGGGTAAAATTCAAAGGCATTAAGTGCGACCGCTGCGGTGTAGAAATTACCGAAGCCAAAGTCCGCCGCGAACGCATGGGCCACATTGAACTGGCCGTGCCGGTGGCGCACGTATGGTTTTTGCGCAAAAATCCGTCGCGTATCGGTATTATGTTGGATATGCGCACGATGGACTTAGAGCGCGTTGTTTACTATGCCTCTTACGTAGTGATTGAAGATTGTATAGACAGCGTAACCGGACGCGTGGACTTCAAAAAAGGCACGCTGTTGTCCGATGTACAAGTGCGCGAAGCCCGCAAAAAACACGGCTCTCGCCTCAAAGTAGACATCGGGGCCCCGGCTATCCGCACGCTGCTCTCCGGCATTGATTTTGACAAAGAAATTCCCGCTTTGCACGAACAACTTAAAAATACGCAAAGCGAAATGGAGCGCACGAAACTCATCCGCCGCGTTAAGACGATGGAAGAGTTTAAAGAAAGCGGTAACCGCCCGGAATGGATGATTATTAGTGTACTACCCGTCATCCCGCCGGACTTGCGCCCGCTCGTTGCGCTTGACGGCGGCCGGTTTGCGGCGTCTGACTTAAACGACCTCTATCGTCGTATCATTAACCGCAACAACCGCCTTAAACACATTGAATCCTTGCGCGCGCCGGAAGTGATGATTTACAACGAAAAACGCCTCTTGCAAGAAGCCGTAGATGCGTTAATTGAAAACGGGGCCCGCGGTAAATTCTTTATCGGCGCCGGCGGAAGACCGCTCAAATCGTTGTCCGATAACATTAAAGGTAAACACGGTCGTTTCCGCCAAAACTTACTCGGTAAACGTGTGGACTATTCCGGTCGTTCCGTTATTGTCGTCGGTCCGAATTTGAAACTCCACCAATGCGGTTTACCTAAACTGATGGCGTTGGAACTCTTCAAACCGTTCATCATTGGCGAACTGATGAAAAAAGAAGGCGTTACGCTTAAATCTGCCAAGAAGATGTTGGAACGTGTCCGCCCGGAAATTTGGGATATTTTGGAACAAGTAACTAAGTCCCACCCGGTTATGTTAAACCGCGCTCCGACGTTGCACCGCTTGGGTATTCAAGCGTTTGAACCGGTACTCATTGAGGGTAAAGCAATCCAGTTGCACCCGCTTACCTGTGCCGCTTTCAACGCCGACTTTGACGGTGACCAGATGGCTGTGCACGTGCCGCTCTCGTTAGAGGCACAAATGGAAGCCCGCACACTTATGTTGGCCTCCAACAACATTTTATCGCCTGCTTCGGGTAAACCGATTGCCGCCCCGTCTCACGATATGGTATTAGGTATCAACTTCTTAACCAAAATCAAAGACGGCGATATCGGCGAGGGCTCTATCTTCGGTAGCAAAGAAGATGCGCTCGTTGCGTTAGAATATGGCAAATTGTCTTACCACGCTAAAATCAAAGTGCGCGGTATTAACGCGATCCCGGAACCGGGCTTAGAAGGTAAAGACGAAAAGAACGCCGCCAAATGGAAAGATTATACCTCCGTGGGCCGCATTATTTTCAACCAAATCTTGCCTAAAGGGTGGGAATATATCAACAAAACCATCGGCAAAAAAGAATTGGGTGCTTTGGTAGACGAATGCTACAAGAGCAAAAAATACGGCCGCTATGAAGCCGTGCAATTCTTGGATAAGATTATGAAGATGGGGTATCACTATGCTACCTTATCGGGCTTATCTATTTCTATTGCCGATATGACGATTCCGTCTGTCAAACAAAAATACATTGACGACGCGAAAAAACAAGTTAAACAAATTCAAGCGCAAGCCGAAGCCGGTATCATTACCGAAGGCGAACGCTATAACAAAGTCATTGATATCTGGACGCGTGTAACCGATGATGTGGCCAATGAGCTCTTCAAAGAAATGAAAAAATTTGAAGAAAGCAAATTTGACCCCACCAACAAAGAACACAGCGGCCAACGCTTTAACTCCGTCTATTTAATGGCGGACTCCGGCGCCCGCGGTTCTCGCCAACAGGTGCGCCAGCTGGCCGGTATGCGCGGTCTAATGGCTAAACCGCAGAAGAAACTGACCGGTGGTCAGGGCGAAATTATTGAAAACCCGATTACCGCTAACTTCCGCGAAGGTTTGTCTGTATTAGAGTACTTTATTTCCACACACGGTGGACGTAAAGGTCTTTCCGATACCGCTTTGAAAACCGCCGACGCAGGTTACTTAACCCGCCGCTTGGTGGACGTGGCGCATAACGTAGTCATCACGCAAGAAGACTGCGGTACGCATAACGGTATCGTGGTAAAATCGTTGATGAGCGGCGAAGAAATGGTAGAGCCGTTAGACGAACGCATCTTAGGGCGCACCGCGTTGGAAGATGTGGTCGTTAAAGTCAAAAAAGCCGACGGCTCCGAAGAAGAAAAAACCATCATCAAAGAAGGCGATTTAATCACCTTGGAACAAAGCAAACAGGTCAAAAAATACGGTGTGGAATCTGTACGTATCCGCTCCGTGCTGACTTGCGAAGCGCCTTACGGCGTGTGCGCCAAATGCTACGGTTTATCCTTGGCGACGTCTGCCAAGAGCAACCCCGGCGACTCGGTCGGTATTATTGCCGCCCAGTCCATCGGCGAACCGGGTACGCAGCTCACGTTGCGTACGTTCCACATCGGTGGTACGGCCTCGCGCGTGCTGTCCCGCAGCCAAGCGGTGGCCGAAATTGACGGTAAAGTGACATTTAAAGACATTAAACTCATCACCAACCGTTATGATAACAAGATTTGTATCTCCCGCAACGGCTCTATCTTTGTAACCGCCGGAAATGGTACAATAAAAGAATATAAGATTCAATACGGTGCCTCTATCTATGTAAAAGATAAAGAGACCGTCAAAAAGGGTTCCTTACTGGCGGAGTGGGACCCGCACTCTATCCCGGTGCTGGCCGAAGTGACCGGCAAAGTCCGCTTGACGGACGTGGTGGAAGGTATCACCTTGCAGGAAGAGCGCAACAAAGTAACCGGCGTTATTGAACGCAAGATTACCGCCAGCCGCATGGGCAAGAAAAACCCGCGCATCAGCATTGAAGGTAAAGAGAAGAAAATTAACTTCCCGTTGCCTATTGATACGATTCTGATGGTGGAAAACGGTGAAGAAGTGGAACCCGGAGACGTGCTTGCTAAAATCGGGCGCGAAGCCGGCGGCACCAAAGATATCACCGGCGGTCTGCCCCGTATTGCGGAATTGTTTGAAGCGCGCAGACCTAAAAATCCGGCTATTATTTCGGAATTTGAAGGGATTGTGAGCTTGGAAACTTCCCCGCGCGGACTGATTGAAGTAGTGGTCCGCAACGAAGAAACCAACCAAGTCAAACAATATAGCATCCCGCAAGGCAAACACCTTGTAGTATATGAAGGCGACCATGTCGGCGTAGGCGAAGCTTTAACCGACGGCGCCATTGACCCTCACGACGTGCTGCGCGTGAAGGGTGAAAAAGAAGCACAAGAGTTCCTGTTAAACGCCATCCAAGAAGTGTACCGCTTGCAGGGCGTAACAATCAACGACAGACATATTGAGGTTATTGTCCGTCAGATGTTAGGGAACGTAAAAATTCTGGACGCTGGGGATACCCACTTCCTAAAAGGCGAAGTGTTAAGCCGCGCCAGCTGGCTGCGTGAAAACGCAAAAATGAAAGCCGCCGGCAAACGCATGGCTGAAGCCGAAACGATCCTTTTGGGTATCAGTAAGGCCTCTTTAGCATCCGAATCATTTATATCTGCGGCTTCGTTCCAAGAAACCACCAAGGTTTTGACGGACGCCGCCATTACCGGCCAAGTAGATGAATTGGCTGGTCTAAAAGAAAACGTCATTGTAGGCCATTTGATACCGGCGGGAACTGGTATTTCTGCCCGTCAAATTGCCCGTGAGTTTGAAGAAAAACGTAAAGGAACAAAATAGGAGAGAAGTAATGCCAACAGTAAACCAATTAGTAAAATACGGACGGGCGAAAGAGTCCAACCGGACCAAATCCCCGGCGTTGCAATCTTGCCCCCAACGGCGCGGCGTTTGCACCCGTGTTTATACCACGACCCCTAAAAAACCGAACTCGGCTTTACGGAAGGTCGCCCGTGTCAAATTGACTTCCAAAATGGAAGTAACCGCTTATATTCCCGGTGTGGGACACAACTTGCAAGAACACTCCATCGTGCTCGTGCGCGGCGGACGTGTGAAAGACTTGCCGGGTGTGCGCTATCACATCATTCGCGGTGCGCTTGATGCGTCGGGCGTAGAAAACAGAAAACAAGGCCGCTCGCTTTATGGCGTAAAACGCCCCAAAGCCGGTAAATAATTTTTAGGAGTGAATAAAAGAATATGCCGAGAAAAGGTTTAAGACCCAGAGACAGAAGACCGCAACCCGCGCCGGATTACAAATACAATTCCGTGCTCGTGGCCCGGTTTATTAACAAATTAAATTTTGAAGGTAAAACTTCTACTGCCCAGCGCATCTTAGATGACGCCATGGCTATCATTGCGGAAAAAACGAAAGAAAATGCACTTGATGTATTTACCAAATGCATTGAAAACGTCCGCCCGCTCGTGGAAGTAAAAGCCCGCCGCGTAGGTGGTGCGAACTATCAAGTTCCCACGGAAGTAAAACCCTTACGCAGCACCTCTTTGGCGATGCGTTGGTTGATCGGCGCCGCCCAAAGCCGCAAAGGACGCCCGATGGCTGAAAAATTAGCCGAAGAAATTATCTTGGGCGCCAAGAAAGAAGGCACGGCGTTTAAAAAACGCGAAGACGTGCACAAAATGGCCGAAGCCAACCGCGCTTTTGCCCACTTTAAATTTTAAGCGGGAACTCAACTATGGCTGAATTTAAAACCTATCCGTTAGAGAAGATCCGCAACATCGGTATTATCGCGCACATTGATGCGGGTAAGACCACCACGTCCGAACGTATTTTGTACTACACCGGAAAAGTGCACAAAATCGGTGAAACGCACGATGGTGCGTCCGTAACCGACTGGATGGAACAAGAACGCGAAAGAGGTATTACGATTACCTCCGCGGCCATCTACTGCGTGTGGAAAGATTGCCAACTCAACATTATTGACACTCCCGGCCACGTGGACTTTACGGCCGAAGTGGAACGCTCGTTGCGCGTGTTGGACGGCGCTGTGTGCTGTTTTGACGGCGTGCAGGGCGTAGAACCCCAATCTGAAACCGTATGGCGTCAAGCGGATAAATACCACGTTCCGCGTATTGCCTACATTAACAAAATGGACCGCATCGGTGCGGACTTTATCCGCTCGGCGAACTCCATTAAAGAAAAACTGGGCGGTAATGCCTGCCCGATTCAATTGCCTATTGGCGCGGAAGACAAATTTGTTGGCGTAGTTGACCTCGTCAAAATGAAAGGAATCGTCTGGGACGGCGACCACAACGGCGCGACGTTCACCGAAGGCGATATCCCGGCAGACCTCGTTGAATTGGCTAACAAATACCGTACCGAGATGATTGAAAAACTCGCCGATTTTGACGAAGCCATTATGGAACGCTACTTAAACGGCGAAACCAATTTTACCGAAGCTGAAATTAAAAAAGCGATTCGCCGCGGTACCTTAACGGGTAAATTCTTCCCGGTGATCTGCGGTTCTTCGTACAAAAACAAAGGGGTACAACCTTTGTTAGACTGCGTAAACGACTATCTACCCTCTCCTGTAGATGTTCCCGCCGTCAAAGGTACGAACCCGAACACGGGCGAAGAAACGTTCCGCAAGCCGTCTAACAGCGAGCCGTTCTGCGGACTTATCTTTAAAGTACAAACCGACCCGTTTGTGGGTAAACTCAGCTTCTTCCGCATTTATTCCGGTACGATTAAAGCCGGGGATGCGGTGTTCTTCCCGGGTAAAAACGCCACCGAACGCTTTGGCCGTATGATGCGTATGATGGCCGATAAACGCGAAGAAGTAAAAGAACTTTCCGCCGGGGAAATTGCCGCTACGGTGGCTATTAAAAACTCCCGCGTAGGTCAAACGATCTGCGCGCCGGATGCCCCGATTGTGCTGGAAAGCATCACTTTCCCGGAACCGGTAATTTCTATTGCCGTAGAGCCGAAATCTAAAGCTGACGAAGAAAAAATGTCCAACGCCTTGGCGCGCTTAGCCGAAGAAGACCAAACCTTCCGCGTGCGCACCGATGAAGAAACCGGCCAAACCGTTATCAGCGGTATGGGTGAGTTGCACTTGGACATTATTGTGGACCGCATGAAACGCGAGTTCAACGTACAAGCCAACGTCGGCGCGCCGCAAGTGGCCTACCGCGAAACCATCACCAAGACGGTGGAACAAGAAACCAAATTTGTTCGCCAGTCCGGTGGTCGCGGTCAATACGGGCACGTATTCTTGCGCTTAGAGCCGCAGGAAAAAGGCAAAGGGTTTGAATTTGTCAACGAAATCACCCAAGGCCGCATTCCGAAAGAATATATCCCGGCTATTGAAAAAGGTTGCCGCGAAGCATTGGACTCCGGTGCTATGGCGGGTTACCCCTTAGTAGATATCAAAGTGGCCGTATTTGACGGTTCGTTCCACGAAGTGGACTCCTCCGAAATGGCGTTCAAAATCGCCGCTTCTATGGCCTTAAAAGACGGTGCCAAAAAAGCCAACCCGGTTATTTTGGAACCGATTATGAAAGTGGAAGTCGTTGCGCCGGAAGCCAACCTCGGGGACATCATCGGGGATCTGAGCAGCCGCCGCGGTCAAATCGGCGAAATGGGTGTACGCGGAAACGTCCGCTACGTCCGTGCCGAAGTGCCGCTGGCCGAAATGTTCGGTTACGCTACGAACGTGCGCTCCTTGTCTCAAGGCCGCGCGTCGTTTACGATGGAACCGAGCCACTACGCCGAAGTGCCGGCTAACGTAGCCAAAGCGATTGTGGAAAAACGCACAGCCGCCAAAGCTGCTACGGCCGCATAGTACAGAACAACTGTTCGTAACTTCTATAAGCACGCACGCGGGCACAACTAATCGTTGTGCCCGCGTTTGCGTGTTCCCGATAAACAATTTTCCAAAATCTGCCAATTTGCGCGTCCCTTGGGCTTGACGTAGCTACCGCTACGCCTATGCGGCCGCCTAAATCCCGCCAACTAAAATCGGTTTTGAAAAATCATCTTCTCTTTTGCAAAGTTAGTCTGATACAAACGGCAACAACGCGCTCATCTATAATTGCCAGGCCCCGTTAGCATAAATCCCTTTCATAATTTTCTTGCAGTAATTCCCGGAGTGTTGTTGAAAAATGACGGAGCCATCTCCTTCGTACTGATTTTCCACGCATAACATAGTTCGGGTGGTGCTATTCATAGACCCCGCGCCCAGTAAATACCGAAATCCGGCCCCAGCGTAGGGACCGGTCAGCCGTCCGACGGATATGCCGTCGCCGCTTGCTTCGTGAAAAATCTGCAAGCTCCAATCTTCGTTGGAACGGACTCCATCAGTGGGACTGCTCCCGGCAATCCAGCGGGTGGTGCCCGTCCAGGGAATATCAACGGCTAATTCATCAAAATTGGTAGCGTATGTTCCGTTTTGTAAATAATAGGATTCTTGCGCGGCGGCTACGGTGCGAATGATGGCCAATGCCTGTGTGGCTTTGCTTTTTTCTACTGCTTTTTGGTATTGCGGCACGGCTACCGCGGCTAAAATACCGATGATAAGAACGACCACTAAAAGTTCAATGAGCGTAAATGCGTTTATGCGATTATAACATAAAGGCCTGTCATCCCCGAGGGTTTCTGTCGGGGATCTTCGTTTTTCTTTTCGCTTGTTAACCATCTCATCAAAAACAAAAATACGAAGATGCCGGATAGAGGCCTTCCGGCATGACATGCTTATTTTAACGTCAGGTTTCACCTGACCTACATTTCCCTTTTGAATTTTGTTATTCATAAAATTCTCCTTGTTTTTTCCGTTCCTTTATTATCGTTTTTTTTTTTGATTTGTCAAGCAAAATTTATCAGCCCGCCAAGATTAGGGTTTGGTAATGCAAAAACCCCCGCTCCAATGAGCGGGGGTTTTCTTTATATGTTTTTAATAGGTTTTACGTGGTCGGTCTGTGATGAGTTGTTTTTCTTGCAAGTCGTACACGACGTACCGTTCTTCTGCAAAAGAGGCCCCTTCTATTAGCGAATAGCCGGACCACAACACATTGTCAATGTACATCTCAATATACCGGGTTTTGGGCCAATGTTTCATAATAGTTGAGTAGGGGAATTTGTTATATATATTTTTTCTAAAAATTATTTTTCTGTTTTCATCTCTAAGAATCACTTGGGAAACAAATTCGTCGGTATGTAAATCTACAATTTTTTCGTCGTTTATCTCTAGCGGATAGGTGGCTTTTTCCATATCCCCGTGATATGCGTTTACTAACGTCTGTAAATACAAATTGCGCGTGGCGTACCCGGTGTAGTAGGTCGGGTCGGACGCGAGGCGCGTGGATCCGGTAACCGTGCCGACCACTTCCCCCGCGGCGTTTAAAACCGGGCTTCCGCACAGCCCCGGCCATTGTTCCGGGTCGCCCGCCATTGGGTAGCGCAAATTGAGCATTGATTTTTCTGATAACGGGCTGTCCGTGATAAGGGTTAGCTTTTCCGTGCCAAACCCTATGAGCGATAGCGGTTCGTTTAGGGCGGGCTCATCGGTAGCCAGTGTTAGCGGAGTTAGTAATTTTTCGTCTTCCGGGCGGAATTTAACAAGTGCAATATCCGTCATAACTGGTGCTGATAATTGGACGACTTGCGCCGGGATATCTACTACTTCGTTTCCTTGCATGACGCGTGCCGTAAAAGACGGGCCGATTTTGCTATGGTTGTTCCACGCGGGCATGGCGTGTTGGGCGATCACGCCAAAAATTTCTTTTTGGCCTTGGTAGGTGGTTTTGAAAATAAAGCCGGACATCGCATGCCCGTCCGTTTTCCCTTGCGGGAACGCACGGAAAACGCTTTTTACGGCATCAATTTTGAAAGTGGTAATCGGCCGTTGCGCAGGGGCAAACACGCGGGCCTGTACGGCGGCCATATCCACAAGTCCGGTACCCAGCGTAAACCCGGGCCGGATAAATTTAGCCGGAATTTTTTGCGCGTAGGAAAGCACACCTGTTGCAAAAAACAAGAGAAAAATAATTATTTTCTTGTACATACTTTTATTGTACTTGGGGGTTGTGCCGGGAACAAGGGTCAAAGGGCCCATAGCGAAAGTGGGCCTTTATAAAATAACTTCCAGGGGCAGGTTGCGTAAATCGGCGTTACTCGCGCGCATCTCTTTCAGGGCGGCTACATCGGTTAAATGGACGGAAAGCACGATTTCTTTTCCTTTGGCTTGTAATGCTTTTCGCACCGCGGCGAGCGTTTGGCCTGTGGCTAAAATATCGTCTATATAGATGAAATGAGAAAATTGATCTAATAAATCTTCATCCGCTTCCATATTATACGAGGTATATTCGTTTGTAATACGGAACGCGTAGGGTTTATGGGGAATTTTGCCTTGTTTGCGTAGGAGCACCAGCGGCAAATTCAGCGCGTGAGCAACGGGCGCGGCAAAAATAAACCCGCGTGCTTCGGGTGTGATGATAGCCGTATTTTGTGGTATATGCGCCGCTTGGATGACGCTACAAAAGGTATCAATGACGGCAGTAAATTGCGCCGGGTTAGCAAGCAAGGGGTTAATATCAATAAAATTCACGCCCGCTTTGGGATAATCTTTTACTATATTTAGTTTAAAATTGAGTTTTTCCATACCTCTAGTATAACAAATTATTCTTCCGGTTTGGGCAGCGCGGCGACATTTAATTTTATAACCGCGGCCCGGTGTTGCGCGGCGTGCAAACCGGTTAAAATCGGGCGGGTGTAATCTTGTATTTCTTCAGGTACGACGGCGTGTAATTCTTCCAGCTGTTCTGTTAGTAAAGTTAGTTGCGTTTGCAGGCGGGCGGCGTCCCATAACAGGACCGTCAAGGGGTCTTTTTCTTCGGTCATACGTTTCTCCGTGGGCCGCCGATAAAAACGGCCATTTATACTAGACCCAAGAGAGAGTTCCGCATATAAACAGCCGTGGCTTATTACACAAAGTAATAAGCGCTCGGCATAACACACGCGGGTAATTAGGCCGGTTGCATTACGCCTTAGCGGACTGTTTATGAGCTCTCTTGGGCTTTGCTTAAAGCAAGACTTCGTTTTTTCTCAAAACAGAATAAATTTAATACAACGTAATCAGTATAGCAAATTTTATGGGAAAACATCCCGCCAAAATCTCCCTCGCTCATCACCCCGCAGTGTTTTAATGCGGGGTATAGCGAGGCAAATGTGGCAAGTGCGCCCCTTATATCCCGCATACCGACCTTGCGGGATGACGGAAGGGGCGATAGCAAATTTTACAAGACAAGGGACCGCAAAGACGGCTAAATGTGGAAAATTGTATCGCCGGTGCGCTACAAAATTCAAAAAGATATTTTTGAATTTTGTGCGCTTAATTAAATATTGCGTTATTTTTCTATTTATAGTATACTATCCTTATCAGGATTTTAGTGACACGCCCGTTTACGCGCAAGGGTGAAACCGCTAAAACAAGCGTGCACAAAAGCCCGCTAATTTGATATAATAAATTGTATTAGATTAGCAGTAAGGCAAAAAATTCCTCACCGGCCCGACGGAAGACGCGGACCGGAAAGGGGTTTTCTGCCGATAAATTGTTTGTAAGAAACTTTGTAAAAGATAGTAAGGAAAAAACTAAAAATGGCAGAAAAAACAGCAAAAAAAGCCAATACTATTGGCCAAGAAAGAATCCGCATTAAATTGCGTTCTTATGACCATCGTATGCTGGACGCTTCTGTGGCGCGTATCGTAGAAACCGCGCAAAAAACAGGGGCGCTGGTGTCGGGTCCTGTTCTGTTACCGGTCCGGATTAAAAAGTACACCGTACTTCGCTCTCCCCATACCGATAAAAAGAGCAGAGAACAATTTGAGATGCGCATTCACAAACGTCTCATTGACTTGAAAAGCCCCACCTCTAAAACCGTGGACGAACTAATGAAATTAGATTTGCCCGCCGGTGTAGATGTGGCCATTAAAAGTAACTAAGGAATAAATAAGAACTATGACAGAAGAAATGCAAAATGCTGCTGGTGCCCAAGAGGCAACGCCCGTTGCTGAACCGGCCAAAGCAGAAACTGTCAAAGAAGCTCCCGAAACTTTCCGCTTTGTAATCGGCGAAAAGATCGGCATGACACAGCTCTTTGATGAAAAAGGCAATCTGCATGGTGTATCCGTTGTAAAAGCGGGTCCGTGCAAGGTTGTGCGTGTCAGAACCCAAGAAAAAGACGGCTACAACGCCGTTTGCGTGGGTTTTGGCGAAGTGAAAGAAAGCAAACTGAACAAACCTGAACTCGGTTATTTCAAAAAAGCCAACGTGGCTCCGGTCAAACACATGAAGGAATGCCGTGTTGCCGATGTAGCCGGCTTTGAAATCGGTCAAGTCATTTCACTCGATAAAATCTTTAAACCCGGCGACTATGTGGACGTACAGGGTAAAATTAAAGGGCACGGTTTTGCCGGCGCGATGAAACGCCACGGCTTTGCCGGACAGCCGGATTCGCACGGTCAATCGGACCGCTCGCGCGCTCCGGGGTCTTTGGGCTCCCGCCGCTCTTTAGGTAAAGTATTGTCCGGCCAACGCATGGCTGGCCACTACGGCACCACTACCCACACGGTAGCCAAAATTGAAGTTATTAAGGTAGATAACGAAAACGGACTTTTATTCTTAAAAGGTTCCGTTCCGGGAGCTAAGGGCTCTATCGTTTCCGTCTTAGAAACTTCTAAATTCAAAAAACATTATGTAGCGCCGCAACAACAGAAAATCTCTGCTTCTAAGGCCGCTAACAAGAAATAAGGACTTTGACCATGGAAACGAAAGTTTTAGATATCAAAGGTAAAGAGAAAGGGACCTGCAATCTGCCGGATAGTTTGTTCGGTGTGAAACCCAATCCCACTTTCTTGCACGAAGTCATTACCGCTTTTTTGGCCAACCAAAGACGCGGCACCGCGGATACCAAAACCCGCAGTGAAGTTTCCGGTACCGGTAAAAAACCGTGGAAACAGAAAGGCACCGGCCGCGCCCGTCAAGGGTCTTTGCGTGCCGTGCAATTCCGCCACGGCGGTATCGCCTTCGGGCCTACCCCGCATTCTTACCGTCAATATCTGCCGGTAGCCAAACGCCGCGCCGCGCTTGCGATGGCGTTGTCTGCCAAGATGTCGGAAGGAAATGTGGTGGTATTAGATTCTTTGAAACTCAAAGAACCCAAAACGAACGCGTTTGCTGAAATTATGAACGTGTTATCCGCCGGGCGCAAACCCTTAGTGATGGATAACTTTGCCGACGAAAATGCCGCTTTGGCCAGCCGCAACATCGCGGGCTTAACCCGCTTGTTGCCGCAAGACGCCAATGCGTACGTTGTGCTTAACAGCACGAAGGTCATTTTGACCCAAGAAGCGGTAGAAAAATTAACAAACACGTTTGCTAAGGAGGCCAAGTAATGACCACCTATACAACCTTAAAAAAACCGCTCTTAACGGAAAAAAGCTTAATTGAACGCGACAGCCACAACCGCTATGGTTTTATCGTAGCCGCTAACGCGTCCAAAGGCGAAATCAAAACCGCGGTGGAAAAAATCTTTAACGTAACCGTAAAAAAGATTAACACAATTTCCGTCACGGGGAAGACCCATCGTATGGGTCGCTTTGAAGGGAAACGCCCTGATTATAAAAAGGCGTTTGTTACCTTGAAAGAAGGCGATAAAATTGAAATGGTGGAAGCCGCTTCAAAGTAGAATAAGGAGAAACTACTAACTATGCCTATTAAATCATTTAGACCTTACACTCCTTCCCGCCGCACGATCACGGTGTCGGACTATTCCGATATTACCAAGACCACGCCCGAGAAGCGTTTGACAAAAGGTCTTCGCAAAACCGGTGGAAGAAACAATACCGGTATGATCATGGTTCGCCACATCGGTGGTGGCCACAGACGTGCTTACAGACAAATTGATTTCAAGCGCGAAAAATACGGCGTGCCGGCCAAAGTCGTATCTATTGAATACGATCCGAACCGCAGTGCGCGTATTTGCTTGTTAAACTATGCCGACGGCGACAAGAGATATATTTTGCATCCGCTCGGTGTACAGGTGGGCGATGTATTGATGTCCGGCCCGGCCGCAGATATTAAAGTGGGTAACTGCCTTGCACTTAAAAATATTCCTGAAGGTACTTTTATCCACGCGATTGAACTTAAAGTCGGCAAAGGTGCGCAACTTGCGCGCAGTGCCGGCAGCCAAGCGCAACTTATGGCCAAAGAATCGGACTACGCCCATATCAAAATGCCGTCCGGCGAAATCCGCTTAGTGCCCAGCGATTGCTGTGCGACTATCGGTCAAGTAGGTAACATTGACCACGGTAACATCGTCATCGGCAACGCGGGTCGCAACCGTCATCGCGGCGAACGTCCTACCGTACGCGGTAGCGCGATGAACGCGGTAGATCACCCGATGGGTGGTGGCCGCGGTCACGGTAAAGGCGGAAACATTCCGCGCTCTCCGTGGAATCAACAAACCCGCGGTTTGAAGACACGCTCCACCAAGAAAGCTTTTGGCTGGATGATTGTCAGCGACAGAAGAAAAAACAAGGTTAAATAATTATGGGAAGATCAACTAAAAAAGGTCCGTTTGTGGATTTAAACCTGTTGGAAAAAGTTCAAGCAATGAACGCTTCCAATGAAAAGAAACCTATCAAGACGTGGGCAAGAGCCTGCACGATTGTACCGGAATTTGTAGGTCATACATTTTTGGTACATAATGGCCGCAAGTTTCTTCCCATTTACGTTTCCGAACGTATGGTAGGATACAAACTCGGTGAATTTTCGTTCACGCGTTTGTTCAAAGGTCACGGTGGTATGACGAAAGATTCCACCGCCTTAAAATAAGAGTTGAGGATTTGATATGGAAGCTTGTGCAAAAGCAAAATTTCAACGCTTTGGTAGCCGCAAGGTGAACTTAGTGCTTGACCAAATCCGCGGTAAAAACGTAAAGGCGGCGGAAGATGTACTTCCTTTCGTGGCCAAACGCACCGCTGATTTAGTGGCCAAGACGCTTCACAGCGCAGCTGCTAACTTAGAAGTTAAAGCCGGCAAAAAGCTGGACTTTAGCAAAGTCTTCATCAAAGAAGCCTTTGCCAACTTAGGCCCCAGCGGCCACTTGAAAAGAGTGCAGCCCGGCCCGCAAGGCCGCGCCATGCCTTATAAAAAGAGCATGTGCCACTTGACGGTTATTGTAACCGACGAAAAAAAGGGAGGTCGCTAATTTATGGGACATAAGATTCACCCCCGGTCAATCCGCTTAGGTTATATTCAAGATTGGCGTTCCAGATGGTTCGCCCCCAAGAATATGCCGGCCTTGATCAAAGAAGATTTTGAAATCCGCAAAATCATTGACAACAAATTCACCATGGCCGCTATCAGCTACGTGGGCATTGAAAGAGCCGGCGCGTTCTTGCGCGTAAACATCCACACGGCCCGCCCCGGCGTGGTAATCGGTAAAAAAGGTGCAGATATTGAAGCGTTACGCAAAGAATTAGAGGCCTATACCGGCAGCAAAACTTTCGTAAACGTCGTAGAAATCAAAAACCCGGAAACCGATGCCCAACTGGTCGCCCAAAATATCGCTATGCAACTTGAAAAACGTGCCCACTACGGTGCCGCTATTAAGAAAGCGATTGAAAAAGCGTTGTCCGGCAAAGCGCTCGGTATCAAAATTATGGTATCGGGTCGTTTAGGCGGTGCGGAAATTGCCCGCACGGAGTGGAAACGCGAAGGCCGCGTGCCGCTCCATACGTTGTGCGCCGATATTGATTACGGCTTTACCGAGGCCAACACGGTCAGCGGTAAAATCGGTATCAAAGTCTGGATTTTCAAGAGAACTCACTTCGCCAAATCTCCCAAAGAGATTATGAACGAACTCAAGAAACACCGCGACATGGAAACCGCCGCCACGGAAGGCATCGTTGAAGAAACGATCCCGGCAGTGGAAGCGAAATAAGAGGAATCTGACTTATGTTGATGCCTAAAAGAGTTAAATACCGCAAACCCTTCAGCGCGCCGCGTATTAAAGGCAATGCCAAACGCGGAACGGAAGTGGTCTTCGGCGAATATGGCTTAAAAGCCTTAGAACCCAAATGGATTACCGCCCGCCAAATTGAAGCGGCCCGTGTAACCCTGTCCCGCTTTATCAAAAAGAAAGGTAAATTGTGGATTCGCATTTTCCCGGATAAAGCCATCACCAAACACCCGGCCGAAACCCGTATGGGTAAAGGTAAAGGTGCCCCGGAATACTGGGCTGCCGTAGTCAAACCGGGCCGGATCTTGTTTGAATTGGAAGGGGCTTCTGAAGAAGATACAAAGCGTGCCATGCGCTTGGCTTCTGACAAACTGCCCATCAAAACAAAACTGGTAACGAGAAGGTAGTTTTATGAAGACGAACGAGAAAGAAGCTTTGAAAAATAAAACCGTGGCCGAACTGAGCCAGGCGCTTAGCAAAGCCCAAGAAAAGAAATTCAACCTTCTTTTCAAACACAGCACGACACCCATTGCTAACCCGATGGAGATCCGCGCTGTAAGACGCGAAATTGCTCTGTTGCAAACGCTGATTAACCAAAAGAAAGAGCAAAAATAGAGGCTAAACCATGGAAAAAGAAATTCGTGGCAAAAGAAAAGTGCTGACCGGCGTTGTCGTGTCCGACAAGATGGACAAAACCCGCACCGTATCCGTTGAACGGTTGGTGCATGACGACCGCTACGGCAAAACGCTCAAAAGAGCAGCCAAATTCCACGCGCACGACGAAGCGAACGAAAGCAAAATCGGCGACAAAGTGGAAATTATGAGCACCCGTCCCGTTTCTAAAACGACGAAATGGCGTGTTTCCAAGATTGTGGAAAAAGCCAGAGCTTAGTTTGTAAAAACTGGAGTTAGATAAAGTATGATTCAATTAAGAAGCATAGTCAATGTGGCCGACAATTCCGGCGCGCGTAAAGTGCAATGCTTTAAAGTGCGCGGCGGCCACCACCGGGATATCGCAACTTTGGGAGACGTTATTATGTGCTCCGTCAGAGATGCGATCCCTACCTCTGCCATTAAAAAAGGCGACGTGGTCCGCGCAGTTGTAGTACGCGTAGCCCGTGAAAAGAGAAGAAAAGACGGTTCGTACATTCGTTTTGATGACAACGCCGTTTGCATCATCAACGATAATGGCGAACCCAAAGGCACCCGTGTATTCGGTCCGATTGCCAGAGAGTTGCGCGAAAAGAATTTCTTAAAAATCATTTCGCTCGCTCCTGAGGTGGTATAGTATGATTATTAAGAAAAAAGATACCGTTTTAGTCTTGGCTGGTAAAGACAAAGGCAAGAAGGGCGAAGTGAAATCTGTAAACCCGAGCAAAAACACCGTTGTTGTAACGGGTATTAACATGATTTCCAAACACGTGAAACCTTCCCAAAATAAGCAGGGCGGCATTATTAAGATGGAAGCCGCGTTGGACGCGTCCAACGTAGCGGTCGTCTGTGCCAAATGCAAAAAAGCAATGACGCCCAAAGTGCAAATCGCTGCCGACGGCACCAAAACGCGCGTCTGCCGCAAATGCAACGAGCCGATCATTTAAGCTAGGTAAGTAACATGACGAAAAAAGAAACCAAAAACGTAACGAAGGCGCCCGAGGGCTATACGCCCCGGTTGCAAGCCCTCTACAAAGAAAAAGTGCTTCCGGCTTTGCTTAAAGACATGAACGTCAAAAGCCCGATGGCTGTACCGAGAATGACCAAAATCGTCATCAACATCGGTGTAAAAGATGCCCGCGAAGACATCAAAGCGTTGGAAACGGCTAAAGATGATTTAACCGCCATCGCCGGTCAAGCTGCGCAAGTGCGCCGCGCCAAAAAATCTATCTCTAACTTCAAACTTAGAGAAGGGATGCCTATTGGCGTGCGTGTAACTTTACGCGGTGCTAAGATGTATGAGTTCATGGAACGCTTCATCTGCATTGCTTGCCCGCGCATCCGCGACTTTCAGGGCTTCAATGCCAGCTTTGATGGCAAAGGCAATTTGAACTTGGGTATTAAAGAACATTATATTTTCCCGGAAATTGACGTGGAAAAATCGCCCAAAGCTCACGGTATGAACATTACGTTCGTTACCACTGCCCAAAACGACCAAACCGGACGCATGCTCATGGATTACATGGGTTTACCGTTCCGCAAGGCGACCAAATAAGAGGAGCAAAAAACTTTATGGCTACTAAAGCATGGGTTGCAAAAATGGCGAAAGACCAAAAGTTCGCTGTGCGCTATCACAACCGCTGCCAAATCTGCGGACGTGCGCGCGGATACTACCGCGACTTCGGCCTTTGCCGTATCTGCCTGCGAAAGATGGCACACCAGGGTTTAATCCCGGGTCTTAGAAAATCAAGCTGGTAATTTACAGGAGGAAGTTTCGCTTTCGGGCCAACTCTTGAAAAAGAAAGTGGCTTGGGACGAAAACTTAAGTATATGGATCCAATTGCAGATTTCTTAACCAGAATAAGAAATGCCAATATGAAGAAAAAAGAAAAAGTGGACATCCCTTTTTCTAAAATCAAAACCGAAATTGCGCGCGTACTCAAAGAAGAAGGATACATCGCCAATTTCAAAGCCGTTCATAATGAAACCAAAGGCGGCGTGGTACGGGTATTTTTGAAATATACGCCCGAAAACGAATGTGTAATCCAAGGTTTGAAACGTCTGTCCAAACCGGGTTCGCGCGTGTACAGTGCGTATAACAACATCCCCAAAGTCCGCGGTGCTTTCGGTGTGACGATTTTGTCCACCTCTAAAGGTATTATGACCGATGCACAAGCCAAGGCCGAAAAAATCGGCGGCGAATTATTGTGCCAAGTTTGGTAAGGGGGGAATATGAGCAGAATCGGTAAAAAAGTAATCAATGTTCCCGCTAAAACCAAAGTGGAAATTAAAGAAAACATCATCACCGCTACCGGTGCGTTAGGCAGCTTGTCTTACACGGTTCCGGCCGGAATCACCCCGGAACTTAAAGACGGCAACTTGTCGTTCTCTATCCCGGAAAACCGGGTCAAAGAACTCAATGCCTTGCACGGCACGACCCGCGCCAATGTGGCAAACATCATTGAAGGCGTAACCAACGGTTTTTCCAAGGTATTGGAAATTAACGGTTTAGGTTACCGCGCGAGCGTAGCGGGCAAAAAACTCAATTTGGAACTTGGGTTTTCCCACCCGGTCAATTTGGATATCCCCGAAGGTTTAACCGTCGTGGTGGATCCGAAATCCGGTGCGGTAACGGTTAAAGGAAGCGACAAGTTTAAAGTCGGTGACTTTGCCGCCAAAATCAGAAGAATCAGACCTCCGGAGCCCTACAAAGGCAGCGGTATTAAATACCAAGGCGAACACATCGTCCGCAAAGCCGGTAAAACTGCGGCGGGAGGTAAATAATTATGGCCACTAAACAAGCAAGATATCAATTCCGCAAAGATCGCAGCCGCGCCCACCTGCTCAAAAACGGTGCGCACCGCCCGCGTCTTTCGGTATATAGAAGCTTAAAATATATGTACGCCCAAATTATTGACGACAATACCCATAGCACCTTAGTATCTGCTACGACGTTGTCTAAAGAATTTGAAGGCAAATTTGAAGCGTCCGGCAAAAGCATTGAAGCGGCTAAAGCCCTCGGTGCTGCGATTGCTAAAAAGGCCTTGGACAAAGGCATTAGCGAAGTGATGTTTGACCGCGGCGGACGCGTCTATCACGGCAGAATCAAAGCGTTAGCTGACGCTGCCAGAGAAGCAGGATTGAAATTCTAAGTAACAGGTGAATTTAATGTCCAATGAAACGCTCGCGAAAAGCGAAAACAAAAAAGAAGCGAAAGGCAAAAGAGCCGAGTTTCAAAAAGCAAGACCGGCGGTAGAAGGTAAAACCACGGTTATCCACGTTGCCCGTACGGCCAAGGTAGTCAAAGGCGGTAAACGCTTTGGCTTCCGCGCGCTCGTCGTTGTCGGAAACGGCATGGGCAAAGTGGGCGTTGCTATTGGCAAGGCAAATCAGGTTCAGTTGGCTATTTCCAAAGCTGAATCCCATGCGCGCAAGCACATGATTACGTTCCCGATTGTCGGCGAAACGATTCCGCACGAAACGATTGGCAAATTTGGTGCCGCGTCTGTGTGGATGAAACCCGCCGCCCCCGGTACCGGGGTTATCGCGGGAAGCGGTGTGCGGCTCTTATTTGAAGCTGCCGGCATCAAAGACGTGCTTGCTAAAAGTTTAGGCAGCACCAACCCGTGCAACCTCGTTTATGCTACGTTAGAAGCTTTCAAACAACTTAAAAGCAAAGAAGCCGTTAACGTGCTACGCGGTAAAGCCGCCCCGGCAGAAGAAGCCCCCAAAGCGGAAGAAGTAAAAGCTGAGCCCGCTAAGGCCGAATAGTTTGGAGGAGAATGAATATGGTAAATTTAAATACACTTTTCCCTAAACATGGGTCCAGAAAAGAAAGAAGACGCTTAGGTATCGGGCCGGGTTCCGGCTTGGGCAATTACTGCACCAAAGGGATGAAAGGTCAAACCTCCCGCTCCGGTAACACCCGCAAAGAAAGCAAAGAAGGCGGTCAAATGCCGCTTATTCGCCACACGCCTAAAAGCGGTTTTTCCAATAAAGATTTTGCCAAACGCTACGACTATGTAAACGTTGGCTCGTTGGAAAAAGTTTTTGCGGCGGGTACGGAAGTTACCCCCGAGGCCTTGAAAAAAGCCGGTATCATCCATGATGTTACCCGCGTGAAAGTGCTTGCTAACGGCACGCTCACCAAGGCCTTGAAAGTGTCTGCGCATGGTTTTTCCGCTACCGCGAAAGCGGCTATTGAAAAAGCCGGCGGCACCGTAACTGTACTTGAACAGAAGACCAAATAATGGCAAATAATACAGTTGCAAATATTTTAAATGCGCCCGAGCTCAGAAAGCGTCTGCTTTTTGTGCTCGGCGCGTTGGCTGTTTTCCGGGTTGCTGCGGCAATCCCTATACCCGGTATCAATACGGAAGTATTACGCCAGTTGTTCAATGCCCACCAAAACGGTATTTTAGGTTTTATGAATATCTTTTCGGGCGGAGCGTTAGGGCGTTTTTCCATTTTGGCCTTGGGTATCATGCCGTATATTAACGCCTCCATCATCATGGGCTTAGTGCGCGGGGCACATATTTTCCCGGCGCTGGACCGTATGCATAAAGAAGGGGAATCCGGCAGAAGAAAAGAAAACCAGATTACCCGTATTTTTGCACTGTTCTTAGCTGTTTTACAAGGTTCTATGATGACGTTTGCCATTACCCGCGTAACGGGGGCCGGCAACGTATCGGCGGTGGTAAACCCGTCTGTTATGTTTTTTATAACGACGGTACTTACCTTAGCCGCAGGCACGATGTTTGTGATGTGGCTGGGTGAACAAATCACCGAAAAAGGCGTCGGAAACGGTATTTCGCTTATTATTTTCGCGGGTATCGTGGACCGCTTGCCCAGTGCATGCTGGGAGCTCTACCAACGTGTAGAAACCGGCGAAATGGACTTTGTAGTATTTTTGATTATTGCCTTAGCGGTAGCGGGCATTACGGCTTTGGTGGTGTGGTTGGAAACGGCCCAACGCCAAATTCCGGTGCAATACGCTAAACGCCAAATGGGCAATAAAACGTATGGCGGTCAAACGAGCTATTTGCCGCTCAAAATTGACCAAAGCGGTGTGATTGCGGTGATCTTTGCGTCGTCCGTAATTTCGCTCCCGCTTACGATTGCTACGTTTAACCAAGAAGCCGAATGGGCGCAAAAACTGATCAACATGATGAGCCACAGCAGTGTGTGGTACATGCTGTTATTTTCTGCGCTGATCATCTTCTTCTGTTATTTCTATAACTCCATGACGATTAACCCGTCCGATTTAGCGGATAACATGAAGAAATGGGGCGGCTTTATTCCCGGAATCCGTCCCGGAGAGCCGACCAAAAATTACATTGAATGGGTCATGAACCGCTTGACGTTCTGCGGTGCCATCTTTGTATGTTTGATCGCTGTTCTGCCGGACTTTTTCCGCTCGTACTTTAACGTGGACTTTTACTTCGGCGGTACCGCGCTACTCATCGTAGTAGGTGTTGCCTTAGATACCGTCAGCCAAGTGCAAGCGCACTTGTTGGCGCGTAACTATGAACCGCTACTGAAAGGGTCCAAACGGATTAAAGGGCGCTGGTTCAACGTCGGCCAGTAATTTTTATGTGATTTTGGGGAATTTCGGTGTTGCTACGGAACTCGCGTATTTCTTTTATACGCTTCGTTCCTAAGCGCCTAGAAATTCCCACAAAATCTCAAAAAATACGGAGTTGATAGTTTGGAATTTTTGAAAGTTGCTTCGCCGCTAGACGCCTAGCAATCTCCTCAAAAACCCACAAACTATTCCGGTTTGGCAGGAAAAATTTTGGCAGTAAAAGAGTATTTTATGAACATCATTTTAATGGGTTGTCCGGGCGCCGGTAAAGGTACCCAATCGGCTAAGTTGTTACAAGCGTATCCGCTACACCATATTTCCACGGGCGATGTACTCCGTGCGGAAATGGCATCGGACTCGGAGTTGGGCAAGCAGTTGGGCGAAATTGTCAATAAAGGCAATTTAGTGCCGGATGAACTGATGGTGCAGATGTTGGAAAAAATCGTCAAAGCTACGGACAAAGGTATTATTTTTGACGGTTTCCCCCGCACGGTAGCGCAAGCCGAAGCATTAGACGCTATGATGCAACGCTTGCAACGCGCCATTACCCATGTGATTATGATTGACTTACCCGCTGAAGAAGTAGTCAAACGCATTTGTTCGCGCAAACAGTGCAAAAAATGCAAGGCAATTTTAGGCGTAGATTTAAATAATCCGCCGGCTGTTTGTCCGTCGTGCGGCGGCGAATTATATACCCGCCCGGACGATACGCCCGAGCGCGCTACACACCGCTTGGAAGTATACCGCCAAAGCACCTTGCCGGTAAAAAATCATTACCAAAACAGCGGTAAGTATGTAGAAATTAACGGCAACCAAACGCCGGAGAAAGTTTTTGAGGATATTAAAAAAATCCTTGAGAAATAAAATGATAGAAGTAAAAAATAAAGAAGAACTCCAACGTATGCGCGCCGCCGGTAAAGTTACCGCGGCGGTGCTTAAACAAATGACCGAGCTAGTCAAACCCGGCATTTCTACGTGGGAGTTGGACAAAGCCGCGGAAAAAACGATCCGCTCCTTCGGGGCGACACCGCTTTTTCTGGGGTATTATGGGTTTCCGGGCAGTATTTGCGCGTCTGTCAATGAAGAAGTCGTGCACGGAATCCCAAAAAAAGATAGAATATTAAAGAGTGGTGATATTATCAGTATTGATACAGGAGCCCGCCTTGACGGTTTCTGTTCAGATGCCGCAATCACCCTCGGTGTGGGAAAAGTTTCTGAGGAAGCCCAAAAACTGATGGACGTAACGAAAAAATCGTTATATAAAGCCATCGGGCAAATCAAACCCGGCCGCCGTCTTGGAGACGCGCAGCACGCGGTGGAAACTTTTGCCATGCAACATAACATGGGTGTTGTACGCGACTATTGCGGGCACGGAATCGGCCGCAATATGCACGAAGAGCCGAGTATCCCTAACTTCGGCAAACCGGGTACAGGTCCGGTATTAGAAGAAGGGATGACCTTGGCGATTGAGCCCATGTTGACTGCGGGAAGCTATAAAGTCAGGGAGCTAGATGACGGTTGGACGGTGGTCACATTGGACGGCAGTTATGCGGCCCACTTTGAACACACGGTAGCCGTTACCGCTAACGGCAGTGAGATACTCACTGCTTTTGAGTAACACCCCGGGCGCGTCTGAAAATAACGGGCGCGGCGTGGTGATTATTCTGATAATTTATCCGAACTCGGAGTTGTATGAGTGACAAAATAGAAGTTGAGGGTAAGGTCTTAGAAGCGTTGCCCAACGCGATGTTCAAAATTGAAATCCCGGGCGGCAAAGTAATTCTGGGGCACATATCCGGCAAAATGAGAGTTCATCATATAAGAATTCTTCCGGGCGATAGTGTTAAGCTGGAGTTGTCTCCGTACGATTTAACACGCGGCAGAATAACTTATAGGGAGAAATAAATGAAAGTCAGAGCCAGTGTAAAAAAGATATGTCAGAAATGCAAAATCATTAAACGCAACGGCGTAGTTCGTGTGGTTTGCGAAGTAGCAAAACACAAACAACGCCAAGGTTAATTCAGAGGAGTTTTAGAAGAATATGGCTAGAGTCGCAGGTATTGATTTACCGAAAAACAAAAGAATTGATGTCGCGTTGGAATATATTTACGGCATCGGCAAAAAGAACGCCAAAGAAGTGCTTGCTAAAGTAGAAGGCCAAATTGATCCCGCTACCCGCGTGAAAGATTTGACCGAACAACAAGCCGGTTTGCTTAACACTATCTTGCAAAAAGAATACAAAGTGGAAGGTGAACTGCGCCGTGAAGTCGCGCAAAATATTCACCGCGCGATTGAAATCGGCTCCTATCGGGGCCAGCGTCACCGCCGCAACTTGCCCGTACGCGGCCAACGCACCAAAACCAACAGCAGAACCCGCCGCGGCAGAAGAAAAACCGTGGGTTCCAAAACTAAATAACTTTTAGAAGGAATTTACTATGGCAGAAGAAAAAGTAACAACCGCCGCCCCGGCCCAAGCGCCTGCGGCGAAAGCAAAAAAGAAAAACTCCAAAGCTCCGGCTTTCGGGGTCGTGCATATTTATTGTTCGTTCAATAACACCATCGTAACCGTTTCCGATGACAAGGGCAACACCGTTGCTTGGTCCACCGCCGGTTCCCATGGCTTTAAAGGCACCAAAAAATCTACGCCTTTTGCGGCCCAAATCACCAGCAACAAAGCGGCTGAAAAAGCTTACGCTTTAGGTATGCGTGAAGTAGCCGTAAAAGTTTGCGGACCCGGCCAAGGCCGTGAAACGGCCGTTCGTGCCGTGCAACAAGCCGGACTTATCGTGTCTTCCATTAAAGACATCACCCCCATCCCGCATAACGGATGCAGACCGCCTAAAGCCAGGAGAGTATAATTTTTATGTCTAGATATACAGGACCCAGCTGCAAAAAATGCAGAAAATTAGATTGCAAATTGTTCCTCAAAGGAACGAAATGCTACACCAATTGTGTCATGGATAAATTGGCTGCTGCCACCAAACGCGGCGGCAAAGTACGCAAAGCCAAAGTATCCGAATACGGTATCCGCTTGCAAGAAAAACAAAAAGCCAAATTGCAATCGGGCATGTCGGAAATTCCGTTCCGCAATATGTTTGACGCGGCTGCTAAAGCCGAAGGTCAAACCGGTGAAAACTTTTTGAAGAAATTGGAAACCCGCTTGGATAACATTGTCCGCCGCTTGGGCTTTGCCGTATCGCTTAAAGCTGCGCGCCAAATTGTCTTGCACGGGTATGTTACCGTCAACGGCAAAGCCGTTAATGTGCCGTCTTACCAATTACGCATCGGCGATAAAGTGGCCTTGGATAAATCTATGGCGGAAAACGTCATGGTCAAACAGGGTCTTACGGAAGCGGAAAAACGCAACCAACGCCCGAGCTTTTTGGAATATGACAGCGAAAAGATGACCGGTAAATTATTAAGATGGCCCGACAGAGCGGAAATGTCCTACCCTGTCAATGAGCAGCTCATTGTAGAATACTATTCTAAATAATAGTTTGGAGGCTTACTAATGGCTTTAAATGAATTGGTTCTTCCGCAAAAAATTCAGTTGGAAGAAAAAACTGCGTCTGACTTCTACGGCAAATTTATTGCCGAACCGTACGAAAGCGGCTACGGCCATACGGTAGGAAACTCCTTGCGCCGGATTTTGCTTTCCGGTATGGAAGGAGCGGCCGTAAGCGCTGTGCGTATTGCCGGAGCCGTGCATGAATTTAGCACGATTCCCAACGTACGTGAAGACGTGATCAACATTTTGCTTAACTTTAAGCATTTGCGCGTCAAAATGGAAGGCAAAGTTCGCGAATATGTACAATTACACGCTTCCAAACCCGGCGTTGTAACCGCTGCCGATATTGAAGAAATTGACGGGGTGGAAATTATCAATAAAGACCTCGTACTGGCTACATTAGAGGTAGGCGGTGCGCTGGATATTGAAATTGAAATCACCCGCGGCAAGGGCTATGTTCCCGCAGAGGAACTGGCCAAAGTACAACGCCCGGCCGGGTTTATTCCGGTAGATGCGTTATACTCGCCGATTGTCAAAGTGCACTACGACGTTGAGCCGGCCCGCGTAGGTCAGAAAACCGACTACGACCGCTTGATTTTGGAAATCACTACCGACGGCACTTTGGAGCCGGCGCGTGCGTTACACCGGGCGGCGGTGTTGTTGTCCGGTTCGCTCCATATTTTCACGATTGAAGGCGAAGAAGGTTGCGTAGCCACGTCTAGCGATGAAGCCGTGGAAGCGGCCGGCGCTACGGTGGCCGCGGCGGCGAACGTCGTTACCAGCAAACAGGACGAACTGCTCAATCAATCTATTGAATTTATTGAGTTGTCTTCCCGCTCCATCAATTGCCTCAAGTCCGAAAACATCCACACGGTGCGCGACTTGGTTAAAATGACCGAAGACGATCTGAAAATGATTAAAAACTTCGGGGCGAAATCCATGGACGAAATCAAAGAAAGACTTGCCGAAATGAATCTTTCTTTGGGTATGAAAATTTAAGGAGTAGTTTGAGTATGATTAAAAATACCGGATACCGCAAATTAGGTAAAACCGCATCCCACCGCAAAGCGATGCTGACCAATATGGCCACCAGCATTATCTTGCACGAAGAAGTAAAAACGACGTTGCAAAAAGCCAAAGAAGTACGTCGTGTGGTGGAAGGTTTGATTACCTTAGCTAAAGCCAACAACGAGCGCGCTGCCAAAGACACACTCAAAGACGAAGCCGCTTGCAAAAAATTATTTGAAGTATTGGCTGCCCGCTATGCCAACCGCCCCGGCGGATTCTGCCGCATTTACCGCGCAGGTCTTCGCCAAGGGGACAATGCTGAAGTAGCGATTGTAAAACTCGTAGACTAAGAGGCGACAGATGGTAATAGACTATCTTGGAGGGCTTTTTTCCTCGGACTTAGGGATGGACCTCGGTACAGCTAACTGCTTGATTTACGTCAAGGATAAAGGCATTGTACTGCGCGAACCGTCCGTAGTCGCGGTGGAAAGAGAAACTGGCGAAGTAAAAGCCGTAGGCGCTAAGGCCAAGCAAATGTTGGGCCGTACGCCTGCCAACATCGTAGCCGTACGCCCGATGAAAAACGGTGTCATTGCGGATTTTGAAGTAACCCAAGAAATGATTCGTTACTTTATCCGTAAAGTACACAGCCGCAGCAGTCTGTTACGCCCCCGCATTGTGATCGGGATTCCTTCGGATATTACCGGCGTAGAACGCCGTGCCGTAGACGATGCCGCCCGCCAAGCCGGCGCGCGGGAAGTATATTTGATTGAGGAGCCCATGGCCTCGGCTATGGGCGCCGATTTGCCCATTGCCGAGCCGCATGCCAGTATGATTGTGGACATCGGCGGAGGTACTACGGAAGTAGCCGTTATTTCGTTAGGCGGCATGGTAGTAGCCAAATCTATTGATGTGGCCGGGGACGAACTCACCGAATGTATCGTTCAATACTTCCGCAAAAAATATAACTTGATCGTCGGGGAAACAACTGCCGAGGAAGTAAAAATCAATTTAGGGTCTGTGTATCCCTTAAAAGAAGAAAAATCCATGGAAGTAAAAGGGCGCGACCAAACCCAAGGTTTGCCGCGTACGTTAACGGTTACTTCCGAGGAGATCCGCCAAGCTTTAATGGAGCCGGTGCGCTTGATTTTAGATGTTATTAAAAGCACGCTGGAAGAAACTCCGCCCGAACTCGCCGCCGATTTGGTGGACAGAGGGCTCGTGGTAGCAGGTGGCGGCAGTCTTTTACGCGGTATTACAGAGCTGATTCGCAAAGAAACAGATATCCCGGTGCACCGGGCGGCAGATCCGCTCAGTTGTGTGGCGCTGGGGACAGGCAAGTTTTTGGAACAGCTGAACGAAAAAGGCACCCGCTTTTTTAGTTCGCGCGGCAAATCTTTCTAACTTGCCGGTGGTTGATTTAAGGCGGACACAGCTTTTGCAAAAAAGCCGTGTCCGCTTTTCGGGTTTATAGCCCCTGTATAAATTAAGATAAGGAATTTGTAGGATTATGGTATCGCCCCGCAGAAGAACGGCCCGAAAAATTTACACAGGTAGCCGTCGCCGGTTTTTATTTCCGGTATCGTTTTTGTTATTGTCTTTCCTTTTAATGATTTTACCGTTAGAGGGCTTTGTTGCGTCGGCCAAAACGGTGCTTTCGTACGTATTTATTCCGCAAGTACGTGTGGCGCACGGCTCGGTGAAATATGCACAAGGAGTGCGTCAAACGGTGCGTGAATTGTTAGATGCCCACCAAGAAAACCACCGCCTTAAACAACAACTTGAAATGAACCATCTTTTAACTGCCCAAGCCGAAACGGTGTTTAAAGAGAACGAACGCTTATCCCAGATTTTAGGATTACGGCCGACGACTCCGTGGCAAGGGGTGTGGGCCCGCGTTGCCTACCGGGAGCCCAGCCAATGGAATACGGTAATTATTGATAAAGGTGCCGCCGACGGTATTGAAGAACGCAGTGCGGTGCTTTCCGTAGAACAAGGACAAGAAGGGTTGGCCGGTGTCGTGGTAGAAGTGACGGAAAATACATCTAAAGTATTGTTGGTGCGCGATGAAGATTTTTCGGCCGCGGTAACCTTGGAAAAAGGTCAAGAAGAAGGGCTTTTAATTGGCGGCGGTACACACGCCGTACGTATTAAATATATACCGCTTCAAGCACAGGTGGAAAAAGGGGATAAAGTAATTACTTCTTCTACGAGTCGTATTTTCCCGGCGGGTATTTTGGTCGGGCATGTCCGTGCCGTGCGCGAGGATAGCAGTTTCCAAACCGCCCAGACGGTAGAAGTAGATCCGCTCGTGCGTTCTGCCGCAGTCAAAGAATTATTTGTCATTTTTAAGCAAGAGGAGCCAGCCCCGTATGTGGAAGATCTGTAAACTAATCACGCTGTTTGTTTTGGCAACCGTATGCCATTGGGGGTTTGCCACGTTGTTTTCGTACGTTGGTTTAAGTGTTAATTTTATGCTCGTGTTTGCCATGGCGTTTTGTACGGTAGCGCGGCTGGAAATCGGATACCCGGTAGCATTTTTCTGCGGGCTTTTCCTAGATTTCTTCGGGGCAAAACTGTTTGGCAATAATGCTTTTTCGTTTACGGCGGCGGCCTTAGTCGTTTATACGTTGCGTGAACGGATTGATTTTGCCAGTATCTTACCGCAAATTGTAATGGTATTTTTGACGACGTGCGCGGTAGGCGTGCTGAACAGTTTACTGCTGATGCGTTTTACTTCTTCGTCTTTATGGCCGGGCACAATTAGTTTGGTGGGCGGCGCGGCTGTGGGTGCTTTTTTGGCTCCGATTGTGTTTGCCGTAGTACGCTTTGTGTGGGTAGATTTATCTGCCGACGAACATCTGTAAAGGAAATACATGTCCGTTACAAAAGTTTTATTCAATATGCGCTTAAAGACCATGATGGTCCTTGCAGCCATTGCAGGGGTCGTCATTGCGCTGCGGTTGATTGATATTCAGATTTTACGTCATAATGCGTATTTGCAAATGGCGGAGCGCAACCGTACGCAGGTCCTTTATCAAACGGCACCGCGCGGCCGTGTGTTTACCTCGGACGGCATAGAAGTAGCTTCTAACGCGCCGGCGTTTAGTTTGTACTATCTCGGCGGTAAACAAGACAGCGCGTATTTGACCCGGTTGGCTACCGATTTTGCCCCGAGCTTGCGCGTTTCGCAAGAGGAATTGGAACATGCTTTGCAAGTAGGCGCGGCCAGCGGCAAGACGGTGCTGTTAGCCGAAAACTTATCTACCAAAAGCACGGTTGCGTTGCAGGAATTACAATACTACTATCCCGGTATTTATCTGATTGAAGAGACCAAACGGCATTATCCGTACGGTATTTTTGCAAGCCACTTATTGGGATATCTGGGCAATATGGACGAGCGCGAATGGCGTAAGCGCAATAATAAATTAGGATACCGTTTGACCAGTAAAATTGGCAAGAACGGTATTGAGAAAAAATACGAACAAGAGCTAAAAGGCAAAGACGGCGGTGTGTTTTTGGAAGTGGATTACCGCGGGCGTGTGAAAAGTATTATTGAAGACAAAAAATGGGCGGCCGGGTCTGATGTTTATTTAACCTTAGATTTTGCCGTACAACAAGCGGCAGAAGAAGGACTCAAAAATTCACTGACGGGCCGCGGCGCGGCCGTGGCCATTGACCCGCGCACAGGAGCCGTGCTTGCGCTAGCCAGTGCGCCGGCGTACGACCCGAATATTTTTGTGCCGTATATTGACGAAGAACAGCCCGCTTCTAAAAAAATCAGTGAATATAACTTAGCGCTGCAAGGTATTTATCCGCCGGCCTCTACGTTTAAAGTCATTACCGCGGCGGCGGCCTTAGAAAGCGGACTAATTGATCCGGCGCGCAAAGTCACGTGCACCGGTAAATATAATTCCGGCCCGCGTATTTTCAAATGTTGGGGAACGCATGGTCCGGTTGATTTTCTGGAAGGGATGAGCCACTCGTGCGATGTTTATTTCTATTCAGTGGCGTCTCAAATCGGTGCGGCGGCTATTGAACGGGTACAGCGTATGTTTATGTTCGGCCGCCCTACGGGTATTGACTTGCCCGGCGAAAAAGCAGGCAATTTATACGGTCCTACCCGTCGGGCACGTAATAAAACATATTGGTTTATCGGCGATACGCTCAATTTATCTATCGGACAGGGTGAACTGTTAGTTACTCCCATTAAGCTGGCCCAATTTGCTGCCGCCTTAGCCAGCCGCGGCAATATTTACCGTCCGTATTACGTGGAAAAAATTGTCAGTAACCAAACAGGGAGCGTGCGCCAAATCGGTCATACCGAAATTTTACAACATGCTGATTTGAAACCGGAAACGTATGACATGCTTTTTAAAGCTCTTAAATATACGGTGGATAACGGAACAGCCCGCCGTGCTAAACTTAAAGGATTTGATGTGTACGGCAAAACGGGAACGGCCCAAAATCCGCACGGGGAAGACCACGGTTGGTTTATGGCGTTTGCCGCACGGCCCGGCGAAGAGCCGGCTATTGCCGTGGCGGTTTTTGTGGAGTTTGGTCAAAGCGGCTCTGCCGCGGCCGGGCCGATTGCGCACGATATGTTAAAAGCGTATTTTGATAATCCGCACCGTGTGCTTGCTCCGAAAACACAGGACGATTACAACGAATTATTAGCGGGAGAAGAAAATGCCTAGTTTAAAGCAACTAGCTGCCGGAAGAAGCCGGATGGATTTTATTTTGTTAGGAGCCATGCTTGCCTTGGTAATACTGGGGGCGTTATGTATTATGTCTGCGGTAAATAGCATATCGTGGACCAACCCCGTTGTTCGCACCCACTTTGTGGCGTTGCCGATAGGCCTTTTGGCCTTTTTCATCGGCAAGAGTTTTAACTATCAAATTTACGATGAACAATGGAAAGCATTATATGTGTTTATCTTGTTATTGTTGGTGGGAGTATTATTGTTTGGATCGTATCAGCGCGGGTCGCGCTCGTGGTTTGTGTTACCGTTTTTTTCCATGCAGCCTTCCGAAATTTGCCGGGTGGCTACTATTTTGATGTCTGCTGCTTTCTTGGACCGTCGCGGCCGACGCATTCGTGATGTAACGTCCGTTTTTTACTTGTGTATTTTGCTGTTGCCGATTTTTGGACTCATTATGTTGCAACCCGATTTTTCTTCCGTGGTTGTTACATTACCCTCCATTATCATCTTGCTGTACTGCACGGGTATTAACGTATTTTACCTGTGGCTGATTGCTTTGTTGGCCGGGGTGGCGGGCTTTTTTACCGTATCGTGGACATACATTTATTTGCACCCGGAACTGTTGGAATATCCGCTGGTGCGAATATTTAACGAACTGGCGCACAACGGGTGGTATATTGCCGGCTTTGCCGCGATTATCATTTTGCTGGGTTATTTGGCCTGGTGGTTATTCAGGCAATTTCGTATTTACTTACCTTCTTTTTATTTTGTGCTTGCCACGCTTGTGGTATTGGCCGGACTGTTTGGCGGTATGTTTGTGGACCACCAAATGAAACCGCACCAACGCAAACGCGTAGAAGCTTTTTTGGCGCCCCGTTCGGATCCGCAAGGGGCCGGATATAACATTTTACAAGCGCAAATTGCCATGGGCGCAGGCGGTATTATGGGTAAAGGGCTTTTTTCGGGTACGCAATCGCGTTTGGGATTCGTGCCGGAACGTCATACCGATTTTATCTTAGCCGTGGTGGGAGAAGAACTTGGTTTGTGGGGGACCTTGTGCGTGCTGGGGCTTTATTTCATCATTTTGTGGCGCATTATTGCGGTAGCGTATGCTTCGGGGGATAGGTATGGCTATTTGGTCTGCGCCGGAATTTTTGGTATGTTCTTTACGTATATGCTTATCAACTACGGTATGCTTATAGGCATTGTGCCGGTAGCGGGGATACCGCTTCCGTTTATCTCGTACGGAGGTTCTAACCTAGTGGCCAGTTTGTGGGCGCTGGGGGTGGTGCAATCGGTGTATGGTCGCCGTTTGCGGGCATAAAAGATGAATTACACGCCAAAAAATTATAAAATGCGTATAGTGTTCCGGTGGAACGATGGACAAGCGGAACACCCGCACACGTTGCGTGCGATAAAACGCATGGTGCTTGACTCGGGTTTGCCGTATGAACCGTCCAAGTTTGTGAGCAGTTTGCCACGGCTGGCATACGGTCCGGCTCCCGCTAAAGGACAGCGTGCCGAGCGCGAGTACCTGGATATTTATTTACTGGAAAACCGCAACGCAGAAGAAGTGCGCGACGCGTTATTGCAAGTGGCTCCGGAAGGATTTGAAATTTTGCAATTAACGCGTGTGCCTTATCCGTTGCCCTCCGTGCAGAACTTGGCCGTAGCGGCCGAGTACCGGGTGAAGGGAGATTTTACCCAATTTATTTCATCGGGGCGGAAGTTGGAAGATTGGAACAGCATGGGTGACTTAACAGTTACCTTGCGTAATGAAAAAGGTGTGGTGTGCAAGCGTACCATTACGCCCGGGCTACTAGCGGCCCGCGTATGCGCACCGGACGAAGTTGCGCTGACTATCGGGCCGGTAAACGGTCAGTGGCAGCCGCCGCAATGGTTTATCGCCGCGTGGCTGGGGCAGGAAGTCCCGGCGGGCGAAGAACCCGTTACGGTAGCAGGTTTAGTTTTTATACGGAAGTGTTTTTATTGGCGAGATTCGCAAGGCGAACTCCACCCAATTTAATTTCAGGGGATATCCCCTAAGTGAGGATTTAGACATGAGTAAAATTATAGAAGGACTTCCCGTGGTGGAAGCATTAGTTAATACTTCTTTTGAAGAAACACGTATCGCCATTTTAGAGGACGGACGTGTCAACGAGCTGTTGTGGGAACGCCGCGGCGCGCTTAACATTGTGGGCAATATCTACAAAGGTACCGTGGAAAATGTGCTGCCCGGTATTTCCAGTGCGTTTTTAAATATCGGATATGAAAAAAATGCGTATCTGTATATTTCCGATGTAATCGGCGGCGACAAAAAGAACATTGATAAAACATTACACAAAGGCCAAGAAGTCATGGTGCAAGTAGTCAAGGATGCTATCAGCACCAAAGGGATGAAAGTAACCATGGATGTTACTTTGCCCGGCCGCTATTTGGTGTTGACGCCGCATCAAAGTTTTGTCGGTGTTTCCAAACATATTGAAGATTCCGAATCGCGCCATAAACTCAACGACATCATGCAAGAGTTGGCCGAAAAACATTTAAACGGTATGGGGTGTATCGTGCGCACGGAAGCCGAAGAAGCCACCAAAGACGAATTGGAACGCGAAGTCAAATACTTGTACCGCCAATGGCAATCTATTGTAAAGAAATTTGAAACCTCCCGTTCGCCCAAACTCTTGCACGAAGATATGGATGCCGTGCTCCAAGTGGCGCGCGATGTGCTGAGCGAAAATGCCAAAGTCTACATGTTAGACAACGAAAAAGATTACGAACGCGTGATGGAATTTGTCAGCAAAAACTCGCCGGAACTGGCTGACCGCGTGAAACTTTACAAAGGTAAAACACCGATTTTTGAAGCGTACGATGTAGAAAAAGAAATTGATAATTTGCGTAAAATCAAATTGCCGCTTCCTAACGGCGGAAGTATTATTATCCAAGAGGCCGAATCGCTTTGCGCTATTGACGTAAACACCGGCAAATTTACCGGCAATAAATCGCAAGAAGAAACGGTCACGCAAACCAACATTGAAGCCGCACAGGAAATCGCCCACCAATTACGCTTGCGTAACATTGGCGGTATTATTGTGATTGACTTTATTGATATGCGCAAGGCCTCCAGCCGCCACCGCGTGGTGGAAGCACTTGCGCAAGCCGTACGCGGCGACCGCGCCAAGATCCGCATTTTGCCTATTACCCGTTTGGGGCTCGTGGAAATGACGCGCGAGCGCAAACGTGCCAGCACGGGCAGCTTTATCAGCGAAGAATGCCCCCAATGCCACGGCTCGGGCCGCGTGTTGTCTGCCGAAAGTATGCGCATTAAAATTCAACGCGAAATTTACGATTTAACCAATGGCCGCCCCGGCGGGAATCTGCGCGTTGTTTTGCACCCGGTGCTTGCAGACGCCATTAAACTGCGCCAGAAAGATATTGAAGAAAATATCCACCGTTCGCTTAAAATTCAAGCCGATCCGCAACTGGCGTGGGAAGATTACAAAATCGTATTAGAATAACCGTAAACGTATGAAAGGGTTGCTGCGGTTTATCTGCGTGGTGTTGTGTGTAGCGGTACTGTCCGGTGTCTGTTTGGCACAGGATAAGGTGTCGTTTATTGTATCCGGCAAAAAGCAAGGTACGGTAGCATCCCTACAAAAAGATAACACTACGTATGTAGATTTGCAGAAAACCGCCCGCAAATTGGGCTTTAGTGTGGAATTGTTTGCCCGCTCTAAACAAGCTAAAATTACCGCGCGCGGTTTCTACGCTATTTTGACGGTGGGCTTGGATGAATTTATTCTCAACGCCCAAACGGTCCGGTTGTCTTCCCCGGTGCTTGTGAACGGGGGGGCGATATTTGTGCCGGCGGAGTTCTTTTTATTGCCGCAAGTGCAAAAAGCCGCGGGCAAAGAAATATCGTTTGCGGATGCGGCCTTTCAAATAGAGTCCCCGTATGATATGGCCCGTACCGATCAAGTGCTTTTAGCGGCGGAAAACCGTCTTGTTTTTATGCCGCGCCATCAATTGACGTGGTCGTCCGATTCGCCCAACGCGCATACGGTGGACGTAACTTTCCCTAACACGGCTGTCAAACGCGAAGAAAGCTTACGGTTAAAAACCGATTTTATTTCATCGGTTTCTATCCGCCAAGACCGGGCCGATACCAAAATGCGTGTGATTTTAGGTAAGAAAGCTAAACATTGGACGGTGGAAGAAAACGACGGAAAAATCTATTTTCGTGTGTCCGGTCAAAAATTAACGCCGCTCAAGGTTTCCCAACCTGAGCCGGTAGCTCCTTCACAGCCGGTTTCCGCACCCGCCACCGTGCAAGCCGCGCAGACAACAACCGAACCTGCAACGCCGTCTGTGGGGGGAGAAAAAGATGATTTTGAAGAAATGCCTTCCGCCGCGGCAGTAGTGTCTGCCGCTACGGCTCCGGCGATGTCTGCTGCTAAACCTACGCCGGTAATGAGTGCCGGCCCGGCAGCGGCAATTTCTTCTGCACGCAAAAAAATGCGTATTGTGGTAGACCCCGGCCACGGCGGCAAAGACCCCGGCGCGCTTCGCTCGCGCGTGCGCGAAAAAGACCTTAATTTGGCAGTAGCCAAAGAGTTATATAAACTGCTTAAAAAAGGAAATTTTGAAGTTAAAATCACGCGCGATAACGATACATTTATTGCTCTGTCCGAACGTTCCAAAATCGCCAATAGTTTTAAGGCCGATTTGTTTGTTTCCATTCACACCAATTCTTCCAAAAACCGCAGTGCTAACGGCTTTGAGGTTTATTTCCGCAGTGAAAAAGCAACCGACAAAGAAGCCGCCGAAACCGCCGCGTTGGAAAACGAAGCCATGCAATACGAAGAAGTGCATTATAATTTTGTGGATGCACTCTTGCAATCTTTGGCGAAAAACGAGTATATCAACGAGAGCTCCAAACTCGCCGGATATGTGCGAAACGAAGTGTATAAACAGCCGGGTATCGGCATCGGCGTCAATAAAAACAGCAGTGTGCGCCAAGCCAATTTCTACGTATTAAAAGGTGTGCAAAGTCCCGCTATTTTGGTGGAAATGGGCTATATCAGCAGTAACAAAGACCGCGGACGTTTAACGCAAAGCGGTGTGCAGAAAAAAATGGCGCAAGGGATCTACAACGGCATTTACAACTATGCCAAAAATGAGGGTTGGATCAATTAATTCCAGTTTGCAAATTTGGGCCATCTAAGGCCGACTTTCACTCGCGTACTTGCGGCCTTACCTGGCCTCAAATTTTCTTCCTGTGTTTCGCATTTTCCCGCTTGAAAACGGCTTTGATATCGCTTTCCACGAATAACCCCTAGGACGTCATCCTGAACTTGATTCAGGATCTCGTTGTGTCCTAGGGGTTATTCCTTGCTAACTCAAATGCCTATGCGCCCAACTAGCCAGCGCAACTTGGAGCGATTTTGAAAAATCATATAATCTTCTGCAGTGTTATTCTTTTGGGTGGCGGGCCGTTCCTTACGGGTTGGCACAAATCTTTTGCCCCAATGCCGTCGTGCCAGTACAAGTAATTTTTCCGGGGTTGGTAGAGTGATCCAGCCAAACACGGTAGGTAAATTCTGCGGCATTTTTGCACTGGTTGACCCGAATATTGGCCGCAGAATAAGAAGGACAATAATACGCATCAATAAAGTAATGTGAAGAACTGGCGTAGCTTTGTTCTGCTCCGATAAGATCTATGCTGAAGTAATCATTACACGCAAAGGTAGTTCCGTCGTCTCCTGTAATTACTTGACACGAACTTTCCGTAGGCAGTTCGTCCAAATCAAAAGCATATTCGCCGTTGGCTAAATAATACGCTTCTTGTGCACGTTTAATGTCCGCGATGACCGTTTTGATGTTGGCAAACCGCGCCTTAACAACCGTTTTTTGATACTGCGGCAACGCCACCGCCGCTAAAATACCGATGATTAAAACAACCACTAAAAGTTCAATAAGTGTAAATGCTTTTGTGTTCTCCATAAATCGCTCCTTTTGATGAAATCATTATAGCATAAAATGATACTTATAGTCCGTGTACTTATATAATGCAAACAGGTATTTTTTATCTATGAAAAATACCTATTCCAAACAAGACAAAAAGTATCTGCAACAATTCGGCGCGCGTGTGCGCGCTTTGCGTAAACAAGCCGGGTTTTCACAGGAAGATTTTGCACTGGAAATCGGGCTGGACCGCACGTACATGGGTGGTGTGGAACGCGGCGAGCGCAATTTGGCTCTTTTAAATATTCGCAAAATCGCCCGCGGTCTAAAAATAACCGAAAGCGAGCTATTAAAAGTGAAGTAGCAAATAGTAAAATAAAAATATGCTACTTTCTTTATTTTACGTATTTGCCAAAATCGGCTTGTTTACGCTGGGCGGCGGATATGCAATGCTCCCGCTCATGGAGCGGGAAATGGTGGATAAGCGTGCGTGGCTGACGCGTGAAGAATTTTTAGATACGATTGCCGTAGCCCAAGCTGCGCCGGGCATTATGGCTATGAACGTAGCGATTTTGGTGGGCTATCAACGCGCCCGCGCGCGCGGAAGTTTTTGTGCCGCGCTTGGGGCCGCGCTCCCGTCGTTTATCATCATTTTAGTGATTGCCGTTTTCTTTCAAACTTACCAAAATAACCCGGTTGTGAGCCGCATTTTTAAAGGCGTTCGTCCGGCGGTAGTGGCGTTAATTGCCGTGCCGGTTTTCCGTTTGGCGCGCGCGGCCAACATCGGTTGGAAAACCGTTTGGTTGCCGCTAAGCGTAGCGGGGTTGGTGTGGCTCATGCACGTGTCCCCGGTGTATGTGGTGTTGGCGGCGGGCGCGGGCGGTTATTTGCTTACCGTTAAACGGGAGGCCAAATGATTTACATAAAACTTTTTCTCACGTTTTTTAAAATCGGCCTATTTAATTTTGGCGGCGGATACGCGATGATTTCGTTCCTGCAAAACGAAGTTGTTTTCAAAAGCGGCTGGCTGACAACCGCCCAGTTTACCGATATCGTAGCGATTAGCCAAGTTACGCCCGGCCCCGTCGGTATCAATATGGCCACGTACACGGGTTACGCGGCGGCGGGTGATGCGTGGGGCGCGGTTATTGCTACGTGCGCGCTTTGTTTGCCGTCTTTTTTACTAATGATTTTTTTAGGAAAATTTTTGCTTAAAAACCAACACGCCCCACACGTGCAAGGGGTTTTGTCTGTCTTACGCCCGACGGTAGTGGGTTTAATTGCCGCCGCCGCGCTTCTTTTGTGCAATAGCGAAAATTTTATTGATTACAAAAGTGTTTTCTTTTTTCTCGTCGCATTTATATTGATTGCTTCACGCAAACTCGGCCCGATCGGCGTATTATGTTTGAGCGCGGTGGCGGGATTGATTGTTTATTAAAAAACACTTGTTAGTCTTGCCTAACTTTTGCTATAATACTTATATCCCAATTAAAAAGGAAAGGAAAATCAAATGAAAAAATTAGTTGTATGTTTATGTTGCATAGCGGTATGGGCGGGATTTAGCTTGCCTGCTTTTGCCGCATCAGAAAGTTTAACAAACCAAGTGGAGCGCGCCGCCGCTTTGGCACAATGGGGGCAGGCGTCTGCGGACTATGTAGTAGATATAGTGGCTTACCTGAAAAAAGAAGTGTTATTAAAAGACCGTATGTTGCGTTCTCCGCGCCGTCCGGCCAATCCCAATCAAGTGATTTCTGTGGAAAAAACAAAGCAAGCTTGTAAAGGGGTAGTAGTATCTAAAGGAACACGTCTTATTGTGCCCGCGGTATGCGTTACAAAAAAAGATTATACGTTGGAAACGGTAGCAATTCATTTGCAAACGGGCGTGCGGATAACGGTAACTCCGGCGGCAGTTATGACGGATGAAGATATCGCGTGGATTTCGGTCCCTTCGGACAAAACGCGTTCCGTGCCTTACGTGGCCTTTGAGCCGGTTGATGAAGGCAAATCGTTACAGGAGGTTTACGGTAACGATATGACACGTCATTTACAGCAGTTTTTCCGGGAACGCGGCGTAGTAGAACACCGGCGTTTGCGTCCGGGTTTGATCTACCGTGAACCGCGTTTGAAAGTTGGCGAGCCGTTTTTTTACAAAGGTAAATTAGTGGCGCTTGTCAAAAAACAAGTGCGGACGTATGGCGGACTTTTTGGCGGCGTATCGGAAGATGCGTTGGCTCTTATCCGTTAGAATTTGAGTTACGTCCTCTGTTTAGCCGCAGAGGTCTCCTATAAAAAACCGCCGGGCTTTGTGCCCGGCGGTTTTGTTTAAGGTCGTTCGGAATTTTCTTGCGGTTTATCTACCGTTGTTTCCTCTTGTGTATTATCCGGCGTCAGCGCGATGTTTATATCTTCAAACACGGCGTCTTTATGTTCGTTAAGCCAGCGGCGGTGGAGTTTATAATCGGGGGAAAACTGCCCTACTAAATTCCAATACTCTTCACCGTGATTCATAAATTTTAAGTGGCACAGTTCGTGGATGACTAAATAATCTTGCACCACCGTCGGCATTTTAACAATGCGGTACGAATAGTTGATATTTTTTTGTGACGAGCAACTGGCCCACAACGTGCGTTGGTCTTTTAATACGACGCGGTTATACTCTACGCCGATTTTTTCCGCCCACTCTTTTGTTTTTTGCGGTAGCACCTCGGCGGCTTTGTCGCGTAGCCACTGGGTAACCAGGGCTGAGGGGTTGCTGTCTTTACTTTGCAGATACACGTGGAAAACAGTTCCGTCAAAGGCAACGCCTTCTTCTTGGTCGGGCGTGATATACGTGCGCGCTTCAAATAAATCGCCGTTATAAAGCACCTTGTTGGCGGGGCTAGCCGCGGGTGCGGCACCGTCCGTTTGTGCGGAGGGAGTTTCGGCCGTGCCGAAGATTTCCGGCATTTCTTTTTTCAGACGTTCCAAAAATAGTTTTACGTCGCTAACTACACTTTGTGTATCTGCCATACCTTTATTATAGCAGTTTGGAGTATGTTACGGTTTGCACATTTGGGCCATTTTGCACCGACTTTCGCTTGCGTACTTGCGGCGCTGTGCGCCGTCCACAGGACGTACGCCACGCTCAACTTGCGGTGCAAACTTGCCTCAAATCTGCAAACCAGGGTTTTACTTCGCCTAAGTCCGTGGATGTGAAAATTACCGCCAACTTGCGTAAGGGGTATGCAAACGAAATTTGCTAGAGGAGGTACCAACGGTAACTGTAAGTACCACCTTTAGAGCCCTCGGGGGTGAATAACGACCACCCAACAAGAGATCCGTTGTATCCGGCCACGGCCTTGCACAATTGTTTAGCGTTATTATCGTCCTCTTTGGCAACACAAAAATTGTCTCGGCGGGGAGTGCCGGAAAAAACGCTGCTTGCGTGCTGAGAATAAAATGCAAAAGTATACTCGTTATTCCCACAGTTAATGGCCGGAGATAGGCCACCGTCCCGCAACATACAGCAATACATTTTTGCATTTGTCCCGCATGAGTGGGTCCCTACTTTGCTGACGGTAAACCCGCCGGGTAAATCTAATGCAAGTTCATCAAAATTATTCGGCCATTCATTGTTGGCTAAATAATACGATTCGGACGCTTTTATAAGTGTAGTAGCCATGGTACGCAAATTAGCAAAGCGCGTTTTGTTTACGGCGAGCGTATATTGCGGTAACGCCACCGCCGCTAAAATGCCGATGATTAAAACAACGACTAAAAGTTCAATAAGCGTAAATGCTTGTTTGTTTTTCATATTGTTTGCTCCTTGCTAGTTTTTCCGTCCCTTTATTATCGTTTTTTTTTTTGATGTGTCAAGGAAAATTTTTCAGCCCGGCGAGATTAAAAGGGGAAAAATGGGCCCAAAATAGCCCCAAAACAGGCGTAAAGAGTTCTTCGCTCTTGCAAAAATGTTTGATATAATAACCGTATAGGAGAAATAGCGTGAGCGAAACTGCAACTTTAAAAACGACCGCTTTGTGCGAAGCGTGCAAGCAAGCCGGCGGTAAAATGGTAGATTTCCACGGGTGGCTTTTGCCCGTTCAATACGACGGTATCTTGGCCGAGCATAAAGCCGTGCGCGAAAGTGCGGGTATGTTTGATGTATCGCACATGGGCCAAATTTTTGTAGAGGGCCCCAACGCGTGGGAGTTTTTGCAATTTATCAGCTGCAACAACATCAAAAACGGCCCGGCCGAAGGAACGTATTTTCATATTCTTACCGACGAAGGAACTATCATTGATGATGCAATTGCGTTTTGCCTTTCGCAAGAACAATTTTTAGTGGTTGTCAATGCCGCTTGCGTGGAAACCGATTTTACTTGGCTTAAAAAGCACGCCGGAAATTTTGGCGTTACGGTGCGTAATGAAAGCGACCAATGGAGCATGTTGGCTATTCAAGGCCCTAAAGCCGTGGAAGTAGTAGACCAACTTTTGCCCGGCGTAAAAGATCTGCCGCGTTTTCACATTTCGCCGCTTACTATGTTTGATGCGGACGGATACGTTACCCGCACCGGATATACGGGCGAAGACGGCGTGGAAATTATGCTCCCTAACGCGCACATTACCGAACTTTGGGATGTGTTAAAACAACTTGGCGTCAAACCGTGCGGTTTAGGCGCGCGCGACGTGCTACGATTAGAAGCCGGATATCTCTTAAACGGCGAAGACGCCAACCCCACCAAAACGCCCTACGAGGCCAACTGCGGGTGGGTGGTCAAACTGACTAAAGAAAATTTTATCGGCAAAGACGCGCTTGTCCAAAAGAAAGCCGCCGGTTTTAAGAGCCGCTTAATCGGGTTTGTCTTAAAAACAGCCGGCGTACCGCGCAGCGGTTGCAAGGTTTTTTACGAAGGGAAAGAAGTGGGCTATTTAACCAGCGGCACGTTTTCGCCGCTTTACAAAGGGATAGCCGTAGGATATTTAGACAGCACTGTGAACGTCGGCGCAGACGTGGAAATTGAAATTCACAACCGCCGTGTTCCGGCGCAAGTAGTCAAACCGCCGTTTTATAAAAACCGAGTGTAAGGAGAAATTATGTATAACGAAGAAAATTGCCGTTTTTTAAAAACTCACGAATGGGCCTGTAAAGAAGGCGAAAACGCCGTCGTCGGCATTTCCAACCACGCGCAAGAAGAAATCAGCGATATTGTATTTGTAGATTTGCCCAAAGTCGGCCGCGTGGTCAAAGCGGGCGAAAACTGCTGCGTGGTGGAATCGGTTAAATCGGCCTCTGAGATTTACGCTCCCGTTAGTGGCGAAATTGTAGCCGTTAACGACGCCTTAAACGGCGATCCGGCCCTGGTCAACCGCGAGCCGCACGGAAACGGTTGGCTGTTCAAAATCAAAATGACAAACCCCGCCGAATATGACACACTTTTAGATTTGGCGGCCTATAAAGCAACTATCCAAAAATAAAATTTATCCCCCCGGTGTGCCGGGGGTTTTTAACATTATGTTTACTCCACACACTAAACAAGACGAACAGGAAATGCTGTCTGCCGTCGGCGTTTCTTCCGTAAAAGAATTACTTAACAAAATTCCGGCTGATTTGTTGTATCCCAACTACAACTTGCCCGCCGCATTGACCGAACAACAACTCACCGCGCATTTGCACGATATAGCGGCAAAAAATAAACCGCTTAAAAATTTTATCGGCGCGGGGATGTATAAACACTTTATCCCGGCGGCAGTAAGTGCCTTATCAAGCCGTGGCGAATTTTTAACCGCGTATACGCCTTATCAAGCCGAAGCCAGCCAAGGCACGCTCCAAACGATTTACGAGTTCCAAAGTTGTATGTGTGCGCTATTTGATATGGACGTAGCCACCGCTTCGCATTACGACGGCGCCACGGCACTTGCGGAGGCCGTCTTGGCGGCGCACCGTGTAACCGGGCGCAATGAAGTGATTATTTCTTCGCTACTGCACCCGCATTACAAAGAAGTATTAAAGACTTACACCCGCCACAGCACTGTTTGTTTAACCGAGGCCAAGCCGACAACGGGCGGCACATTAGATGTGGCCGCACTTCAAAAGCAAGTGTCTGATAAAACCGCGTGTGTGGTTATTTCCACGCCGAATTTTTTGGGTTATGTAGAACAAGCAAAAGAAATTTCACAACTGGCGCACGAAAAAGGCGCGCTACTGGTGGTACAAGTAAATCCGCTTTCGCTCGGGCTCCTTCAAACGCCGGGCTCATACGACGCCGATTTTGCCGTAGCCGAAGGACAGCCGCTTGGCAACCCGGTCAGTTTCGGCGGGCCGGGGCTGGGAATTATGACGGCCAAAAAAGCGTATATGCGCCAACTGCCCGGACGTATGGTGGGAATTGCTAAAGATAAAAACGGACGCCGCGCTTTTGTGCTTACGCTCCAAGCGCGCGAACAACATATCCGCCGCGAAAAAGCCGCCTCTAACATTTGTTCTAACGAGGCCATTTGCGCGCTAAACGCGGTGATTTATTTAACCTTGCTCGGGCCGCAAGGGCTTAAAGAAGTAGCCGAACTTAACGTGGAGCGTGCCCACCAACTGGCCGAAAAAATCAGTGGCATTAAAGGGTTTAGCGTGTTGTCCGCCGCGCCGTTTTTTAACGAGTTTGTGGTAACGTGTCCGATGCCCGCCGCACAGGTAATTCAAAAATTAGCCGCTAAAGGTATTGCTGCCGGATACGATTTGGGCCAAACGTGTGATACGATGAAAAACGATTTGCTCGTTTGCGCTACCGAGTTAAATACGGCGCAAGATATCGCCGCGTACGTCAGCGCGCTTAAGGAGATTTAATATGGAAAATTTACTCTCTATTGAAAAATCAAAACCCGGTCGCCGCGGGGTGCGGTTTGAACAAGCCCAAAAACACGATTATCTGCCGCAAAATTTACTCCGTGCGTCCGCGCCGCGTTTGCCCGAAATGAGCGAATTTGACACGGTGCGCCATTTTACGCGGCTTTCACAAGAAAACTATTCTTTGGACGGACAATTTTATCCGCTCGGTTCTTGCACCATGAAATATAACCCCAAAGCGTATGATGTGTTGTCCGTGCTCGCTCCGTTTGCAAACGCCCACCCGTTTGCGCCGGAAAGTGCGGTACAGGGTACGCTGCAAATTATGTATGAGCTGCAAGAACTCTTAAAAGAAATCACGGGTTTATCTGCGTTTACCTTGCAACCTGCGGCGGGAGCGCATGGGGAACTGACCGGAATTTTAACCGTGCGTGCTTACCACGATGCGCACAAAAATACGTCGCGCTGTGAAGTTATCGTGCCGGATACCGCTCACGGCACTAACCCGGCAACCGCCAATATGGCCGGATATACGGTAGTGAATATCAAATCAGCCGCCGACGGTTGTGTGGATAAACAAGCGTTGCAAGCGGCATTGTCTGACAAAACCGCCGCCGTCATGCTGACCGTGCCCAATACCGTGGGACTTTTTGAAAAAGATATCCGCGAAATTGCCGACATGGTGCACAAGGCCGGGGCGCTACTTTACATGGACGGCGCGAATTTCAACGCGCTGATTGGGCTAGCAAAACCGGCTGATTTTGGCGTAGATGTCATGCACCTAAATTTACACAAAACCTTTGCCGCGCCGCACGGCGGCGGCGGACCGGGCAGCGGGCCTGTGGGAGCCGCCAAACACGTGGCTCCGTTCTTACCTAAACCGATAGTGGAAAAGAAAGGCGACGCGTATACGCTTAACGATAAAATGCCGCAAAGTTTAGGCAAGATGAAAGCGTTTTACGGCAATATCGCGGTAGTGTTGCGCGGGTATTGTTACTTGCGCCAATTTGACGCATCTACGCTTAAAAATATCGCCGAAAAAGCGATTTTGAACGCCAACTATGTGCGTGCGAAACTGAAAGGCAAATTCAATGCGTTTTTTGACGTAAATTGTATGCATGAGTGTGTCCTTTCCATTGACCCGTCTAAAATGAACGGGGTGCATACGGCCGACGTAGCTAAACGGCTGTTAGATTACGGCTTTTATGCACCGACTATTTACTTTCCGCTGATTGTGCCCGAAGCCATGATGATTGAGCCGACGGAAACGGAAAGTAAAGAAATGTTAGACGCGTTTGTGGTGGCGCTTGAAAAAATCTATGACGAGATTTTTACGAGCCCGCAACTGGTACATGATGCGCCGCACACGCAACCCGTTTCGCGCATAGACGAAGTGTCTGCCGCCCGCCAACCGAATTTACGGTGGTAAGGAACGGCCTTGTTACGTTTAGATACGCACAAACGGCAGACTAACGTCTGCCGTTTGTGTCTTATGTGGGCCAACCATTTTCCAAAACCTGTTTATTTCGCGGTCTTGCGGCCTTGACGTAGCTACCGCTACGCCTATGCGGCCGCCTAAATCCCGCGAACTAAAATCGGTTTTGAAAAATCAGGCAAACCTTTGCAATGTTAGTCTTGGGGCGGCGGGCCGTCCCTTTCGTTCTTGGCGAGTTGTAAAACTGAAAACCGGGTATAGTCCTCGTAATAAGAAAATAAAGTATATTTAGTAGTTCCAGCCCCATGCGGTTTCTTGCGTATAAGAGGGGGCGGAAAGGCCCGTTTCTGTTTTACAAACTTGGTTGTTGGTATCCTTTGCGTTAATGGAATAGGCCACACAGGTTTTTAAGTTAGGGTGACCGCTCCTGTCTAACCAATGGTTATATTGTAAATAAGCCGTTCCGTTTTTATACAAATAACAAGATATTAGACCGCTTGATACGGGATTAGGTAAACTGCAGTAGCCCCACGAAAAATAACAAGTTCCCACGCTATTGCAACTTGTTGCCGAAACATCTATGCTCAGTTCGTTCCAATCTTTTGTGTACGTGTTGTTTGCCAAATAATATATTTCTTCAGCCCGGACCAAACTTTCGGCCATCGTTTTGGCCTGTATGTAGCGGCTTTTCCAAACGGCTTTTTGATATTGCGGTAAGGCCACCGCGGCTAAAATTCCGATAATAAGTACGACGACTAAGAGTTCAATGAGCGTAAAGCCGTTGTTGTAAAAAAAGACGTCATGCTGAACTTGATTCAGCATCTCACCTTGTTGCCGTTTTAGAAAGCGGTGAGATTCCAAATCAAGTTTGGAATGACACTTATTTTTATTTGTGTTATTCATATTATTTGCTCCTTAAATTTTTTACTGCCCCTTTATTATTGTTTTTTTTTTTGATTTGTCAAGGGCTTTTTCGGGAAGGTCATTTTTAGTGATATTTGTTGTTAAAACGCGCTCTGCTTATGTAGGGAATTTGATATAATTTTTTCAGACGGTACAGCGAGGTTTTTTATGGACGTTTTACTTATTACGCCGCCGCTTAATGTGTATGAACACATGGCGTTAGACGAGCAAATTGTGCACCTGCGTCCGCAGGCCGTTACACTAAGGTTTTATAACTGGACGGACCGGCAGGCGGTTACGTTTGGTTACGCGCAATTTGTTAAAGAAGTAAAACAGGCCCTCGCCGCGCCAGATTTTCGGGGTGACTATACCCGCCGTCCGACGGGCGGCGGCGTCGTGTTCCATACGGACGATCTCACGTTTTCGCTCGTGTTTCCGGCGCAAGAACGTCCGACCGAAATTTACAAAAAATTACACGGCTTTATTTTTGAGGCCCTTGCCCGCGCCGGCATTAAAGGCCGTGTGCTTACAGAAAAACTCCCCGCCACCGCGTATGCCCCCAGTGTCAACCATGAGGCCAGCGCGTGTTTTATTCGCCCCGTGGAAAATGATGTCTTGCAAGAAAACGGACAGAAAATTTTAGGCGGAGCGATTCGCCGTTTTGATACCACCGTGCTGTATCAAGGATCGTTGCAACTGCCCGGCGCACGTACTAACCCGGTGTTAAAACGTGCGGTTATAGACGGTGTACGTGCCTTCTTGGCGGCAGATTTACGCCCGACGCCGTGTTGCGCGGGGCGTCTGGCCGCGGTGCGTCAACAGGCCGTTCTTCAATACCAAAGCCCCTCTTGGGTGGAGAAATTTTAATGCGTTTTTTAAAATTTTTATTCGCACTTGTTTTATGTCCTACCGTGTTTTTTATGTTGGTGGAAACGGGGAAAATCTGGTGGACGGTGTTTGCACATTTCCAAACAACACTTGCGTTTTTGCTCGGAGCGGGGGTTTATGCAGTGTTGCACTATACTGTATATGATTTTTCACGGCCGTATGTGTTTGTGCACGAATTTACCCACGCGCTGTTTGCCTTTTTGTTTGGCGCGCGTATCAAAGATATTTCCGTTAAACGCGAGAGCGGTTACGTGAAAATGGATAAAACCAATGTGCTTATCGTGTTGGCTCCCTACATCGTGCCCGGGTATGTTTTGCTGACCGTGTTTTTGTATATGGTGGGGGAACTGTTTGTTGATTTGACCCCGTACCGGTCGGTTTTCGTGTTTTTAATAGGGTTTTTTACATCCTTTCATTTTATCCAAACTTTCAAAACCTTGCTGGAAGCCGACCAACCCGATTTAAAATTGGCCGGCGGAAAAGTGTTTTCCATTGTGCTGATTGTGCTGGTTAATTTAATTGTACTTGCGCTTGTGTTAAAAGGGTTATTTCCGGAGCAAGTTTCCCTCCTTTTTGCGGGCGAAGCCGTCTTAAGAGGCACGCTAAACGTGTGGCGAATTTTAGTAAACTATATCATAGAGCGTTTCATCGCTAAATTATAATATGACAAAGCAACAAAAAAAATCACTTTTTGCTTCTATCCGCAAGGCCGTCAAAGAAGGATTTGTGACCGGATTGCGGTGGGCGTTGCTTGTGTCTATGATACTGCTTTTGGTGTTTGCGGGAACGTGGATATTTTTTGTTAAAACCTTTAACGCCCAGCATTTAAGCGAAGTGATCGCCGCGGAACTGCAAAAACGCTTGCAACGGCCGGTAGCAATTGCGGCGTTACATGTTACGTTTATCAATACGTTGGAATTAAAAGGATTTCGTGTGCTGGATACCGAGGGGGCACCCGGGCAAGATCTCATCTCGGCCGATTCGGTTACGCTGCGTTTTCGGTTGCTGCCTTTGTTAGACCAACAACTTATCATTGATGAAGTTTCTTTGCATTCGCCGCGTTTTAATATCATCCGCCAGACGGATGGCACGTATAACGTACCGCCCATTCGCGCCAAAGAATCTTCCGTTTATACCAGTGCGTCTTCGGGCAAAAAGTTTACCGTTACCATGGAGGACTGGACGCTAGAAAACGGGGTGCTTAGTTACAAAGACTTAGCCAGCGGTGTGGCGCACGCGGTGTATGGGCTCAATATGCACTTTGAACGGTTGCGCTTTGACGAACTTTCCCGCTTTACGATGAATATGATTTTACGTAACGAGTGGGGGGGCGGAATGTCCGACATGGAAATCAGCGGCACGGGGCATGTTAATTTTGCCGGGTTTGATTGGGCCAACTTTGCACTTCGCAGTTTACGCGCTAAGGTATATTTATTTCAAAAACCGGTAGAATTAACGGTAGATTTGGATAATTTGCGTACCCCGTTTTTTAACGTCAAGGCCAAAGTGCCTGCGTTTGAAAGTAAAGATTTGTCCGTTTTTAACTTAGAAAAAACACCTTTCTCTATTCCTAAATCAACGGTTACGGCCAAAGGCGTGCTTAGCAACAATTACCATTTACTTAAAATCAGCCAATTTACGGCCTCCGCCTCCGATGTAAAAGCAGAGGGTAAAGGCCAACTGGATTTTTCCGCCGCTCCTTATACGGCCGATTTTACGGCGTCTACAAATTCGTTCGCGCTCAAAGGCAAAAGCAAATACTACGCACCGCTTAGCCGCTACAAGCTCACCGGACAAGCCGCCGTGCAAGCCCAATTGGTGCGTAAAGACGGCAAATATACGTGTCCGTTATGGGTAGTGGATGTCAACGAGGCCGATGGCGATATTTACGGTTTCCTGGCCGAAAAAGTAACAGGCCAATTCCGTGCCAAGAAAGACTTTTCGGACTTATATGCCGAAACCAAATCCGGTAAACTTACCGTGCATAATACGGTATTTGATAAGTTAAATTTAAGTGCCAGTTGGCGCGGCGGTAATTTGTATGGGTATATTGCATCTGGCGAAGTAAACGGTGTGCCGCTTAAAATGAGCGTATCGGTCAGTAACTTAAAAAGTGCGCGCCGCCGCGTGCGCACGGCTATGCATTGGCAACACTTTAACCCGATGGATTTTATCAATATTGTGCAAGATTTTACGACGGTGATTTCCCCATTAGTTCCCGGCGGGACCCACTCTCCCAAAGAAGTAACGGGTGATCTGGCGTGGCTACGTAATTTTAGGAACGGTTTGCCGAACTTTATGAGCAACTTTGCGGGGAACATTTCGGCTGATACGTTTTCCAGCCCGGTATTATCGGGTAATAAATTTAACGGCGAGTTTGAACTAACCGGTATGCGGATGGGTATGAAACGGTTGTCCGGCAAAATTCAAGCCCGCTTGGAAGGCGGCGTGATCCACCAAATGGAAAAATGGGCCGAAGAACAACAAGCCCTTAATATCACTTTTCAACCGTTTATCATTATGCACCGCATGGAGCGGGCCGGAAGTTTTAAGGTAGGCAAAGTGCTCAAAGATGTGCCGTTTACCGATATGGCCGTTTCCGGTTCGTTTGAAAACGGTAAAATGGACATTAACAATGCCTACACGGTAGGGCCGTCCATTTCCGCTACTGTAAGCGGATGGGTTGATTGGGTGGCTGAAAATTTTGATATCATAGTATGGACGATGTTTTCCAATACGTCGCGCTCGGGTGCGCTGGCGGAAAATTTAACCGATGAATCGGGCAACCCGGCGTTGGCGTTTCGGATTTCGTCATCTATGTTAAAACCCAAAGTGGAAATGTTGCGCGCGAAAAAGACCGGAGAAACAATCCGCGCCGCACAAGAAAAAGGGTTGGAAACCGATTTTAAAGCCGGACAAGAGTTCTACCAAGGAGATTACCATGCCAAGAAATAATATGGACATCTTGTGTTTGCTGCAAGAACACGGAGCTATTTTGGAGGGGCACTTTGTAATGCCCTCGGGCTTCCACAGCCAGACGTATATTCAAACGTCTTTGCTGATGCAACATCCGCATTTAGCCCAAAAAATTGCGGGTGCGCTGTCTGAAAAGTTTACCACAAAAGCAGATGTTGTCATGGCGCTTACGCCGTCGGACTCGGTACTCGCACAAGAAGTGGCGCGCGTGCGCGGCGTACGGGCGATTTTTGCCTCTAAAGACGACAACGGTGCTATGGTGCTTAAACACAATTTTACGATTAAAGAGGGTGAAAACGTCCTCATCGTAGATGATGTAGCCGTTTCGGGCCGCAAGATCAACTCTGCCATTGACCTAGTCAATAAATTAAGCGGCAACGTGATCGGCGTAGGTGTAATTGTGGACCGCTCTATGGGATATTTACCGCTGACGGTGCCGCTTCGCTCACTTTTATCGTATCCGATGCAGACATTTGCCGCGAAAGAATGTCCGCTCTGCGCGGCTAAAATTCCCTTTACCGAAGTGGAAGAAATGCGCGAAAAAGGAATGTAAGCATGTTGCAGGTCAAATTAAAAGCTAAAGAAGAACGCCGTTTGAAAGCCGGACATTGGTGGGTATTTTCTAATGAGATTGACGGGCTTGATACATCTATTGAACCCGGCACACTCGTGCGGGTGCTTGCCAGTGACGGTGTGCAAGTGGGTATCGGCACGTTTAATCCGCACAGTTTGATTGCGGTGCGGTTGTTGCAAAAAGGCGAAGCGGATTTGCCGGAAGATTTTATCTTTGAAAAATTAGACGAAGCGTACACGCGCCGCAAAGAAATCGGCGTGCGTAAATACGGCCGTATGTGCTATGGTGAGGGGGATAATTTGCCCGGGCTCGTTATTGACCGCTACGGCGATATATTGGTGGTGGATGTTTTAACAGCGGGCATGGAGTTGTTAAAACCGCAAATTACCAAAGCGCTTCAAAAGATTTTCAAACCGACCGGCATTTATTATAAAAACGACAGTGCTTTTCGCGCCTTAGAGGGCTTAACGAACACGCCGGAAATCATCGGTGAAGTACCCGAGACGGTAGAGATTGAAGAAAACGGTATTAAATATATCGTGCCGATTCGCGGCGGTCAAAAAACGGGCTTTTATTTTGACCAACGCGAAAACCGCGCGTTTTTAAAACCGTACTTTAAAGACAAACTGGTCTTAGATTTATATTCGTATATCGGGTCGTTTGGTATCACGGCGGCCAAGGCGGGTGCGGCGCAAGTGTGGGGATGTGATTCTTCCGCGGCGGCAGTGGAACTGGCGCAAAAAAATGCCGAATTAAACGGCGTAAAAGATATTGCTGTTTTCCACCGGGATGATGCCGAGCGGTTACTATCGGCTATGAAAAAAGGCGAACTACCCGACCAACCGGATATGGTTTTATTGGATCCGCCCGCGTTTGTCAAAAGCCGCAAGGCATTACCGCAAGCGGTGGGGTTGTATGTAAAACTGGTTAAAATGGCCTTAGAGGGATTAAAGCCCGGTGGGTATTTGGCCTTTTCCACGTGTTCGCACCATGTGTCGCGCGAATTATTTGTGGATATTATCCGTCAAGGCGTAAGTAAATCGGGCGTGCAAGCAAGTCTTATAGAACTGCGCGGGCAAGCCAAAGACCACCCGGTGCTTATCGGTATGCCGGAGACGGAGTATTTACATTTTGCGCTTGTACAGGTAAGATAGACGTAATAGGAAACTTTACATAAAATCAGCCCCCTTTTAACGAGGGGGCTGATTTATTCACAAAGCGTACTAGTTGCGGTAATCTATTAAATACGCGTTGGCGGTGCTGTTCCACTCTGCTCCTATATTTTCGCATATTTTAGCCGGCGCATCTTCCCCTACGGTACATGTAATATATTTTAATTCGCCATTTTCGTTATAAGCCGTTAATGTGTAATCATCCGTTTCGCGTTCTGTTATGACCGAGATGTTATTTAAATTGTTTGCTGCACAGGTGGTAGCCGGGTTGACTACTTTGGGAGCATCAAAATAAACGGCTTTGGTAAAATCAGCCGTAGGTGTATTGCCGATTTTAAAATCTCCGCTCGTGGAATTTACCGAACCGGCACACGTGTAGTGATTGTTATTGATGATATAGCGTGTATTAAGCACCTCGCAGGCCGCTTGCAAATTTGTTAACGCTTCCACCACGCGTCCGCGTTCCAACGATGCATTATATTTGGGAAGCGTGATCGTTACCAAAATACCCACTACTACCATCACAATCAATAATTCAATGAGTGTAAATCCTTTTTTCATATTTCCTCCGATAAGCTATTATATAAAAATTTTTATAGAATAAATAAGATGATTGTTTCCCGTTTGTTTTGTATTCTGTTTTTACTGAACCTGTTTAACTACATAGACAGGCAAGTTTTGTATGCTGTTTTTCCGCTTTTACAGACCGATTTGCGCCTGTCTGACGGCCAACTGGGCGCGTTGGCTTCTGCATTTATGTTGGTGTATATGTGTTACGCGCCCGTTATGGGGTATTTGGCAGACCGGTTTTCCCGCCCGAAGTTAATTAGTTTAAGTGCATTTATTTGGAGTATAGCTACGTTAGCTACGGGAGCGGCTAACCATTTTGCACACTTACTTTTTGCCCGCGGATTTACGGGCGTGGGCGAGGGCGGGTTTACGACGATTGCCCAGCCGTTTTTGGCTGAACACTACCCGAAAGAAAAACACGCGCTTGTACTGGCTTTATTTGGGCTTGCGCTGCCGCTTGGCAGTGCGCTTGGGTACGGGCTGGGTGGGCTTGTAGGCCAAACGTGGGGTTGGCGTATGGCGTTTATCGTGTTAAGTGTGCCGGGTGTGTTTTTGGCTTTGCTTGCGTGGTTCTTGCCGGACCTGGCACTTACTCAACGCGAAAAACCCTCTTGGACGCAGTATAAAAAGCTCTTGCATTGCAAACCCTTTTTATACGTGTGTTTTATACAAACCGCTATTACGTTTATTATGGGGGGATGTGCGGCATGGGTTCCCACGTATTTCGTGCGTTATTTACACGTTACTGCCGCGCAAGCGGGCGTATGGTTTGGCAGTTTGATGATTGTGTGCGGCGCATTGGGCACGTTTGCAGGGGGCAAATGGGCCGAAAAACAACTCGCCTACTGTGCTTGGGCGTATTATAAAGTTATGGCGGTTGCGCTAGTAGGGAGTGTACTGCCGTTGTGGTTGGGACTACAATGCACACACGTCGCAGCGGCTTTAGCGTGGTTTGGACTGACGGTCTTTTTCTTATTCTTACCTACCGGAGCGATTGCCGCTGCGCTAGTGGCTACGTCGCCCGCGCCTGTGCGCGCCACGGCTTTTGCGCTGAATATTTTTATTATTCATTTGTTGGGAGATACTCTTTCGCCCGTGCTTATTGGCTTAGTATCTGATGTGTGGAATTTAAAAATAGCTATTATTATCAGCACTTTTGTTAGTATCCCCGGACTTTTTTTCTGCCGGCGTGTCGCCAAGGATAGTTAAAACTCCCCCTTTTGGTTTATTGCGCCGTTACTCCCAAAAGACATATACTATATAGAGGGCCGGTTTTGTCCCCGGCCAACAGGAGACCTATGCCCAGAATTGAAGTGGACGCCAACCGCTGTAAAGCGTGTTATTTGTGCGTAGGCGTGTGCCCGAAGAAATGTTTGGGTCCGTCTAAGACGATTAGCAAAAAAGGATATTTCCCGGCTGAAATGATCCACCCGGAAAATTGCATCGGCTGTGCGGTGTGCTACCGCATGTGCCCCGATATCGCCATTACGGTAATTAAAGAATAGTTTTGAGGTTTTTTATATGACAGAAAAAGCATTACGAAAAGGCAACGAAGCTTTGGCCGAAGGTGCTATCCGCGCCGGGGTACGTTTCTTTGCCGGATATCCTATCACGCCGCAAAACGAAGTGCCCGAATATATGTCTGCCCACATGGCCGACAACGGCGGTGCATTTGTGCAAGCCGAAAGCGAAGTGGCCGCTATCAATATGGTCTATGGCGCAGCCGCTACCGGCACGCGCAGTATGACGTCATCTTCCTCGCCGGGGGTCAGTTTAAAACAAGAGGGCATTACGTATTTAGCCAGTGCCGATTTGCCGTGTTTGATTGTCAACGTGATGCGCGGCGGGCCGGGGCTTGGCAGTATTTCCGGCGCGCAAGGCGACTATTTCCAAGCCACGCGCGGCGGCGGTAACGGCGATTATCATGTGATTGTACTTGCGCCGAACTCCGTGGAAGAATTAGGGAACTTCCCCAAACTCGCGTTTGATTTAGCCGAAAAATACCGCATGCCTTGTATGATTTTGGCTGACGGTATTTTGGGGCAGATGATGGAAAGCATGTCATTTAATTTTGAGCCCGTTGATCCCAACAAACTGGGTAAATTTGATTGGGCCGTGGATATCCATAAACAAGGCCGCGGCAAGAGCAAAGTATTTTCTTACAAAGGCGATAATTTAATTGCCGACGTTACCGAGCGCGCCAAACGCTACGGGCTGATAGAAAAAACCGAGCCGCGTTACGAAGAACGCAACACGGAAGATTGCGATATTCTGCTGGTGGCGTACGGGCTTTCTTCCCGTGCGTGCTTAGAGGCCGTTCATATGGCAAGTAGCAAAGGTTTGAAAGTCGGTCTGTTCCGCCCGATTACGTTGTGGCCGTTTCCGTCCAAACGCTTGGCCGAACTGGCTAAAAAAACCAAAGGTATTTTGGTGGTGGAGCAAAGCTTAGGCCAGTTAGTGCAAGACGTTAAATTGGCCGTAGCAGGTAGCGTACCCGTGGGTTTAAACGCGTATCCGGCCGGCGGTCAGCCCGACGGCGAACAAATTTTAACCGCCGCCAAATCTCTTTTAACGGGTAAAAAAGAAGGGCTGTTTGATTTGCAAGAACACGCCGCTAACTTTACTTACAACTGCCAACGTGATACGAAACTGGGCGTTCAAGGCGACGCCAAAGGAGGCAACTAAGATGACGATTATTGCCCAAAAACCGAAAAGTTTAACCGATATCCCTATGCACTACTGCCCCGGTTGCGGGCACGGTATTGTGCACCGCTTAATGGGGGAAACGTTTGATGAATTAGGAATCGCGGATCGCGTCATCGGTATTGCCCCGGTGGGGTGTGCCGTATTTGCCGATGACTACTTTGCGTGTGATACGGTGCAAGGCGCGCACGGGCGCGGACCGGCAATTGCTACCGGCGTCAAACGCTCTAAACCCGGCGCGATTGTGTTTTCGTATCAAGGCGACGGTGACTTGGCTTCTATCGGTATGGCGGAAATTGTACACGCCGCCGTGCGTAGCGAAAACATTACCGTCATTTTTATCAATAACGCTATTTACGGGATGACGGGCGGCCAAATGGCTCCGACGACATTGGTGGGCCAAGTGGCCACTACCGCCCCCAAAGGGCGCGACCCGAAATTACAAGGTTGGCCGATCAATATGTGCGAAATGCTCGCGCAAATTACCGGCAGTAAATTTTTGGCACGCGTAGCGGTAGATAGTCCGCAAAACGTGATTCAAGCCAAGCAAGCTATCAAAAAAGCATTTAAAAACCAAGTGGAAGGCGTTGGGTTTTCCATGGTGGAAGTGCTGTCCCAATGTCCGACCAACTGGCACGCCAGCGTGCCGCAAGCGTTGGAATTTGTGCGCACGAAAATGATGCCGCAGTATCCGCTCGGCATTTTCAAAGACGAGGGGGCAAACTAATGTATCAAGGTATTCGTATTGCCGGATTTGGCGGTCAAGGGGTTGTTTCCGCCGGAATTTTACTTGCGCAAGCAGGCGTAGAAGATAAAAAGAACGCCAGCTGGCTCCCGTCTTACGGCCCGGAAATGCGCGGCGGTACGGCCAACTGTTCTGTCGTGATAACAGACGGCGAAGTATATACGCCCATTGTATCGGCCCCCGATACGGTGATTGTGATGAACGAGCCGAGTTTGCCCAAATTTGAGCCGCTACTTAAAAAGGGCGGACTGTTAATTTTAAATAGTTCGCTTGTTAATTCCCGCCCGACGCGTAAAGATATTACGGTTGTTTGTGTGCCGTGTAACGAGATTGCGCAGAAAGTCGGCATGGACCGGATTGCTAATTTGGTGGCACTCGGTGCGTTTGTAAAAGTGACGGGTGCGGTGTCTTTGGCTAGCGTAGCCGACGCCATGAAAAAAGTATATAAACGCGCTAAACCGGAAATGCTGGAACTGAATAAAAAAGCGTTGCAAGCCGGCTTTGATGCTGTAAAATAATAGAGTATTATAGTTTGATAGGATACAAATTTCCGTTCCCTCGTCATCCCGTAAGGTTTTTATACGGGATATAGGGAACGGAAATTTTGGTTGACGATATGGCGTATATTTATATTCTAGCTACCCAACGTAATAAAATGCTTTATATTGGTGTTACCAATAATTTAGTTCGTCGTGTATATGAACATAAGCAAGGAATTGTAGACGGGTTTACTAAGAAATTTAATATTAAAAAATTAGTGTATTATGAACAATATACCACCATATTGTGCGCTATCAAACGGGAAAAAGTGCTTAAAGAATGGCGACGCGAGTGGAAAGATCATCTGATTTCTACATTTAATCCAACATGGCGAGATTTGTACGAAGAAATCTGTTTGTAATTATATCGTTCTCTCTCTTATATCCCGTATAAAAACCTTACGGGATGACGAAGAGAGAGAACGGGAGTTGCGAGTATGTAGCTAAATTTAGTATTATATATACGTAATGCCGAGGTAGCTCAGTGGTAGAGCACTGGTCTGAAAAACCAGGTGTCGACAGTTCGATCCTGTCCCTCGGCATTTTTTTTCTTCGTAAAATCGTTTAATTCGTTGTTGCGCAACTGCTCGAATACTTCCGCCCTTGCGGGCGTGCTCTGGCAAGTATACTTCACAGTTGCACGCCTAGAATTAAACGATTTTTCTTTGAAAAAACCGCGTTGTTGCTCGGATAGTCGGATACAATACTACATATTTCCTAGGGTGTACACGCGGTTAGAAGAATCTTCGTGGGTTTTTGTCCCTTGCATAATTCCCGTACAGTAGCTATCTGCTGTTTTTGAAAAGTTAATTCCCGGAGAAATATGTTCCACGCATCGGAAGTTTGGATTGCGAAGACTGTATATGATACCTGCCCCAGCATAAGGGCCGGATATGCGGCCCAGATATAAAGTGTCTTGGTTTGATATACGGTACATTTGCAAGGACCAATCGGCATTTGATTTGGTATACGTGATACCGCTATACGTCATCCACGCCGTATTACCCGTCCATGTGGATAAATCTACATCTAGTTCATCTAAGTTAGAAGCATATTCCCCGTTGGCTAAAAAATAGGCCTGTTGTGCTTGGGCAAGCGATTTAAGTAAGGTAAATGCTTGTGTAGCGCGCGATTTTTCTACCGCTTTTTGATATTGCGGCACCGCCACCGCGGCTAATATGCCGATGATTAAAACGACGACAAGTAACTCAATAAGCGTGAAACCACCGTATTGAAATTCAGGTAGGTCAGGCTTTGCCTGACAATGGCCCGTAAGGGACATGATTCCTTTTTGGCTGTTCATTCTTTGCAATAAAGCGCAAGCTGGTTTTTGGCAGCGGTAGGATGTTTCTGCCGAAACACTGTCAGGCATAGCCTGACCTACATTTTTATTTCTTTTCATAAAAATCTCCTTTATTTTTATCGTCTCTTTATTATTGTTTTTTTTTTT
>ONAM01000038.1 GCA_900315795.1 Candidatus Avelusimicrobium caledoniensis
CAAAAAAAAAAACGATAATAAAGGGACGCAAAAAACAATAAATAAATGTCATTCCAAACCGCGGCCTTTACCACTTGTCCGCGCCCCGCAAGGTCGTAATGCGGGGTCTGATGATAGTGATTTGGAATCTCACCTCTTTCTAAAACAACCATAAGGTGAGATCCTTAAGTCAGTTCAGGATGACAATAGTATTAAGGAGCAAACAATATGAATAACCAAAAAGCATTTACGTTAATAGAACTTTTAGTCGTGGTGTTAATCATCGGCATTTTGGCGGCGGTGGCGTTGCCGCAGTATCAAAAAGCCGTAGAAAAAGCGCGGTTTACCCAAGCAATCACCGTAGGAAATGCACTGTGGCAATCGGCCCAGCGGTATATGCTTGCCAACGGAGAACCCCCCTCCACTTTGGACGAACTAGATATTGACGTTCCCGGTACGCTAAATACGAACGGAGATAAAATTTCATTAACCGGGAAATATACATGTCAGTTGTCGATAGGTGGAAATAATGGCATATTTAAACAAATTCAATGCCAAGTCTACAATTTACCCATTATCTATCGAGCCGTTTATGCGCCACAAGATTCCATAAGCAGGATGTGCCAAGTTCCCGAAGAGGATGACAAAGCCAATAAACTGTGTATAGCCGTGGGCGGTACTTTCTACAAATCTAACGGCACTGGGTATAATTTATATAATCTTTAATATCCATAATAAAAACTCCCGTTTCTGTATAGAAACGGGAGTCCTTTATAAACTGCTCTTTTTTATTTCAGCAAGTTTGTTAAGCTAAACGATTTCACTTCCTCTTGCATTTTGGCAATCACGTCGGCCACTTTCATGGGTTGCGTGTTGGTGCCGTCTTTGAGGCGCAAGGTAAGCGTGCCGTTTTCCATTTCGTTCTTACCGATAATCGCCGTGTACGGGATGCGTTGCATATGTGCCTCACGAATTTTTAGACCCAGTTTTTCCGGGCGTACGTCCAGTTCCGGGCGGAGTCCGGCTTCGCGCATTTGCGCGGCCACTTCTTTGGCAAACGGAATTTGCTCGTCGGTAAGCGTCAAGATTTTCACTTGCACGGGTGCGAGCCACAACGGGAACCAACCCGCAAAGTGCTCAATGATGACTCCCGTAAAACGCTCAATACTGCCGAACATCGCGCGGTGCACCATAATCGGGCGTTGTCGTCCTTCGGGCGCGACATATTCCAAGTCAAACCGTTCTGGTAAATTGAAATCAAACTGAATCGTGGACAACTGCCACAACCGACCGATAGCGTCCATCACTTTGATATCAATTTTCGGCCCGTAGAAAGCGGCTTCCCCGGCGTGGGTGGTGTAGGGGATGTTACTTTCTTCCAACACTTTTTTAAGGGCATTTTCGGCGCGTTCCCACTCTTTTACGTCGCCGGTAAAATGTTCCGGGTGTTCCGGGTCGCGCGTGGAAAGTTCCACGGCGTATTTTTCAAAGCCGAACGTCTTAAAAATATGTTTGGCATATTCAAAGGCCTGTTTGACTTCGCTTTCCACTTGTTCGGGCATGCAGAAAATGTGCGCATCGTCTTGTGTAAAACCGCGCACCCGCATCAAGCCGTGTAATGCGCCGGAACGCTCATAACGGTACACCGTGCCGAGTTCGCTTAGACGCAACGGCAAGTCGCGGTAACTGCGCAGGTGGGTTTTGTAAATTTCCACGTGGAAGGGGCAGTTCATGGGTTTAATTTGGTATTTTTCCTCGTCAATTTCCATGGGCTTAAACATGCTGTCCGAATAAAACCCGGCGTGTCCGCTGATTTCAAATAAGTGATAGCGCGCAATATGCGGGCTAACTACCAAATCGTATCCGCGTTTTAAGTTCTGGTCTTTGATCCAATCTTCCAAAATTTTGCGCAGCATACCGCCTTTGGGATGCATCAAAATAAGCCCCGGGCCAATGTTGTCGTTAATGCTAAACAAGTCAAGTTCCGGCCCCAATTTGCGGTGGTCGCGTTTGGCGGCTTCTTCTTGTTGTTTGACGTAAGCATTTAGTTCATCTTTCGTGTTAAAGCACAAGCCGTAAATGCGTTGTAACATCGGGCGTTTTTCGTCGCCGCGCCAATACGCACCGGCAATGGTAGTTAATTTGAAACTGTTGACTTTGCCCGTGTGTTCCACGTGCGGGCCGCGGCAAAGGTCGGCATAGTCGCCGTTGATATAAACGGTAATGTTGCCGTCTTCCAATTCTTCCAATAACTCTAATTTATACGTTTCGCCGCGTTTGGTGAAAAAATCTTTGGCCTCGGCCTTGCTCATCTCTTTGCGCTCAAAAGGTTGTCGCGCTTTGATGATTTCTTTCATTTTCGTTTCAATGGTTTTTAAATCTTCCGGCGTGAATTGCTTGGGGCAATCAAAATCGTAATAAAAACCATTTTCAATGGCCGGCCCGATACCGAGTTTCGTACCGGGGAATAATTGTTGCACCGCTTGCGCCATAATGTGCGCGCACGAGTGCCGTTTTACTTCCAGTTCGTTGTTTTCCATGTGATTTACGCTACGTGCCTGCCGGCCACCAAGACCGGGCCAGACAACGAAGGTCCTTGAGTAAGATATATCTATTATACTAAATATATCGGCGCACATCCGACCCGCAAACGACGTTTTTAGCAAGATAACCCCCCCGTAATTTTGACAAGTAAAAATTTTGCTTGACAAATCAAAAAAAAAAACGATAATAAAGTGTCAATAAAAAATAATAAAGGAGATTTTATGAAAAGCACACAAGCATTTACACTCATAGAATTATTAGTCGTCGTTCTTATTATCGGTATACTGGCGGCGGTAGCCCTGCCGCAATATCAAAAAGCCGTGGAAAAAGCAAAAGCCACGCAAGCCCTCACGTTACTAAAATCTGTTTCACAGGCGGGCTCGGAATATTATTTAGCCAACGGCGGCCCGTTTACCACGTTTGATGAATTAAGTGTAGAAATCCCGTGGACGGGAAATGAACAGTGGAACAATAGCTATAAAATTAAAGACACCCGTTCCAACGGGGAATGGTCTTTACAATGGTATCAAGAAAAGCAATCTACTACCACCGGCACGCTTTATATCGGCAGACTCAACGGCAAATATAAAGGGGCCGGTTTTTTGACCATTTTGGTACCCACAAACTCCCAATACGGAAAAATCTATTGTGCAGAACGTACGGGAATCGGCGTTACATTTGAAGAACCGGCCGGCAGTTATTGCGAAAAAATAATGAAAGGAACGCTAACCCCTTTAGATAATTTTAGCAGTGTGCGGACATACGCCTTACCGTAACAGCATGACACCTAACACGCATAGGACAAAAAATCTATAATATAAGTATGCAACGATTTTTTGCTCCGTTCAAAACTCAGTGGAAACTCTTACTTATCTTATCCGTCCCGGCGGTACTGCTGGGTTTATTCGGGCTGTACCAAGTCGGACGGTTTAACTTTGCCAATGCCGTTTCGCTCACGCTTATTAAAGGGTTGTGTGAGTTTTGTTTTTTGGGTTTTTGTTTAGCCGTTTTGAATTTACTTCGCATTAAAAACAAATGGGTGTTATCCGTTATCGGTTTCTTGTACTACTTTGCCATGACGGCCGATTTTGTGTTGCTCGTTTATTTCCGCGAGCGGTTTGGCGCGAAGTATTTGGATACCGTGCAAGGCGGCGATTATAACTTTATGACCGATTGGCGGTTGCTGACGTATTTTGCGCTTTTATTTTTATTCTGCGCGTTTGTGTTCCGCCGCTTTTTTACCGCTACTCCCGCCAAAGAAACGCTACGCCGCGCGGCGGTGTGTTTAGCCGGGTTTTTACTGCTAATGACGTGGAGCCCGCTAAAATTATTACCCGCGCCGGACGATTTTTACACTACTTATTTACTTCCCCCCTCACTCGTTTACACGTACCAAACCTTGCGCGCAAAAACACCTCCGGCGCGCTTTACCTTAGATGAACACACCGCCGCGCTGGCGCGTGAGTACAACATTTTTTCCGCTAAAAATACAGGCGTCGGAAAAGATTACAAACGGGTGATTTTAATTGCGTCCGAATCTTTATCCAATAAATACATGCACCATTTTAACCCGAATATCCCCGCCGAGGCGAGCGCGCCTTTAGACAACTTGTATGAGAATTACCCCTCGGCCTCATTGCGCCACGTTTCGCTTTCCACGTTATACGGCCTGACGGTTATTTTTACGTCGCACCCGTTTGTGCGCGAAGTGGTGGAAAACGAGTATCCCGTTTCGTTTGTGAAGATATTAAAAGAACACGGATTTCACACGGCCTTTTTGCGCGGCGCGAACGAAACGTACATGAGCGAAAACATTTTATTTCAGCAAGCCGGGTTTGAGAAAGTTATCGGCGCGACGTATTTTCAAACGCGCAAGGACTACGCGCCGTACGTAAATTGGTGGGGGTTATTGGACCGCAAACTTTTTGACTATGCACTTGAATATTTGGGCGAACATAAAAACGAGCCGACCTTTATTACGGTACTGACGGTGGACTCGCACGTGCCTTTAGGGCGGCTTAATTATTTAGACGAAAAATATACCGAAATTGACCATAAAGATTATCAAACGCCCACCTTGCCGCGTGCGTTTGCGCGCTTCGGGCAAGACGTGGAACGGTTTTTAAACGGCCTAAAAGAGCGCGGCTTGTGGGACGATAAAACGCTTGTTCTTATTATGCCGGACCACCCGTCTTATTCTAATATGCCCACGGTAGATTTATTCACCCCGTTTAAGCCGGAGTACGACAATTTGCCGTTTATGATCGTAACCAAAAACAAAATCCCCGCGCCAATTACCACTAACCCGCTAGCGAGCCAATTAGATATTGCGCCGACGGTACTAGACTTACTAAATGTACAGCCGCCGCGCGCATTTTTCGGGCACAGTTTATTTGACACGAACGCGCAAAGAAGTGTGTTTGATATCAAAGAAGATTACGCGGTTATCACAACGGAAAACGAAAAACGCGTGATGCCCTTAAACACCACGCGCCCAGACGAAAAAGAACTGCTTGATTTGATGACGACAATAACGGTGGCTCAGTAATTATAGACACAAGAATTTGATCCGGCAAGGTGGTCATAATTTTTTTGCTTTGTTTCGTTTTGACATATCTGCTGGGCCAAAGCAGAAGCTCTCGGAGACGCCATGCATTGTCTTAAAAGACTTCCTGCATGCATCAGATCAAAATATTCATAATAGTGTATTGTTATCTCACCGGAAGAAATGTTACACGAAATATTGGGAGAATATGTATCAGCAATACCATCCAGTTTGCACACTCCCCAAGAGAAAACCCGCATGACATCTTTTGTTTGAGACCCCCCGGGCGTACCGCCCACCTCAATAGCTAACTCATCAAACGGACCGTATTGACCATTCGCCAAATGATACGCTCGCTCCGCCTGTGCCACCGCATGAGCCAACGTCTTGGCTTGCGTCAAACGGCTTTTCAGTACCGCTTTTTGATACTGCGGCAACGCCACCGCCGCCAAAATACCGATGATTAAAACAACTACTAATAATTCAATTAGCGTAAATGCTTTTGTGTCTAAACGGCCCAACAAACATCTTTCTTTTTTCATAAAAAACCTCCTTTGATAATTGTTATCATTAAATAAAATGTAGCAAAAAAAAAAACGATGTCAAGTTTTATTTTTTCTCTCGCTATATCCCGCATAGAAACTCTGCGGGATGACGAGCGAG
>ONAM01000005.1 GCA_900315795.1 Candidatus Avelusimicrobium caledoniensis
TTTTTCTCTCGCTCGTCATCCCGCAGAGTTTCTATGCGGGATATAGCGAGAGAAAAAATAAAACTTGACATCGTTTTTTTTTTTGCTACATTTTATTTGATGATATAAAGGAGGTTGTATGAAAAACAAGCAAGCATTTACGTTGATTGAATTATTAGTAGTAGTTTTAATCATCGGCATTTTAGCGGCGGTGGCTGTTCCGCAATATCAAAAAGCAGTTTGGAAAAGCCGCTATGCGACGATGAAAAATTTAACAAACAGTATTGCACAAGCTCAAGAAGTGTATTATTTGGCTAATGGTGGTTATGCTCCCACATTTTCCGAACTGTCTATTGCGGTGGGAGATTCCGAAACAGACACCCAAAATTATGCTTGGGGGTATTGCACCATAGAAAGACATTTGGTCTATTGCCACAATAATGACATCAATATGGAATATCAAATATATTATGATCATGCTACGAATGCTTCTTATCAAGGCGTTCGCCAGTGTGTGGCGGGCGGTGCACATAATTTATCTTCTGTGCAAAGCCGGATATGTATCAGTGAAACAGGACATACAGCAGAATATTCAACTGCAAATTGGACCGTTTGGAACTATTAAAAATACCGACATATAAAACCCCCGGTGTATTTACCGGGGGTTTTCAAATTTACTTCTTTTTATTTTTCTACGTTAAAACTGCGGCTTGCGCTGTGTGCGCCATATTCGGGCGCGTACATAGACTGTACTTGCGCCGGGAGCGCGTGCAGTTGCCCACTTACCGTCGGGCGTAACGTGTAGCGCAGTGTAACCGTGCCGCGCGGGAGCCAATTGATAAAGAAGTGCGTGGCACTGTCTTTTACTTCGCGGTAGAAGCTGATGTTTTGATATGTCCAACCGCTAAGCAGTTCATCGCTCTCAAACCCGGCGGGTTTGGGGTCGTCCAACATTACATATTCAAATGCGCTGTCCGTATCCAGCGTGAGGTGTACTTCTATTTCATCGCCTACACGTACGATATCGGTGTTAGTTAGCGGACGCAGTTTCGTTTCGTTACCGTCCTTGACACGTAAGAAATACGCCCGACTGACGTTAATCACACCCTTGGGCGAAGTATTTACATCATGCGCGCGGTACACCGCATTAAGCGACGCAAAGTCCGTTTGGGGGCTTTCTTTCGTAATTTCAGCCCGGTACGTTTCCGGCGTTACCTGCGCGCCCGTGCGGACAAATTGCAAATCTTCCGTCCAATCTAACGGCTCAAATTTTATCGCTTTTGTTTCGCCTGCCCAGTTGAGTTGATAATTAGACGGTTGCGATAAAGCCCCTTGCGCTTGCATTACGTTTAGCACGGTAAACACGGCTTGTGTAGCGGCTTTGGTATTAGTCCAATCATTGACCTGACGGTTGAACAACAGCCATTGGAGCATCGGCGCAATTTTGTCTGATTGCGGGCGCATTTCTAATAGCGTTCGCAACGTAACCGTTTGCGTGGAAAGCGTATCGTTGTACCAAAGCCAACTTTGCGCTTCCGGCGCAAAATACGCACCCGTCAACGGATCTTGTTTGAGGCGCGAAAGCACGAGGTCCAAATACGCATTGGCTTTGACGTCGTCGCCCAAACGGTGATAGACGGCCGCGGCATAAATTTGCCCAAGCGGCGTCATAAACGCTTTTTGCGTGTCGGCGTAATCTATCCAACGCTTGATGTAGGGTTTGGCGGTGCTCATTTCCGGCCACGTCTGCGGGAAAGCAGACAAGGTGTACGCCGCATATAACGCAAACGCAACCGTTCGCGCCGATCCGTTTTCATCTTGCTTGAGCTGTTTTTCAATTTGCGGCACGATATAGCGCAACGCTTTTTTGGCGGGTGCCTCTGCAATTTTGGCTTGATACGCTAATGCTTCGCCAAAGGATTGCAACGCATAAAGCGTGAGGTAATTATCGTCGGGCCCTCCTGCAAACCACGTAAACGCACCGCTTGTGTTTTGCAACTTGGTAATGTTTTTAAGTTCTTTCTCCAGTTGCGCGGCTACTATTTTATCGTCAAACAAGTTAATAATATCGGTTTGTTTGGCCACGCGTCCTTGCGCTTGACGCAACCACGGCGTTTGCTCTAATAGTTGCAAACGTAACGGGTCGTTTTCGTTCCAAGATGCCGTGCGCCCGGTGCGTTTTGGCAACTTTTTAACGGCTTCTTTTAATTGCGGATACGTCGTATAAAATTGGTGTACTACCGTTAAAGGCACGTAACGGTTTAGCGAGGATACCAAGTCTTTATACGGCGACGAAAGCAAATTGGGCATAGAGTTAATAACCGATAACGCCAAACTCGGGTTGAGTGTTAAGGCGGTTAGTTCCACGTCTGTGGCGGGAACGGTTTTTAATTCACTTAGCTCCAACGTGTTCAGCCCGTTTTTTAGGGCGGTGTGTACACTTGCCAGTAGCCGCATTTTGCCGGGCAACACGGGGAGTGTTTTTTGTTCGCCGTCACTTTGCGTTCCTGCGCGGACGATCGCCGTTATTTGGTACAAGTCCGGGCGGGAAGGAGCGGTAATTTCCCAGTTGACAAACTGGGTTGTGTTAGGCGGCAATACAACGGTTTTTTCCGCTTCGGTAATGCCAAAATCAGCCAGTACGTTTTGGTCGTTTTGCGTGACCGACAGCGTTACCCGGGCCGTCATTTTTTTAGCCGATTGGTTGGTTAGGGCCGCTTGAATAACACCGTGGTCTTGTTCGCGGTAAAAGCGCGGTAACTGCAAGCGTAACATTAAATCTTTGCGCGAGAGTACCGAGCCGTTAAACGCACCGAATAACCCGTTTGGTGTGAGCGCAAAGCCAAACAAATTCCACGTAGTCAGCGTTTGCGGCAACGTAAATTGAAGAACCGCTTTGCCTCCGCTAAGCGCAAGTGAGGGGTTGAAATACGCCGTTTCCGAAAAATCGGTACGGATCATAGACGTATCGGGAGATGTCGTTTCCTTCGCTCCTTTAACCGCCTCGGCTGTGTCAAAAGCACCGTCAAAAGTAGCTTTTTCTTCCATAGCCATATCTTGCATGGCCGCGTTACGCATGACAGCTGTATCGGCTTTAGCCATGGCCATCATGGGAGCCGCGCCGAAAGATAAACTTTTGCGCCCAAAGCCGCGGGTCATCATTTGTAAATTAAGCGTAGGTAGCGGCAATAAAGAGAATTTGTCCGAAGAGAATTTATGATCAGACGGTTTGTAATACGCCGTAGTGGCCGGGCCTTGGCGACTGGCGGCAAGATCGGCTGTGTTTGTGTGTTGGGTGTAGAGTTGGTTAAACTCTAAAGACGGTTTGTTGGGGGCATAGTAATCTAACGATTTATCGTAAACAGTTACATTGACTAGTCCGTTGACAGCTGAGTCGGTAGCATCTTTGACGCGCAACGTCCAATTTATTTTTTGACCGGGTAAAACGGTATCCGGCGTGTTGACGCGCACGTCTAATTGTTTGTTATCAAACGGTACTTGCACGGACGCAGTAGCATTGTGAAACACATAATCGCTTGCGCCAAACCAACGTAACGCCAAGCCGCCCCGGTGATTTTGCGTAACAGGCAACGTGAAAATTTCCGCGCCGCCTTGCAATAAAGTACGGTAAGTTAAGAATTGGTTTTCTTGGTAAATTTCCACGCGTTTGGTCCCTGCCAAATTGCCGGCACCTATCAGCATGCGCATCTTATCGCCGGGATAATAGGTGGCGTGTTGGGGCAGCGCTACATCCGGTAATTTTAAGGATGATTTTTCTTCCGCTACCACAAAGACCATGCTTTGTTTGGCGGCTTTTTCGCTACTAAGTGTTAAGCGGTATACGCCTTCGGGCAAGGCGGGCAGTTGCACCGTTTGCGCGCCCGGTTTTTGAAAGGAAAGCGTTTGCGTTTGTACAATAGTGGTTTGGGCGAAGTCTTTATAAGATTCGTCCAGCGTGTTAGCGGTGCAATTATAACAACGGAGGTCGCCGGAGGTGGGTTGGCGGTCTTCCAAACGGGCGATTTGCAGGTTAAGTTTGCCCGTAACACTTTTCCCTTCCACGTCGGTTAAATCAATTTCGGCAAGTTCCGCTGTTTTACTTGCATCGTAGAAACCTTGCGTAAATTGCACACGCAATAAATGCGGGTGCGCGCTTATTTTATACGTGCGCGACGAAGAAATCGTGCGTCCGCTTTCATCAAAGACGTTGGCCTCTAGTTCGTAACGGGCAAATTCTTCATCTTCATTTTGGCGGGTGGGGGTAAATTCAACGGTAAAGCGGCCGTTAGAGTCGGTAGAGGTTTGGCCTTGTGAAATAATTTTTTCTTCGTTATTAAAAGGCCGTACCCACCACCAGTAAAACGGCGGCAAATAATTTTTGCGCTTGAGCGTGTAGGTTACTTTGGCTTTTTCTAACGGCGTGCCCATATAGTACCGGGCTGTGCCGGAAAGTGCCGCTTTTTTGCCATATTCCAAGGGGTGTTTTGGTTCATCTAAAATAAGTTCGTAGTCGGGGCGTTTATATTCTTCTACACGAAAAGCGTGATAGGCGTGATACGTTCTCCCGTCGGTATTTAAGGAAACATTGATGGAATAAGTACCCAGTAAATTATTTTCCGGCACGGTAAATTCGGCTTGTGCCGTGCCCAGTGCATTAGCGCGCGGACTGGCCGAAAAGACCGATTTACCGTTCGGGTCGGTTATTTGAAATTTAACGGTTTTATCTCCCAATGTTTTTAGACCGCGCGGTAAGCGTTCTAATGCTTGTGCGGATAAAAGCACTTTTTGCCCGGGGCGGTAAATAGGCCGGTCGGTTTGGGCAAAGAGTTGGACGGGGGCGTTGTTGTAAAAATGGAAATACAACCGATTAGCCGCAAAAGCGGTGGACGGGCCTTGGGTGGCTAATACATCTAAGGAGTACCCCGTATTTTGCACGTTTTCTTTGGGCGATACCGTCACCGAACGCACAACGTCAAATGTGCCGTCTTGCGAGGTGGTGGCATTCTCACGTGCGCCGTTCCAATCGGTAATTAGTTGTAAAGAAGTGGCGGATTGCGGCAGTCCGGTTTTTAAATCTACGGCGTAGATATGGAAAAGCGGCGCACGTAAAGTTTTGGCCGGAGCGGTGCGTTGGGCTACGTAGTCGGCCGGGTCCGCCTGCAAAGCGGCGGTGGCAAAGACAGCTAAATCGGTAGCGTTGACAACCCAACCGTAAACGGAATCTTTCTTAACATCAAAATCCGGCTGCACGGATAATAATACGACGTAAAATCCTTCGTCTAATACCGGCAACGTCAACTCGCCTTGTTGCGCTTTGCCGACTTCTTCGTAAGTAACCTGAACCGATTTTTCATACCGCGGGGTGCGGCTTAAAAAGGTGGGGATGTCTTGCGAATCTAAATGGGTAACTTGCCCCCATGAATTGACGGTGCGGCGGTTGTAGTGGGCCCGGTATAATTGGGTCAGCTCTTCAAACGTAGTCGGATATACCCGTGCATATACGCGGTGTAAATTTTGGCCCGAAAAAGGTAATACCGGTTTTTGGCGGTTAAACGGTTTGTCGCTTTGGATGGAAAGTTCCACGCGGGTAATGCGTTCTGCCAGTTCGGCGCATTGTTGGGTGTAGTACGACGGGGTTAATTGCTGTTTGGCATATTCACAAATTTCCAGCGATTGCGGAAATTGTTTTTGGTCGTAGCGCAAACGGGCCAGTTCCAACGCTGCGTAACTTCGCCCGTAACTTATATTGGAAGTATGGGTGGCATAATTTTTAAGCCGGTTCCACCACGAGGTCTTAGGCGTTGTTTTGCCGGATAAAAGTTGTAATTGGTCCGCCGCAAATTGGCGGGCTTTTTCTTCGTTTTCCAACACAAAAGCCGTACTATTTAACGGTTGGAGCAATTGGTCCACCGCCCAAAACAGGCGGGCATTGTGGCGGTTGTTTCCTTCGGCGTTAGCGGCGGCGGCCAGTAATTGCGAAATCAGTAACGCGGTAGGTTTATGTTCGCCTTCTTTGAGCCGTGCGTGACCTCCTAAATAAGACGGGTGCGCCGGATCTAGCGGAGTCACAGCAAGCGTGCTGTTTTGTTGTAAATATTGGCGCCATTGGGAAACGGTAAAATCAAATAAGGTAGGAATTTTTTGGGTATCGGTATTAGTGAGTTGCAAAATCAGATTTTCCTGCTCAATGGGGCTGACGAGCAGGGTATCCCGCAAGGCCCATAGTTGGCGAAAATCGCGGTCTATTTGTGCCTGCCATTCTTTGCGGGTCCACTGGTTTTTATCGGAGGTATCGTCGGTTGACTCAATTTGGGTAGCGTTTAAAATCGGACGGTACACGCCGGAAACTTGTTGGGCCATGTGGATGCGGTAGAGCAAAAAACGGGCTTTCCAAAGCGGGTCTTGGGGTAGCGGATAGTCGTATAAAGAGACAGCGGCATTTAAAAATTCGCCTAAACTGTAACTGCACGCGGCGGCGCGTAACTGGGCGTGATAAAGGTCCGTTCCGGTAGCAGAAGGTATAATTTTTTCGTATTGAGTTTTGGCGGTTGCGAAGTCACTTTCTTGGTAGGCCTTATCGGCGGCCGACAGCGTTTGGGCGTTTAGTCCAAACGGGAAAAATAACAATAACGCAAAAGAAATGATTTTTTTCATAACAACTCTCCTTATTCAAATTGTAGCAAAAAAGCCATCCCCGTTTGACGGAAGAAATAGGCAAAAAACCGCCTACTGAAAATTTTACTTGACATCGTTTTTTTTTTTGATAGTTTTTAATTAGGCCGACTTTGTGCGGCCGATACATTTGGCCTAATCGGATAAGACCGCTCTCTCATGGGGTGTATCCGAATAGTCCCCGGTGGCAAGTAACTGGGATTAGCTGCTTGCCGCCGGGTTGTAAAAGAGTTTATTTGGGAGTATTTATTATGTCCGATAATTATGTTGAACATCTTGTGGGGCGTTGGATTTTTAGAAAACAAATCCAACAAAATCGCTCGTGTAAAATTTTGGTCATTTTGCACTTGTATTATGAGCATGCTTGGCCAACTATCAAAAAATATTTACGAAATTTGAGCCCATATACGTATGACTTGATGGTTACATATATACCTGAACAGACAAATGTGAAAGTGCTAGCTAACATTAAGAAATTTAAGTTGAACACCTGTTTTTTCCCTTGTGAAAATAAAGGATGGGATGTTGCCCCTTTTTGGGGAGTTCTTTCAACAATAGATTTATCCAAATACGATATTGTCTATAAGTTGCACACCAAAGGAACGAAACGTAAGTTTATTTTTATTTATAATCAAATCTTTAAAAAGAAGGATTGGTTTTATAATCTTTTTAACGGTATTTTAGGTGGTTTTTCCGTGCATACCGCTATCCAACACCTTTATACTAATCCGCAAGTGGGGATCGTGGCGGCAGAGAATTTAATTGTCTGTGACCCTAAACATAAACAAGCATTTACCAAAACGTATGCTAAACGATGGCACATTGATATAAATCCTCGGTATCATTTTGTGGCGGGGACTTGTTTTGCTATGAAAGCTTCGTTATTGCAACAAGTAAAAAAATGGCCGATTGTCGCGGACGATTTTGTGCCAACGGAAAGAGGACAGTTTTCCTCGGCGCATGCGCTAGAGCGGTTATTGTGTGCTTTTATTGAACCTTTGGGATATCAGTTCTTTGGACAAAAGACAGCGCACCCGCGTTATGGGTGCAAGCTAAAATATTGCCAAAAATATACTGCCTTGCGTTTGTTGGAAGATAAACGCGTTCACGTAGATTATGAATTTTTTTATAAAAACTTAGAAGGGCGACTAATACTTTATGAAATTAAAAAGCTTTCTTTAGGAAAAATCAGGCGGGAGTGGAACGGAAAAATTTTAGAGTTGCAACATACTCACGCATATCAGTATTTAGAGGGGCATATGCAACAATACAATGATTATTGTATAGAGAACAAAAGATTATCTGGTTTTTCTATGTCCTCCCAACGGTTTGGGGCCTTAATTCTTTCTTTACAAACAGGTTATGACGAAACATATATGCCTGTTGTACGCGCGGAGGATTACGTGTTGTGTGACGGCCAACACAGATGTTGCTGGTTATTAAAAAAATACGGGCCGGACTATGTAATACCTGCCCTATGTATTACCAATGCTTCTAATCTGCGTTTGGAAAAAAAGATAAGACTTTTTATTAAAAAACAGTGGAAGAAATATTTTAATATGTTTTGTAGCAACTAATTTTTTTGGCGGGTGCACCACTTAATGACCAGGGGATAGAGGGCTACGATGTAAATAACAATGCAGCTTTGTGTGCAAAATCGGCCCCAATATTCGCCCAACCACACAATAAAGGGCGCACGCAGGTGGGTAATCATGAAACATAATGGTATCATTCCGATAAATGCCAAGAAAATACCTTTGATATTAAATCCGGTTTCTTTAAAGTTTATCCACCGTTTTTCAATGTAGCGCGCTACACAATAGGCGGCAAATTCTCCGATGTGGTGGTAACCGTCGTTTATCATCTTGGTAGGATCTACTATCAGTTTTCCATCCACGTAGTCCATCGGATAAGGTTTAAAGGTAATGTAGAGCAGAGCCAACGCACAAAATACAAGGCCGCCCAACAAACATTTATTTTCATACTCGGGGTGGTGCATTACCCACGCGGTGGCTACCAAAGCCAATACACCCAAAATGAAACCCACGCCGACGTCTTGTGGCGTATGAACCCCCAAATAATTACGGGAAAAACCTGTGACTAAAACAGCCAGTACACATAGGACGGAAAGCCAACGGGTTGTTTTCTTATTCCAAAAACAAACAGCCAATCCACCATAAATGGGGGTGGCACCCATCACATGCCCGCTGGGGAAAGAATATCCGGTGGCCGTCTTGGTAGCGTTATTGGCAGGGATAATGCGCGCATCGCGTATCCACGGGCGGTAAGCACACACGGATAACTTCACTACGGCATTAAGTGCTAGTGACAAGTAAGTAGCGCAGATTATATATAGTCCGTTGCGTTTACTTAAACACCAGTACATAAACACGGGTAACAAAAGTAAATAGGTTATTGCAAAAAGAGAAACGCCTTCCAAAAACGGCGTCCATGCGTCGTGGATACCATTGCGGAAGTTTTGCAAAAATAATAAATAACTGATGTCCACTTGTTTATCCCGCTACATTTGTTCCGGCGCGCTTACGCCGATAAATTCCAACCCTTTTTTGATGCGTTCGGCTACCCGTCCGCAAATAAATAAGCGCGAGAGGGTCAAGTCCGGGTGTTGTTTGTCTACCACGCGGCACGTGTCGTAGAACGCATGAAATAAGCCCGCCAGTTCAATTAGGTACGTCGTCAAATGATGTGGGCTTAAGTCGGCTACGCAGTTGCGCAGGACTTGTTTAAACCAAATCAGTTTAAGCAGCAAAGCGCGCTCTTGCGGGGCTAGCGGCGTTGTAATTCCGTCGTAGCGGGTAAAACCTTGCTCTTGCGCGGCTTTGAAAATGGAGTGGATGCGCGCATGTACGTATTGCACGTAAAACACGGGGTTTTCGTTGGTTTGTTTTTTAGCCAGGTCCATATCAAAAATCATGTGGGCATTGGGCGTGCGGCTGGCGAAGAAGAAACGGCACGCATCGGTTCCTACGTCGTCCATAAGTTCGCGCAAAGTAATAAAATGACCGGCGCGTTTGGACATTTTGACTTGTTCGCCGTGTTCGGTAAGGTGCACCAGTTGGTGAATAATCGGCACAAACGATTTTTCGTCATGTCCCAGCGCATGTACGGCGGCTTTCATACGCGGCACATAACCGTGGTGGTCTGCTCCTAAAATATCTACGAGCGTGGTATATCCGCGGTCGTATTTATTTTTATGGTAAGCAATATCAGCCATAAAATACGTCGGACGTCCGTCTTTGCGCACGAGTACGCGGTCTTTGTCATCTTGTGCTTCTTGGTCTTTTGTGGAGCCAAACCATACCGCATCTTCTTTTTTATACGTGTATCCTTGTTTGGTTAAATCTTGCAAGGCAGATTGCACCGCGTTAGATTGGTGCAAGTCCGACTCGCGGAACCAACGCGTGAAATCTACGTGAAAATCTTTCATATCTCGTTGTTGGGTCTTGATGAGCTCTTCCATGGCCCAACGTCCATATTCTTTTTCGGGTAAATCGGCGGGGATGCGTTTAGCCAGTTCCACTAAATACGAGCCGTGATATCCGTTTTCCGGCGGCTCTTTGCCTTCTTTGCGGGCCTTTAGCGATACGGCTAACAGTTCGGCTTGGTTACCGGCATCGTTAACGTAATACTCGCTGTCGCACGAATAGCCCAGTGCGCGGTGAATTTTCACTAAGCTGTCGCCCAAGCTGGCTCCGCGTCCGCTGGCTACGTGTAAGGGGCCCGTCGGGTTGGCGGAAACAAATTCAATCAAAATGTTTTGGCGGGAATTTTCATGGCGCGGGTCTTTGATGCGGCGGTCGGAAGCAATTTTAATCACAAACGCATCTTCCAACGTCACGTTAATAAACCCGGGGGGAACGGCCACGGCTTGTTTAATAGCTGTCAGCTCACAGAGTAACGCACTGGCTTCTTTGGCAATTTCCAGCGGGTTTTTGTGCATTTTTTTGGCAACCGATAACGCCCAATTAAGCGAAATGTCGGCCCCGGTATGGGCGGGGGCAACGGCAAAATCTACTTCCGGGAGTTCAAATCCTTTGAAATAGTCTGCACGGGAAAGTTTTAAATGAATATCCTGTTTAAGTTTTTCTAACATAGTTTATTTCTTCTTCGTAGTTTTTTTAGCTACCGTTTTTTTGGTAGCAGTCTTTTTAGTAGTGGTTTTCTTCTTCGGTGTAGCTTTTTTAACCGTTGCTTTTGGGGTAGTTTTCTTTTTGGCGGCAGTTTTTTTAGCCGTTGTTTTTTTGACCGTTTTTTTGACGGGTTTAGTAAAGTCCACTTCTTTGCCGAAGCTGAAGATTTTATCCAAGGCATAAAAATCACGTGCTTCTTGCGTCATGATATGGGCTAAAAAACTGCCGTAATCGCTTACGCGCCAGAGATTGCTTTCGCGGCCGTCGCGGTTTAATTTATAAACGCCTTGTTCTTTAAGTTTTTTGCTGATTTCTTCTTCCACGGCGTCTAAGTGAGGTTTAGACGTAGCCGTAACAATCAAAATAAATTCACACAAAGACGAAAGACCGCACAAGTCAATCACTTTGATATTTTCGGCTTTTTTATCATCGGCCAACCGGGCGGCCAAACAAACCAGTTCTTTTGTGTTCATAATTGTTCCTCTTAAATGGTGCTCCTTTTAGTCTAGCATTTTTTGACGGGAGTTTGCGTAGGTTAAAGCGGCATTTTAAAGTCTTTACCCAAAATAATGCGCGTATCGCAAATGACATTGGGGGACGACCCCGCGCGAATTTCGCCCGTAATGCCGATGGCATTACCCAGTTGTTTTAAGGCAACGGGTTGGCCGGAGTAATTTTCTATCCATGAAGTTTCTTGGATAGAGGGGTAATTGTCGTATTGCAATACGTCTACGCGCAAGAGTTCTTTGGTGTTTTGCTCGCGCAAGTACTGGGTAAGCTCCAACGCAAGCCCCTTGCGGCCGGATGCGTTTAATACCTCTACGATAATTGGGCGGTCTTGCAGGGCCAAGGGAGCGCGGTCCGGGGAGGAAATGTCCTCACTAAGCGGGAGTGAAACCTTTTTCTTTTTGGAAGATTTTTGCGGCAACCGTACGATAAAATCGTTGGTTTCCAGTTGGGTAAGCTCCATGGCTAAAAAGGCAAATTCCGCTACCGACAAATTGGTCCGCCGATCGTGCAATGCCGATAAATAAGCTCCGGCCGCATACACGGTGAGTAACGGATTGTAGCGCCATTTGGAAAGCACGCGTTTGAAATCTTCCCAAAAGGCAGCGCGATCCGTTTGGACCGGTTCAAAGTATTTAAGCGGTAACTGGGGGGAAATGCGGTCGGCTTCCAATGCTTTTTGGATTCGTTCTTTAGGATCTTTGAAATGTTTTTTTTCGGATAAAACGCGCACTTCGGCTTTACGGGTGGAAGGCGTATATGTAACAAACATCGCCGGACTGGTGAGCAAGGTAATTTCCAACGGGGTCTTATCGTGCGCGGCTGTGTATTGTACGATGTGAGAGCGGTTTTGTATGTACGCACTCCACCCCAACGCGCCCACTAATATTGCGAGTAAAATTCGTTCAATTATTTTCCTTGCTTGACCAGGTGATTCCATAAATCAATTCCTAACGGGCAGAGCCATTTTTGCGAATCAATCGTAAAAAGCAGTTTTCGGTTGGCGGCATACCAAAGGGCTTTGTCCAAATCTTGCATGGCTAAATTGCGGATGAGAAAAGCGTCTTTATACTTGCGGTCCTTGGACGAAATATCCGCCACAAATAAGATTTTAGACAGCGTGCTCATGCTTAAACTGCCCAGTGTATGTTCCGCTACGGCCCGGATGACTTGCGGATCTTTGACACCGAAGGTATGTTTGGCCAACCACGCCGATACAAAACTGTGCAGTAAACTGGGCTCTTGACGGCAGATATCCTCAAAAAACGGTACTTTAATTTTGTGGGTCCGGCAAAAGCGGATCAGTTCTTCGCCGGAGAAACCTTTGCCCGCGTCATGCAAAATGCCCGCACGCACGGCCGTTTCCACATTGACGTCGTAAATATCGCTTAGTGCGGCTGCCATTTCGGCCACTTTACACGAGTGCAAATAGCGGTTGGGTTTTAAATGTGCTTTGAGCCACTCGTGAATATCCAAACCGTAGAGTTGGTGTTTATAAATCGTTTGGGCAATTTGCGGCGGGACGGTATCGGGGATATTCCCACACGATAAAATGTGCGCGCGCACGCGGCTGGAAGATAATTTAGGGAAAAACCCGGGCAAGAAAATATGTTTAAAATTAGCTGGGTTTTCGTTATAGCCCTTGCGTTTTCCGGCGACAACGGTGGTGTTGTCAAAAATGACTTGCGGGTTTTTCCAGTTATGTACATCGTTCAGACAATCGGTACCGACCAGCAAATAAATTTCCGGGTTATCGTAGCGTTTCTGCAGGTAGTGTACCAGTTGGTAAGTATATGTTTTACCGCCTTGGCGCAGTTCATAATCGTCAAAAATGAGGTGCTTGCTCAGGCCGGCAAACGCCAACTTAAGCATTTTCATGCGCAAGCGAAACGGCGTGGGCGACTTGGCCTTAAACGGCGAGTGATACGCCGGGACGATGTGGGTTACATCGGGCGAAATTTTTTTAATGGCCCGGCGCAGTAGCGCCACGTGGCCTTTATGGACGGGATCAAAACTACCCCCAAAAACAAGTACCTTCATAACACCTCACTGGCTAATTGTTTGGCAAGCTCTTTGCCTTGCAAGAGCGAGCGTTCTATAAACGAATATTCCCACAAGCCGTACCGGCCCGCACAAAAGCAACCGTGCGATTGTAAATCGTTTAATATGCGTTGTACGGCAGGTGTGCGGTGTTTATCGTAAACGACATATGCACAGGGGAACGTCTGCCAAAACTCAACTAATTTTTCGTCGCTACCAGATATTATACCTTTTTGAACAAGTGCCCGGCGAATTTGTTGCGCACGCGTACGCGACGGACGTACCCGGCCGGGCAGTTCTACGTAGAGCGAATAACACCCTTTTCGCGCATTAGACACGGCGAAACTACTTTGCACTCCTACGCGGTAGAACGGGTCTTGTTTATCCGGAGTATATATCCAATGAAAAGACGGCGCTTTGCCTTTAAACGCTACGTGATACACGGTTACCGGTTGGCACGCTAATTGGCGTGAAAAGCGGGAAAGCCCGGCTTTGTCTTGAAGTAAATTTACAAATGCCGTAAGCGGCAACGTGTTGACTAAATAATCGTATGAAAAACTTTTGTTTCCGGCCCGTACGGTTTTGTTTTTTAAATCAATGTGCGTAACCGGGGTGCTTAGTTGCAAATTTTTTACACGCGCCGCAAGCGCGTACGCCAACGCGCCACAACCGCCCTGCTTGGGGTAATAAAATGACGCGTTGTAACCAAACGGTTTGGACGGCTTTTTAACAGCACTTTGTTTGATTTGCGCAGCAGACGGTACGGGAACAAACGGACCGCACCACTCGCAAGTCAGCTCGCGCGGCGCGCGTCCCCAAAGTTTAGTATTGTACGGACGCATAAACGCTTGGTAGATACCTTTGCCAAACGCACGCAAACAAAATTCTTCAAAATTACGGGGAGGTGTTTTTGCTGTGCGTTTGGCGGCCAATAATCCTTCCACACACGCGCGCCGCACGTCTGTCGGCAAAGCGTACAGGTGTGCTTGAAACGGAAACGGCACGCGGGAGTTTTTTGTATATATCCACGCGTTGCGTGGCAAACGGTGCAAATTCGTGCCCAACAGTTGCCGGACGAGTTTTTTGCCTTGCAACGTGTGTAAATGCAGTAAGTGTCCGCTGTAATCAAACGTAAAACCGTCTTTGTAAATACTGCGGCAAAGACCGCCGGGCTCGTTTTCTTTTTCCAATACAAGATAATCGCTATGTCCGGCCTGTTGCAAGTGATAGGCGGTGCTCAGCCCGGTGAGTCCGCCTCCTAAAATTAAACAGTTAACGTGCATGCGGGCCCCCGGTACGGAAAAGTCGGTAACCTAGTACAAGGGCCGCCAATATAACGCCCAGCAAAATAATTGCTGTGCACGCAGGCGGACAAAACGTAACGATAAATGCCAGTAGGTTGCCAATTAACGCTCCCAACGCAAAGGTACATACAAGCCGTTTATCCGTCCAACCGCGTGCCCGTAAGCGCAAGGCGGCGTGGTCGTTACTGCCTTTTAACGGGTTTTTGCCTTGCATGAGGCGCGCAAGCGTTACAAAAGAAATATCGGCTATTGGTACAAATACGATGAGAAGCGGAGCTAAAAAGCCCCAGTTAGACAGGTGGCTGTATCCTGTTCCCAAGCACAGTGCGGCAATCAAAAAACCGAGTAGATTAGACCCGCTGTCACCCAGAAAAAGTTTGTGTGTGCGGGAAAAATTAAACGGTAAAAATGCCACGCACGCGCCTAATAAAGAGAGAGCTGCAAAATTGACATAAATAAATTCAGACGGCAGTGCGATCAGCGCAAGCCCCAACGTGCATACAATCGCTTGTGAGGTACAAAGCCCGTCCACAATATCTAATAAATTAAATGCGTTGGTAAGCCCGACTACCCACAAAAACGTAAGCGGATAAGCAAGCCACGGCGAAGGAAAAACGCGTATCACAATACCGTAGTAAATTAAACAAGCCGTAGCGGCCATTTGCAAGAGCAGTTTTGTCCAGACGCTAAGCCCTTGCGGTTTGCGTAAATCATCACACAGGCCCATCACAAAAATCAGCGCACCGCCCAAAATAATACCGCGCAAACTGTGCAAAGTCCCCGTCGGAAATTGCGTGCATATCCGAATCAGTATCAATGTAGCACACAGCCCCGCAAAAATACCGCAACCGCCTAAAACGGGCACATCGTGTGCGTGGGTTTTAAGTCCGCCGGGTTTGTCTACTAAGCGCAAAGCGCACGTGCGCGCCAGTAGCGGCAGAGCGGCACGCGTACACGCAAACGACGCACAAAACGTAAAGAGATAAAGGACAAATCTACCCATAATATCTATAATATCATAATAAGGAGAGCGATATGTTCAAACAAATTTCAATTTTTTGTGTGGCCGTATTTTTAGGTGCGTGTGCGGGGGGGCAAATTAAACAAGTGCCGCCTCAAGTGCACGCGACGAAGAAAGTAGATTTTTTTGTGGGAGGTGCTACGCGCGCCGCCTTTAAAGTAGTAGGCACGATGAACGATATGGGCTTAGAGGGCGTATTGGTGGCCCAAAAAATCGGCGATGAAGAATTTGAAGTGTCCGTGATGACGGCGGGTGCATACCGCGTGATGCAAGCCACCGTTACTCCGGCGGGGATCGCGTACCGCTATTTATTCAAAGATGCTGACACGTCTTTTGTGCGCGGACGAATCAACCAGTTTTTAAATTTGTTGTTGGCAGACGTGGGTGTATACCGACGCTACCGGACAGAAACCAATACACTTACCGTAACATATAAAAATAAAAAAGCGTCGGTGCGGCTGATGTATAAGCCCTCGCAAACATACCCGTATGCGGCTCAAACAATTACCACGCTAAACACCGCCGATTTGTTTTACAGCGAGTATGCCCCGGCTAATGACAGCGGTAGTATGCAAGTACCGCATGAGCTGATCTACAAGGACGGTAATATAGAAGTTTTGCTTACCCTAATTAGTTTGAAATAATTAACTTGTTTCGTGTTAAAAGGATCTTTTGAAAAATTATTTAGCCGAAGTCTCTGAACGAATCACTTGGCCGGTAGAAACGTTGACATCGTAGAAAAATATTTTTTTGGCAGCAAGGCCGTTTGCGTCAGATTCTATGTGAATGCGCAAAATATCGTTGGGTTGTAATTCAAAAAATTCTTCTAAATGTTCCGGGTCGGTTAGTTCCTGCGCGCTGACCGAGCCGATTTTTTCGGCATTGCGTATTAAACTTACCGATAAAATCCGTTCCTCCGGGCGTAATACCGCTACCGGGTGTGCGGCGGCTTTTAAAATAAGATTTTGCTCACGGTGGGTGGTGCCTAACATTTCATCCACAAGCGGCATAATCAGAGAAATAGGGGCTACCCAATGGATATCCGGCAGTGTTTCGTTTTCTTTTTTAACGGGTTGGGTAAGAGAGAATAAAGAGGTGTTTTGTATTTTATCTTCTTGCACAAAGCCCACATATATACCGACTACTTGACCGTTTGCCGTAACGGGGGAACCGCACATGCCGGTAGTGGCCCTCTCGTTAGAATTGCGTAAAATAAGACGGTATATGCTGGAAAATAATACTTCTTCTTTGGCAAAATGCAACGGCTGATCGGCCGCAAAACCGGATATACTGGCACTTTGTCCTACTTGCGGCAGGGTGGCACTCATCGGTAAGGGTTGCACATACGGACGGGCCTGAGACGGAATTTCAAAGACGGCTACATCCGTGCCAAAAATGTTGCTGAGCCGAAAGTTAGCAATCGGTAAAGTTAAAAATTCGCCGTTCTCTTTGGCAAAACGGGCAAATGGCAAGTGGGTAAAGGGGGGGACCTCTTGTCCTGCGGCGCGCAAGCGTTCCAACCGTTGCCGGTCCTCTAACCGGGCGGAGTTATACATGACGTGCCCGGCTGTAACGCCGAAGAGGTGTCCGTCTACTTCTACGGCAAAGGCCGAAGCCGGAAAAGCCGAATCTTCATGACGCTGTATGCGAAAAACTCCCGCCGCATTTGTTAGCGAAGAAAAGTTAAACTGTATCGGTGAGGGAGTGTCCGGGGCCGGCCGGAAGAAAGCGCGGAGTTTGGTTTGTAACAGTTGGTTGGAAATTTGCGAAAGTTGGCTGAGTTGCCGGGCATTAAATGCTTGCCGGGTAACTGCTTTTTGCAGCGCAGCTACTTGCCCTTGTGCGTGTGCAAAAGGGATACATAACAACAAGAAAAAAATTGAAAAATAAACTCGCATTAAATTCATTATATTTAATTTTCCCTTTTTAAGATAAGTGCCATTATAGCCGGATAGATACTTAACAAAATTATTTTTACCGCCAGCCCGTCGCCAAACGCTTTGCACAATACGACGGTTGCCGTGCCAAGCACCACAAGCGCGGCCAGTTTTTTATACTCGTACGGAATCGGATAGACGCGGCGCGTAAAGCAAAACAGCGCCAATGCCATGGCCCCGTAACTAAGTGCCACCGCCCAACCAGCTCCCAAAATGCCCAGGTGCGGCACTAATGTCAAATTGGTGCTAATGCTGACGAGTGCCCCAAGCAAGGTAATCCACAACAGCACGCGCGTTTTTTTGGTAAGCACCGGGCCAATCATAAAATTGACGTAAAGTCCGTAGCAAAAATATCCGCTTAACACGAGCGGAATTACAGGAAGTCCGCTCCAATACGCAGGCGCAATTAGGTGGAAAGAGCCAAACAAATTACTTTGGATAATATCGGGCATTAAGAAGATTAAACCCAGTAATACCCACCCGGCAATCGCCACGAAAAACGAGAACACGCGCGCGAACGTATCTTTGGCATCATCGTCTTTGGCGTGGGCGAGGAAAAACGGCCGCCATGCTTGATCAAACATGGAAACAATCAGCATCATAAACACGCCGATTTTAAAGTTGGCCTGATAAATACCCACTTGCGCCGGCCCTGCCAAATGCACCAAAATCGGTTTGTCAATCACGCTGACAAATAAGCTGGCTAGCCCCGACGGTACAAACGGCCACGCAAACGTGAGTAATTCGCGCTCTAACTTACCGTCAAAGCGGAACGAAAAATTTTGTTTGAGTTCGCTGTACACCACGGGGGAAAGCAACAAAAGTGATGCTAAAGAAGCAAAAATGTTTGCCCACAAAATAGACGCGATCCCTTTGTGAAGTACGGCGATAAAATAGATGTTTCCAAGCACGTTTACGACGATAGAAGCCGTGCGCACGCCCGCAAAATACCATGCACGCCGCTCTAAGCGCAGTTTGGTAAACGGGATCATGTTAAGCACGTCTAAAAACAAAATGGCGGCGGCTAATTTCAGCAAATAGCCCTCTTCCGCCGGGATGCCGATAATACGCGCGGCGGCTCCGTTAAACAGCCAGAGTAACCCGCCCAGCACAAGGCCGTTGAGTAGGACCCCGTAGAAACATTGGCGAAAGACTTTATTTTTGTCGGTAGCGTCACTAGCAAAGCGCAAATAACTTTGGTCCATCCCAAATAAAAAGACCACGTTAAATAACGCAATAGCCGCAAAAATCGTGGCGATAATACCGTACTCGCCCGGCACTAAATAATACGTGTAAAACGGAACTAAACAAAAGTTGAGCAGTCGCGCCAGCACCGTAGAAGTGCCGTACACTAAAGTTTCTTTGCCAAGTCGTTTAATATCTTTTGCCATACGTAAAAAGCCCGCGCGCAGTTCAACACGCGCGGGCTGTTTTCTTATAGTTTTACAAACAAAATTTCCATCAGTTTTTTGAAGTTGATTTCTGCTTTTTTAGATTCGCGGATCGTCTGTTCGTGCGAGAGCGGTTTTTTCTCAATGCCGCAACCCATGTTGGTTACCACAGCCAGCCCCAACACTTTAATACCGCATTGGCGCGCCACTAATACTTCCGGCACGACGGACATGCCGACTACGCTAGCACCCCATTTTTTAAACATTTGAATTTCGCTGGGGGTTTCAAAGTTGGGACCCGTGACGGCGATATACACGCCTTCTTTGGCTTTTAGGCCAATTTTTTTACACGCGGCTAATGTGACTTTGCGCATGGTTTTGTCGTACGCTTCGGATAAATCAAAAAACATCGGCCCAAATTCCGGCTCGCGGCTGTTACCGATCAGCGGGTTGTTGCACATGAAATTGATGTGGTCTTTGAGTACGCATAACGAGCCGGGGGGGAGTTGTTTATCCATGGAGCCCACCGCGCCGGAGACGAGCAATTTTTCTACGCCTAACATTTTGAGCGTGCGCACGGAAATAGCAAACTCTTTCATTTGGTACCCTTCGTAAAAGTGGAAACGCCCTTGCATGACGACAATTTTTGTACCTTTATATTCGCCAAAAATTAAATTGCCCGCATGACCCGGCACGGTGCTTTGCAAAAAACCGGGAATCGTGGTGTACGGTACAATTACTTTTTTTTCTAACGGGGGAATGGCCCAACCTAAACCCGATCCGGCAATAAGACCGATTTGCGGTTTAAAATTTTTTGTTTTTTTGTTAATAAAGCTGACGGCTTTTTTAATTTGTGCTAGTTGCGGCATAGTTTCCTCCCAATTATAAAGTAGTTCTGGCGGGAATGAACGCATTTGGGATGTGTTCAATCGTGTCCGGCAGAATGCATATTACGTCAAATCTTATACTATCAAATTTTGGCGACTTTGCTTTGAGATATTGCATCGCGGCGCGTGTAATGCGTTGTTGTTTGGTGCGGGTAACGGCGGCCGCCGGGCCACCAAAAGCCGCAGAGGCGCGCGTCTTTACTTCTACAAAAACAAGGGTGTCTTTATGCCGGGCGACAATATCCAACTCGCCCCCGGCGGCCCTGAAATTGCGCGCCAAAATTTGATAACCTTGGCTACGTAAAAATCGGGCGGCTTGTTCTTCGCCTTCGTTTCCGGTTTGGCGGGTGTTCATAAAGGTAGTGCGGGTGCGTGTAAAATGTTTCGCACGGGCGCAAAAGAGGTGCGGTGTTCTTTGCACGGTCCTAACGCTTTGAGTGCTTGCATGTGTTTGGGGGTACCGTACCCTTTGTGTCCGGCAAAATTATAACCGGGATAAATTTTATCCAGTTCTGCCATGTAGCGGTCTCGCGTAACTTTGGCAATAATACTGGCCGCCGCAATGACAAGCGATTTGGCATCTCCGTCCACTACGGCTTGTTGGCGCATCTCTAAGCCGGCCGCAGTATATGGGCCGTCAATTAACGCGACGGCTTGCGGAATTTTTACAAATTTTTGGGCGGCGCGACGCATGGCTAAAAAGGTAGCTTGTAAAATGTTGAGTTGGTCAATTTCGGCCGCGGTAGCAAAACCGACGCCGTATAAAACTTCGCTATGGGTAAGTCGTTCAAACAGTTCGTTTCGTTTGGCGGCGGTTAGTTTTTTGCTGTCGTTTACGTCGGCAAAAGATGGGCCGAGTTCATCGGGTATATAACACGCACAGGCGACTACGGGCCCTGCCAAAGGGCCGCGCCCGGCTTCGTCAATGCCGATTAAAGAAGTAGCTTCCAAGTTACGTGCTTGGGTTTTGTCAAAATCAAACAAGGGTAGTGTCTGCATATTGTTATTATACCAATAATTGGACGGCGTGCCGCTTAAAGATAACCCGTTTGCCAGAAGCATATTTAGTCCTTTTGAGCCGTAGAATTTGTTTCGTTTGACATTCATAGTTTAGTGGCCTTGCGCGTAGGAAAAAAGGGCCAAAAGACCTAGGCGGCATCTGGGCCCTTTATATTAGTTGAAACGTTTTTCCGTCGTAAAAAAATTGTCTATTGACTTTGTTTTTTTTTTTGATTTAATTTTATTAAACAAAAATCAAATGGAGGAATTTTTTATGCAAAAAGAAAGATATTTTAAAGGTAGTTTAAGAGAAAATAAAAATAAACGTCATCCTGAACTTGATTCAGGATCTCACCTTGTTGCTGTTTTAGAGAGCGGTGAGATTCCGTATCAAGTACGGAATGACAAATTTATTTTTAACATCAAAGCATTTACTCTTATTGAACTGCTTGTTGTTGTTCTTATCATCGGCATACTCGCGGCGGTGGCGTTGCCGCAATACCAACAAGCGGTATTAAAATCGCGGGTGCAACCTTATATGACTCTTTTAAAAACACTAATTACCGCTAAGCATACCCATTATTTGGCGACGGGCCAATACACGTATGATGTTAATTTATTGGATGTAGAAATGCCTTCGTCTTGTTGGGAAACCGGTGGTGGGTCTGTGGGGCAATTATGGTCATGCGGAAAAGATTTTCATATTGATAATACAGGCGGTGGCATTATTTTTTATTATTGCCCGGGAAAGAACAGCACCCACGCGGAGTGTATGGAAAATAAAGAATTGCAATTTGCAGCCGCACAAACGATGGCGGGTTTTGGGTCTTGTGCCGGATATACTGAGCGGGGCAGAAATTTCTGTAAAAGTTTTAGGCAACTCTTTGCATCGTACTAACTTGGCAATTAAAACCCCCGCTTGCGTGGCGGGGTTTTTTATTGCAATTTTTGTGTCGTAAAAAATAAAACTTGACATCGTTTTTTTTTTTTGCTACATTTTATTAAATGAAACAAAGGAGGCGTTTTATGGAAAAAGAAAGTAAAAATATAAAAATGTCATTCCCGAGGCATGTTGTCGGGAATCTCAACCTCTTGGGGAACACAAAGAGAAGATCCCCGACAGAAACACTCGGGGATGACAAGCTTAATTTTATGGGTTTTACGCTCATTGAATTATTAGTGGTCGTGCTCATTATCGGCATTTTAGCGGCGGTGGCGTTGCCGCAGTACCAAAAAGCAGTTTGGAAATCGCGCAATGTGCAATTAAAAACGTTAGTTGCTACGGTGGGGCAAGCCCAACAGCGCTACTATTTAGCCAATGGGGAATATGCAAAGAACTTTGATGAGTTAGATATTGATATGCCGCTTCAACCGGCAACAAATATGCCTTGTCCAAATTCCACGGCCAGCGGTGGAACGGATGTCAAACGTAATGGGAAAGATTTTCAAATACTTATTACGGCCGGTTTTCAGATATTTGCATTATGGACGAGTGGATCTTATAAATGTGGAGGATTTACCTTTAATCCACAGTTAGAAAAAATGCGTTGTATTGAACTTGTAGGGAGTGATAGTGATAATAAATTTTGTGCCCAGGTGGAAAAAGCCACCTTTGATAGTGCCCCTACTTCTTATCGGTATTATGATTTGCCGTAAGAAAGGACATCATAAAACACCCCCGATGCTCGCCGTGGAGGCGAAAACGGGGGTGTTATTATGTGTACGTTAGACGGCTTAAATCTACGGAATAGAGTCCATAATTTGGCGTAGTTCTTCTTCGCTTTTATCGCGCACTTCTACCGTTTTTTCTTTGCCTTTGTTGCCTTTGACAATAATAATGCTTTCTTCTTTTACGTTAAAGAAATCAGCCAAAAAAGTTTTCATCATCGCGTTAGCCGGCTCGTCGTCTACTTTTTTGTTTTTAATTTTCACCCGTAGTACGCTACCGATGCGGCTAATTACTTCGTTACGTCCCGCGGTGGGGATTAAACGGACTTTAATAATCATACGGCGCTCCTTATCTCTCGGCAAATAATTTACTGCCGATTCGGGGCAGGGTAGAACCCGCCTCTATTGCAATTTCAAAATCTTCACTCATTCCCAGTGACAAGTAACGCTCTTGTCCGAGGGGGAAATCTTCGTCAAACGCTTCTTTTAGCGGCGCGAACAATGCTTTTAACTCTTGCGGTGTTGCGCCTTGCGGGGCAATAGCCATGTATCCGCAAACTTTTAAATTTGTAAAACTCCGCACTTGCCTGACCAATTCGCGTGCTTTTTCAAGCGGCAAACCCGATTGCGTTTCGCGCGTTGTTAATTTTACTTGCACCAACACCCGTAATGCCTTTTCAACGGGTACATGTTTGTCCAAAATCTCGGCGGTGGATAAATCGTCCAACGAGTCAATAAAATCAAAAAACGCAGCGGCTTTGGCCGCTTTATTATGCTGCAAATGACCGATTAAATGCTTGACGGTATCAAATGCGGCAAATTCGGGCCGTGTCCAACGGGATAACGCTTGCTGCAAACGCGATTCGCCCACGTGTTTAAGTAGCCCTCGTTTGAGCAAAAACAGCACATCCTCATCGGCGGCGTATTTCGTAACACCCAGGAGCGTTATTTCTTGCGGTTCTCGTCCGGCCCGCTTACACGCGCCCGACAGGGAGTCCTGTACTTCTTTAAAATTTTGAAGGAGTTGTTCTTCCCTGTTCATAAAAAGCTCTTGACATATTATACCAAAATTTACTTTAATACTTCATTTTTTTTTAGCAAACTGTATCGGAGCGGTGCTAAATTTCATAAAATATAATTATGCAAGCTGTTACCCGAAAAGGTATGTGGCTCGTGGCGGTAGCAAACGGGATTTTGCTATTTGGCTATGGGCTGTCGTTACCGTTTTTTACTATTTACTTAATCAGCCAACAACACCTGGCCCCTGCGATGGCGGGACTGGTGGTGGCACTAGCGGGGCTGTCTCGCTGTGTGTCCAGCGCGATATCGGGCGAACTCGCCGATGCGTTCGGACGCAAAAATGTGATGATGTGGGGGCTATTCTCCCAAATTATTGCGATGTTTTCGCTCGCGCTTTGCATTGAACTAAACGCACAAGCCGGGTGGATGCTGACGTGTTATTTCTTCACTACGTTTTTAGGGGCGTTCTTCCGTCCGGCGGCTAACGCATGGGTTACCGATCACACCACGCCTAAAGAGCGGGTGGAAGCGTTTGGGATGATCCGCATTGGGCTCAATATCGGCTGGGCATTAGGGCCGGCGGTGGGGGGCTTTTTGGTGCGTTACTCATACAGCGTGGCTTTTTATTTTACCGCGCTTTTGTACGCCACGACTATCTTATATTTAGGCCGGCTGATTAAAGACCGTACATCTAAAAAAGGCGCGCGCCGCCGCGCGCGTAAACCCAGTTTCGCTACCATGCTAAGCTCGCTAACCGATACCCGTTTGGCGCGCATTTGTTTATATGTGGTAATGATTACGGCGGTCAACTCGCAACTGGTGGTGGGACTTTCTATCCATTGTAAACAATACTTACAGATGCCGGAATATTTTATCGGGTGGTTTTTTACGATTAACGGGCTGGTTGTTATTTTACTCCAACAGGCGGCGTCTAAATGGATGTCCAAACACCGGCTTTCTACGGCGATGTTTTGGGGATGTATAGCGTATGCAGTGGGGTTTGGATCGGTCGGGTTTTTCAGTTCGTTTGCGCTGATTGCCGTGGGCGTATTTTTGGCAGGCGTGGGGGAACTGATCGTTTCCCCCGGCGAGCAAACCATGGTGTCTAATATCGCTTCACGCGAAACACGCGGGCGGTATTTGGGGCTTCTCATGGTGTTTTACAACATGGGATCTGCACTTGGTTTTTTTGTGGCCGGGTTGCTTGGCGATTGGGTGGCCCCGCATTATCTGCCCGGCCCGTGGTTGATTGTGGCATCGGTAGCGGTACTGGCCGGGATCGGGTTTTGGCGGATGCGTTACCAACTTACAGATGATGAAGACGGAAAACAGACTGCCCCTATCCCTATAAAAAAAGATACAATAACTTTACATTAACTTAGGAGGAATATAATGAGAGGACTTATTTTTTGTGTATTGACGTTTGTGTTAGGCGGCGTGTTAGGGCTGGGCTTAGAAAAATTAGCCGCCTTGTTGCCGGCTGAAATGGCCGGAGCCCTTACGCGCGTGTATGGCGTGGGCATTCACCCGCTAGCCGTGCATGTAACGATTTGCGGTATCATCGGGCTTGTGATTGGCTATTTGATTGTTTCGCGCTTTGTAAAAAAATAAGTATGTATATTGTGCTTGCCTCTAAGTCACCGCGGCGTATTGAACTGCTTAAACAATTGGGCGTTAAGTTTGACGTGATCCCTTCCCAATGTAAAGAAAAAAGCACCAAAAAACGCCCGGCCGCACGCGTAAAAGAATTGGCGTTGCAAAAAGCGTTTGACGTGGCCCGCAAATACCCAAATGCGGTGGTCATCGGCGCAGATACGCTTGTTTATTGTAAAGGTGAAATTATCGGCAAGCCCAAAGATAAGGAGGATGCGTTACGCATTTTGCGTAAGTTAAACGGTGCGTGGCAAAGCGTTTATACGGGCGTGTGCGTGCTGTGTTTAAGCGAGCAGAAAATGGTGTTTGGGCACGATGTGTCCAAGTGCAAAGCACGCAAATTGTCCGACGGGGAGCTCTTGCATTTGGCGGGTAAACACATGGACAAAGCCGGCGCGTATGCCGTGCAAGATAACGAAGATCCGTTTATAGAAAAAATCGTAGGCAGTAAAACCAACGTGGTGGGTTTTCCGGTAGAATTTTTTAACAAATTATTTAAGGAGTTTTTAGCATGACAACACAAATTGATTTACTCATTATCGGTGCCGGGCCTGCGGGATGCAGTGCGGCTATTTACGCCGTGCGCGCGGGTGTTAAAACCGTGATTGCCGGGGGAAGTGTGCCGGGCGGACAATTATTACAAACCAGTGAAATTGAAAATTACGCCGGTTTTGTAAACCCCGTCGGCGGTTTTGAAATGATGGACGCTATGCACAAACAATGCAAACGCTTGGGCGTAGAATTTACTTCTGACGAAGTAACAAAAATTGAAGGCGAACACCCGCCTTTTACCGTGACGTGTGCGGGGGGAAAAACATATCAGGCGACTAGCGTTATTATCGCTACGGGAGCCAAAGCGCGTTGGCTCAATTTGCCCGAAGAAGAAAAACTGCGCGGCAAAGGGGTATCGGCCTGCGCAACGTGCGACGGATTTTTTATGCGCGGCAAAGAGGTGTGCGTGGTGGGGGGCGGAAATACGGCGTTTGAAGATGCGCTTTTTCTCGCCCAATTTTGCCCGAAAGTGTATTTAGTTCACCGCCGCGAGGGTTTCCGCGCCGACCAAGTTACCGTAGAACAAGCGCGTAAAAACCCCAAAATTGAATTTGTATTAAATGTAGTGCCGGAGAAAATTTTAGGGGACGAATTTGTGACCGGGCTTCGCGTGAAAAACGTGCAGACGGGGGAAACGAAAGATCTAGCTGTTAGCGGCGTATTTGTCGCTATCGGGGCTGAGCCGCAAACGGCGTTTTTAAAAGACTCATTGGTGGCCCTGTCCGATACCGGGCTTGTACTGGCCGACGAGCGTACCCATACCACCATTGAGGGTATCTTCGCCGCCGGAGATTGTGCCGATAAACATTACCGCCAAGCGATCATTGCCGCCGGATCCGGTGCCAAAGCCGGTATTGAGGCGGCGGCTTTTATCAATAAACACCGCTAAATTAAAACTTTTTGAGCAAATAAGGCCCACGATACAAGTGGGCCTTTTGGCCCTTGTCCGGTTACATTTCTTTTGTAATAATAGAAAAGTAAGCTAGATACTTATTTAAAAAAGGAGTAGAACATGAATATTAAAAAAACGGTAGGCCTGGTATGTTGTGTATTAGGGCTTGCTAACTTGTCTTACGCCGGAGGGTGGCCGAAACTTAAACTATTTCGCCCTAAGACTTCCGGAAATCTTTTACCCGGCGTGCCCGGTCAGGGGTTTGCCCCCTTGTCCGTAGCCAATTTGGAATTAGGCCGTATGATGATACAACCGACGTTGCCCCAAATCGGCGGTACTGCGTATACCCGTCAAGTGGCGTTGGGGGACCGGATTTCCCAATTCGCTCCCAAAGTTTCGGAAAGATTGGTTGCCTCGCGCGTGCTTGCCAGCCAGTTCCCCGGTTTTGAAATGAACTTCTCCAAATCGTATGCGGCATTTAAAGAAAGCACCGATCTTTCGTGGACGCGGGAATTAACAGATATGTTAAAAACTGCCTACGGCTTGCAGGCGCAATTTGCCGGCAGTTTTGAAACTTCCTTGCAAAATGTAGTTTCTCTTGCGGACCGTGCGCCGTTTAGATGGCAAACCGCCTCGGTTGCTTTGGAAGATGCGTGGTACGGCGGTATGCAAAAAAAATCGGGTTTTTTTATCATTCGTGTCAAAGCACCGATTTTGCCGGAAGGAACAGATGTGCTGTTGTTAGATATGAAAAACCGCCAGTTTATCTCGCTTAGCAAGAGTATCTTTGAAGCGGAACGCCAAGCGGCGAAAGCGGCAGAAATTGTCCCGGAGGAACAGAAATAATAAGCAAACAGAAAAGGACAAGCCGATTGCGAATAAAGAGTTGAAAAGCGCAATTTTTAGATAAGTATTTAGAGCCCCCTTTTATGAAGGGGGCTTTTTTGTACCCGTGCTGGCCGCCCCCTAGGCGGCCTTCTTTTGCTAGCTTTTCTGAGGCCAGAAAAGCGGAGAGGGACTTTTCTGTATATATTTTTCTCTCGCTCGTCATCCCGCAGAGTTTCTATGCGGGATATAGCGAGAGAAAAAAATAAAACTTGACATCGTTTTTTTTTTTGCTACATTTTATTTGATGAAACAAAGGAGGTTGTATGAAGAACAACAACAAAGCATTTACGCTCATTGAGCTTTTAGTCGTTGTGTTAATCATCGGTATTTTAGCGGCGGTGGCGTTGCCGCAGTACGAAAAATCGGTAATGAAAAGCCGCTATTCTTCGCTGATGGCTTTGACCGATGCGCTGGCTCAGGCCGAAGAAACCTACTATATGGCAAATGGGGAATATACGCAAGACTTTGAGGCCTTGGCGGTGGAACTATCGGGCTGTACGCTTAGCGCGAGCAAAACCACCTGTACCTATCCGTGGGGAAAGTGTACGTTAGATAAATATAATGAACGTGTGGCGTGTGCAGATACCCAACGATTAAATAACGCGTATGCTATCTATTTCCCGCATGGGCCGCGGTTTCATGGTACGCATGGCTATCAAGTTTGCTTTTCTTTTTCGGCGAGTAAGAATGATAAATACGGTAAATTGTGCGAATCGGTGGGGGCCCAGTATTTTACCAAAGAGAACGACTGTACGGGGTGGGGGGCGTGTTTCGTCTATAAATTTTGATAGATAGCGTAGCTAACGATCACAACGGGTGGGGGGAGAAACAAAAAATTTTATAGTTCTTCCCCCTTTTTTAATACCTAATTTCCCCCTTTTCTTATGGGTCGTAATTCCTATTTTATGTGCTGGGAAGCCCTTTGCCGCTAACCTGTGTGTTTTCCCGAAAATCTTTTTAGTTCGCTAACGTGCATGTCTTTCTTTGCGTTCGTCCGGTTTGTGTGCTTGTTGTTACATATCCCTTATTTTATACCGGCTTTGGTTTTTACTTTTCTGTTTGGGGCCTATGATCTTAAATTAGGTCCGGTTACCCCCTGTTTTTATTGGAAAATGGGGGGAGTAGCCAAATTGACGAAAATACTTAAATTTTAAGGACTTTTAAAATCGCCTATTTTATTTTACCCCATATCCTAGGTACCCCCAAATCGTTCTGGGGCGTTTTAAGCGATTGGCCAAAAAATGCAAAATTAAGTTAAATTTTGCATTTTTTAATATGTAAAAATAGAGCTGTTTTTAAAACCGTAATTTTAAATTTTTTTGTAATTTTGCGCGGCTTGCTCAGTTCACTTTACTGCTAAAAAACAAAATCTATAAATTGTATAAGTTTAATAGAAAAAAGTTTTAAATATTATGTATAAAACGAAAAAATCAAATAATGAATATAGCTTGTTTTATTCTTCGTTTTTCCCTTAAATAATTAACATAATAAAAATTATCGTTAGTAAAATAAACCTGTCAAATAACCCTATTTTTCCCCCACTTAGCCCAGTTAAGCTGTGGAATTTGATTTGGCTGTTCTTAGGGTTATTAAAAATGGGGAAAAAGTTAAAAAATCTAATTTGACAACTTAGATTTGAATTTTAAAGGGGTTTCCCCCACGCCAAGTTTGAGGGGGCTAAAAATTGGCTAAAAGGGGGTATCAAAAAAAGCCAAAAAAGGCGGGGAAAATATTATCCGGTGGTACTAAAAAGGGCGTCAATAAGGGGTTCAAAAGTGCTGAAAAAGTCCCCCGGCGCAGATGCTAAAAAGGGGAATAAGCCGGGTATAAATCGGTTTTTTCTCCCCCCACATTGTAGAAGAAAATAAGGGCGCGTGGCCCGGGCCGGGTTTATAACAGCCCTTGGGCTTTCTTTTCGGCCAGTACAAAGGCGTGAGCCAGCCCTGCCGGGGTAAGCATATATAAGCGGCTGCGTTTGGCTCCTTGGCAGAGCAAAAAGCTAAGCTTTTGGGCCGGAGCCAGTAAGCGGTCTAGCCGCCCCGTTTCAAAGCCCGATTTGGCCAGCGCGCGGGAAAGCCACAGCGCGCTACACCCGTCTTTTTGCAATAGCTCCTTTCCCCCCGCCAGTAAAATCAGCGCGGCATCATCAGCGGATAAGTGAAATTTCCGTCGTAAATACAGGTTATCCCCCTCTTGGGTAAGCAGTTGTTCCCATACGCGTGTGGAAGAAAAGACAGGTTTATCGTCGGTAGCGGCAGCCCTCTGGGCTATTTTTTTCGTTTCGGACGCGTACGAGCCCGGAGCGGTGGCGTACATACGCGGGGTAAGCGTGCCGGATACGGACGTATCCTCTTGCGGGATCGTCCGCGCTGATGGGTCGGCCACAGGGCGCGCGGAAGAGGTTAGCGGTTTCTTTTTAACGAGGGCCAAAAAATAATCGCGTTGTTTTTCTACAAAATCTAATGAGCCCTCGGCCTCAAATTCTTCGCCGTTGGCGAACTTAAACCGGATTTTTTGATTCTTTCCCATGTCGTTCATAAAAAACGCTTCCTTTTTTGCAAAATGAGTTTTCCACACACGTTATCCACGCGGATAAGACATATAATAAAATTTTTTCTGTCTTATGTCAATATATGCTATTATATGTCTTTTTATGTCAAAAACTGGGGATAAGCTGCTTTCTCAGACGGTAAGCTTGGCAGGGGACGCAAAAAAACTTATGTCGGTTTGTCAAAAACAGGGGTATAGAATAGGGCAAAAAAATCTAATATAACAATTTGACTTAGATTTTTTGCCGCGTGGCGCGCACAAAATTTTGGGCAGATTTTGAAAATAAAAAGTTGGGGTAGCTCAGCTACCCCAAAATGCGGAAAAAGCGAAAATGCAAAATCAGGTGCGATTTTGCGGAGCAAGAATTAAGGCAGTGGCGCAAAATACGTGCCGCTTGCTCCAAAGATTTTTTTACAGTAATCCCCAGCTGGTTTATTAAACGTAAACCCGTTTCCGCCTCCGGTGTAGTGATTTTCAAGACAAAGTAGTTTATTAAGAGGAGTAGATGTCTTATCCGAATATACATGTCCCAACATATATATAAATCCCGCCCCCGCATACGGGCCGGAAATACGACCAACGGATATTCCGTATCCCTTTGCTTCATAATATAGTTGTAAACTCCAATCATTATTAGAAGCAACATCACATCCCCGGCTAGAGCCGGCAATCCAGATTTGGGAACCCGTCCACGGGATATCTACGGCGAGTTCATCAAATGTAGTAGCATATTCCCCGTTAGCCATGTGGTAGGCCTCTTGCGCGGCGGCTACGGTGCGAATCATGGCAAACGCTTGGGCGGCTTTACTTTTTTCTACCGCTTTTTGATACTGCGGCAATGCCACGGCGGCCAATATGCCGATAATGAGTACGACGACGAGTAGTTCTATTAACGTAAATGCTTGTTTGTTTTTCATATTGTTTGCTCCTTAAAGTATTTTTACTGCCCCTTTATTATCGTTTTTTTTTTTGATTTGTCAACTCCCTTGCCGGGGTGCTCGCCGCACGGGCAAAGAGGCCTAGGAACTCTGTTTGTGTTAGGTGTTATCTTCCGCAAAACGGGTTTGTATGCAAGTCTGCGAGTGCCGCGACGGGAAAAGTAGTAAAATAGAAATATGAAAAGTTTTTCCCCCACCTTGCTCGCGTGGTACAAAGCCAATAAACGCAGTTTACCGTTTAGGGATACGCACAATGCATATTTAATTTGGTTGTCTGAAATTATCTTCCAACAGACGCGTATTTCGCAAGGGCTTGCCTACTACGAGAAATTTGCCAAAAGGTTTCCCACCCCCGCAGCACTCGCCGCGGCGGATGAGGACGAAGTATTAAAACTTTGGCAAGGGCTGGGCTACTATTCGCGCGCGCGCAATTTGCACGCCGCCGCCAAAAGCATGAACGGAAAATTCCCCACCACCTACGACGGCGTGCGCGCCTTAAAAGGCGTGGGCGATTATACCGCCGCGGCGATATGTTCCATGGCGTACAATATGCCTTATGCCGTTGTAGACGGAAATGTGTACCGGGTACTTTCGCGCGTGTTCGGAATTAACACTCCCATTGATACTACCGAGGGGAAAAAAGAATTTACCGCATTGGCGCAACAATTATTGGATAAAAAATTGCCCGGCGATTTTAATCAAGCGATCATGGACTTTGGGGCCATGGTGTGCACGCCGCAAGCGCCTCAATGCTTATTATGCCCACTTAGTAAGGCGTGCGTGGCCCGACGGAAAAATTGCGCAGACAAATTGCCCGTTAAAGCGCAAAAAACAAAAGTGAGCGAGCGGTTTTTCCATTATATATACGTAGAACAGGGCGGCTATACGTGGCTGCACAAACGCGGCGCGGGCGATATTTGGCAAAATTTGTATGAACTCCCCCTCGTGGAAACAAGCAAGGGCGGCGTGCTAACCAAAAAGCCCGCGTGGTGCGGCCGTGCGACATTAACGCCCGTCGGCAGTTCCGTTAAACACATTTTATCGCACCGCATTATTTGGGCGCAATTATATAAGGTAAAACTCCCCCCCGCCGCTAAAGTGCCCGCGGAATTTTTACGTATCAAAAAATCTTCGTTGGAAAACTACGCCGTGCCGCGGCTCGTGCAAAAACTGTTGGAAAAAATTTAATCTTCCACGCCGGCGTCTTTGGCGATTTTTTTAAGCATATCGGCGGAAGATTTAAGAGCTAATGCCTCATGCCCGTCTAAAGAAATCGGCATTTGCAGTTCCACTCCGTTTTTACCCACCACGGCGGGCATGCTGAGTGTGATATCACTAATTCCGTATGCGCCGTGCATTAAATTGGATACGGGGAGCACCGATTTTTCGTCGCGCACAATGGCTTCGCAAATGCGCTTAACCGCCATGGCAATTCCGTAGTATGTGGCTTTTTTGCGTGTAATAATTTCGTACGCGCTTTGTTTGACTTCTTCGGCAATTTTCCGCATGTGTTCGTCGTGGTTGTGTACGCCGCGCAAACTGCAAAATTTATGTATCGGCACGCCCGCCACGTTGGCGGTGCTCCAAACGGCAATTTCGCTGTCGCCATGTTCCCCGACGATAAACGCGTGTACACTGCGGCTGTCTACACCTAAGCGGTTGCCTAAAATTTCACGCAGGCGGGCCGTGTCTAACACGGTGCCGGAGCCGATCACGCGGCTTTCGGGCAGTCCGCTTAGTTTTAATGCGGTATAAGTTAGAATATCCACGGGGTTGGCTACGACGAGTAAAATGCCTTTGTAATTGCGTTTTGTAATTTCCGGGATGATTTGCTTAAAAATACCGACGTTTTTTTGAACAAGGTCCAAGCGAGTTTCGCCCGGTTTTTGGTTGGCACCTGCCGTGATAATAATGATAGCGGCGTCTGTGATATCGTCGTACGTTCCGGCGTAAATTTTCATGGGGCGGGCGTACGCCTCGCCGTGGGAAATATCCATGGCTTCGCCTTCGGCTTTATTTTTGTCGCTGTCTAATAACACCATTTCGCTAAAAAGTCCGCTCTGCATCAGCGCAAACGCGCTTGCCGCGCCTACAAACCCACAGCCGATAACGGCTACTTTGCGGTCGTTTACGTCACAATTTGTCATAGATTTTTCCCCTTATTGTTGCCCCGCTATATCCCGGATTACAAATCTCCGGGATGACGAGCGGGGCGAGTAGTGTATCGTTATTATACGAAAAAAAACCCGCCTGTGTGGGCGGGTTTTTTGTACTACAAATTACGGCAAGTACTAAAACTTATACCCGAAGGTTAAGGCAACCATGTCGCTGCGGCCTTCGGAGTATTTCATGGGTGTACGATAATACTGTTCGCTTGCCGTACCCGTTAAATCTTTTCCAAAGATGTGGGCGTAGGCAAAGTCGGCACTCCAAGTATCAGTTTTATAACCAAACCCGGCACTGACGATATGACGGTCATCTACAGGAACGAGTGTGTCCATGGAGTGTTTGTTAATTGGTGATTTATCAAATACGTATCCCGCGCGCACGGCCCAATTCTGGTTGAGTTTATATTCCGTACCGAAATTCAAACGGAACGTATCTTTGTAGCGTTTTTTATTATGAATAGTCGGAGCGGCTTCATCCCCTTCCGTATATTCAATAACGATTTGGTCGTATGCACTCCAAAACGTACCTACGATACCGGCTTCCAATACCCAGTTATCCGTGGCACGGAACGAAACTCCCGTGGAAATACTGTCCGGTAAATTAATAGAACCGGATGCGGAAGAATGTCGGACGATCTCTTGGGTGGGATTCAACGGATTATAAATGGTGTTTCCGCTAGCGGTGTGAATGTAACCGTCTAAATTTTGTTTGACTTTGGAGCGGTACATAGCACCGATAGCCCATTTTTCGGCCCATTCAGGGCGATATGTTAAAGAAAAGTTACCCCCCCAACTAATACCGGTACCGTGAATTTCATAACTGTTGGCCGGAGTCATAACTTGAGAGTTTTGGGTAAAGTCAATCGTCATGGCTTCTAACCCCATGGCTACGGAAAGTTGATCATTGGCTTTTACGGCAATCGTCGGAGTAAAAGAGAAAGTTTCTAACTTAACTTTATAGGCCAACATGCTACCAATCCACGTTTCACGGTTTTTGTAGGTACCACCTAAACCATAGCGGGAAAAACCACCTAACCCAAACGAAACATCATCGCTCCATTTATGGGTAATGTAAAAATTAGGCAATAACCATGTATCTTTTTTAAGCGTACGTGATTCTTGTTGATGCGTTAACGGGTTGGTTATTGTCGTTTTCGCATGCGCTTGTACAGCGGTGATACCTGCTTGAATTTGCGTACCTTCCAATTCGGTAATGAGGGACGGGTTCGTCGCCAAAGAGGCCGGTTCGGCATCGTTAGCCATTACGGCTCCACCCATAGCGGTAGAGCGGCCACTGTATTCATACAGGGCAAATCCTGCACCGAAAGACATCTCGGTTAGCAAGAGAGAGCACATCATAACTACTAGTTTTTTCATATGTTTTCCTTATTATTTTTAATGAGAAAACACCCCTTTCATCTCTATACGAGCAGACAAAAAGGGCGTTTTATTGATTTTTACTTCTGAAGTTGTGAGATTTTATCTTTAGCGAGTGTGCCAAAGTAAGTTTTGGTGTGATTTTCCAAGAGGTATTTGTAGCTTTCCAAGGCGGCGGGTTTATCCCCGGCGAGCTCTTGGCTCATGGCTAAGGTCAAATATGCTTGCGGCAAAGCAAAGCTTTTGGAATTTTTTTCAATGAAATTTTTGGCTACGGTAATAGAGCCGCTGTAATCTTTGGCTCCTTGCAACGCGGCCGCTTGCGACAAGGCCGCTTCTGTGCGGACTGTTTCGTTGGAATTATCAGCCAGTTCCTTATATATAGTGGCGGCCTGAGCAAAATTTTCTTGTGCAAATAAGATGTTTGCTTTTAATAATTGCGCGTATGCGGCTGCCGGAGTGCCCTTAAAATCGTTGGCTAAATTATCCAGTTGCGTAAAAGCGGCCTCTTGTCCTTCGCTTAGAAACGCAATCTGGGCGTTGTAATAAGCGGCCCACGAATCTTCGGTTACTTTTTTACAATGGTTGACGTAGCAGGAAATTCCCGTAATAAGTAGAACGATAACTACTAACGTGACAAGCACTTGCTTGCGGTTTTGCTTACAAAAACGGACTGCGTTGGCTAAAAGGTCCGTCAAAAAATCTTTATTCTCCGCCGGGGCGGTAGTTTGTTTGTTCATATATATATTATAGTAAATTTAGCGCGTGTGCACACACTCGTCCAAATCTTCCTCGGTCAGTTGGCGGCACTCAATGTTGTTTTTCCGCAAAAAATAAATGCCCTCTTGGCTGCGGTCATACAAGTTTTTGAAGAACACTTTTTTAATGCCCGCGCTGACAATCACTTTAGCGCAATGCACACAAGGCGACCACGTTACGTAAATCGTTCCCCCTTGCGTGGCAATACCGTTTTTAGCGGCAAAGGAAATAGCGTTTTGTTCGGCGTGCAGTTCGTTATCAATGGAAAATTTACCGTGCAAATCGTAAAACGTGCGGCTGGCCATAAAGTCGGCTAGTGTGGGAAATTCGCTTTTATATTCTTTTTCGTAAAGTTCTTTAAAATAATCTTCACAATGTTGCTGGCCCGACGCCGTGCCGTTAAAACCAATGCTGATGACGCGGTTTTCTTTCACAAGCACCGCCCCTACTTGCAAGCGCGAACAGGTAGATTGTTGTTCCACCAGTTCCGCCATTTTTATAAATAATCTGTGTTTATTCTTCATACTCTTATTATAGTTTATACGCGGGCTATACGGCTACCATTTTTTGAAAACAAAAAATACCGCCGCCACCAAACATAAAAACCCGACGAAGTGATTCCATTTAAAACTTTCTTTAAAATAGATAGCGGAAAACCCGGCAAAGACGAGTAGCGTGATGACTTCTTGCATGACTTTTAGTTGCGTAACGGTAAAATATTCGTGGCCCAGACGGTTGGCGGGCACTTGAAAGCAATATTCTACAAAGGCAATCGCCCAACTGGCTACGATTACCACCCACAACGACGCGCTTTTAAATTTCAGGTGACCGTACCAGGCCACCGTCATAAATAGGTTGGCGATGCACAACAACAGGATCGGTTTAAGCATACCTATATTATATAATTTGTGCGGGCATTAGGGCATTTTGTATGAGCGGAAAGTGTTTCCAAACGCCGTGCGTTGGGTGGCACCAAACAATTTGCAATAACTTCCCGCTTCTCCTTCATATAAAACTCCTGCACTAACTCGTTCCGCGCATGATATTTTTTCCGCTTCATCTTTGTATTTGTTCCCGTTTCCCGGGGAGACTACAAACACAAAACCTCCCCCTTTGTATTTACCGCTTAAACGCCCGGCATAGAGGAGTAATGCTCCCCCATCAGCAGTTTTGTACAACTGCAATGACCAATCTTCATTTGAACGGGTATCTAACGTAAGGTTATACCATCTTTGCGTACCTGTCCAAGGAATTTCAACGGCGAGTTCGTCAAAACCGGACGGATATTCTCCGTTGGCTAACTGATAGGTAAGTGCCGCTTGGCCTACCGTTTTTAGTAAAGTCAGTGCTTGGGTGGCTCTGCTTTTTTCCACGGTTTTTTGGTATTGCGGCACAGCTGCCGCCGACAAAATGCCGATAATGAGAACGACGACTAAGAGTTCTATAAGTGTAAATGCTTGCTGATTTTTCATGCGAAATCTCCTTTATTGTTTTTTTCTGTCCCTTTATTATCGTTTTTTTTTTTGATTTGTCAAGGAAATTTTATGCTCCGACGAAATTTATATATATTAGGTGGGGCTAAAACAGATAACAAAAAAATACCCGGGAGAGCCCCCGGGATGATAAAGGCAAGAGGTTAGGGTTTTGGTGAAATATCCGGCATTCTTAATTGCACGTCAAATCCGGCCAAACGGGAAAGTTTGGAGTCATTAAATTGCAAAATGCGTTCAAGGTAAAATTTCTTTTTTGTAAGTTGGTCAAAATCGGTCGTGTACATTTCCGGCGTGAAAGAAATAACAAAAGTTTTTTGCTCCGGGAAAAGGTTGCTTATAGAATACGGATAGGTGTAACCCAGATGCCCTATACCTCCGTACACAATAAATAAGGCATCGGGGTATACTGCCTGGTATTTTTTAAGGATGTTGAGCCAATAATTGTTACGTATGCGTAACCCTTCACGGGTGGCCCAAAAATCTGTGCTATTGATAAATATTCCGTTTGTGCCTACCACATTCATATCGGAGTCTGCCAGTTCTGTTTCCAGCCCAATGACGGGTATATTTAAGTTTTTGTCTGATTCCAGGTCCGCAAGCATATTTTTGTAAAAGTCATTGACCACAAGATGATTCCTATGATATATAAATTCTGTAAACAAGAAAATTTTACGTTCGGGTTGTTGTCGTTGAAGCATTCTAACTAAGGTGCTAACCGTTGGAAGAACTTGTCGCATGCCGTGGTGTTCACCTAGCAGTAAATAGGACGTATTTTGCGGAATTTGCTTCATTAACCAATTTACATCTTCCTCCGGGTCATGGGTAACTTTTAATTGGGCCCGTTCTAAATCTTTCAGATGAGCGGATGTTTGGTCATACAGTTTGCTATACGAAGTAATACCTTTAATAATTTCGCGGTTTATTCTTCTTTGAAGGTACAGGTTGGCTTGTTCATTATTGGTCAAAAAGGGAACAGTTGGGTACATGTCTTGGGCTTGAAAGGGCACATCTTCCCAATTTATAAAATTACCTTGTACCGGATATCCCCTGGGAAGTAGACGGGACTCCACCCGGTTAAATTTGGAAAGCGCTTGTTTATACGAGATATCCGCCCGCTGTTGCAGAACGTGGGTAATCGCTTTTTGATGACGCGTAGATATCCCGCGTAGCCAACGGCCTGCCTTTTGGGCATGTAGCGTTGTGACGGGTAAAAGAAACGCGCAAATCAGAAAAACCGCTTTTTTATACATATATATAACATAGGGTAAGAGATTTCTGTTTCTGCTCGCAAGAGTCAAAAGGCCTAGCGCGGGTATAGGACTTTTGATACGGTGCAATAAAACCGGGTTTTCGGGTGTTTTATAAAGTAGTGCAAAAAATAAACAGCATAAATCTTGAAATTTATATAATGATACTATGAAGAAATTTTGGTTACTCTATATTGTTTTTTTGGTTTGCCCGCTTGCCGTGCATGCGGCGGATGATTTGTTGCGTTCGGCCGGGCTGTACCCGCAAAACGCCACAGTGCAAGAAAAAGACCCGCTGCGTTTAACGCCGGCCTCCCGGGAAGAAATAGACCAACTTCTTGCCGGCCCGCTTACGGTGGAAGATTGCATCCGTATAGCTCTGGCCCGCAGCCCCAAAGCCGTCAGCGCACAGCTGGCCGTGCAGGAAGCGCACGTGCAGTTAAACTTGGCACGCGGCGAGTTTTTACCGACGGTAAATGCAAATGCCTCGCAAGGGTATTATACGTACGATTCCCCCGGTCGTTCTACGCACGATTACGGTACTCACAACGCGCAAGCACAAGCGCAACTCACTATTTCCGGGTTTACCGATAAAGTGCGTGCGGTAAAAATCAGTAATATGCAAGTGGAACAAGCCGAGCTGAATGTGGCCAACCAGGTTAATTTAATTGCGCGTACCGTAAAGAAAGCGTATTACGCATTGGCATCAGCGCAACGGGCCGTGGATATCCGCCAAAAATCGCGCGATTTATACCAGGAACAATACGACCGTGCGGCGGAATTTTATAAACAAGGCCTTCGCCCGAAAGTGGATGTTACGACGGCAGAAGTCAATTTAAATAACGAAAAATTACGCCTCATCCGTGCGCAGAATTTAGTAAAAACTACCTCTGCCAATTTGGCTAATGCGTTGGGTATTACCACGCCCAAACAGCTCCAAATTGTGCAAGTGGACGATGTGGAACAAATAGATATCCCGTTTAGCGAAGCCGTCAAAACGGCCTACGAAAACCGCCCGGATATTTTATCGGCGCAGACAAATGCCAAAATCGGACAGATGAAAATAAACCAAGCTAAAGCCGGCTATTTGCCGACGTTTACGTTTTCTGCCGGGTTTAATAAATACGACGAAGATTTACGCTTGGATAACGAAGAAAGCAAACTTATGTTGTCCATAGATATACCCATTTTTAGTGCCTTTAAAACGTATAACGGCGTCAAGCAAGCGCGGCTGAACTTGGAAAAAATCAACAATAATAACCGCAGTTTGCTTAACGATGTTTTCTTAGAAGTGCAAAGTGCTTACATCAGTATGCAAGAAGCAAGCGAAAGTATCCCGCTTGCTAAGCTAAATGTAGAAAAAGCTAAAGAAAATTTAGATTTAGCCCAAGGCCGCTACAACGAGGGCATTGGGGATATTATTGAACTTAAAGACGCGGAGGTCGCTTACACCGATGCGGAACTGAGTTTGCTTACGGCGCGTTACGACTTTGCGGCGGCCGTAGCCGATTTAAAACAAGCGATGGGGACCAACTGATATGAAAGAAAAATTACTCAAACTAAAAGAGTTTTGCATCAAAATCTGGCATAAATTTTGGGCGATGGAAAAATGGAAAAAGATAGTCGCTCTAATTGTGCTGTTACTAGCGGCGTGGCTTTTAAAGGGTTGTTTTATTAAGAGCCGCCCCGTGCCGCAATTCCGGTTGGCTACCGTCAAAAAAGGCGATATTGCCGACATGGTAGAAGCGTCCGGGCCGATTAACCCGGTTAATACCACGCAAGTGGGTGCGCTTGTTTCCGGCGAGATTTTAAAAATCTACGTAGATTATAACAGCGAAGTTAAAAAAGGCGACTTAATGGCCGTTATTGACCAAACACAAATTTTAGCCCAACTGGCCGAAGCGCGGGCGAGTCTGTCCTCGGCCAAAGAGGGGTTGGAATCGGCGGAGGTTTCCTACCGCTTGGCCAAGAAAAATTATGAACGCTACCAAGCGTTATTTGATAAAAACTACGTGTCTAAAGTGAATTTGGAGGAGCACGAGCTGTCCTACGCTAACGCGAAAAGTGCGTTAAATGCGGCCCAAGCCAATGTGATCCGCGCCCAATCTAACGTAGATACGGCTGAGAAAAATCTGTCCAACACTAAAATTGTTTCCCCCATTGACGGCGTGGTACTCACGCGCAAAGTCAGCGAAGGCCAAACGATTACCGCCGGGTTTTCCACCCCGGAGCTTTTTGTGGTGGCGCAAGATTTAACCAAAATGCAAATTGAGGCCAAAGTGTCCGAAGCCGATATTGTTAAAATACAAGCCGGTCAAAAAGCCGAATTTACATTGGACGGTTACATCGGCGAAAAATTCAATGGCACGGTGCGTCAAGTGCGTACCAATTATGTGGATAATTCTTCGTCCGCCAGTAACAGTACATCCTATACGGTCATTGTGGATGTCAATAATGAGGACCTGCGTTTAAAACCCGGCATGACGGCCACTATGACGATTTTTACGCAACATAAAGAGGACGTGCTCCTCGTGCCGAACGAGGCGTTGCGCTTTTCCCCCTCTACCAACAAACAAACGTATGCTAACACGGGCGTATGGAAAGCCCAACGCGGCCAAGCGCCTAAACGGGTGGACGTAACGATTGGTATTATTTCTGCCAAAAATACGGAACTTGTATCGGGCGATATAAAAGAGGGTGATAAAATTATCGTCGGCGAAAATAATTTGAAAGCCACCGCCGCCGGTGGTTTTGGCGCACCGCCTCGGATGGGTGGCGGCAATCGCCGCCGTTAATAAGGAGCCGTTTATGGCACTCATTGATACGCGAGATTTATACAAAATTTATAAGCTGGGCGACGTAGAAGTACGCGCGCTTAACGGCGTAAGCGTATCTATTGAGCAGGGCGAATTTGTGGCGGTCATGGGGCCGTCGGGCTCGGGCAAATCTACGTTTATGAATATTTTGGGGTGCTTGGATAAGCCGACGAGCGGTACGTACACTTTGGACGGTATTGACGTAACGGCGACCGATTTATCCAAACTGGCCGGCGTGAGAAACCGCAAAATCGGTTTTGTGTTTCAGGGCTTTAACTTAATTAAACGTACGACGGCGGTGGAAAATGTGGAACTCCCGATGATTTACAACCATACCCCGGCGCGCGAGCGGCGCGAAAAAGCATTGGCCGCGTTAAAAGCCGTGGGACTTGCCGAGCGCGCGTTTCACTTGCCCAACCAACTTTCCGGCGGGCAGCAACAGCGCGTAGCGATTGCGCGCAGTTTAGTGTGCGACGCGCCGATCATTTTTGCCGATGAGCCGACGGGCAACTTAGATACTAAAATGAGTATTGAAGTGATGGAGCTTTTCACGCGGCTTAATAAAGAAATGGGCAAAACCGTTATTCTCATCACGCACGAGCCGGACATTGCCGAGTATGCCTCGCGCCTTATTAAATTTAAAGACGGTCAAAAAATCAGCGACGAGGTGAAATAATTATGTGGGATTCTTTTGTTGCGATTTTTAAAATTTCTTTAAAATCTATTTTCGCCAACAAAATGCGTGCCGCACTGACCAGCTTAGGTATTATTATCGGCGTGGCGGCGGTGATTACGGTGCTTGCCGTCGGCGCGGCTACCAAAAAAAGCATTACCGACCGCTTTTCTAATATGGGTACAAACATTTTATTTTTGCGCCAACCGTGGGACTTGGATGAAAGTATTTCTTCCCCCAAGGACGTAACCATGGACGACGTACGCGCCATACGCGAAGTGGAGGGCGTGTCTGCCGTGGCGCCGTATATTCAAAAAAACTTTGAAGTCAAATACAAAAATACGAGCTTATCGTTGAGCGTTCTGGCAACGGATACGGACATTTTCGGTGCGTATGATTGGGTAGTAGAAAGCGGGCGCGAAATGACTGAACGCGAAATTGATAATTACGCGCAAGTGATGATTTTAGGGGCGACGTCTGCCAAAACGATTTTCGGCGATGTGGACCCGCTTAACAAAACCGTTGTACTGGATAACATTCCGTTTACCGTCGTGGGTATTACCAAAAAAACGGGCTCTACCGGCTTTGGTTTTAACATAGACGAAGGCGCGCTTATTCCCTACACTACGGGTAAAGTAAAAATGAGTTCGGGTGGTTTTGGCGGTAATACAAACCGCCGCGCGTTAGACCGCGTTGTGATCAAAGTAGACGACTTTGACCAAATTGAAAATATGAAAGTGGATATCGCCAACACGGTGCGCAACACGCACCGCATCCACCCCTTAGGCAAAGACGATTTCCAATTAGACGATATGGCCTCGTTTGTGGAGCAAGCTAAAAGCACGGCCAGTACGATTAGTTTATTTTTGGGTGTTATCGGCGTAATTTCGCTGATCGTAGGCGGTATTGGGGTTATGAACATTATGCTTGTTTCTGTGACGGAACGCACGCGCGAAATCGGTATCCGTATGGCGATCGGTGCGACGAGTTGGAATATCCGCATGCAGTTTTTAGGCGAGGCCGTTACGCTTTCTTGCATGGGCGGCCTGGTGGGTATTTTGCTAGGCGTAGTGTTTACACTTCTTGTATCCAAATATATGTCCTTGCAAACCAGTTTAAGCGTATGGGCCGTGTTGGTGTCTGCCGGGTTTTCCGCCGCTACGGGTGTGTTCTTCGGGTTTTATCCGGCGTATAAAGCGTCCAAACTTACTCCCATTGACGCACTACGGTATGAGTAAAAGAGTAGCAAGATGAATATAAATTAAAGTTTCGTCCGCGATATTTATCGCGGACGATTTTATATGTTAGTAAGGCATTTCATAATACGAAGTGGTATAGCCTTCGTATAATTTTTGTTTAGGACAACCAATCACTTTTACGCAAAAATCACCTGGATGGGCAATAGTGGCATTTGTTTCATGACAGAGTATACGGCCTGTTGTGGATGGGTCAAAAGTATAGATATGGTTAAATACAAAACCGGCTCCTCTGTATGGCCCGGTAGATAAAATCGAAAGAGAATTATGAAAACCGTTTCCGCGATTAATGCGCAATTCAAAGGAATCTGTTTTTCGTAGAGCATTGTTAGATGCTAGTAGCCCAGAATCGAGTGGTGATGTGGGGGTTGTTGCGCTTTCTAAACTATCAAAGTCTACGTCCAATTCATCCAATGTAGTAGCATATTCCCCGTTGGCCATAAAATATGTCTGTTGGGCTGTGGCTAAACTGCGTGTGAGAGTGAGCATATTGCTAGCACGGCTTTTCCATACTGCTTTTTGATATTGCGGCACAGCCACCGCCGCCAAAATGCCAATGATAAGAACGACCACTAAAAGTTCAATGAGGGTAAAGCCGTTGACGTTATTAAATAAGTGTCTGTCATGCCGGAAATCTGTAATCCGGCATCTTCGTATTTTATTATGAAATAAGGTTTCTTTTTCTTGTTTAATAACGGTGACAGATTGTTCCAGCGGAAGATCCCGTGTAACAACCTCACGGGATGACAAACTTATTTTATTGTTTTTCATAAAATCTCCTTATATATTTTTTCCGTCCCTTTATTATCGTTTTTTTTTTGATTTGTCAAGTGTTTTTTTATCTGGGTTTGACAAAGGGGGCTTGGAGGTCGTATGAAAAACAAGCAAGCATTTACGCTTATTGAATTGTTGGTGGTAGTTTTAATCATCGGTATTTTGGCGGCGGTAGCGTTGCCACAGTATCAGAAAGCGGTATGGAAATCGCGCAACGCACAATTAAAAACGGCCGTGTCAAGTGTTTATCAAGCACAGACGGCTTATTATTTGGCTAACGGCGAATATGCGGCTAATTTTGCTGAATTGGATATAGACTTGCCGCTGTCTGCCCCGGATATGGGCACTCAAGGAAATGAAGGAATTTGCGGACTCGTTATTTCCGGTAATGATTCGGTACGCCGCGGAAAAGATTTTCAAATTGCGTTAGTAAGCGCGGATCTATCCAACGTGGGTATTATGGGGATGTGGACGGACGGCCCGTATAAATGCAAAGGGTTTAATTACCCCTCGTGGAACAACGAAATGCTCTGTGTTGAAACAAATGGTTTTGGCACAGACGGCGATTTTTGCCCCAAGATAGAACAAGCCGCGTTTTTGCAAAACGGAAACGGGGTCAAGTATTACAAATTAAATTAGGCAGGATGTTTCACCGCGCCCGCCCTCTTTTCCAGGGGGCGGGTTTTTTTTATAATTTAGTGTGCAATAAAATTTTAAAGTTCGGTGTTATATAACTATGGACTCCATAAAAGATATACAAAACGATGATAGCTTGGTCGCTTCGTTTTGTGACGGTAATAACCAAGCGTTTGAAGAACTGGTGATGCGGTATAAAAATTCGCTTTATCAATATATTCTCTCGCTTGTGAAAGACGAAAGCGTGGCCGAAGATGTGTTTCAGGAAGTGTTTATTTCGCTATTTAAACACGCTAAAACATATCAGGCGCAAGGAAAGTTTAAAGCATGGCTATTTTTGGCGGCGCGCAACAAAGTATTAAACTATTGGCGCGACCATAAAAATAATACATCCTTGGACCAAACTGACGACGACGGAAATGCGTATTTGCAAGACACGCTTTCGGATAATTCCCGCCCGGTGTTAGATGAACTGAACTGGCGGGAATTACAAGAAACGGTGCGGCAAGCCATAGAGCAGTTGCCGCCGCGCCAAAAAGAAATGATGTATTTACGGCAATATATGTCGTTCCAAGAAATTGCCGATACGGTACAAAGACCGTTAGGCACGGTGCTGGCCGATTGCCACCGGGCCGTCAAAAAAGTAAGGCAGTTAATCGCGCAACAAACCGCGCAAGAGGAAATGTTATGAAACCGTGTGAACAAATTTTATTATACGCGCAAGGGGAATTGAACGCCGAGGACAAAACCGCATTTGAAACGCACCTTAAAACGTGCGGTGCGTGCCAAGCGGAGCTGAAGTTTTTGGCGAAGTTGGACGAGGGCTTAACTCCCCCCGCCGCCCCGCAACGTGCGGTGGATAAGCTCTTTGCACGCACGACGCGCAAAAAATCAATTTGGGCGCGGTTTAAGTGGGAGTTGGCGGGCCTTACCGTGGCGGCGTGTGGTGCGTTTGTGTGGACGTTTTTGCCCGCACACCAAGCGTTTAACGCACACGAATTAGTGGCGTATATGAATATTTCCGCAGACGATGAATATGGATCGTTTGCGCAAGAATTAACCGATATGGAAAATTATTTTTAGGAGGCAGTTATGACAAAGAAACTTGTAGTAGCGTTGTTGGCCGGCGTATTATTTGCCCCGGCGTTTGCCGCCGAAGTAGCGGCCCCTGCCAAAGCGGACGGACGTCCGGCGATGGCGGAAAAGAAAGGTGAGTTTTTAAAAGCGCAAAAAGAACACCGCGCTAAAATGAAAGCCACCGAAGAAAAAATGGAAAAATTGGTCAAGGAATATAAAAAGCTCAAAGGCAAAAAACAAGAAGCCAAAAAGGCCGAAATTGTCGCCGAAGTGGAAAAGATCCACGCCGAGCAATTAAAATTCAAACAAGAGCAATTAGATAAATTTGCCCAACGTTTGGAAGAAATGAAAAAGCATTTGGACGAAGAAAAATCGGCCGACGGTCAAAAAAAGTGGGTGGACGAAAAAACCACTGCCCTTATTGAAAAAGACGGCGATTTAAAAGTGCTTTTTGCCCCCAAAGGCGAGATGCGCGGTCCGAAAATGGATGGCAAAAAAGGCAAGGGGTTTTTTAAATTCCGCAAAGGCCATAAAGGCCCGAAAGACGGCGGACGCGTAGGTCTTAATCCTCCTCCGCCCCCGCCGGTAGAAGAAAAATAAGGACGACTCTATAATAACACACCCCCGGTTTATCGCCGGGGGTGTTTTATGAGACGTTTTTTGTTTATTGAACATAATAAGAGACATATCCTAATTTGCGCCCCTCGGGAGTTATAAGACCTGAATTACTATTTCTTACGTTCCCTCCAAAAGATTTGCAAATTTTTTGTTCGTTACTGACACAGGTATGTAATTCCCATGGTTCACCTGTATCGTAAGCATAATAATTAGTGTATGCTAAACGATATTGTTTATCTCCACAAAGTATCACTCCATACATACTATTTTGCACGGGTAGTTCTACGCAACAGTATATTTTATCGGAATATCCGCAAAGGGTAGTAGTATCGCTTGTTGTTATCATCCCTGACGGTAAACTCACATCCAATACATCTAACGAATCGGGCCATGCTCCGCTGGCTAAATGATAAGTATGTATGGCTTTGGCAATACTATCCGCTAGCGTGCGGTACGTGGCAAAGCGTGCTTTCCCAACGGCTACTTGATACTGCGGCACGGCCACGGCGGCCAAAATACCGATGATAAGCACGACTACCAAAAGCTCTATAAGCGTGAATGCTTGTTTGTTGTTCATATTGTTTGCTCCTATTTGAAAAATTTGCAACACTTTATTATCGTTTTTTTTTTTTGATCTGTCAAGGAAAATTTTTAGTCTGACGGAATTAACGCAAGTTTGAGGGCTGTTAAACGGGATAAGAAAAGCCAAAAAAACACCCCCGGTAAAAAACCGGGGGTGTGCCGTTACGTCTGAAATACTAATTATTTTTTAACAATTCAGCCCAAGCATCGCGCTCGTTTTTGAGTTGCTTTTTGGCCGCGTCTAATTGGTTTTGCACTTGTTCTTGTGCAGCTTGTGCGGCTGTTTTTTTGCCGGAAGCTACTTCGGCCGCGGTTTTGGCTTGTTCATATTGTTGTTTGGCTTCCAACAATTTTTGGCGCGTTTCAGCCGATTTTTCCAACGCTTGTTCCAACGTAATGGTTTGGGCGGCGGTTTGGGTGGCGGCGGTATTGCCCGTCGTGCCCGTAGTGGCACAGCCGACAGTCGCCAGTGCCAAGATCAGTAATGCGATTTTTTTCATGATACTCTCCTTACTAAAATAACTTAATACTCTTTTATTCTATAAAATTTTATGCTTTTTTCCCTATTAAAAAAAGTTTGTACAATAAAATAAACGGGAGGAAACAATTATGACTATTTTAATTTTATGTATCGGTATGGCGATTGGCGCGGGGCTGATGTATGCGTGGCACGCGGCCCAACTCAAAACAATTTTGGCGGCACATATGGGCGCGTTGGCGGTGGAAAAGGCCCGCTTAGAAGAAGAAAACCGCAGTTTGCGGCGCGAAAAGGAACTGATTGAGAAAAATTTTAAAGAATTATCCGCTACGTACAAAGCGCAATTTAGCGAGTTGGCGGCTAAAATCTTAGACGATAAAACCAAAGGGTTGGAAGTGAAAAATGCCGAAATTTTGGCCCCCCTTCGCCAAGATTTGGAAAACTTTGTCAAAAAAGTGTCCGATATGGAACGCCAAAACACCGCCGCGCAAGCACGGTTGGAAAAAGGATTGGAAGGTGTGATTAAATCTACCGAAAAAATTGACCAAAGTGCGGTGCACCTCACCAACGCGATTAAAGGCGAATCAATCGTACGCGGCAGTTGGGGTGAAGAAACATTAAAACGCATTTTGGACGCTGCCGGTATGCAAGAAGGCGTGGACTATTACCAACAAGTTTCCGACGAGGGAAAACGCGTAGATGTGCAAGTGGCTTTGCCGGGTGATCGTTGGATAGTGGTGGATGCGAAAACGCTGTTTAATCATTACATTAACTACTTCAACGCACAGGATCCGAAAGCCAAAAAAGACGCGCTCAACGAACACGTCAAGGATGTTAAAAAAACAATCAAAGATTTAAGCAGTAAAAAGTATTACAAAAAGTTCCAAGACCAAGGCGATAAAATTCAGCCCGATTATACGCTCATGTTTGTGTACCCCGAAAGTGCATTACTCGCCGCCGTAGAGGCCGACCCGGATATTTTAAGCGAGGCATGGAAAAATAACATCGCGCTCGTGTCGGCCACGTCGCTGATGAGCACGCTGAAAATGGTTTCCAAACTTTGGGATATTGATAAACAACATGAGTATATGGAAGATTTAAAAGATGATATTTTAAAACTCATGGAAAAATTTAACGATTTTCTCGTCAATTTCGCGCGTGCCGAACAAGCAATCACCAACGCGGCGGAGTCCGTCAAAATTGCACGCGGCCACATTGACGGCAACAAAGGCGCACTCTTGCCCGTTGCCCAACGCATTGTGGATATTTACGAAGTGCCGCTTACCAAAGACAACACGCGTCTTTTAAAGCGCGGCGAGTATAATTACAACGGCTTAAAAGCCAAAGAAAAACCTGCGCTTACCGAGCCAAAAGAATAAATTATCTTGTTGGAAATTTTTTGTTTTCCCCCGCTTTTGTTACCCAAAAGCGGGGTGTTTTTATTTGTTTTCTCGTCGGTAAATAATAAAGCAACAATGCAAAAACAGTGTTGCTACAATTAAGTGAAAGTTGGCTCTTGATTTGCCTGCCCCCGGCAAGGGGGCTTGACATCGTTTTTTTTTTTGCTACATTTTATTTAATGATAAAAAGGAGGTTGTATGAAAAACAAACAAGCATTTACGCTTATTGAATTATTAGTGGTAGTGTTAATCATTGGTATCTTAGCGGCGGTAGCCATGCCGCAGTATCAAAAAGCAGTGGAAAAATCGCGCGCTACACAGGCGTTAACATTACTCAAATCTGTGGGGCAAGCGGTAAATGCCTATCACTTAGCCAGTGGGACATCGCCGGAGAGTTTTGATGAATTATCTGTTGATATCCCCGCGGGTTGGACGGGAACGGAACAAGCCGTTCAATTTGATAATTTAATGAAAGATACACGTTCTAACGGCGATTGGTCCTTACAGTTGTTTCAATCAGACTTGTCCGGCACGATGCTTTTTATGGTCCGGCTGAACGGGCCGTACAAAGGGGGCGGGTTTATGTTGAATGTTATTTCTCCGACCGGAGAAACGTCTGCGGCTATTAAATGCCGGGAAACACGCGCTTCAGGTATTGTTTTTGAGGGAGAGCCGGGCGATTATTGTGTAAAAATTATGCGGGCTACGTATGATTCGCAAAGCGAATCGGTACGTGTATATTTATTGCCCTAATTTTACCCTTTCATAAAAAAACGATTGTGTCCGTCGTCATCGTCGTTATAGTTATGGCCGTCGGGGTTGTTCCATGCCCAAAAATGCGCGATAAACAAATAACTGCCCAGCCCCGTCAAAAATGCACTTAGCCCGTAAAACGCATGTCTAAAATGCCACTCGTATCCTTCGGTGCCGAGCCATTTGTGCATATAGTCCCAGTCGGGCAACGTTTCCGGCCCGGCGTTTAACAAAGAAATAACCGGGTCTAAACTGCATCCCGCGTAATGCCCAACACTATAACACGCAATTGCCAAAAGCAGCAAACATACATCTGCCTGAATTTCTTTTCCCCGCCGTAAAAACGAAAAATAAGCTAACAAAGGCACGCCCAATTCCATGAGCGTTCCCCCCCATATTGTCATTTTAAAATTACCGAAGAAAAGCAGGCGGAAAATCGGGTGTCCGGCTTCGTGGATGCCAATGGTCATCAGCCACAACACGCCCGCAAACGGATTATGGCGCGGCCCGACGAACCATTGGTACGTAAAATACGTTACAAGCCCGATAAATAAAACCCCTTTCCACCCGTATTTCCAAAACAGCGGACCTTTGCGGTACGGGTCAAAAATATCCCAAAAATTATCCCATAACTGTCTCATAGCGTTTTTATTGTAGCAATTTTGCCGGAGCAAAAAAAGGTTAGTTTTTTGATTGGTTTTCGTCGGAAATTATTTTTCTAATCTATTTTTCCGCTTTCGCGCGGGCGGCCGGATTGCTACTTTAGATAAGATGTAAAAATTATCTGGGAGGAAATTATGATTAAAAACTTACGCGCTTTTGCGCTCTTAGCGGTTGTTTGTTTACCGTCCGTAGCGTTTGCGCAACTGTATGTAGAAGAAGACGTAAGCGAAACCGTTTGGCTCACACCTGTCAAACACGAGCAACGCTTGCAAGAACGCCGAAAAACGGCCCAAGGCCCGGTGTTGGATCCGATGGAAAAACTCGTCCGTCAAGGTAAAAACGAGTTAAGTAAAATCGGTTTAGAAGTAGGTATGGATATTTCGTACCTCGCCCAACGCGCCGCGCCTAACGGCAAAAACACGGCTATTCAAGGGGTGTATTACCCGTACTTGACGTGGAACTTGTTTAAAGACCGCGCGATGGGGTCCGGCCAGTTAAACATTAACTACACGCTCGTGCGTTACTGGGGTACGTCGGCGGCTACGTTACAAAACCGCGTGGATACCGCGCTGGCGTTTAACGACTATCCGGCCAATCAGGAAATTTTTTCGCAATTTTCCTACACGCACACGATGCCGGGAAGTTGGGATTGGATGAGTATTACGCTCGGTCAATTTCCGCTCTACAACTTTGACGGTACGCAGTATATTGACAACCAACAAACGGCTCTAATGAACTATGCGCTCTCGCAAAATGCGACCAGTGCCTATCCGTCGGCCTCTTTAGGTGCGTACGCACAAGCGCAACTGGGCAAATGGACGTTAGCCGCCGGATACCAAGACGGTACCAACATTTCCGGCGAACACATCCATTTAGACGAAGCGTTTAGCGGTAAATATACGCTGTTTGGTTCTATCGCGTGGAACCCAAATTTTGAGTTGGGCCAAGGCCAATACAGCGTGCTGTATTATTACCAACCGTCGGTTTCCAAACAACCCGGCGACGTAAACGGTTGGTCGTTTAATATGCAACAAAACATGGGCGAAAACTGGGCGATGTTCGGCCGCGCCAACGGATCTGACAAGGGCGTTACCGGGGCCAAATATTCCTACGCGCTGGGTATGGCGATGCTAAACCCGCTTCACCGTAACGCCGCAGACGCGATTATCGCCGGTATTGCTTACAACGATTTAAGCAAAAGTGCTTACGGCAATTTGCCCACCATGCGCGATAACGAAATGGCGTTAGAGCTCCAATGGATTTGGGGCATTGGCAATTGGATTACCATTACGCCCGACGTGCAATTCTATCCGAAAGTCGGTTTAGACAATTCGCACGATTCGGCCACGGTAGTCAGCTTACGCACAACGATTATGCTGTAAAAATAAGGAGAAAAAATCATGGAAAAAAATGAACTCGTATTAGGTACTCGCTATCCGACGCTCGCCTTTATCACCGGCGGTGCCGGACAGGCCGCGGACGGCATCCCGCCGCAACCGTTTGAGACGTTCTGCTACGACTCGGCACTCATGCAAGCGAAAATTGAAAACTTCAACATTGTGCCCTATACCTCGGTGTTGCCTAAAGAATTACACGGCAATATCGTGCCCGTTGACAAAGTAACGCCGTACTTCAAACACGGGGCGGTGTTGGAAACTATTATTGCCGGCAACGGCGCGCGCATAGAAGAGCACAAAGCTATTGCCACCGGCGTGGGCGTGTGTTGGGGTAAAGACGCGCAAGGCAAACTTATCGGCGGTTGGGCGGCCGAATATGTGGAGTATTTTGATACGCCCATTAACGACGAAATCGCCGAAGGTCATGCGCGTATGTGGCTTAACAAATCGCTTAACCACGAATTGGAAATCCGCGGTGTACAAAAACACAGCGATTTCCAAATCTGGCACAACTATATTAACATCACCCAACCGTTTGCGTATTGCTTGACGTGTATGGGTTTCTTAAACTTCAAATTCGCAGAACCCGTGAATTTGAAATAGTCATTTTTGGGGGATAATATGGGAGAAAAAAATCAATCTGCCGCCAAACTGGGCGTAATCGGTTTAGCGTGTATTGTGATTAGTTCCATGGTTGGGGGCGGGGTTTTCTCCCTCCCCCAAAACATGGCGGCCGGGGCCAGCGCGGGAGCGGTGTTACTCGCGTGGGTAATTACCGGCGTGGGGATGTATTTTATCGCCAATACGTTTAGCGTACTCTCGCGCGTAAAACCGGATTTGACGTCGGGTATTTATATGTATGCACGCGACGGTTTCGGGCCGTACGTCGGCTTTACCATTGGTTGGGGGTATTGGCTGTGCCAAATCTTTGGCAACGTAGGATATGCCGTTATTACCATGGACGCGCTCAATTACTTTTTCCCCCCGCATTTCGCGGGCGGAAATAATTTGTTGTCCATTGTGTGCGGCTCGGTGCTTATCTGGGTTTTTAACTGGGTGGTATTGCGCGGCGTTAAACAAGCGGCGATTTTAAACGTCATCGGTACGATTGGTAAATTGGTGCCGTTACTTACGTTTTGTTTGATTATGCTACTGGCTTTCCATTGGGATAAATTTGACACCAACTTTTGGGGTCATTTAATGGAAAACGGCAAATCGCTGGGCAGTTTGCCTGCGCAACTAAAAAGCACCATGCTCGTCACGCTGTGGGCATTTATCGGCATTGAAGGGGCGGTGGTATTATCCAACCGCGCCAAAAGCCAAGCGGCGGTAAGCAAAGCGACGTTCTTAGGTTTTGTGGGTTGTTTAGTCATTTATATCGGGCTGTCCGTGCTTCCGTTTGGGTTTTTGTCGCAAGCGGAAATTGCCAATGTAGCCAACCCGTCCACGGCGGGCGTTTTGGCAAAAGTCGTCGGGCCGTGGGGCGCGGTGTTTATGAACTGCGGGCTTTTGATTGCGGTGCTTTCGTCGTGGCTGGCGTGGACGATGATTGCCGCCGAAGTGCCCGCCGCTGCGGCTGAAAACGGTACGTTCCCTAAAATTTTCGCCAAACAAAATGACGCGGGCGCGCCGTGCGTTTCGTTGTGGATTACCAGCGCGATTATGCAACTGGCAATTTTAATGGTCTATTTTTCCAACAACGCGTGGAACACCATGCTTTCTATCACGGGCGTTATGGTGCTCCCGGCGTATTTGGCGAGTACCGGCTATTTATGGAAACTGGTGGAAGACGGCGAATATGCCAAAATTACTTCTACCGGGCGTGCCGCCGCGCTGTTTACGTCTATTATGGGCACGGCGTATGCGGTGTGGCTCTTGTACGCGGCCGGGGTAAAATACCTGTTTATGGCGGTAATTTTCCTGGCGGTGGGTATCCCGGTGTTTATGCGCGCTCGGCGTGAACAAGCCCCGGATAAACCGGTGTTTAGCGGCGGCGAAAAAGTAGTTGTAACGCTACTGGTTATTTTTGCCGTTGCCGCATTGTGCATGATGTGCCGCGGACATATACACGTGTAAGAGTTATTAGACGGTAGAGAAAAAACAGGCCCGAAGAATTTTCTTCGGGCCTGTCTTTTAATATCTCCAACCAATATAATGATTTTCTGAGACAACGTCGGGCGAGTTTTTGCCTGTTTCCGCTCTGCAAATTTGAGAAGAAAATGATGTTACTGTGGCAGCCGAATACATGGCGTAGCACAGGGTGCGTGCTCCCTCTGGATTGTTGGAAAACATCTTTTGGTAGCGTATTTTGATTTGTGTGTTTTCGCAGTAAACGCCTTTATTTCCATCAGGATTGTGTAAAAGATAGCAAGAAACATTAGGCATCGGACAGCGTCGGTTTTCCTGTGAGGTGCAACCGGACAAATCTACATCTAATTCGTCAAAATTCATTGTGTAACTTCCGTTGGCCATATAATATACTTCTGCGGCTTCGGCAATGCTTTTTGTTAAATTTTTTAAGGTAGCAAACCGACTTTTATATACAGCCATTTTATACTGCGGCAACGCTACCGCCGCCAAAATGCCGATAATAAGTACAACAACTAAAAGTTCAATAAGCGTAAATGCTTGTTTGTTTTTCATGAAAAAGCTCCTTGGTTGTTTTTTTTACTGTCCCTTTATTATCGTTTTTTTTTTTGATCTGTCAACCCCCTCTCCGCTTTTTAACGGCTCGCTATTGGGCGGAGTAACGGCGACAACTATTTGCTTGCCGTGTGTCAAAATGTTACTATGCAAGAAAGGAGATAACTATGAGCGATTTTCAAGAGACAGTTAAACTGATCAAAAATGCGTCCTACGGGGTTGTTTTTACCGGGGCGGGAATTAGTGTGGAAAGCGGTATCGCGCCGTTTACGGGCGCGGGCGGGCTGTGGAATCAGTACGACCCGAAATATATTGAAATCAATTTCTTTATGACTAACCCGCAGGAAAGTTGGCGCGAGATGAAGAAGATTTTCTTTAACGATATGCACGACGCTACGCCCAACAAAGCGCACGAAATCGTGGCGGAGCTTGAAAAGCGCGGCAACGTCAAAGGCGTCATCACGCAAAATATTGACGGACTTCACCAAAAAGCGGGCAGTAAAAACGTGCAGGAATTTCACGGGACGATTTACACGCTTTCATGTGTGCGTTGCGGCAAGCAATACAATTTAACGGATATTGATTTGTCGCAAGATCCGCCGTGTTGCAATTGCGGCGGCGTACTAAAACCCAACTTTGTGTTTTACGGCGAAGGGATCCCCCCCGCCGCGTACCAAAATTCGCTTGAAATGGCGCAAAATTGCGACGTGATGCTTGTGGTGGGAACGGCCGGGCAAGTGATGCCCGCGTGCGGAATGCCGATGGTAGCCAAAGAATTTGGTGCGAAAATTATTGAAGTAAACCCGCAACCGTCGTCGTTTACCAATTCTATAACCGATTATTATTTCCCGCAGAAAGCGACGGAATTTTTTGCCGCACTGGAAAAAGAGTTGTAGGAGAAAATGGGGTTAGTCCCTTAGGTTCATCGGTGAGTGTTCTCTCCACCGGATATCCGCGCCGGACAACTTGATGAGTTCCGGATCGTTAAATTGAATAATAGGAGTTCGGACAAATTGGAGAGAGGTGGCAATATCAAAATTCGTTCCTTCAAGATTCCAACTGTTATTTTTCCACTCAAGCCCCGGAACAAAGGATATGACGCGGGTTTTCGGTCCGGCGAGAGCATCTCCCAGAGAATAAGGTTGTGAATATTCCACGTGTGCTCCTCCGGCGTAGATGATAAGCAGAGCATCGGGGTGGTCTTGGTGGACCTGTTCAATAGTTTTTAGGAAACGCGCATTACGTAACCGTACCCCTTCCAGTGAACCTACCCACGTATGTGAAGCGTCCAATTGGTTAATTTTATCCAGTTCTGTTTTTTCTGCAATATTGCTGGAAAAATCGTTGAACATAAAATCCGGTTCAAGTCCAATGACGGGAATGCCCAGCTGTCGGAAGTGTTCCCAAAAAGGTTTGTAGGCAATCATATCTCCGGTTAACGGAGTAGAAGTTTCCCACACGATTCCTTCCGGTAAAAATTCGGTCAGTATAATAATTTTGCGTTCCGGTTGGGCGAAATAGTGAAGATACCGGATAAACCGCAAGATTTGTGCTTTTGTATCTATGCGATAATGACATTCCCCCAATAATAAATACGAAAGATCTTTTGGAAGTTGGGCTGCTATCCAAGGAAGGTCTTGATCGGAGGTATGAGTGATAGGAGTTCTATCCTGTTTGAAATCATTAAGTCGCTGGCCTATTTCTTGGTACCAAGTAACAAGTTGAGGATACCACTTGGCTTGTTCGCGGTTGTTGCGTGCCAAAAAATATAAACTCAACTGTTCTGGTTTTTGCAGATAGGGTACTTGCGGATAGAGATTTTTAGCCGGCTCCGTTAAATTTTGAGAAAGAGCTATTCCATTGCGTAACTTAATTGGCGAAAATTGCGGGTGAATTGTGGGAGAATTAGCGAGCACTTGTTCAAAAAGTTCACTAGAGGTTTGGACGCGTCTTATAAGCGTTTGGGTAATTCGGGCGGATTGTTCCGGCGAAATCGGTGCCGCAAAGCGTTCCATCTGGCGGTTGCGGAAAGAGGGCCCTTGCGGGGAAACGGTTGGGTTTGCCGCCGCTGCGCCCGGCAGGTTTGATAAAGTTGTGGCGGTCAATCCGGCGGTAGGGACTGCTGTTACGTTTGATAAATTAGGCACCACCGAGGTTGTTATACCGTTAGACAGCGTGAAATGGGTATGGGTCTGTATTTTTGGTAATTCCAATATAGGTTTGTGCGAGAGTGCCGCTTTGCCCGCTTTTACTATCGCACCGGAACGCCCCCCTTGTGCGCACAAGGGATACGCAAAAAATAGCAACAATGCAGATAATGTAAATAATCGTTTCATAAAATATATGCTTGTACGGTTTTTACTTTAATTTACGTCCTAACTTTATTATAATGCTTGAGGGGCTAAATAGCATGGGCCAAAGGGCCTAGATCGGGTGTGTTTTAAGACCTAGGGAAAATGGACAAAAAATACCGCCCGAAAAGGGCGGTATTTTTTTCCGGCAACTTAAATTAGTTTTTGGACGGCAAGCAGTAGAGCACCAGTAATACGATCCAACCGATTACCGGCAACAACAGAAATAGCAAGAACCACGGGCTGAAACCACCGTCGCGCAAGCGGCGTGCCGCAATGGCTAAAGAGGGCAACAAAATCGCTAACGAGCAAATGTTGGAAATCATTACTCCGGTGTCGCCAAATAAACCGATGACGAACAAAATGATCCACACAAACAGTACATACAACCAGTATTGTTTGCGGGTAGCGCGGCCTGCAAAATCAATATAGTGATTTTTAATCGGATCAACTAAATACGTCTTAAGTGCGTTCATAACTCACTCTCCTTTTTTAAGTATTACTGCTACTGATAACATACCATAAAAAAGACACTCTTGCAAGTGAATTTATATTTAGAATTGTTACACACAATAGGCCGCCAGGAGCGTGGCGGCCCGGTAACCTAAAGGCAAAATTTAATCACGCAATAGCGGCACTTTGATTTGCGCGTCAAAGCCGGCTAAGCGGACGAGTTTGGGATCGGTAAATTTTAGTACACGCTGGGTAGCAAAATTACTGTTGGTAACTTGATCAAAAGGCGAGGTGTCCAGCATGTGCCGCCTATCGGGGCAATTCGGGTCGTACTGCGGATATATTCCGGCAACAAAGGTGGACGGCCCGGCCAATTTTTGACCTAGCGAGTGGGGACGGGAATAGGTAATATGGGCTTCTCCGGCGTAAATAACAAATAAGGCGTTCGGGTATTTTTCCCGGTAGGAGCGTATCAATGCCAGCCAACGTTGGTTGCGCAGGCGCAGGGCTTCCGGCGAGGCCCAAATGATTTCTCCTTGGGCAGAAGCAGATAGCGTAAGATCTAAATTGTCTTCTACAAATTGGGGCTCTAATCCGATGACGGGAATATCTAGTATAGAGGCAAACTGCCAGGCGGGTATGTAGGAACGTAAACGCGGGCGTAAGTCCGGGTCACCCCAAATTTTCCCTTCCGGCAAAAATTCGGTAAACACAAATATTTCGCGTTGCGGCTGAAGTTCTTTAAGTTCCTCAAGCAGTTTAGCCACATTAAAAGCTATTTCCGGGAAACCGTGAATTTCGGCAATTAGCAAGTTGGATATTTGCGGGGAAATTTGCATGGCCAGCCAGAACATATCTAATTCTTGCTCGTGCGTAATGTTTTGTTGATTTCGGAAAAAATCTTCAACATGTGTGCCTACATCTTGCAAATAGCGTTGATAAAAGGGCAGTTGTTTTGATAATTGCCGATTATTTTGCGCCAAAAAATAATTGGTCAGTTGGTTTTGGTTCGTCAAAAAAGGCGCTTGCGGGTACAGTGCTTTGGGTACGACCGGAATCTCTCCCGTTACGCGCACACCCGCCGTTGCTTGCAAAAACCGTTGTGCTTGCGGAAATTGATTTTGGGTTTGCACCGCTGTTATATAACTGCGCTGCACGCGACTTTCTAACGCACCGGATATTTGCCGGGCGTGTGCCGGAGCTTTCCAAAAATTCTTAACACCTTTGGCGGCTTGCTTGAGCGGCTGTGCCGAGCCAAACCCGGACAACAACACACACATCAGTCCCGCAGATATACATTTTCTAATCATATTTATATTCTAGGATAAAACCGTAAAAATTGCGTGGGCCAAAAGGCCTATCCCGGATAGATTTTGGACCTAGGGCAGACGCAAAAAAGGCCGCCGGGAGTTCGGCGACCTTGACGGAAACCGCAGTTGCGGTTATTTTAGTTTTTTGCCTTGTTCCAACATCAGCGTATAGGTGGTGATGTCGGTTACTTCGGCAGGACCAAAAAACTGAATCGGACCGGGGAACACGAATTGGTCTTGTTCTGCCCAGATCGTGCGGTTTTTGGCGAGGTATTTAAACGGCTCGCCTTTTAACTCCACGAGGGCTTTTTTGATGACCGGTTTTTCTTTGCCTTTGCGCCGTTCAATGTTCATCATCATCGTAAGCGGCACGCCGCCCACTTCCCAATCTTGCGCTTTGCGCGTTAATTTGCGCACGGACGAGAGATAGCCCGAGCATTTGTTAAGAGCCAGCACGGCCGCGTTGTAGCCAAGCGCATAGGTGTAGTTGGCGTCAAACGTAGACGGTACCCCGCAGCGGCCTTCGTAGCCGAAGAAGTGGGTAATGGTTGCAAATTTGCCCGTGTATTTGCCCGCTTTTTTGAGTGCGGCCAGTTCTGTTTTAATCATTTCAACGAGCAATTTTTCCGTCTCAATTAAAGACACTTGCACGTTGCCGTGCGGGTCGCGGTCCAACATGAGTTGGCGGGCGATGCCGTCGGGCAGAGAGCGCATTAAATCAGCCAGTTTTTTAGGAAGTTTGGCTAAGATAAATTCTTTTTTCTGGGCCGGGGTGGCGAGTTTAGCTAGTGCGGCTTCGTGGTCGGCTAAAGCGTCATTAAGCGCGCCGATCAGTTCCTTCATTTCCGGGATAAACTCAATGAGTCCTTCCGGTACGAGCACGATACCGTAATTTTTGCCCGCTTTGGCGCGTTTGACAATCAGGTCCACTAAGTTTTTGACCACTTGTTTAAGCGTCATTTTTTTAGCTAATACTTCTTCACCGACGAGCACGGCGTTGGGGTGTGTTTTTAAACCCACTTCCAACGTAATGTGCGACGCACTGCGTCCCATCAAACGTACAAAGTGCCAATACTTGCGCGCGGAGTTCATGTCGCGCTCAATGTTGCCGACGAGCTCTGCGTAAATTTTGGTAGCCGTATCAAACCCGAACGACGCTTCAATGTGTTCGTTTTTAAGGTCGCCGTCAATCGTTTTCGGCACGCCGATCACGCTGATATCTACGTGTTGTTGCTTTAAATATTCGGCAATTACGCACGCGTTGGTGTTGGAGTCGTCCCCCCCTACTACCACAAGCGCGTCCAATTTGTTTTTAATGAGATTGTTTTTTGCGGCGGTTAATTGTTCGTCCGTCTCAATTTTGGTACGGCCGGATTGAATTAAATCAAACCCGCCCGTGTTGCGGTACGCTTGCATAAGCGCCGGGGTGATTTCTACAAGTTTATTGTCCACAATTCCGCTGGGCCCGCCCAAAAAACCAAACAGTTTATTTTTGCTATTGGCCTTTTTAAGACCGTCTAATAAACCGCCGATGACGTTGTGTCCGCCCGGGGCTTGCCCGCCGGAAAGTACCACACCCACGCGCACAGCTTTTTTGCATAGTGCGGCATTGTTGCCTTTAACAAATGTAACCGCCGGAAGGCCATACGTATTGGGGAAAATCTTTTTGACGGTGGCTTGGTCGGCTACCGATTTAGTAGGTTTGCCCAGTTTGGGTTTCACAAACGCCGGACCCTTTTTTAAGATGTTAGGGAGCACGGGCTGAAATTTGGCGCGGTGCTCTTGCAACGGTGAACAAGCACATTTTTTGACAGACATGTTACGCTCCTAAAATATAGAAATAAGACTTCATCTATATTATACAAAAATGAGGTTGTGCGGCGGCAGTACAACGCTACTGGTACATAAAATATTCGTTCCATACATTATTTGCCAGATAGGGTGTATTATTCCCTGTGATGCTGGCGCAAACTTTATTCTCTAAAGGATAGTCTTTATGAGCTGAACAGGAAAAAGGGACGCGTGCGCCCCCGCGGCCATATACAGTTTCATTATAAAAAATATTCCAAAACCATTTAGGTGTTTTTTTGTCCCAAATTTGAGCGTGCTGTTCTACCAAAACAAACCTATATTTTTTTTGGGCGGCTGAAAAATCAAGGCCTAATTCCTCTAGATCGGTAGCATATACTCCGTTTGCCAGATGATAGGCCTGTTGGGCTTGCGCGATAGCGCGGCCCAGTACCAAAGATTCCATCATGCGGCTTTTGAGTACCGTTTTTTGATATTGCGGCAACGCCACCGCCGCCAAAATACCGATAATGAGGACAACTACTAATAATTCAATGAGCGTAAATGCTTGCACCGCGCTCGTCATTCTGGAAAGTTTCTGTCCAGAATATAGCGCGGTGTCCGCCCCTATATTCCGTACAAAGACACTACGGAATGACGAAGGGGCGGGGTACCCTTGTTTAATAACGGTGACAGATTGTTCCAGCGGAAGATACCGTGTTCGCCCGTCCGGCAAGGACCGGTATGACAAACTTGTTTTATTGTTTTTCATATTGCGTGCTCCTTGTGATTTTTTGTCCAACACTTTATTATTGT
>ONAM01000004.1 GCA_900315795.1 Candidatus Avelusimicrobium caledoniensis
CATGAAAAATTTCTTATCCATTTCGGCGCTTTTTATAAACAGCACTCAAGGGGCGGATAAACAACAACAGCAAAAGAACACAACAAAAACAGTGTGGCTCTAATTAAGTGGAAGTTGAGTCCCAAAATGCCTGCCCCCGGCAAGGGGGTTGACATCGTTTTTTTTTTGCTACATTTTATTTGTTGATAAAAAGGAGGTTGTATGAAAAACAAACAAGCGTTTACGCTTATTGAATTATTGGTTGTCGTTCTTATCATCGGCATACTCGCCGCGGTCGCGCTCCCGCAGTATCAAAAAGCGGTGTGGAAAAGCCGCGCGGTGCAACTGATGACGTTGTCCAAAAGTTTAGCTACGGCCCAACAAATGTATAAATTGGCTAACGGCTCAAACGCGCTTACGTTTAGCGAGTTAGATTTGGGGTTTGATAATTGGACCGCGGCCGATGCGTCCACTTTGGGAGCTGTCGCGCCGGCCGGCGGAGATGTGGCCCGTTATAATGACGATTTTGAATTGGTGCTCAATTACACGGGTGGAAACGGAAATTTAGCTCTGTTTCGCAAGGGGAAATATAAAGGGAACGGTTTTTATACAAACATGAACGGAAAAATTTATTGTATGGAGTGGTTCCATTATTATAAGGAAGAAGCCGGGAGTTTTTGCCAAAAAGTATTGGGAGCTCCTGCGTTATCTATCACGGAGTCTAACGTGCGTTATTACGCGATGCCCTAAATTTATTTTCCGGCTTTTAAGACGGGTTTTGGTCCGGCGCGAAGATACGTTTTTTTAGCCGGCTTTTGGGAAGAACGGCGGGCTTTTTTCGCCGTTTTCTTTTGAGGTTGCGGCGGCACTTTAACACCGTAGAATTTCAAAATACCCTCATACAATGCTTTTACTAACGGCGCACGGCCTTGCCTGGTGCGGGCCATTTGCTCTTGCTCGGGGATCATCATATACGCGTTTTCTACTAAGATACTGGGAATTTGCGGGATACGCGGGATAAACAAAACATCATTTGCTATCATGCCGTTGTCGGGCAATTTGACGTTTTTAGTAAACGATTGGTACACCGCTTGAGCCAGTTTAAAACTGTGCGGATAATTGTAATACACCGAGTAGCCGCGGTGCCGCGAAAGCGGGTTAATCGTTTCCGGCAGTGCGTTATAGTGCAAGCTGACAAAAATGTGGGCGTTCTCTTGCAAGGCCTGTTCATAACGTTCTTGCAAACTTTTGCGGTTGTTGCCGCGGCGCGTCAAAATGACCGTTGCGCCTTGTTTTTCCAATAACGGTTTTAAATCTTCCGCCAATGCTAGCGTGCCTTCATACTCCAGGTATCCCGTCGGGCCGACCGCTCCGTCGTACGGGGCTTTGCGCCGCGGGCTGTGTCCCGCGTCTAATAAAATACGCGCACCGGCCAGCGGTTTATTTTTAGTAGGCGTTAGAGTTGGATTGTGGATAAAGTCCAATACTAAATTGCCGTCTTCAAAATCGTACGCGTGGCCCCACGGGAGCGTATCGGGGCGGAAATAAATTTTAAATAAAATCGTGTTTTTTTCCGGCTCAGACCACGTAACATTTTCCACCACGGGGCTAGTGGTATCGGCGGTAAAATTTTCATCAAAACCGTCTGTGTAGTAGAAAGTAAGTTCAAAACGGTTGTTAAATTCATGCACGCTAATCGGTACAGGATGTTTCCCCGCAAAAGTTAAACGGGTTTTGTCGGGTTGTACGGTTAAATTCATTTCTTGCAAATGATTGGGAGTATTTGCGGTTGTTTCTGTTACGTGCAGCTTATCCATTTCCAACCAAGCGGTTTCGCTGTCGTTTAAGCGGATGCGGTATTGTTCGTTTAACCGCCCGTTAATTTGCACGTTGCCGTAGGCACGGTAGAACGGATATAAGTTTTCACGCGCGGTGGGGATCTTGCGAAGTTTTACTCCGTCGGAAGTGATTTGAGCGGTACGCAACGATTCTTTTTCGCTTAAAATCTTAATTTTTTCTTTAGCGGTAATTTTTGTGTTCGTGTGGGTTGTTGGATCTTTCAAGCGGTAAACTGCTTTGACGGTTTTGGGTTTTTGTTCCGGGTCAATGACAAATTGCGCCCGGTATACGCCCGGCGAAGAAGCCATTTCTTTAAGCGAAATGCTTTTTCCGTTTTTCAGCCCGGATAAACTGGCGGTCACTTCCGCACCCGGCGTGCCGCGCGCGTACAGGTCCAACGTGTCGCCGGGGAGCATTTCTACCGGCGTTTTAGGGAAAATTTCTTCTTCGTCAAATTCGGCTTTGCCGGAAAAATCTTTAATATCCGCTCCCGGCACGGTAATATGCCGCACCGCCCGATACGTATTGGAAACGGTTTTAGCAGTCAGTTCAAACGTAAAATTTCCGCTTTGTACGGGCAGGAACGTTAAAAATGCGCCGTTGTCTTGCACGGGTACGGACGTGCCGTTAATATCCAGCGTAACGGGGGACGGTAAGTTAATTTGCCCGAAGAGAAAAATGGCTTTTGCGCCGCGGGCCACGGTCAAATTTTCTTGCGGAAATTGTACGGTAATGGGCGCATTTTTCGGGGCAGTTTTTTCTTGGGCGGGCAGATAAGGGGCTACGGGTAATTCTTGCGCTTGGGCTACCGTCCACGCAAAAAAAAGAAGTAAAAGTAAAGAAAGTGTTTTGTTCATCCTTATAAAATGATAACATAATTATATGGGGAATTGTGAAGACATTATCCAATTTTTAGACACGTACTTAAACAGCGCGCGTATTACGGACATGAGCCACAACGGTTTACAAGTGGCCGGTACGCCGCGGGTGGAAAAAATTGTTTTTGGGGTTTCGGCCTCGTTGGAACTTTTCCGCAAAGCTAAAATGGCGGGAGCCGATTTAATCATTGTGCACCACGGGCTTTTGTGGGGGCAGGAACAGCCGCTTACGGGGATGTTTCGCGAGCGGGTCGCGTTTTTGCTTAAGCACGATATCAACTTGGCTGCCTATCATTTGCCGCTAGACAAACACCCGGTCGTCGGGCACAATGCGTGTTTGATGCGCGCGGTAAACGCGTTGCAAATCAAACCGTTTGGCGAGTATCACGGCGAAACTATCGGGTACAGCGGTGTGGTGGAAAATAAACCGCTTACCGAACTGGTACAAACGTGGGAAGAATTTTGCCAAACAAAAGCGCAAGTGCTTTCGTTCGGGCCGTCTAAAATTAACACGTTGGGAGTGGTTAGCGGCGGCGCACACAGCATGTTGCCGCAAGCGATTGACCAACACTTAGATCTATACGTTACCGGGGTGTTAGATGAACCCGTACAAGAATGGTGCCGGGAAGGCCATATCAACTGCGTGGCTCTGGGGCATTACAATTCCGAGAAGTGCGGCATCTTGGCTTTGCAGGAGCTTGTGGGAAAACACTTCAAAGTGGAAACCGAATTTATTGATATCGCAAACCCGATTTAATTAGTTAGAGGAGTCAAAAAATGGACGAAAAGACAGTACTTAAAAAAATTGATACCTATTCGCAGGATGTGATTGATTTGCAAACCAATATGATTGCCTGCCCGGCGGTTGCTCCGGCTTCCGGCGGTACGGGGGAAGGGGAAAAGGCGGCGTATTTACTTTCCGTTGTAAAAAAGATGAAATTTGATGAGGTCGTAGTAATCAACGTGCCGGATGCCCACGCGCCGACCGGCGTGCGCCCGAATATTTTGGCGAAATACTACGGTCAAAATAAAGAAAAAACTTTGTGGGTCATGGCCCACATGGATGTGGTGCCGGCGGGTGATTTGTCGTTGTGGGAGACGGATCCGTTTAAAGCGGTTGTCAAAGGGGATAAAATTTATGGGCGCGGCTCGGAAGATAACCAACAGGGTATTGTGTCGGGGTTGCTCGCGGTAAAAGCAATGATGGACCTGGGCGTCCGCCCTCCGTGCAACTACGCGCTTTTATTAAATGCCGATGAGGAAATGGGTAGCGAGTTCGGTCTTTTAGCTATCTTAAAGAAACACGGCCACTTGTTTGGCCCGCAAGATGTATTTTTAGTACCCGACGGCGGATTACCGGACGGAACCATGGTAGAAGTAGCCGAGAAAAATATGCTCTGGGCCAAATTTACCGTTATGGGCAAACCGACACACGCTTCCACGCCACACGCGGGAATCAATGCTAACCGGGCGGGAGCGTACCTGCAAATAGCCCTTGACGAACGGTTGCATAAAAAATTTAATAAAAAAGATAAGCTCTTTGCTCCGGAAGTTAAAAGCACGTTTGAGCCGACCAAACGCTTGGCCAATGTGCCTAACGTAAATACAATTCCCGGCCGCGATGAGTTTTATATGGACTGCCGCGTTTTGCCCCGGTACGATAATGAAAAAGTAATTAAGGAAATGAACAAAATCGCCCGGAAGATAGAGAAGAAATTTGGAGTTTCCGTCACGGTAGAGACTCCGATTAACGAATGGTCCAAATCTACCGATCCCAAACACCCGGTAGTACAGTTGACCCGCACCGCGGTACAGACAGTATACAAGAATAACCCCCGCATTATGGGTGTAGGCGGCGGTACGGTAGGTGCGTACTTGCGCAATGCGGGCTTTCCGGCGGTGGTTTATGCCAAGCTGGACGAAACTATGCACCAGCCCAACGAATACTCCAGCATCAAAAATACATTAGGCGATGCCAAAGTGTTTGCGTTAGTGGCGATGCGTTTTAATTAGCAAGAGGTAAACGATGAAAAAAGGTTTTACAACCGTTGAAATAGTAGTTATTATAGCGGTATTGGTGTTTTTATTCGTGTTTACGGTGCCTAAATTTATGACGCTGGTGCACAAAGCCCAAGAAGGCAGCACAAAACACCAACTGATGCGTGTGCGTAGTGCTATTGCGGCGTATTATGGTGAAAACCAAGGTACGTATCCGACGGATGATTTGTCCAGCTTGGTGCCGCAATATTTGGAAAAAATGCCTGAGGCCCGCGTGCCCGGTACGGCTCCGTCAGCCCACGTTTCTACCGGAAATTTTGAAACCGCGTTTACCAAAGTGGGCGGTTGGGCGTATGTGAACGATCCGGCCGATCCGCGTTACGGCGATTTCTTTGTCAATTCCGATAAAGAAGACAGCTACGGCAAAGCGTGGTACACGCATTAACCGCTATGACGGCTTTTATCCTCACGTTTGCTTTTTTATTCGGTTTGGTGTTTGGCAGTTTTTTAAATGTCTGCATCTACCGCATCCCGCGTGGTAAATCTGTTGCGTGGCCGCCGTCGGCTTGCCCGCAATGTGGCGCGGCGATCAAATGGTATGATAACATCCCGCTGATTAGTTACTTAATTCTTTTGGGTAAATGCCGCCAATGCAAAAAACCGATATCGTTGCAATATCCCGTGGTAGAACTTATTACCGGGCTGCTTACGGTATTGTTTGTATGGCGGTATGGAATAAGCGTGTGGACGTTTGCGGTGTTGGTGGCGGTATATGCGCTGATTTGTTTGTCCGTCATTGACTTTGAACTCATGATTATCCCGGACCGCTTTTCATTAGGGCTGATTGTGTGGGGCTTATTGTTTGCGTGGGCTAACCCCAATTTTAGCGGTATGTGGTGGCAGAAAGAATTATATGCCTTGTTGGGGGCGGCTACCGGGTTTTTCGGCGTGTTGGCGATTGCGCTAATCGGTACGTGGATATTTAAAAAGGATGCCATGGGCGGTGGCGACGTGAAACTGATGGGCGGCGTCGGTGCGCTTATCGGTTGGGAAGGCGTGTTGACCACTATTATTTTAGCGTCGTTTTTTGGCTTGGTGTATGCGGTTTTTCTGATGATTTTTAAAGGGAAAAAACGCTCAGACGCTATCCCGTTTGGGCCGTTTTTAAGTATGGGTGCGCTGATAAATTTGTTGTATCTTATCGTGCCGTCCATGCTGGTGATTGAGTTGTAAAAAAATCTCTTGTTGATTTACCCCCGTCTTTCTAAGACGGGGGCTTTTTGTTTGGGTAGGTCAGGCATAGCCTGACCTACATTTGACGTCAGGGTGGCCCCTGACCTATAAATCTCTTTTGTTGCGGCTCTTGTAGGTCGGATGTAAGTCCGACAATATATTACTCTGTTGAGAACGTCGGATTTACGTCCGACCTACGAAAACTCTCTTCATCCCTCGCCCCTTGCGGGAGAGGGTGGCCGGAGGCCGGGTGAGGGGTAATAAAAGCGGGGTATAACAGAACAAGGAAAATAACTTTACTATATACCCCTCATCGGTTTGTTCGGACGATGTCCGCCAAACCACTTCCCCCGCAAGGGGGGAAGTCAAACGGCGTTGTTTTCCCGTCGGTAAAAATTGCCTATTGACATCGTTTTTTTTTTTGCTACATTTTATTTGTTGATAAAAACTATCAAAGGAGAATAACATGAAAAACAAACAAGCATTTACGCTGATTGAATTACTTGTCGTCGTTCTCATCATTGGTATACTCGCGGCGGTGGCGTTGCCGCAATATCGGGTGGCGGTTGGAAAAGCAAGACTGGCTAAAATTATTCCGTCGGTTACAGCGGGTAAAATTGCGCTGGAAATGTACTATTTAGCTAACGGCTCTTATCCGCTTGATTCTACCACAACCGATTTTGGCTTTGATTTGGACTTGCCGGATTGTGGGTCGGGCCGGGCGGGCACAACAGGTGGTATCATTTGTCCGGATGGGAGTTATTATGATTTGTTAGATTACGGAGTAGCTAACGCGGCCGGTTGGTCTAAACCGTATCAAGTGGGTTATATGGTGTGGCTGACGCACTCAGAGCATCCGGACGAAAGGCGGTGTTTAGCCGTTTCCGCAAATGAGGTGGCCAAGAAAATTTGCAAAAGTATGGGCGGTACGGAAATTTCCGGGGAAACACACAGATATTTCAGGGAGACAGCAGGTAGCCCGATAACTGTGTATAAACTCCCCTAAATAGAAATAATAAAAGCCCCGGCGTTAAGCCGGGGCTTTTTGCGTCACTAAAACTTATTTGACGGGCACTTCGGCCGTTAGTTGGGCGGCCAGTTTTTTAAATGCTTTGCCGCGGTGGCTGATTTTATTTTTTTGGTTTTCGGTCAGTTCGGCTAGTGCTTTTTGCCCATCCTCCACCATAAAAATCGGGTCATAGCCAAAGCCGTTATTACCGCGGTAGCCAAAGCCGATGAAACCCTCTAATACACCTTCAAAGGTACGCACATCGCCTTGCGGGGTAGCTAAACACGCCACCGTGCGGAAACGTGCTCCGCGTTGTGGTAAGAGTTTGCCCTCTAATGCGCCTAAGAGTTTGCGGTTGTTTTCATCCGTATCGGCATTTTCTCCGGCGTAGCGGGCGGTGTGAACACCCGGCGCACCGTTAAGGGCCTCTACCTCTAGCCCGGTATCGTCCGAAATGGCGACAAGGCCGGTTTTTTGGGCCGCATATAAAGCTTTTTTGGCGGCGTTTTCTTCTAAGGTACTACCTGTTTCCGCGGGCAGATTTAAACCTTTGAAGTCGGTAAGACTTACATACTCTAACGGAGTGCCTTGTTTGAGTTTGGCGGGCAAAATTTGACGTAATTCCCGCAACTTATTCGGGTTTTCCGTTGCAATTACAATTTTCATAAAGTTATATTATTTTTCCAGTTGGGCTACTAAATTTACAATATGTAAAGCCACTGCATAAGACTTAAACATATCATCTTCACTGAGCCATTCGGTAAAGTTGTGCTCGTTGTTTTGGCCGGTGAAGACAGTGTATGCACCGACGAGCCCTTTTGTTACAAACATAGCCGCGGTCGTGCCTGCGCGGACCGATTTGAAATTCGGTTCTACGCCGGCAGCTTGGCAGGCCTGTTCGGTGATTTCCCGCGTTTTGGGGTGGGAAACTTCGGCCACGTTGTTGTAATTGTTAATCGTTTGGCGGTGAATTTCTACCCCGTAGCGGGTGGCTAGGAGGTTTGCTATGGAATCTGCCCGAAGTTCCCAATCGTTCATTTCTTCGGAATCATAACTGCGTTGGCGGATATCCAGTATAGCCGTAGATACCTTGCCTTTTTCGTAATACATATGGTGTAATTCCACATATCCTTGATCTCCGGTGCTTTTGTTGGGGAGTAATTCTTCCGTGCAAATAGCCGCGCCCAATTCGCACGCGGGTGTCCACGCGTTACGGTAGCCGTTGGTGGCAGCGGCCGATTGGTGACCCGGGTGTCCTTCCACCGTAAAGAAAGTTTGGCGGGCGTTAAAGTTAGCCATCATAATTTCGCCGTTGGAGCCGCCGTCAAAATCAAAAGCAATTTCCGGGCGGTAGTTTACTTCTTCAATAAATTCAGCAGCGCGTCCTACATCCTCGTTGGGGGCCAGTACAATTTGAATCGGTCCGTGCTTGAGTTCGGGGTGTTGGGCAAGCGTTTCCAGCAAGGTCATCATAATAGATAAACCCGCTTTGTCATCTGCGCCCAAGTTGGTGGTGCCGTCGGAAGTAACAACGGTATTGCCGATTTGGGTTTTTAAATACGCGTCGCGGTCGGAATTGGGGTCAATTACTTGGTTGTTTTTAAGCACAATGGGCTTACCGTCATAATTTTTGATCAGTTGGGCTTGCACGTTTTCGGCCGGAACGTCGGGTGTAACGTCATAATGTGCACTAAAACCGAGCACCGGGGCGGGACTCTCTTGGTTGGCGGGGATATTGATAAAAATATAATAATGCTTGGATAGCTCTATATGTACATTTTCGGCAAACCCCATTTGTTGAATTTCGGCGTATAATTTGTTGGCGGTTTCAATTTGGTTGGGGGTAATTTGCATGTCTTCTTGGCTTTGGCTGTTATAGGTTACGTAGCGTAGAAAGCGGTTGAGCAAAGTGGCCCGGTAGGAGTCGGCCAGTTTTTTAAGCATACGCGGGCCGGATGTGCGTGCAGACGCTTCCGCCTGCACGGCGGCGCGGGAAACTTTGTTGTGTAAAGTAAAGGTTGAATTTAAATGGGTAGCGTGTAAAGCACCCGGGAAAAACCCGGTCAGTAACAGTGCGAGGACTAACGAAAGTGATTTGTTCATACCGTCTCCTTAATCAAAGTATATTTTAATTGTAATAATCTGGGCGTTGGCTGACAAGGGCCAAAAGGCCTAAATTTTTTTTAGGTCTTTGGCGGCCCGCAAGGTCTTGCCCCCGGCAAGATTAGCGAAAGCACCGTCAATGAAATTCCCTATTGCCAAAATATCGCATTAAACGCAAACAGGGGTTTTAGGCCTCACGCCTGCCCTGGCGAAGGGCTTTTCTGTATATATTTTTCTCTCGCTCGTCATCCCGCAGGGTTTCTATGCGGGATATAGCGAGAGAAAAAATAAAACTTGACATCGTTTTTTTTTTTTGCTACATTTTATTTGTTGATAAAAACTATCAAAGGAGAATAACATGAAAAACAAACAAGCATTTACGCTTATTGAACTTTTAGTTGTTGTGTTAATCATCGGTATACTTGCCGCGGTGGCAATGCCGCAGTACAAATTAGCGGTTGCCAAGGCGCGCATGACGCAACTGGTTACGCTTGCTAATGCCGTCGTGCAAGCGCAAGAGCGGTATTATTTGGCTAATGGGGAATATACAAACGACTGGTCGTTGTTGGATATAGAAGTGCAGGGGAGTGGTACCGGGCGTTCTAGAACTAATCCCGCGGGTTGGACACTGGAGCTTACTCTTAATAAATTAAATTCCGGCCAACCGGATGCTGTATATGCTACCGATTCGCGCTTGCCGGGGAACCTCCTTATTTTTTCGTATAGTAAAGCTTCAGGAAACATAGGTAAAGCTTGTTATGCTAACTCAAGTAATCAACTTGCCAACGCGATATGTAAAAATGCAACACAGCACCATGTGAGAACTACAAATGATACATGGAGTACATATATTTTTTAAGTGAGAGTTCATGCTTATTACCGTCCGCTGTTTTTAATCATCTCTTTTATTTTCCCGTTAAACCCGTCGGCCTGTAATAATTCTTCCAGCGTCAGGTGCATGCGGTAACGCCAATAGTGGCGCGGGTCGGCGGGGACGTTAATGCGTTCTTCCTCCGGGTGGGGGGAGCGCAGTTTCTCGTCCATGCCCAGCCAATCTTGCCAACCGATCAGCGCTAGCATGGAATTGCTTTTTAAATGTAAATTTAAAATCTCTTCACAAATTTCGCCGCTCATTTCTTCCGGCGCGTCGCCGCTTTTTTTAAGAACGTCGTGCCAAAATTGCTCAGTAACCGCGCGGTCTTCTTTCCACCACGCGCGGAGCACGGACATATCGTGCGTGGACGGCGTGGCTACCGATAAATACGGATAATTAAAAATATCGGCAAACCGCTCTGACGGTTTTTTGGGCATGCGCTGTATTTCTAAACTTAAAATTTGCAATTCGCGCAGTACATCCGGCACGGACGCAGGCACCATGCCCAGGTCTTCTGCGCAACAAAGCATTTGCGTGCATTGGGTAAGTGCGGGCAATTTGGTTAGGGCGTTTTTCTTCCAAAATTCATTATGCCGGTGGAAGAAAAAATCGTTATACAGCCGGATAAAGGCCTGTTGTTCTTGCGCGCTAAGTGTTTGAAAAACTTCTGCTTGCATAGCCGCAATACGCGGATGATATAAGTGGCGGTGTTGGCTGTCGCGCATGAATAACACATTATCACACAAGGCAAATAACGGCTCTTTAAAACAGGCGTATTTTTTCTGCGGCCCGGCGAGCGCTTGTGCAATTTTGCGCTCGGTATCAACGTCCGGGCGCAGTTTAAATAATCCTTGCCCTGCGGCTATCAAAAAATTTTCTTCTATTTCCGGCGCGTGCTGATCAAACAGTTTTTCAAGCGTGTTTGCGGAAATATGCGGCCGCAAAAAAGATTGTTTAAACGGTAAACCAAAACTTTCTATTTCTTCTTGCGAGAGGGGGAGCGCGGGGGAAAACTGCCCTAACAAACCTTGCACGCACGACGCAGGAATTTGCCAAATGCGGAAAAACCCCAACACGTGATCCAGGCGGTATACGTCAAAATACCGGGCCATGTGTTTGAGCCGTTGCCGCCACCAACGGTAATTATCACGCGCCATGACTTCCCAATTATACGTCGGAAAGCCCCAGTTCTGCCCGGTGGCAGAAAAATCATCCGGCGGGGCTCCGGCTTGTGCGTTTAGGTGAAAAAGTTGCGGCTCGGTCCATGCTTCTACGCTAAAAGGCGAAATGCCAATCGGAATATCCCCTTTTAAAATGACCCCCTGTTTGCGTGCATACGCCGCGGCCGCTTGCAGTTGGGTGTGCAACACAAATTGTACGTAATACCAAAAATGAAGTTGCGCTTCATGCTCCGTGCCGGATGCGCAAAAGCGGTGTAAATCTTCATCGGAAAATACGGCGTGCTCGGGCCACGTGTGGAAATCAGCCGTTTTGTATGTATCACGCAGTACGCAAAACATCGCATACGCCGGGAGCCAATGTGCGTTTTGGTGTAAAAATTCGTGAAACTGTGGCGTGCCTAAAACGCGCTCGCCCTCTTCGTCAAACGCGTGTTGCAAATAAGTCAATTTAAGCCGGAGGGCGCGTTCGTAATCTACGGTGGATAATTTATTAAGTGCTTGCTGTTCCTGTTCCGTTTTTTTAGCGGAAGATAATTTAGGCAACGCGCGAACGTCCGCATACAACGGGTGGAGCGCATAGACGGAAATAGCGTTATACGGGTAAGAGTCAGTCCATGTTTTGGTAATGGTGGTATCGTGGACGGGCAATAATTGAATTACTTTTTGCCCGGTTTTGACGGCCCAGTCTACCAGTAATTTTAAATCGCCAAAATCGCCCGTGCCGCTATCCGTTTGACTGCGTAGCGAAAACACCGGCACGACCACTCCGGCTAACCGGAACGGATGCGTGCGCAAAAACTGCGGGCGCAAATTGGGGTATACGTGTTCGGTGCTTGGTAATACAGGCAGTTGCGTAAGTATGCGGTTGGGTCCTTCTTCCCATGTGATATGGTTGGTTTGACGGTTACGCAAGAAAAATTTATATTCAAACGGAGTTTTTAAATGGGCGGCGTTTAGTGTAATTTTCCACGTGTGGGGTTGTGTTTTGTATAACATGGGCGCGCCTTGCGTTTTCCAGTTACCCAGAGAGGGTAAATTACCGCAGAGGCCTACGTCTGTGTCGGCGGGTAGGTTAGGTAGTTGCACCAGAAAACTCACACTGCACAGGTATGCCGTAGCCGGGGTGCGAAGCACCGGGATGTGCTCGGTAATGCAAGCGGAATAGAGCCAAGATTTTGCCGGTAAATCTTGCCATTGGTCGTGGATAACATACGTGTCCGTATGAGGGTCAAACAGCACACAGCGCGGGATAGTTTGCCATTCACTGCGTACTACTTTTGGGCCGCGCCGTACTTCGTAATGATATTGTACGTAGAGGGGTTGCTTGATGTGCAGTACGGTTTCCCCGTGCCAATTTTCCCCGTCGGGCGAATTTAATTCTATATGTACGCGGCGGTCTTCCGGCCGGGCATTTTGGCGGTACAAGACGGCGTGGAGCGTTTGGCCAAAGGCCGTTTTATAATGGATATGAAATTCTAATTTCATGCGTTACTCCTTTCTTGCACGCGCAGCGTAAACAGCGCGGCAATCAACAAGCTGATACCGCCTACACCCACTGCGGCAATCGCGCTGGAGTTAAGTGCGTATTTCATAAACGGACCGAACAGCAAATTCACACAAATTTGCGGAATCACGATAAAGAAATTAAATACGCCCATGTAAAACCCCATTTGATCGTTGGGAATCGCGTTAGCCAGCATGGCATAAGGCATGGATAAAATACTGCTCCACGCAATACCCACACACACCATCGGACCGATTAACGCGTATTTGGAAAATTCCACGCCAAAAAGCGTTAACCCCAAAGCACCCAGCCCCAGCCCGCCGATTGTCAAACAAACGATGTGAATTTTTTTAGCGGAAAATTTGGTTGTCAGCCACAAAAGTAAAAATGCAAAGACAAATGATACGCCGTTGTAGATACCAAAGCACGAGCTGCCCCAGTTAGCGGCAGTTTCGTAGGCGGGTGTGCCGGGGGTAGCGTTGAACACGCCCGAAGCGATACCCGGCGTAAAGTATACCCACATAATCATAAACGCCGCCCACGTGAAAAATTGCACAACGGCCAAACGGCGCATCGTTGTCGGCATAGTGATAAACGCTTGCCACATTTCATCTACTGTTTTACGCAAACTAAACGGCTGTTTTTTGAGTGCGTTAAATTCTTCCATATTAGCGGGAGGATATTCTTGTGTGGTGATTACCGTGCCGATAATCGCCAGTAAAAACACCACCGCCCCTATGTAAAAGGAATAACGCACTGTGGCGGGGATAGAGCCCAGCGGCGCTTGCGTGCTGACGCCGGCCCATGTTAAAATCTGCGGCAGAAACGAAGCAATCACCGCTCCCGCGCCGATCATCACGCTTTGCATCGCATAGCCGGTTTTGCGTTGCTCATTAGGCAGTAAGTCTCCCACAAACGCGCGGAACGGCTCCATGCTCACATTGACGGATGCATCTAATATCCACAGCGCAATCACCGCCATCCAAATAGCCGAGGCCTGCGGCATTAGAAAAAGTGCAATTACGGCAAAAATCGCACCGCCTAAAAAATACGGACGGCGCCGTCCCAGTGCGCACCAGGTCCGGTCGCTGTAATAGCCCACAAGCGGTTGGACGAGTAATCCCGTTACAGGTGCGGCCAACCATAAAAGCGGAATTTGAGATTCGCTTGCTCCCAAGCGCGAATAAATCGCACTCATGTTTCCCATTTGTAAGGCCCAGCCGAACTGGATACCAAAAAAACCCAAACACATATACATAATTTGGGTCAGTGTTTTTTTCGGTGTGGTTGTTTGCATAAAGTACCCCCTGAAGTAATTTATTTTTCATTATAATAATGTTGTTCCTCTCGCATAGTCCGTTTTTAGGGTTAGATTTACAGTGTGGAGTTTTGCCGCAAATTTGATATGATATTTATATGGAACAGGATGAGTCTTTAGATACTACTAACGAGTATTTTAAACATTTGGGCAAAATTACCCAAGAAATTGACCGCGAAGAAACTGCGCGGTTATGGGCGTTGGCCAAGAAAGGCAATAAAGCTGCCAAACATCAAATTTTAGAGAATAATTTGCGCTTAGTAATTCCGACAGCCAAACGCTTTTTGCGCCCCGGTATGGAACTCATGGATCTAATTGAAGAAGGTAACTTGGGGCTTTTGCAAGCCATTGAAAAATATGATCCGTCCAAGGGATACCGTTTTTCTACTTATGCCGTATATTGGATAGAACAATATATCCGTAAATACATTGAAGAACAATCCGGTTCTATTAAAATTCCGTCGCATGCGTGGGGTAATTTGAAACGCTGGTTCCGCGCATGGAATGAACTCAAAGAAGCCAACGGACGTGAGCCGTCTTTGCAAGAAATGGCGCAAGAGTTAGAGTTATCGGCCCGTCAAGTAAAATCTATTATGGATACACTCAGTGCGGCCAAAGGTATTGATTCGTTGGCTACGGTGGTATATGACGAAGAAGATATGACGCTAGAAGACGTGCTCAGCGACGACGGCAAAGGCAACCCGCATGATGTGTTCTTAAAACAAGAAGACCAAAACAGTATCAAACAAAGTATGGCCGATTTAAACGACCGCGACCGCCAAATTGTCATTATGCGCTACGGCTTAGATGATAACGACCCCAAAACATTGGGGGAAGTGGCCGATGAACTGGGGCTTTCGCGCGAGCGGGTCCGCCAAATTGAGGAGCGTGCGATTCGTACCTTGCGGCGCGAAGCGTTGCGCGCGGGATTGATAGAAATGTCCTCACCGGAAGATTTCCGCACACGCAAATTACACGCGGCCATGAAACCGCGAGTTAAAACCAATATCTTAGGCGAAGAACGCCCCCGCGGTGCGTTAGCCAAACTGCTGCAAAAAGCAAAGAACTCGGCACAAAAGAACGTTAAAACGCCGGCGAAAAAAACGGTTAAAAAAGTAACGAAAAAAACGGCTAAAAAAATAAAAGCGGTTAAAAAGGTTGTTTCCAAAAAAACCGCTAAAAAAACCGCGCCGAAAAAATCTGCGTCTAAAAAAGCCGTTGCCAAAAAAGTGCGCCGCAATTTCAAAAAGTAATTTCACGCCCCCGTAGCTCAATTGGATAGAGCGATTCCGTCCTAAGGAAGAGGTTGCGAGTTCAACTCCCGCCGGGGGTATTTCTTCCTAAAAATAGCCTACTTCGTCGTTGCGCCAAACCTTAAATACCTGCGGTGCTGCGCACCGTCCGTGGGCGGTATTCTGCGGTTTGTCGCGCCTAGAATTAGGCTATTTTAGTTTGAAAACCCCGTCAGCGTTCGCAAAAACCGCGAGCCCGGACTGCAGGAAAATTCCGTCAGGAATTTTACCGGAAGGCAACCTCCGCCGGGTACACTTTTTCTGTTTTACCAATAATAATGGGCACGGTTTGTGGTCGAGGTTGTGTGAGAGGGGGTAGACAAACCTGATTCTTGTTTGCAAATTTCATTGCCGATAGGGTCGTCGGCCGCAGGGGAACAACGTTGTTCTCCACCGATATTTGTGGTGGAATTATTTAACACAATTCCGTAGCGCATATCACTTTTGCTGTCTCCACACACAACGGTTGCGTCTACCATAGTACAATAGCCCCAAGAGTAGTAGTAAGAGGTGGGGGAGCTTTTTGTTGGCGTTGGTAAATCAATGGAGAGTTCATTGAAATCCGTGGCATAGGCATTATTGGCTAAGTAATACACTTCTTGGGCTTGTGCGATGGATCGGGTGAGTGCCTTGAGGTTACTGTAACGGCTTTTCTTGACTGCTTTTTGATATTGCGGCAGAGCCACCGCCGCCAAAATGCCGATAATAAGGACGACTACTAATAATTCAATAAGCGTAAAACCGCTATTATAAAAAAAGACGTCATGCTGAACTGACTTAAGCATCTCACCTTGTTGCCGTTTTAGAAAGCGGTGAGATTCCAAATCATTGTAGTTAGACCCCGGATAAAGACCTTCCGGGGCGCGGCCAAACGGTAAGGGCCGCGGTTTGGAATGACATTTAATTTTATTTGTGTTTTTCATATTCTTTGCTCCTTATATATTTTGCGTCCCTTTATTATCGTTTTTTTTTTTGATTTGTCAAGGCCCTCGCCGGGCCGGGCATGAGGCCTCGGACCTCTTGGGGCGTATGATGTTATCTTTTGCAAGGGGGACTTCGTGTTAGTTTATAACGAGTGCGCGGTGTCTCTAATCAAAATAAATCTGTTGCAAAGTCGCTTAAAAAGTTATGCTGTATAAAAAGGAGTTTGTATGACACTACTTGATTTGGCACAAAAACGGCGCTCGTGTTACGCGCTGACAAATAAAATTCCGCTCACAGAAAAACAACTGGTGAACATTGTTCAAACGGCTGTCAAACACGCACCCAGTGCGTTTAACTCACAATCGGCGCGCGTGCTGGTGTTACTGGATGAAAAACACCGCACGTTTTGGAAACTGACCGAAAACGAACTCAAAAAAATCGTGCCGCCGCAAAACTGGGCACAAACAGCCGAAAAAATTACCGCGTTTGCTCAAGCGTGCGGCACTTTATTATTTTTTGAAGATTGGACGGTGGTGGAAAATTTGCAAAACCGTTTTCCTACGTATAAAGATAATTTCCCTATTTGGGCCTATCAAGCCAACGGCATGTTGGAGTATTTGATTTGGACGGCGCTAGCTGAGCAAAACATCGGCGCGAGTTTACAACATTATAACCCGTTGGTGGACGGCGCGGTCCGGCGTACATTTAATGTGCCCGCCGCGTGGAAGTTGGTGGCCCAAATGCCTTTTGGGGGGATTGCCCGGCCCCCTGCTGAAAAAGATTTCTTACCGCTTGATTCTCGGGTGATGGTGGAAAAATAGGTCTTTAGACCTGTCCGGTAATTGGGTCTTTTTTTCGGTTGCTTAATTATAATTTTTTTTATTACAATAAGCGCATGAGAAAATTATATATTACATTAGGAACAGCAGTTTTACTTTGCGGAACTTTTTCTTCCGCTGCCGCCCAAGGCAAAGTTTCTATCTTCAGAGGCGGCGTTCGTACCCCGGTACGCAAGCTTGTTGCCGGTCCGGGTTCCTCTCCCGTAACCCATGTGGGCATTCGCGAGGTTTTCCCCAATGTGGTTATTTTGGATGATGAAAACTTAACGATTGCTACGCGTGATTTTTTGTCCAATGCGGCTACCCCTTCTAAAGTACGCACTTTGGATCCAATGCGCCCACTTGTAAATGCTACTGCCGTAGCTGAACAGATTGCTGCGGTGCCGCATTTTGTTCCGTATGACGGGAACGGTATTTCTCCTTTAAATATGAAAGAATTTCTATCGGCTACGCCGGCAGAAGCACCCCAATGGGTAGGCGCTTTCGGGCTGACCCAAGGGGTTGGAGTGGTTATTATTAGCAAGCAAGGGCCCCGCGTATTGCGGACCAGTGTTGCTTATATTGACAGCAGAACTGAAATCGGTTCGGGCAAATCGGAAGGTTTTTTTCAACAAGCCGTAGATAAAAATGCTACCGATGTGGACGTATATTTGTTAGCCAATAATTCTAACACCGCGCCGAAAAAATATGCCGATAATTATTCGGACCCGGCTAAAGTTCGCCCTGTAAGCAACTCCCCGGATGAAATTGTCCGTCAAGTCAAGGGATATTTGGCGTCTTTCTCCCGTCCTTCTATACACTATTATGAAAAACTAAGCGGCGTGTCGCAGTTCGCCGTTAATACACAGACCGGGTTGTTAAGCAATGGGGTTTCTTTCCCGCGGGATTTCCGTTGGACAGATGTAGATGAGCTACATTTTAATCAGAGTATCCGCAATGCACTCGTCCCGGCCGAATTATCACCTAGCCCGGCGATGAGAGGTATTATCTTGCAACGCACACATCCCGGCAACGGTCCGGTGCGGGAATCGTTCCCGAATTTGGGTGTGGAGATTTTGAACGATGCCGACGGTACTATCCGCCCGATTGCAGGTAGAGAAACTGCGCCGGTAATAGCCCCGGGTAAATTGCCTTTGGGAAGCGGTTTTACGCCGATTGACAACGTCGGTAATAGGTTGGTACGGGAACATTTGCCCGGTGTGGGTTATATTTTAGATGACGAGGCAAACACGTTTGTCCCGGAACAGTAAGTTTTTCCTGTAAGATGTAACAAACCACCCCTTAAACTAAGAAGGGGTGGTTTGTATTTTCCCGTTTGCAAAACTTACTTTTTTGGGTAAAATTTTGTTATAATATATACAAGGTAAAAAGCCGCGGGCTTGTGCCTGCGGTGTTTTTTGCCCCACAAAACGTAAGTAAAAATGAGTCTATGAAAACGTACGAAAGTGTAATTATCGTAAAACCCCAACTCTCCGACGGAGAAGTGGGCGAATTCGTGAATAAAGCCAAAGCTTTAATTACGAGCAAAGGCGGAGAAGTAACCAGCGAAGAAAAATTGGGTCGCCGTAAATTTACCCATGAAATCAATCACGTTCGCGATGGTTTCTATCTCTACTTGAAATTCAAAGCAGAACCCTCTTTTATTAAAGAGTTTGAAAACGCTTTGAAACTCAACGAAAACGTACTGCGCTCCATGACGATGAACGCCGTGGAAGTGAAAGCCAAACCGGCCCCAGTCGTAGTAAAATAAAAGGTTAACATATGCCAGCAGCAATCAAATTGCCGGAACAAAACATAGTCCTTCTAGTCGGACGGTTGACACGTGACCCTAACGTGGCATTTACACAGAAAGGTCAAGCCGTGTGCCGTTGTGATATTGCGGTAAACCGCAGATACTTAGATGCTACCACAAACGAGTGGAAAGATGACACAGTTTTTGTGCCGATAGTAGTTTGGGGCGCGGCAGCCGATCGGTGTAAAGACCGTCTTAAAAAAGGCACGCCTGTTAGTATAGAAGGCCGCTTGACGTCTAGCGAATATACCGATAAAACCACCGGGCAAACCCGCAAAAGCTTGCAGGTTACGGCCCGCCGGATCCAAATCTTGGAATCCGCAGCCGCCGGAGGCACCTACAATGACGGTGCACAAGCGGCCGCAAAGGACGACGTTCCCACCACGGAAGTGATGGAAGACGACGTGCCTTTCTAAATTAAAAGAGGAATCAAATGTCCGAAGAAATTAAAACTGCTCCCGCCGCCGAACAACCGGCTCCCGTAGCCGCGGCCGCCCGCCCGGAAAGACCCGCGCGCGCGTTTGGGAAAAAGCGCTTTGAATCCAGACGCAAAGTCTGCAAATTGTGCGCTGAAAAAATTGATAACATTGACTATAAGAACTTCCAGTTCGTAAAGTCTTTCACGATGGAAAGCGGTAAAATTCTTTCCCGTAGAATTACCGGCACTTGCGCCAAGCACCAACGCCAAATCACTAAAGCGATTAAGCGCGACCGCAACTTGGCTATCTTGCCTTATTCCTTACCCAAAAAATAAGTTGGAGGACGAAGATGAAAGTTATTTTGAAAGAAAACGTCAAAAATTTGGGTATGGTGGGTTCTATCGTAGATGTGAAACCCGGTTATGCCCGCAACTTTTTGGTGCCGCACCGCTTAGCGGAAATTGCCACCGAAGGGGCTATTAAGAATTGGCAACTCGGTGCCGAACGCCGCCAAAAACGCATTGATGCGGAACTGGCCGAAGCGCGCAAAATCGCCGAAAAATTAGCCGGCGTAGTCTTGCCGTTTACCAAAACCGTCAACGCTGATGGCGTAGTGTTTGGCTCTGTCAACAAAGCCGATATCTACAAGGCGTTAAACGAACTTGGACACAACATCTCCAAAGACTCTATTGAGCTTAATATGCCGATTAAAGCTTTGGGCGAAACCGAAGTGGGTATTTATTTGAAACCCACCGTTACCGCCACGATCAAGGTGCAAATTAACCCCTTGACGACGGTAGAAGAAAAAATCGGGGAAGCCAAACCCGAAGCCAAAGCGGACGAAAAAGCCGAAACCAAATAAATAGGTTATACTGCGTTTTGTGTTCCCCATACCCAACCGGGTGTGGGGATTTTTTTGGGTTTTCAGACGGAGAAAAAATAAAACTTGACTTTGTTTTTTTTTTTGCTACATTTTATTTAGTGATACCACAAAGGAGGTTTTTATGGAAAAGGAAAGTTGTTTTAAAGCCGTTGTAGGTCAGGCTATGCCTGACGTCAAACAAGGAAAGATGTTTCTGCCGAAACATTGTCAGGTGAAACCTGACCTACATAAAGGCATTGTCAGGTGAAACCTGACCTACATAAAGGTTTCACGCTTATTGAACTTTTGGTTGTGGTTTTAATCATCGGCATTTTAGCCGCGGTGGCCGTGCCTCAATACGAAAAAGCCGTTATGAAAAGCCGATATTCCACGCTTATGGCATTAACAAAAGCAATTGCCGATGCGGAAGAAACCTATTATTTAGCCAACGGGGAATATACCAATGATTTTGAAGCTCTTGCAATTGAACCGTCGGGTTGCACTCTTTCTGCAGATAAAACTACTTGTACTTATCCGTGGGGAAATTGTCATTTGCGGTTATATTCAGGCCGGGTATCTTGTGAAAATACACAAACATTAAAAAATGCTTATGTCCAATATTTATCACATGGTTTAAATGCCGGGTGGGGCAGGGTTTGTGTCGCCATAGGCAGCACTCGCACTGATAAATATGGCAAATTATGCGAAAATATGAAAGCCACTTTTTTTCAACAAACCGCATGGGGCGGGGCCACTGGTACGGGAGGTGTATCGTCAGCCATTTATTTGTTCTAATCTAAAAGTAATTTTTATCCTTTATAATAAATACTCTTTTTGACTTCGTCGGCTTTTTCGCGGCCGAGTAATTTTTCAATAATGGCCAGTCCGAAATCTACCGTCGCCGCTGCGCTTTGGCCCGTAATCAGGTTGCCGTCCGTGGTAGCATATTCGCCCGTGAACGTGCCGCCAAAGTCCGCATTCATAGAGGTAAAACACGTATATTTTTTGCCTTTGAGTAAACCCATGCGGCCCAAAATGGTGGGGCTTGCGCAAATAGCGGCTACTACTTTTCCGCCCGCTAAAAACTGCTTGATGAGGTTTTGCACATAGCCGTTTTTTTCCAATTTCTCATAGCCCGGTCCGCCCGGCAAGACAAGTGCGTCATAATACGACGCATTTAATCTGGAAAACGCGTGCAAGTTGGTGCACGTGAGCCCAAAGCGGCCTGTGGTGTCTTTATCAGACAGCGCGTAAATATCCACGTCTAGTCCGCCGCGGCTGAGCATGGCATACGTGCCAACGGCCTCTAATTCTTCAAATCCGTCTGCTAAAATTAAGCATACTTTTTTCATAATTCCTCCCGGTAAAAAGCCCCGCGTCGGCGGGGCGTAAATTATTTGACTAATGCTTTGAGCGCGGCTACTTTATCGGTTTTTTCCCACGGGAACTCCTTTCGCCCGAAGTGCCCAAAAGCCGCTGTTTGGCGGTAAATGGGGTTGCGTAATTTAAAGTGTTCAATAATGCCGCGCGGGGTAAGCGGGAACACTTTGCGTGCAATTTTTGCTAATTTTTCGTCAGGCAGGATACCTGTTCCGTCTGTATCTACATAAAAACCGACGGGCTCCTCGCGCCCGATAGCGTAGGCAATTTGCACGGTGCATTCGTTCGCGAGCCTAGCTGCCACGATGTTTTTAGCGATATAGCGCGCCATGTACGCGGCCGAGCGGTCCACTTTGGTCGGGTCTTTGCCCGAGAAAGCACCGCCCCCGTGCGGACAACGTCCGCCGTAGGTATCTACAATAATTTTCCGTCCGGTTAGCCCGGTATCAGATTGCGGCCCGCCGATGACAAATTTGCCCGTCGGGTTGATGTAAATTTTCGTGTTTTTATCCGCCCATTTTTTGACAACGGGCCAGATCGCCGCGTCGGCGATTTCTTTTTTAGATTTCTCGGTAATTTGGTTGCCCGATTTGTCTAAAATCTTTTCGGTATGTTGCGTAGATAAAACGACCGTATCAATGCGCACCGGTTTGCCGTCTTTATATTCCACGGTTACTTGGCTTTTGGCATCCGGGCCTAAATAGTCCAATTTTTTGCTTTTGCGCACACTTTCCAATTTCTTTAAAATTTCGTGCGAAAGTATCAAAGACAGCGGCATATATTCCGGCGTTTCGTTAACGGCGTATCCCACCATTAAACCTTGGTCGCCCGCCCCGCCGACGTCCACCCCTTGGCTGATATCCGGCGATTGCTTGCCGATGACGTTGACGACCGCGCACGTATTGCCGTTAAAACCGAATTGGGCGTTATCATAACCAATGTCTTTAATTACGTCGCGCGCGATTTGCTCCACATCTACCCACGTGCGGGTGGTAATTTCTCCGCCGACGATGACCAGCCCGCGCGTGATGTATGTTTCACACGCTACACGGGCGGTTTTATCTTTGCGTAAAATTTCGTCTAAAATCGCGTCCGAAATTTGGTCACACACTTTGTCCGGGTGTCCTTTAGACACCGATTCCGACGTAAAAAAACACGTTCCTTGCTTAATCATACTACAACTCCTGCATTAAATTTGAGGGGAAAATCTTGTCTATATTATATCATTTCTGCCGGGGCTTCTTCGGCGGGTTTGCTCTCAGCCGGAGCCAGCGGCAACAAATCTTGGCCGTAAGCAAAATCAAACACAATTCCGGCCACAAATTTAAGTTGGTTAAATAAACTGTGTTCGCTGATAAACTCGTCGGCCTCGTGGGTGCGGTTTTCGCTGAGCGGATCCATTTCCGGGCCGAGTCCGTAGGTAATCACGCCCAGTTGGCGCAAAAATTCGTTATCGCCCGAGGCGGGGCTGAGCCCCGGCACGGTAATGGCTCCCGGCATTAGTTTATCGGCGGTGCGGGAAATAGATTTAAAAAGCGGGTCGGTGCCGTCCATCGGTTGCGGAAAGGGCAGTTGGGGCCGCTCAATAATTTCAAACGAAATGTTATCTTCCGGTGCGAAAAGCCCTTGCAGTTGGGCCAGTAATTTATCCGGGTCCGAGCCGGGCAGTAAGCGCGCATTGATGACGGCGGAGGCCTCCTCGCTGGTGGACCCGCTATCTTGGCTGGCCGACAAAACGGTCGGGTTTAGCGTGTCTTGCAATTGCGTGCGGAAGAACGGATCTTGCGCCATAATTTCGGCGGCGGTTTCGCGGTTTTGCGCGTTGCCTTCCAACAAAAAGCGAATGGTTGTTTGTCCGTCCTCGTCTTGCAAGGGCATAATGGCTTTAAAAAATGTACGGGCCGGAGCTGTTAGACGGGCGGGGGGATTGTAGGCGGAAATTTTGGCTAACGCTTGCGAGAGCGTATAGACGGCATTGTCATCTAGGGGCATAGAGGAGTGAACGCCGGTGCCGTGGGCGGTTACTTTGATGTCCATATACATTTTGGTGGAGGCCTCGGCAAACACTAAATCAGCCGGCTCGTTTTGAATAATGCCGCCGCCTTCGTTAAGCGCGTAGCCCGCGTTAATTTTGTCCCAATGCGTATCACGCAACCATTGAAGCCCGGTCGTACTGCCGACTTCTTCCCCTGATGTAGCTAAGAAAATAATATCACGCTTGGGGGTAATTTTTTGTTCTTTAAGCCATGTCAGCAAGGCCAAATAAACGGCTGTATAATTTTTGGCATCGGTGGCACCTAGGCCGTAGATGTTGCCGTCTTTTTCCGTGGCGCGGAAAGGGGGGAACGTCCAGCCCTCGGCGGCGGGGGCAGTGTCTAAATGGGAAATTAAAAGGAGCGGTTTTTGGGTCGGATCACTCCCTTTAATGCGCGCTAATAAATTGGCGTGTTTTTTATCCGGGCGGAAAATATCCCAATCAATGTGGTGTTTGTTAAGCTCTTTATAAATATAACGTGCGGCCTTGATTTCTTGCGGGTCGGGGTGGGAAGTGTCAATGTTAATGAGGTTAATTAAATGACGTTTGGCTTCTTGGTTAAGCGCGTCCCAAGCAGACGTGTCTTCCTGCGCGCAGAGAAAATTGCCGCCGAAAAAGCACAACGCCAATAGTGTGATTAACTTTTTCATTTAAACTCCGTCGGAAATTGCAGTTTAACGCCTTTTTTGATGCCGTGTTTTTTAGCCGTTTTGGCGGCCAGTTCCAACACATATTGCCCGTACCCCTGAGCATAGGCCACTTCGTTATCGGGCGTGTAGGTGTACGAGTGCGGCATTTCATTTGCCACAGATGTAACGGTTTTATCCGCGCCGATAAATACCATATCTAAATCTATGAGTGTGTTTTTCATCCAAAATAAAAGCTCGTCTTCGCTGTCAAACACAAAAAGCATGCCTTCATTTTCGGGCAGTTCGGTTACAAACATCAGTCCCTTTTCGTGTTCTTTGGGTGTAACAGCCAGTTGTGCGGCCACCGCAAATCCGTCGGGTAACGTAACCGTAACGGTGTTTTTCGGTGCGCACGCGCAACTAAGTACCGCTAAAAATATCCATACAAAGCGTTTCATATATAATAAGTGTAGCAAATTCGGGCCTAGGGTGGGTTTGGGTCTTTGGGCCCTTTTGCTTTTGTTGGTTTTTTTCTACAATACTAGTATGAAAAAGCATTTTATAGTAACTTTGATTATTTTGTTGGGTGTTTCTTTTGCAAACGCCCAAAAATTCCCTTTGTTAAAAAATCCGTTGCGCGCGTTTCATTTGCGCCGTCCTGCAAATGCTGAGCTGACAAACACCGTGCAACGGGCCGCCGTGCAAGTGCCGTTGCAACCGATGAGTACGACGGCGTTATTTCATCGTATGGGTAATATGGAATTTTGGCACGCGCCCGTTTCTTTACCCGCGCTTGAGCCAACGCCGCGTGTAGTGGCAAGCCCGGCCAAACGCTCGCGCGAGAGTTTGGAACTGGAGGCCACCGCTTACGATATGCCCTCTTATATCGCCGAAAAAATGTCCCGCGACGAATTACAAGAGTGGTTGGGCACGTATTTATCGTTTCGCAACATAACTAAGGGGATCGTTTCCCGCCGTGCGCAAGCGCAAAATTTGCCGGTTACTAATTTAACGCGTCGCGAAAATTTTGCTCTGTCTACGATGGAGCAACACAAAACCGCGCAGGAATGGGCCGAGAGTCAGCCGGACTACTTTGAAGAAAATTACGTAACCGACTATCAGTTTCGTTCACGCAGATACGGCGGTGGTTTAAAACCGTTTGTCATGCCGGATAATGCTCCGTGGCGCGATAAGCCGCTGCGTATTTTAGTTGTCAACGACGATCCTTGGATATATGAGCGAATGTACGACGGACTGGATGACCCAACCGTCACTCTCAAATATATTGCCGGGCCGGAAGAAGCCAAAGAATTTTTGGCAAAACGTTCAGACTTTGTAGACGTTATTTTGTTAGATTTGGCGCTGGCAGACATTTGGACCCGGTCTTTGTTAGAAGTGCCGATGTATGTGTATAATCATCACTTGAACATACCCGTTATTTCTAATTCTGCCGAAAGCACCAATAACAGTTGGCTGCTTTCCTATAATATCGTTGGGCAATATCCCCCGGTTACGTCTGATTTTGAAATGCCGGAACTGATCGCGTATTTAAAAAACATCGTACACACCGGCCGCGCCCGCCCGCAATAAAAAGTTTTGCTCACATAACAAAAACGCGTGTATAGTACCACGTTCAACTTGGTATAATAAAGTATATGCGCGAAGCTCCCGTTTTACAAGTAAAAGATTTGCAAGTTTCTTTTACGGTAGATAAAAAACCCGTGCCCGTGGTGCGCGGGCTTTCCTATTCGCTCCCCGCCGGGAAAGTGCTGGCCGTGGTGGGCGAGTCGGGCAGCGGCAAAACGGTGCATGCACTTTCTATCTTGCGGTTACTCCCGCCGGGAGCGCAAATCAGCGGTGGCGAAGTGTTGTACAAAGGAAAAGATGTAAGCGCGTGCACAGAAAAAGAGTTGCAACGGGTACGCGGGCAACAAATTTCTATGATTTTCCAAGACCCGGCCGCCAGTTTAAACCCCGTTTTAACTATCGGCGAACAACTGACCGAAACACTCCTTGCCCATAAAAAAATAACCAAATTACAAGCCCGTCAAGAGGCCGCGCAGTTACTGGAAAAAGTCGGCATTACAGACGCGCAAAAACGGTTAGACGAATATCCCTTTCAATTTTCCGGCGGTATGTGCCAACGCGTGATGATCGCTATGGCCTTAGCCCTTTCGCCCGATATTTTAATTGCGGACGAGCCGACCACGGCTTTGGATGTTACTATTCAAGCCCAAATCGTGCGCCTTATCAAACAACTGCAAGAGCAAGCGCGCATGTCGGTCATTTTTATTACGCATAATTTGGCCTTAGCCAGCCAAGTGGCGGATGAAATTTTAGTGTTGTACGGCGGGCTTTGCATGGAGCAAGCCCCGGCAGATGAATTGTTTGCTAAACCGTTACATCCCTATACGCAAGGGCTCCTTGCGTCGCTTGCGTCTGTCAACACGCGGCCCGAGCGTTTGCCGGCTATACCCGGTCAGCCGCCCGTAGCGGGGGAAAATTTTGCGGGGTGTCCGTTTGCGCCGCGTTGTCCGCACGTAACGGACAAATGCCGCCAATCTTTGCCGCCTTTGCGGGAAATCGGCGCGCGGAAAGTGCGTTGTTTTTGGGAGTCAACCAAATGAGTGCGTGCGTAGAAATTACCCATTTGTATAAAACCTATTACCGCCACAAATGGCTCTTTGGTAAAGGTTCGGCCGTGCCGGTACTTAAAGACGTTACGCTTTCGTTGCCGCAAAACCGTGTGCTTGGGCTAGTAGGCGAGTCGGGTTGCGGCAAAAGCACGCTGTGCAAAGTATTACTGGGGATAGAAAAACCCACCGCGGGAACGGTGCTTGTCAACGGACAAGATATCGCCGGTTTAGACCGGGCCGGGCGCAAAAAAATTTGCCGCCACATGCAAGTAGTGTATCAAGATCCGTACTCCAGTTTGGATCCGCGTATGACGGTGCGCCAACTGCTTAGCGAGCCGTTAGATATCCACGGGTTGCACCCGGATAAAAAACAGCGCGAACAATTTTTACAAGATTTGCTTACTTCAGTTGGGTTGGCTCCTTCGTATTTGGACCGCTACCCACACGAATTTTCCGGCGGACAACGCCAACGTATCAGCATCGCGCGCGCTTTGGCGTTGGACCCGCAAATTTTAATTGCCGATGAGCCCGTTTCCGCGTTGGACGTTTCTGTGCAGGCACAAATTTTAAATTTACTTAGCGATATTAAAAAAGCGCGCAAGTTGTCTATGCTTTTTGTGACGCACGATTTTGCCGTAGCGCGTTTTTTGTGTGATGATATTGCCGTGATGTATAAGGGGCGTATTGTGGAAATGGCCCCGGCGGATGAATTATTTGCTAAACCGTTGCACCCTTATACGCAAGCGTTACTGCGGGCCGTGCCGCAAGTAGGCCGTCCGTTGGCTAAACCGCTTGCCGAGCCGGGTGCCGACGTGCCCAACGGTTGCGCTTTTGCGCCGCGTTGTGAGCGTGCAAGCGAAAAATGCCGCCAAGCCGTGCCCCCCTTTCAAGCCGCCGCGCCGCAACACTTTTGCGCGTGTGTGCAATTTACAAAAGGAGACGTACAATGAATATAAACCAAAAACGTTTAGTAGATACCTTCTTGCAACTGGTGAAGATTGACAGCGAATCCGGCACCGAGAAAAAAATGCAAGAACACGCCGCCGCGGAACTTAAAAAACTCGGCTGCCGCGTAGTAGTAGATAACGCCGGGAAAAAATTTGATACCAATGCCAAAGGAAACGTCATGGGGTTCTTCCCGGGGACGGTGAAAAGTGCCCCGTTTGTGTTGGTGGCCCATTTAGATACGGTTAAACCCGGCCAAGGTATTAAACCCGTTGTCAAAAAAGACAGCATTGTTTCCGATGGGAAAACAATTTTAGGAGCGGACGATAAAGCCGGAGTAGCCATTATTTTAGAGGTGCTCCGCTCGCTCAAAGAAACAAAAATTCCGCACCCGCCCGTGGAAGTTATTTTTACGCTGTGTGAAGAGCGCGGTATGCACGGGTCTAAAAATTTAGACTACAAACAATTAAAAGGCCGCGAAGGGATGATTTTAGATAACGAAAACGGCGACGAACTTTTAATTCAAGGCCCGACGGTTAATGATGTGGTGGTAGAAATTACCGGAATTTCCGCCCACGCAGGGGCTTGCCCGGAAAAGGGTATTTCGGCGTTGGAAGTAGCGGCGTATGCTATTTCGCACATGAAGTTAGGGCGCATTGATAAAGAAACGGTCGCCAACTTCGGGGCCGTGCAAGGCGGCCAAGTGCCTAACGCCGTGATGGAAAAAATTTCCCTCATCGGCGAGGCGCGCAGTTTAAAAGCCGAAAAACTGGCCAAACAAACCGCACACATGAAAAAAGCGTTTGAGTTGGCTGTCAAAAAATACACCAAGAAAATTGACGGAAAAATTTGTAAACCGGTCGTAGATTTTAAAGCGACCTCGCGTTATCCCGCGGTGCAGATTTCCAAATCTCACCCCGTGGTAAAAGCGTTACTGGCGGCGGCTAAACGGCTCAACATGCCGCTCTATCCGCGTTCTTCCGGCGGCGGTTGTGATGCAAATGTGCTGTCCGGCAGAGGGTTTACCGTGCCTAATTTAAGCGTGGGTGTGTATAATTGCCACACCGTGCATGAAAAACTTATTTTAAAAGAGTTTTACGCGGCCGCGGAACTGACGTGGGCGGCTGTTACGTCTTATAGAAAGTAAGGAAGTTTATGGTTAGATACATTGTCCGCCGGCTTTTACTGTTGCCGCTTGTGGTACTGGGAGTGACATTTTTGTTATTCTTCCTGACCCAACGGCTCAGCCCCGAAATGCGCGCTTCTTTATACGTTAAAGATCCGCGCCAAATGGGTGCGTTAGAGGAAGTTATCCGGCAGTACGGCCTGCGTGACAATGTATTTAAGCAATACGGGCGGTGGCTTAGCCAAGTAGCTCACGGCGATTTGGGATATAGCCCCAGCGCGAATATGCCCGTAGCTAAAGCACTCAAAGAATATCTGCCCGCTACGGTGCAACTCGCATTGGTTACTATGATGCTGGTAGTGTTTTTCGGCGTGTGGTTTGGGGCGTTTTCTGCCGTACATAAAGATAAATGGCAAGACAGTTTAGCGCGCGTTATTAGTGTGGGCGGGTTTTCTCTTCCGATTTTTGTGCTCGGGCTTTTACTGCTGATGTTTTTTTACGGCAAACTCGGGTGGTTTGCGCCGGGGGGATATTCGTTTCAAACCGATATGATTATCCACGGCCCGAACTTCCATACCTACACCGGATTTTTACTCATTGATGCGTTACTAAACGGCAACGGGCGTGTGTTTATGGATGTGTTATCCCATTTAGTGTTGCCCGCCGTTACTTTGTGTATCGGTTCGTTTGCGCTTATGGTGCGCGTGATGCGCTCCAGTATGCTAGAGGAATTAAACAAAGATTACGTCCGTACCGCGCGCGCCAAAGGACTTAGCAAGGGACAAGTGATTTATAAACACGCCGGAAAAAACGCTATTATCCCCGTGATTACGTTAGCCAGTATCCAGTTTATCCGTCTTTTGGGCGGGACGGTAATTGTGGAAACGATTTTTGATTATCCCGGCATCGGACGCTTTGGCGTGCTCGCCGCGCAACAGTTAGATATTGCCGGTATTTTAGGGTTTTCGCTGATGGTAGCGGTGCTGTTTGTGTTGGGTAATTTACTTTCGGACATTTTATATACGGCGGTAGATCCGCGTATCCGGTTAGATTGATTATGCTAAAAAACCGTATCTTTAAACGCATTTATACCAATAAAACTTCGCTCGTGGGTTTTATTTTGGTGTCATTTTTCTTGTTGGTAGCGTTATTTGCTCCGGTGCTTGCTCCGGTACAAAACCCACATAACCCGTACCAAATGCCGCAGAAAAGTTATGCTATCGCCCCGCAGCCGCCGTCTGCGCAAAACTGGCTCGGCACCACCGAACAGCAATACGATTTGTATTACGGAGTCGTGTGGGGAACGCGGCTTGCGTTTGAGGTGGGTATTACCGTTACGTTTTTTGCCTTTTTAATCGGGCTTATCGTGGGAGCCGTGGCCGCGTATTTTGGCGGTAAAGTGGACGAAGTGTTAATGCGGCTGACCGATGTAGTGTTTGCCGTGCCGTCGCTTGTACTGGCTATGGTGATTGCCGCGATGTTGGGGCCGGACATTAAAAACATGATGATCGCGCTAACGGCGGTGGCATGGCCTTCTTACGCGCGGCTCATACGCGGGGATATTCTATCCGTCAAACGGCGTGACTATGTAACTGCCGCGCGCACGTTGGGAGCTAGCGGGCCGCGTATTTTGCTAAGGCACATTTTACCCAATTCCATTTATCCTTCCGTTGTAGTAGCCAGTTTGGATATCGGTTATGTGGTGCTGACGGCGGCGTCTTTATCTTTCTTGGGGCTTGGGGCTCAGCCGGGTACAGCCGATTGGGGGCAACTCATTGCCATGGCGCGCAACTGGGTGCTCGGCACGGCGCAAAACCCGCTGGCCTATTGGTACACGGTGGCGGTGCCGGGGGCGGCTATCTTCCTATTTGTACTCGGGTGGAATCTCTTGGGAGATGCGTTTAGAGATATTTTAGACCCCAGACAGGCCTGATTTTTATACAATATAGGTATAGTCCTAATTTTATAAGAGGTGCTTGATTATGATTCGTCGCAAAGATTTATATACTTCACTGGCCGATAGTGCTTTTCGTTTCCCGGACCGTGTTGCGTTGGTGGAAGCGGGCAGCGGCAAGAAAGTCTCTTACCATGAACTTTTAATGAAGGTGGACCGCGCCGCCGATATGTTTTTTGAACACGGCATTCGTAAGGGGGACCGCGTCGGTATCGTGCACCGCAACGCCATTGATACGGTAATAGCCAACTACGGGCTTTATAAATTAGGGGCTGTGAGTATCCCGATAAACTTCATGGTCACTAAACAAGAGGAAATCCAATTTATTTTAAATAACGCCGGAGCCAAGGCCGTCGTAACGCAGGCAGAATTTTTGCGCCATTACGTAAAAGCTGTACCGGATACGCCGACGGTCAACTATATCTTTACGACCGACGAAGTGCCCTCTTCCGCTGCCGGGTGCGACAAAGTACAACTGTTTTGGGAACAAATTGAAAAATCTACGTTCCACGATGAAACTGCTTCCCCGCAAGCAGGACTGGATGACTTGGCGTTTATTCTTTACACGTCCGGCACGACGGGCCTGCCCAAAGGAGCGATGATTTCACACGGTAATTTGGCCTCTAACGTCATTTCCTGTGCGCAAATTTTTAAGATTAACGATGATGATGTTTTCTTGTGTCTGCTCCCCATGTTCCACTCGTTTGCGTGGACGACGTGTGTGGTTATCCCGCTTTATTTAGGGTTAAAGGTGGTCATCGTCGCCAACGTCATGCCGGCCAGTAAATGGTTAGGCGCTATGGGATCGGAAAATGTAACCTTGATGTTGGCCGTGCCGCAAATTTACGCGGTACTTTCCAAAGAAGCCAAAGGTTTAAAACAACTTTATTTGCGTTTCTGGCCGTTTAAAAATATCCGGTTTTGCGTATCGGGTGCGGCTCCGCTTACGCAAGAAATCAAAGACCGCTTTGAACAAAAATTCAACGTGCCGATATTGGAAGGGTACGGGCTTACCGAAACGAGTCCGGTTGTCAGCGTCAATACCGAAGAATTACAAAAAATCAAATCGGTGGGCCCTGCTTTGCCGGCAGTCAGTACGCTTGTGTTGGACGAAAACGGCAACGAAGTGCCCCGCAACCACGAAGGCGAGCTTTGCGTCAAAGGACCTAACGTGTTCCGCGGATATTGGGGCAACGAAGCCGCCTCCAAAGATGCGTTTACACCGGACGGTTGGTTTAAAACGGGCGATATTGTAGAAATAGATGACGACGGTTTTATCTTTATTAAAGACCGCAAAAAAGACATGATTATTATTAAAGGGTTGAAAGTATTTTCTGCCCAGGTGGAAGCCATTATTTGCGAACATCCGGCGGTAGCTGAGTGCGCCATTATCGGCGTGCCGGACGGCCGCGGCGGTGAATTTATTAAACTCTACGCCGTTAAGCGCGAAGATGTGGAACTTAACGAAAAAGAATTTCGCATGTTCTTAAAAACGCATTTGGATAACTACAAACGTCCGCGCGATTTTGAGTTTGTAGAAAAATTACCGAAAAATGCGCTCCAAAAAGTTTTAAAACGCGAACTACGCAAAGATGCCGTAGCCAAGTTGGCCGCGCGCACGGCGGCCGCCCCTGCTGCGGAGGAAACCCTTGCCTAAGGATGCGCGGGCTGACCTAGCGCGCGTGCTTGCCGATACTGTTCCCCAGGCGTATTATGTGGGCGGGATTGTGCGTAGCAGTTTACTCAAGCGTGCGTCTTGCGATATTGATTTAACTTTACCGCCTGCCGACGTAAAACCGGCCGCTTTGGCACTCGCCAAAAAATTAAAAGCTGCCACGTTTGAAATGGACGCCGAGTACGGCGTATGGCGGCTCGTTACCCACAAAAATAAAATTCAAATTGATTTAACGGCCTATCAAGGCAACGATCTAAAGGCCGATTTGCTTAGGCGCGATTTTGCGTTTAATGCACTTGCTTATCCGGTTACTGCCTTGCCTCAAATTCAAATTACCCCACAGAAAAACGGAAATGCGCACATTTTGCTCAAACGCTTGCAACGAAAAAAAATAGTGGACTTTGCAGGTGGACTAACCGACGTAAAACATAAACTGATCCGTCACACCAACCCGCGTGTATTTGCGGAAGACCCGTTGCGGATGTTGCGCGCGTTTCGCTCGGCCGCAGAGCTGAAATTTACCATTGATCCTTCTACGTTAAAACTTATTAAAAAACACGCCGCGCTTATTACCCAACCCGCGGGCGAGCGTATCCACGAAGAACTGGCGCGTTTATTTAACACGTCTAAAGCGTATGAAAATTTAGTGCTTATGGATACGTGCGGGCTTTTAACGGCTCTGTTTCCGGAGTTAGCCCCGCAACGCGCGTGTGCCGAAGTATATTACGGTAAAGGCGGCGTACTCAAACATACGTTATTGGTATTTAAGCGTATGGAATATCTGCTAGACCACATCGCGCAAGCGTTCCCCAAGTATGCCAAAAAGTTGCAAATCTATTCGTTGCAAAAACCGCTTTTTAAAATGGCCGCGCTGTTGCATGATGTGGCTAAACCGTCCACGGCTAAAATGAAAGACGGACGTTTGCGCTTTTTTTACCACGAACAACAAGGCGCGCGTATGGCGCGTAAAATTTTAGAGCGTTTACATTACAGCCGCCCGGACATGCGCCTTATCTGTGCCATGATCGGCGAGCATTTGCGCCCGAGCAATCTGGCCAGTAACGATTTTATCACCGATAAGGGCGCGTATCACTTTTTCCGCGATTTGGGCGATGCGGCTATTGCGTTACTATTTTTATGTTGGGCCGATTACACCAGTTATGTTAGCGATGCGCAACTGCGCCGTATTTTGCCCCATAGCCAAGACCCGCTGATGAGTTTGGCCCAAGCGCAAAAGAGAGCCGCCGTCGGTAAAACCCTCAGACATTTGCAAGTGCTTTCTTTACTATTTAATAAATTTTTTGAGCACCCGCGCGTGGTGCGCCCTTCACGCGTGATTACCGGGCGCGATATTATGGATGCTTTGCATATTCCGTCCGGCCCGAAAATCGGCGAGCTGTTGGAAGCCGTAGCCGTTGCGCAAGTAGAGGGGAAAGTGCAAGATAAAAAAGAGGCACTGGCCTTTATCCGCACACTTGCAAAGGCGGAAAAGAAATAGTTGTGCGCGGATAAAAAACTTTGCTAAAATAAAGTAGCATTAAAAACGCTTACGTGATGCGGGCGTGGTTCAATGGTAGAATGGAAGCTTCCCAAGCTTTAGACGAGGGTTCGATTCCCTTCGCCCGCTTTTTTAACACGGGATAACTATGGAAAACGAAAATTTAGATTTAGATGCCAAACCTGCCGGAAATAAAGATCTTTGGCTTTTTCTCATTATTGTAGATATCGTTTTGTTATGCGTGTTTGGTTTCTTTTTGTACAAACACTTTTCGTCGTATTTGTTTGCCATTAGACCCGCTCCCGTACAAGAAACAACGGCTACTGCACAAGAGCCCGCGCAAGTAACCGTTTTGGAAGAAGTGGTAAGCGTGACAGAAGAACCTAAAGCCCAGCCCGCTCAGCCGGCCCAAGAAGTAAAACCGGCAGAAACGCTGGTGGCTGAAATTATCGCTGCGGAGGAAATCCCGGCGGAAAAACCGGTTGCTAAAACACAAACGCCGGACGAAAAAAAGGTAAGCGTAGTGGTAGTGAAAAACCCAAAAAGCAAATACCGCCGCGTGACGTTTAAATGGTTTGGCGAGGGTAAAAAAGTGCAAATTGTCAGCGGGTTTACCATGTCCAAACCGCAAAATTTGACGAAGAAAAACGGGCATTGGGAAACGACGCTTTCTATCTTGCCCGGCACGTATAAGTTCTTATATGTAATTGACGGCGAAAACCGCCAAGACCCGTATAGCCCGTCCAAGGACGGACGCTCCGTAGTAGTGATTGAATAGCTTTCCATAAAAACATCCTTGTTGTTTGGTAACAGGCCCTAATTTCTTAGGGCCTGTTTGTTTGAGAAGGGGTTATTCCGCGGGGGGAACATCATACCAAAAAGCATTGTTTAGACCGCGCGTATTTTGGGTTTCCATTTGGCAAATTTTACTTTGTATACTACCGTCTTCGTTAGTTCCACTTACCGGTAAGCAATGTGCTTTGTTTGGATATCGGGAAGAGAAAGGTAAATCTACTCCGTAGCGCATTTTAATACGGGAATCTTCGCAGGTAATGCAAAATTGTCCATTATGATATTGACAAGTGATATAGGAATGCGTTGGAATTTCTATATCTAAATCTCCAAATTGCCCAGTATACGAGCCATTAGCCAGGTAATACGCTTCTTCGGCTTGTCTAATGGCTTGTACCAGAATTTTCAAGTTCGTGTACCGGCTTTTATAGACGCTTTTCTGATATTGCGGCAGCGCCACCGCCGCTAAAATACCGATGATAAGCACGACGACTAATAGTTCAATCAAAGTAAATGCTTTATTTGTTTTCATATTGTTTGCTCCTTGTTATCTTTTTCCAACACTTTATTATTGTTTTTTTTTTTTGATTTGTCAACCCCCTTTTCGCTTTTCTGACGGCAGAAAAGCTCGCAAAAGACCGCCGCCCACGCTCATAAAAAGCAGTTAAAACAAGAAAATTTTTCAAACTCGCTTTGCTCAAACATGAAAAATTTTTACTTGTTTTAACGCTTTTGGGCGGCCCGCAGGGTCTCGCTATCGGGCGGATAAACAACAAAGGCAAATGTCCTTTTTTCGTACAAAAAACCGGGGCTATGTAAATAGCCCCGGTTGAGGTTACGACTAGTTGCCTTAGTGCGCTAAGGCAACATCTCAGGAAGATCTAGCACGAGAAATTGCGCTTAATAATACTTCGCACAATACCCTCTACGTGAAAAGATGTTTTGTCGGCCACGATCGGCGTGTAGTGCGGGTTTTCCGATTGCAAAATTATATTGGCCCCGTCTTTGGTAAAGCGTTTGACAAGCACTTCGCCGTTGTTGACGCACACCACCACGTCTTTATTTTTGGGTTGGTGGCTTTGTTCTACAATCAGCCAATCTTTGGGAGAAATTAAACTCTCCATAGAATCGCCCTTGGCCTCTACCATAAATCCTTTGCACGCCGGAAAATAAATCATACTGGGGTCCACCGGCACAATGCGCGTAGGGGTGCCGTCCAAAATCGTACCCGCCGGGCCGCATTTAGCCATACCGTACATTTTTAGATAAATCACATTTTTTTCCGGGTCTTTTAAAATCATATAGTCGCGCGGGTTGGCCGGGTTACGTTTTAGAAACCCTTTTTTCTCTAATTGCTTAATGTGATGAAAGACCACACTTTTGGCACTTACGTTTAGCTGTTCGGCCAGTTCTTCCATCGTCAGAGGATCGGCAATGTGCGACTTTAAAATTTCCAACAATTTTTCTTGTTTCGGATGCAAAGCTTTCATACGCGCTCCTGTATAACTTTTATTTTTGTTCTATAATTTGTTCTATAATTTTTTGCGCTAAAAGTAAAATAAATTTGGCAAAACACTTAAAAAATAATTGTTTTTTACTTGATTTTTTTGTTTTTTTCTTGCTACAATTTAGAAAATTTTAGGAGGTAATTTTATGAAAGTTATTATGTTAAACGGCAGCCCGCACACCAACGGTAATACTGCACTGGCCTTGCGTGAAATGGCGGAAGTGTTGGAGGCGGAAGACATCAAAACCGAGATTATTACCGTCGGTAACCAAAAGGTACACGGTTGCACTGCGTGTTATGCTTGCGCCAAGTTGGGTAAATGCGCGTTTGACGATATTGTCAATAAAATTGCTCCTAAATTCAGACGAGCCAGCGGCCTGGTAATTGGCAGCCCCGTGTATTACGCGGGGGCCAATGCTACCTTGTGTGCCGTGTTGGACCGCTTATTTTTCAGCACGTGTTTTGATAAAGCTATGAAAGTAGGGGCGAGTGTAGTTGTGGGACGGCGCGGGGGGCATACCTCGGTGTTTGACCAACTCAATAAATATTTTTTTATTAGCGGGATGCCGGTGGCTGCCGGCCAGTATTGGAACTGCGTATACGGACAAAAACCCGGTGAAGTATTGCAAGATGAAGAAGGAATGCAAAGCTTGCGTACGTTGGCGCACAATATGGCGTTTTTAATTAAATCTATCGGACTGGGTAAAGACGTATACGGTGTGCCGGAGCGCGAAGAGTTTATAGCGACGAACTTTATCCGGTAAAGAAACGTATTTTTCGGTTACTTTTGGCGGGGCCTTGCGCGTTGGGAGTAACCGAAATTTTGTATAATAAATAATCGGTTAACCTTATTGTCGGAACCTCTGTGATGAAACATACGATTTCTTATGAAGTGGTAGAGTCTGCTGCGTCGGTTCTTCCTAAAGATTTTTTGGCGCGTTTGCCGGAAATGTTTACGAGTGAAGGCAAAACTATTTATAAAGGCCGTAACGAGATTAAAACTTTTACGGTAGAGGGCCGCACGGTATGTGTAAAAAAATACAGTGTGCCTCCTTTCTTAAACCGTGTTTTATATTCGTTGGGTTTGCGCACACCAAAAGCAAAACGCACTTACGAAAACGCTGCCAAAATTTTGGCCCGCGGTTTCAAAACGCCTGCGCAATACGGTTATGTAATTGTCCGCCAAGACGGATTTATCCGGGAATCTTATTCTGCCGGGGAATTTGTGGACAATGCCCGCACGGTGGGGCAGGATAAACAAAACAAAGACCTTATCCGGGCGTTTGCGCATTATACGGCCGCCAAGCACGCCAAAGGGCTTATGCACCGCGACTACATTTTAAATAATATCTTATACACGCACGATGAAAAAGGATACGACTTTACGTTGATTGATGTGAACCGTTTTGTGTTTAAAAATAAACCGATACGCGGTTTTTTGCAAAGCGTGAATTTGATGCAACCATTTCACAACGAAGCGGAACTGAAACATTTTGTGAGGTTTTATGAACAGGCCGCGGCTATGCCGGGGAAATTGACCGCACGGGTGGCGCGTTTTCGCTGGTGGCGTAACCGTTACAGCCAACTCAAGCGGTTGTTGAAAAAGATACCGGGGGCGCGGTTTATTACACCTAAGCGGGCCAAACCGCGGACCTAGTTTTTAGTTGCTTTTGCAAACAGGCGCGAAACAAATTATTTGTTTCGCGCTTTTTGTCGGATCAGAATCCCCGGCAAGACCAATAAAAGTACCGTCAATGAAATTCCCTATTGTTGAAACTTCGCTCTAAAAACACACGGAGGTTTTAGGCCTTACGCCTGCCCCCGGCAAGGGGGCTTTCTGTATATATTTTTCTCTCGCTCGTCATCCCGACCCTGCGGGCGGCAAAAATGCGGGACAACGCGAGAGAAAAATAAAAACTTGACATCGTTTTTTTTTTGCTACATTTTATTTAATGAAACAAAGGAGGTTGTATGAAAAACAAACAAGCATTTACGCTGATTGAATTATTAGTGGTAGTTTTAATTGTTGGTATTTTGGCGGCGGTAGCGTTGCCGCAATATCAGCGCGCAGTAACAAAAAGCCGCCTGAGCACGCTTAAACATTTGGTAGCAAGTACCAACCAGGCGGCAGAGGCCTATTATATGTCCACCGGAGATTATCCGCGGACTTTTGATGAAATGGACATAGATTTTCCCACTCCTATCAGCACTAATTTAGAACCACAAGATAATAGTTGGGGGGCCGGAAGCGGGTACTTTCGGGCGCAATACACGTGGGGAAATTGTGCGCTTTTTTGGAGTCCCAATCACACTAACAATTTTACGGAGTGTACACATACCGGGGCGGGTATTGGGTATGCCAAACGGTTTGTTAATTCCAATACCGCCCGCGGTTTGAGGACTTGTTCGGCCCGTAATGAAACGGCTTTACAGGTGTGTTTGCAAGAAACGGGCAAAACGCGTAATGCGTGTAATCACTACACGTATACTACCCCCGAATCGTGGACCTGTGATTATTTAAAATAAAGTTTGTCTGTGGATCAGCACGGGTGCAAGAATAATTAGTATTTCCGGTGCTGTTCCCAATTCCACGCGGTTTGGATAATGCGTGTTAAATCGTATTGCGGTTTCCAATTTAGCACGCGCTCGGCTTTTGCGCTATCGGCCACCAATACGGCGGGGTCGCCCGCGCGGCGTGGGGCATACTCCACGGGAAAATCTATCCCGGTAATCTCTTTGGCTTTAGCGATTAGTTCCGCTACGCTGTGTCCGTTACCGCTGCCCAAATTAAACCGCTCGCTGACGTTATCTTTTTCCATTTTTTCCAAGGCCAAAATATGCGCGCGTGCCAAATCGTTGACGTGTACATAATCGCGTATGCACGTGCCGTCTGGCGTGGGATAATCGGTGCCGAACACTTTAATACTTTTGCGTTTGCCCAGGGCGGTTTGCAAAATCAGCGGGATCAAGTGGGTTTCCGGTTCGTATGATGAGCCAATCTCGCCCGAATCATCACAACCGCTTGCATTAAAATAACGAAGTGCGGTAGATTTTAATCCGTAAGCCGTGTCAAAATCGGCCAGTATTTTTTCTACCATGAGTTTGCTTTGTCCGTAAGGGTTAATGGGATTTTTGGGGTGGTTTTCGTCTATTTTTTTCTGCTCCGGCTCGCCGAAGATCGCCGCCGTGGACGAAAAAATAAAATAAGGCACTTTATTTTCTACCAGTGTTTCCAACAAACGCAATGTGCCGGCGGTATTATTGGCGTAATACTTGGCGGGGTTTTGTACGCTTTCGCCCACTTCAATATGGGCGGCAAAGTGCATAACGGCTTCAATGTGGTATTTCCGTAAAATTTCGCTGACGCGTGCTTGGTCTTGCATGTTGGCTTGTTCAAACGGATACGGAGCGACGGCCTCGCGGTGTCCTTTGGACAAGTTGTCCAGTATCACGGGGTTATATCCGCGCGCGGCTAACATACGCACGGTGTGCGAACCGATATATCCGGCTCCGCCGGTAACTAAAATGTTTTTCATTTATTTCTCCGTAAATTTGTCAAACGGAAACGGCATCAGCTCGCTGAATTTTTTACAGTAAGCGGTGCGGGTTTTTCCGTCTAAAACAGCAATGTAGATAGGCGTATCGGGGGCGAAAAATTCACTCATCACTTGGCGGCAAGCCCCGCAAGGGGAGTTAAATTTTTGGCCTTTTATTTTTTGGGTAATCAGGGCTAACGCTTTGAAACGGCGGTGTCCGGCTCCCACGGCGGCAAAGATAGCGTTGCGCTCGGCGCAGACGGTTAAACCGTAGGAAGAATTTTCTATATTAGTACCGGAAAAAATTTGGCCGTCGTCCGTTAATACGGCCGCGCCGACTTTAAATTTGGAATAAGGCGAATAAGAATTTTCCCGCGCCGCTTGGGCCGCGTCTAATAAAGTGTTTATTTGTGCGGTGGTTAATGTTTTTTTCATAATTTTATTTTATAATAAAAATATGAAAATGTGGATAATCGTTTTTGTAGTAGTATTGGGAATTTGGTATTTGGTGGGGAAAAAATCTACCATCAAAAATGCGGGACGCCCTGTGCAAAAAATAGTGGCGTTTGGCGATAGTTTAACGGCGGGTTACGGCGCGGGGGGAGTTGCCAAATCGTACCCGGCGGTACTGGCAAGATTAAGCGGAAAGCAGATTATCAATTTGGGTTTGTCGGGTGATACGGCAGTAAACGCGCCTACGCGCCTGCCGCAAGTGCTTGCGGAAAACCCGGACATGGTGCTTATTGAATTTGGCGCGAACGACCGCATCCGCAACCTCGGCCACGAGGGTGCGGCACGTGCGGTGGCACAAATTGTGGACGAAGTACAAGCGGCGGGAGCCATTGCCGTGATTGTAGATACGGGCGGCCCGCAAATGGGGCCGTACACGTCGGCCTACAAAAAAATTGCCAAAGAAAAACAAGCCGTTTTTGTACCCGGAATTATACGGGGCATCTTCAATAACCGCAAATTAAAGTCGGACCTGATCCACCCCAACGCGGCGGGGTACGAGATTGTTGCCCAGCGCGTGTATAAAGAAATAAAACCGTATTTGTAAAAATCAATATTGATAATATTTATACGTAGTTGTGCCGTGGGTTGTGTACCATGTTTTTCCTGTTTCCGCTTTGCATATTTCTTGGTGCAATTTGTTGTTTACCTCTGCTACGCACCAGTTACCGTTTCCCGAACTGCTGGCTTGATACCAGGGACTTTGAGTGGGCCAGCACTGTAATAATTCCCCACTACTTATATTACAATGTCCCCACGAATAGATGTAATTGCTCGCAGTAGCTGTTTTGCTGGGGGCGGGAAAATCAATAGATAAATCTTCAAAGGTATTTGCATATTCTCCGTTAGCCATATAATAAATTTGTTGCGCTTTCAAAAACGCATCCCCCAACAGGACGGCCTGTTTATACCGTGCGCGGATAACGGCTTTTTGGTATTGCGGTAATGCCACGGCGGCCAAAATGCCGATGATTAACACGACCACCAGTAATTCTATTAACGTAAATGCTTTTGTATTTTTCATATTTTTGCTCCTTAACTAAGGTGTCATCCCCGAGTTTGCCCGTCCGGCGAGGACTCGGGGATCTCCACCTTGTTGTTTTTGGCTGACACCTTATTATCGTTTTTTTTTTTGATTTGTCAACCCCCTTTTCACTTTTCCCTCGCCCCTTGCGGGAGAGGGTGGCCGAAGGCCGGGTGAGGGGTAATAAAAAGCGGGGTATAACAGAACAAGGAAAATAACTTTACTATTTACCCCTCATCGGTTTGTTCGGACGATGTCCGCCAAACCACTTCCCCCGCAGGGGGGGAAGTCAAACGACGTTATTTTATCGTCGATACCTCACAAAGCAACATAACAAAAACAGTGTGGCTCCAATTAAGTGCAAGTTGACTCCCAAAATGCCTGCCCCCGGCAAGGGGGCTTGACATCGTTTTTTTTTTTGATTTAATTTTGTTATACCCAAATGAAAAGGAGGAGTTTTTATGAAAAAGGAAAGATGTTATAAAAAAAAGTTGTCATCCCGTGAGGTCGTTACACGGGATCTTCGTATTTTTGTTTCTGATGGGATGGTTAACGAGCGAGAGAAAATCAGAAGATCCCGGATTACAAATTTCCGGGATGACAGGCCTTTATTTAATAATAACAAGGCATTTACACTAATAGAACTGCTTGTGGTTGTTCTCATCATTGGTATACTTGCCGCAGTGGCTGTGCCGCAATATCAAAAAGCGGTGGAAAGATCACGTAGCAGAGAGGCAATATCTTTATTACAATCGGTCTATCAAGCCGCGAAAACCTATGAACTCTCAAGTGGGGAGTGGCCCGATAGTTTTGATGAACTCGCCGTAGAAATCCCGTGGACGGGTACAGAAAAATGGAGTACGGCCGGTTACATAAAAGATACTCGTTCTAATGGTACTTGGTCCTTGCAAATTTACAAAGATCCTTCCGTTGCCTTATACAAATCTATCTATTTAGGCCGTATCAGCGGAAAATACGAAGGGACAGGGTTTAATATGAATTTAAACCGTGCTTGGGCGTGTGTGGAAAGAACTTCTACGGGAAAAGTGTTTACCGGAAACGCGGGTGATTATTGCGTGAAAATTCTACATTGTTCGGGTTCTCCCAGTACTACCGGTGACGGACGGTATTATTCCGCTCAATCTTGTTCGTTCTAAGTGCGATGCCTTTTTCCTGTCTCCCAAAAATAGTACAATATACTATATTCTTTTTTGGGAGATAGAACCAAATGGCAAAGAACGATTTGATTACCCGCAATTTAATGTTGGATAGTCTGAAACAATACGCAAAAAACCGCATATCCTTTAACCTCTTGCGTGAGCACGACGCAAAAAATGAAATTCCTTTAGACATCTTAAAAGAAATGTACGACCACGATATCTTGGGCGTGCATTTACTGCTCATCCCGGAAGAATACGGCGGGCTGGGCGGCCAAACTACCGAAATTTACCGCGTGTGCGAACAACTTGCCCGCATTGATTTGGGTATCGCTACCGGCGTATTTGCTACGTTTTTGGGGAGCGACCCGCTAAACGTCGGCGGCACACCTGAGCAAAAAGCCAAATGGTTTAAGAAAATTGCACAAGAAAATAAACTGGTCGCCTACGGCGCAACGGAAGCCGATGCCGGAAGTGACCTTGTTTCCTTGCGCACCCGCGCCGAGCACGTTGTGCAAAATGGGCAAGTAGTCGGCTACAAAATCACGGGCAGCAAAATGTGGATTTCCAACGGCGGCGTTGCCGATATTTACACCGTTCTCGCGCTTGCTCCCGGCGGACCGAGTTGGTTTATTGTAGAAAGAGGTACGCCCGGTTTTACGCAAGACGTGCACGAAGACAAACACGGGATCCGTTTGTCTAACACGGCGGGCCTGGCGTTTGATGAGGTATATGTTCCGGCGGAAAATTTAATCGGACTCAAAGAAGGCCAAGGTTTCTTGCAAGCGCAGGCCGTGTTTGGCTATACGCGCTTAATGGTGGCGGCGTTTGGGCTTGGCGGCGGCGAAGAAGCCGTAGAAACCGCCTTAGAATATGCCCAACAACGTATCCAAGCCGGTGGCCCTTTAGCGCAAAAACAAGGGTTTATGTTAAAACTCATCACGCCGCATTACGTCCGTTTTGAAGCGGCGCGCGCTTACATTGACTGGACGGCTAAACAATTAGAAGTCAATAATCACGGGTTGGCTACCGAAGGGGCGATTGCTAAACTTTACGCCACCGAATCGGGCAATAAAGCCGCCGAAGATGCTATTCAAGCCATGGGCGGTTTTGGCTATACCAAAGAATTTGCCGTAGAAAAAATTAAACGCGATGTCAAAATTACGTGTATCTATGAGGGTACAAGCGAAGTATTGGAAATGACGATTTTCCGCGGACGTTGGCAAGAACATTTAAAATCGCGCGGCCAATATTATCTAAACCAAGCCGCCGAGTTTGATGCCTTGCACGCCCAAAACCCCGATGTAGGGGCGGATAGTGTGGCACTTGGGTTTAGAGCATTGGCGCGCATTTTGGAAGATTGCCGCGCTAACAAACTCACCCGCCACCAATACGTTACGTTTATGCTCGGCGACCTTATCAGCGAAATGGAAGTGGCCGCTGTGTTTACGCGCCAATGCGCGAGTAAAATTATTACCGAAGGCAGCCGCTTTGACTTAAACTCGCTTTGCACCATGGCACGCGTCAATGCCCGCCAAAGTGCGTTTAAAACGGCCAGCGAGGGCTTGCGCCTGATTTTAGGTACGTGCCCGGCTATCAACACCGCTGAGCTGAGCCAAGCGGTCAACCTCGTCGGTATTGAGGACAAAATGCGCGGACTCATTGACGATATGGACACTGTGTCTGCCAAACTGCGTGAGATTTTCAAAAAATAGGATAAAGTATGCATATTATTGTTTGTATTAAACAAGTTCCCGATTCTACCCAAGTAAAAGTAGATCCGAAAACCGGTACGCTCATCCGTGCGGGCGTGCCCAGCATTTTAAACCCGTACGACCATTATGCGTTGGAAAAAGCATTAGCCATTAAAGCTAAAACGGGGGCTAAAATAACCGTTTTATCCATGGGCCCGCAACAAGCCACGGCTGTTTTGCGTTTGGCTTTGGCACTCGGGGCCGACGAAGGCGTATTGCTTTCCGCGCGTGCGTTTGCCGGATCGGACACGTGGGCCACGGCGTACGCGCTAGCGATGGCGGTTAAAAAAATCGGATCATTTGATTTAGTGCTTTGCGGTCAAATGGCCATTGACGGTGATACGGCACAAACCGGCCCCGAAATGGCGTATCATTTAAACATCCCGCAAATTACGTTTTGCGAAGGCATTGACGCAAACGGAAACACCGTTGTCGTCAAAAAACTTATAGAAGGCGGCCACCAAATTTTACAAGCCGATTTGCCCGTGCTCGTTACGATGACGATGCCGGCTGATTATGCGCCCAAATATCCGTCTTTCTTGGCGGCACATAAAGCACAAGATAAAGTCATCCGTACGTGGACGGATGCGGACATCGGCGCGGACCCGCATAAGTTGGGGCTGGAAGGTTCGCCCACGCGGGTGGACCGTATTTTCCCGCCGCCGTCGCGCGTTAAAGGCGAAATCTTTTCCGGCTCGGCGGTGGAACTGGCCAATAAATTTGTAGAAATTTTGAAAAAGGAGCGTGTTGTCAAATGATTCAGATTTCCCAAAATTGTGTCGGGTGCGGTAAGTGCACCACCGTCTGTCCGTTTGGGGCACTCTCTTTAGTAAACCGCAAAGCGGTAGCCTCTAATGCGTGCACCATGTGCGGCGCGTGCGTAAGCCAATGCCCGGTGGGTGCGTTATCTTTGCCCGCCAGCACAGCGGCTAAAAAAGATTTATCTTCTTATAAAGGCGTGTGGGTGTTTGTGGAAATCGGTACCGACGGAAAAACCCAACATGTGCGTTCGGTAGGATGTGAGTTATTGTCCAAGGGGCGCGAACTGGCGAGCCAAGTAGGCGAAGAATTATGCGCGGTCGTTATCGGCAGTAATGTTTCGCCGTTCTTTGCGGAAATTTCCCAATACGGCGCGGATAAAATTTATGTGGTAGATTCGCCCGCGTATGCACAATATAATACGGCGGCGTACGCTAACGCTTTGGGCACGCTTATTAAAAAATATAACCCCAGCGTGGTGCTTTTCCCGTCCACCTTTATCGGGCGTGATTTGTCCCCGCGGTTGGCGGCGGAACTTTTTGTGGGGCTGACGGCCGATTGCACGGGGCTAGCTATCAAAGACGGAAATTTAATTCAAACGCGTCCTGCTTTCGGCGGTAACATTATGGCCGATATTAAATGCCCGGACTACCGCCCGCAAATGGCTACCGTGCGTCCCAATGTGTTTAAAAAAGTAGTGTCCGCGCCCGGTAAAATGGCGCAAGTGGTTGCGGAAATGATGCCCTTACCCGCCGAGGCCGCCAAAGTGCGTGTGGTCAGCACGCAGTTTGACCCGCCCGCAAGCGGTGTAAAATTAGACGAGGCCGAAGTGGTTATTGCCGGCGGCCGCGGTATGAAAAACAAGGCCGGGTTTGATTTACTTGAAAATTTAGCCGGGAAACTGGGCGGCACCGTAGGTGCCAGCCGCGCGGCGATTGATTTGGGCCTTAAAGAAAAAGATAAACAAATCGGACAAAGCGGTGTTACAATTGCGGCTAAATTCTATGTAGCGTGTGGAATTTCCGGCGCGGTACAACACGTAGTCGGTATTGAACACAGCGACGTCATTGTGGGTATTAACAAAGACGCCAATGCCCCGATATTTAATGTGTGTAAGTATGGGTTGGTGGGCGATGCGACGCAGATACTGCCCAAAGTATTGGAACAGTTGAAGAAATAATAACGGCTGTTCGTAACTTTTGTTTTGCGCACGAATAACCCCTAGGACGTCATCCTGAACTCATTTCAGGATCTCGTTGTGTCCTAGGGGTTATTTGTTACTTTTTGGGGCAAACAATTTGTCCCATTTGAGCAATTTTTGGTCTCGTGGCCTTGATGTAACTAATTCGTTATTTGTAAGCCCAATCTGTTTCCGCACTGGCTTGGGCAAAGGGGACGGTTGCTCCGGTCTCTTGCTTGCAAATCTGGCTTTGTAAAGCGTTGGCATCCCCAACACCTGTTACACATAAACGTCGGCCTTTCGGCGTATGATAGATCCGGTACCCCATTTTGATTTGATAATTGTAACAGTTAATATACTCGGTAGCCATTGTGCAGACGTTGTTTTTGTTAAAAACACGTTGTTGAGCGTTTGCAGTGTTTGTTGTTCCCGGAGTGTCAATAGCCAGTTCTTCCCAAGTGCAATTGTATGAGTTATTTGCTAAATAATATATTTCCCGTGCTTGTGCAATGCTTTGGGTTAAAGGTTTTAATGCGGCGTATCGGCTTTTCATAACCGCTTTTTGATACTGCGGCAGAGCCACGGCGGCTAAAATGCCGATGATGAGAACGACAACTAATAATTCAATAAGCGTAAATGCTTGGTTGTTTTTCATATTGTTTGCTCCTTTGTTTTTTGCGTCCCTTTATTATCGTTTTTTTTTTTGATTTGTCAACCCCCGTCCGCTTTTCCGATGCCAGCTCTTGTAGGTCGGACGTAAGTCCGACAATATATTACTTTGTTGAAAACGTCGGATTTACATCCGACCTACAAACTCTTTGTTGTTCCTGTTGTTTTCCCGCCCGATAGCGAGCTGTTAAAAAGCGTTAAAACGAGTAAAAAATTTATATGTTTGAGCGTAGCGAGTTTATAAATTTTTCTCGTTTTAACTGCTTTTTACTAGCGTGGGCGGCGGTCTTTTGCTAGCTTTTCTGCCGTCAGAAAAGCGAAGAAAGCTTGACATCGTTTTTTTTTTTGCTATATTTTATTTAATGATAAAAAGGAGGTTGTATGAAAAACAAACAAGCATTTACGCTTATTGAATTATTAGTTGTCGTTCTCATCATCGGCATACTTGCCGCGGTGGCTGTGCCGCAATATAAATTGGCCGTCGCTAAAGCACGCATGACGCAACTAATTACCATGACAAATGCGGTTGCTCAAGCTGAAGAAAGATATTATTTAGCCAACGGGGTATATACGAGAAATTGGGACGAACTAGATATTGATTTTGAAGGGCATCGCGCACAAGCAACGTACTGGACTATGAATCATCCGTCGGGATGGAAATTAGAAATACAATTAAACGGGATAAACGGAGGTAATCCTAATTCAATACGGGCAACAGATTCCCGCTTGCCCGGTTTGCAGCTGTTGTTGGTCGGTTTTCAGCACAACGAACAAGACGCCCGGTGGAAAGGCGGCAAAAAAGCTTGTTACGCAAATGATGAGTTGGGGCATAATTTGTGTAAACAGGTTACCCATAAAACGGCCCCCGATCCTAACTTTGGCAATAACAACGTTTATTGGTTTTAAAAATTTGTATGCTTTTGATAATTTGATAAATTTAGTAGCATATTATGACGCTATAACCTTTTTGTATTAAATTTATCCCTTGCTTACTGTGCATAAAGCGGTATAAATTAGTAGAATATACCATATATGGAGTTCGTGTTTTTTATACCGATTTTGTTTTTCTCTATCATCTTGCACGAGTTTGCCCACGGCTACGTCGCCTACCGCTTGGGCGATACTACCGCGTATTATTCCGGGCGGCTTACGTTAAACCCTATTCCACACATTGATCCCGTCGGTACAGTCGGTGTGCCGTTGTTGTGTTATTTTACCGGGATGCCGATGTTCGGTTGGGCTAAACCTGTGCCGATTAACCCCTTGCGGTTGCCCTCGCCACGTAAAGATATGGGCAAAGTGGCGTTGGCCGGGCCGGCGATCAATTTGGTACTGGCTGTTATTTTTGCTATTATGCTTAAAATTGTTATTTTGTTGCAGGGTGTTTTATCGGCAAACACCGTGCAAAGCATGTTTGTGTTTTTGCAATACGGCATTTTAGTAAATGTAATGCTCGCCGTATTTAATTTAATGCCCATTACGCCGCTTGACGGCGGGCGCATTGTTACGGCGTTGTTGCCCGTCAATACCGCACTCGCTTACGACCGGTTTTTCAGCCGTTACGGGATGTGGATTGTGATTGGACTTATTCTAACGGGCGTGATTCGGTTTTTAATCGTACCGCCGGCCACGCTGGTGCTGACGCTGATTAGTCAAATTTTATAGAGGACTTTTTATGACAGATCAAAAAATTGTACTTTCCGGTATGCGCCCCACGGGCAAACTCCATTTGGGCAACTTCCACGGGGCCCTTAAAAATTGGGTATCACTGCAAGATAAATACAACTGCTTTTTCTTCGTGGCAGATTTGCACTCTTTAACAACTGCTTATGAGCAAACCGAAAATTTAGCCGCCAATAGTGAAGCTATGCTTATTGACTGGCTGACCGCCGGGCTAGATCCGAAAAAATGCACGATTTTTATTCAATCGGACGTGCCCGAAGTAAGTGAACTAAATACCTTGCTTGGCATGATTACGCCGTTAGGGTGGTTACTGAGAAACCCGACATATAAAGAACAACTCCAAGAACTTTTTAAACAAAAATACGCCGGACAATTAGACGAAAAATCACTCGGCGAGAAACTGGCCTCTATCGCCGGCGACGAAGAAATTTCCTGTTTTGGCTTTTTGGGCTATCCCGTGCTAATGGCAACGGATATTCTTATCCAACAGGCGTCTTTTGTACCCGTCGGGCAAGACCAGACCGCCCATTTGGAAATCGCGCGCGACTTAATGCGCCGCTTTGAGCAAATCTACGGCGAACAAGTTTTTACCGAGCCGCGGCCTTTATATACAAACGTAGCGCGTGTGCCGGGTATTGACGGGCGGAAAATGTCTAAATCATATAACAATGCTATTTCGCTGGGGGAAGATTTAGACAGCGTGCGCAAAAAAGTAATGACGATGTTTACCGATCCCAACAAGAAAAAAGCCAACGACCCTGCCAACCCCGACGGTTGCGTAGTGTATGCGTTCCACAAGATTTACAACCCCAACTGTGCCAAACGTTGTGAAGAGTGCAAGGCGGGGGCTTTAGGTTGTGTGGCGTGCAAAAAGGAACTCTTTGCACTCATGGAGCCGGAACTGACGGCGTTTGCCGCGCGGCGTAAAGAATTTGAACAGGATAAAGCGCAACTGGCGCAAATCGTGTCTGAAGGTAAAGAGAAAGCGCGCGCTAACGCGGCGGCCACTTTAACCAAAGTTAAAAAAGTAATGCGGGTGATTAAATGATAAATGCTCCGGCGGCAATTAACGTACATATTAACGTCTTTGAAGGCCCGATGGACCTTCTCTTGCACCTTATCAAAAAAGACAATTTAGATGTGTGCGATATCAACATTGCCGAAATTACCAAACAGTACTTAGATTACTTAAATGTAATGAAAGAACTGAATTTGGAAGTGGCGGGCGAGTTTTTGGTGATGGCCAGTACGCTGATGCAAATTAAGGCCAAAACTTTATTGCCCAGCCAAGCCCCTACGTCGGAAAATGAGGGGCCGGACCCGGCTAAAGAGTTAATTGCCAAACTGGTAGAATATCAAAAATACAAAGAGGCCAGCACCTATTTAAACCAAAAGTTAGAAGAAAATAAAGATAAATTTTATCGCTCGGCACCTATTTTTGACAGCGGGGAAAAAGTCATCAACGTGCAGATGTTTGATTTGCTTGCCGCCGTTAAGCGTGCATTTGAGCGGTTGGATGAACGCAAACGCATTGAACTGTTAAAAATTGAAGAATTTCCTATTGAAGTAAAAATGCAAAAAGTAGTGGATATGCTTAAAAACCGCACGTGGGTGCTTTTGGACGATATTTTTGTGGGCGAAACCAAAAAGCGTGGTATTATCACCTGCTTTATGGCGTTGTTGGAGCTCATTAAAATTAAGAAATTACTTGCCCGGCAAGATGAACAGGAAGGGCAAATCCGTATCTATTTAAACCCTGAAAATAAAGACAAAGATTTTAAAACCCTTATGCACGGTAACGACGAGACCGTCAAATCGGAGAATGTATGAGCCAAGAAGAACAAAATGTAATGCCGCAAGAAAATTTGGAAGCGCAAGCCGAGTCTTCTTCGCAGGAGATGCAAGCCCCCGCGCAAGAAAATGAACAGGAATTATTGCAAACCGACGATTTGAAGAAAATTGTGGAAACCTTGCTTTTTATTACCGACCGTCCGGTCAAACCCGGCCGCTTGGCCGACGTCATTGACGGCACAAACGTCAAACAAATTCGCGAAGTGATTACCGCGTTGCAAGATGAATATGCCGCCCAAGGCCGCGCGATGCAGATTGTGGAAATCGGCGGTGGGTTTCAAATGTCTACCAAGCCCGAATATGGTCGTTGGGTACGCAAACTTTATAACGAAAAAATGACGACCAAACTTTCCAACGCCGCCTTGGAAACGTTAGCCATTATCGCTTACAAACAGCCCATTACCCGCGCCGAAATGGAAGCCATCCGCGGCGTAGATGTGGCCGGGCCGCTTGAGCGTTTGTTGGAGCGTTCGCTCGTGCGTGTGGTGGGTAAAAAAGACACGGTGGGCCGCCCCATGGTTTACGGTACGACCGACGAATTTTTACGGATGTTCGGGCTCAATAAACTGGCCGAACTGCCCGATTTACAAGTGTTTGCCGCTAAAAACGTGCACGAAAAACAAGAAGATTTGCCGTTTGGCGAACCGCTACCGCCGATCGCCGAGCCGGCGATTATCCCGCTGGAAGAATTAGACCCCGAGGAACGCTTGCAAGCATTAGGCACGGAAGTGGACCCGTTCTTCAAGCGTAACAGTTACAACCGCGGAGATTTTTTTGTAGATAATACACCCGCGCCGCAGGAGGGTGATTTGCCGTTAGAAACGGCACCTGCCGCGCCGCAGCCGCAAGCGTCGTCCGAGTCGGGCGAAACGTCCGCGGCTGAAGTAGAAGTTTCGTCACAAACCGAAGCACAACAACCGCAGGAGGAAAAATAATTATGAATATCGTTTTAGCCGCCAGTGAAGCGTTCCCGTTTTGTAAAACGGGCGGGTTGGCCGACGTCGTTGGCGCGCTGTGCCAACAATTTGCCTCGCGCAAAGGCAATAAAGTATTGCTCTTTTTGCCACATTACCGCAACATTGTGCGGGTATCGTCTTTAAAAGTAGTGCCCGGTGTGTATTTGGTGCCGATCGGCGATAAGATTGAACAGGTTTCTTTGTCGTATATTAACTGGGGAAATGTGCTCGTGTTTTTTGTGGGCAACCGCAAGTATTTTGACCGCCCCGAACTCTACCGCACCCGCACCGGCGAATTTGCCGACAACGATGAGCGGTTTATCTTATTTAGCCGCGCGGTATTGGAAGGGTGCAAGTTTATCGGTTTCCGGCCGGACTTAATTCACTGCCACGATTGGCAAACCGGGCTGATCCCCGCGTACTTAAAAACCGTCTACAAATTAGACGCTTTCTATACGCGCACCCGCAGTTTATACACGATTCACAACATCGCTTATCAGGGGCACTATCCGTATTCTACCTTCCGTAAGGCGGGTTTCCACCCGGTGGATTATACGCCCGAAAAATTTGAATATTACGGCGGTATCAGTTTCTTAAAAAGCGGTATCGTATTTGCCGATAACATCAATACCGTCAGCCCCAACTACGCGCGCGAAGTCCAACGCGATAAATCTATGGGCTTTGGCTTAGAGGGTTTGTTGCGTGCGCGCAGCAATCATTTCTGCGGTATCGTAAACGGTATTGATACCGAAATTTGGGACCCGGAATTAGACCCCGTGTTGCCGCTGGGCTACGATACGGTAGAAGTGGTGCAGGGCAAGGCCGCGGCTAAGCAGGCACTACAAAAACAATGCAAACTGGCTGACGACCCCAAAAAACCGCTTATCGGTATTGTGTCGCGGTTAGATTATCAAAAGGGGCTTGATTTAGTGGTCAATATCGTGGAAAAATATAAAAACCGCGCCCAATTTGTCATTTTAGGTACGGGTGACCCGATGTTGGAAAAGGCCTTTCAAAGTTTGGCTCGCAACAACGCGGGCCACGTCAGTTACCACGGACGTTTAGATGAAGAACTGGCGCACCGTATTTATGCGGGAGCGGATATTTTCTTAATGCCGTCTCGCTTTGAGCCGTGCGGACTTTCGCAGTTAATTGCCATGAAATACGGCACGTTGCCGGTGGTTTCTCGCGTGGGCGGACTCGTGGATACGGTCAAAGGGTACGACGGCGCAAACGAAGAAACCGCGACCGGGTTTTTCATTGAGCCGTTTAACGAGAAAGGTTTATGCCAAACGTTGGATAAAGTATTCAAAACATTTGAAGATAAAAAATTATGGTTGCGGTTGATTCGCAACGCGATGCGGCAAGATTTATCGTGGGATAAATCGGCCCGGACGTATTTGGAGCTTTACCGTAAAACGATTGCTTAACCGGGAGTTAAAGGACCATGACACAAGAAGAAGTTTCTTCGTCCAAGAACGGAAACGGAAAAACGGCTAAACAAGGACTCCACCTACACCGGCGGTTATTTTTGTTGGTGTTTGCGGTGGCTCTGTTGTGGCAAACACTTCTTTTGGCGGATACGCGGTTAAGTCAGTATTATACGGAGTTGGCTGACTCGTTTAAAGTGATTTTAACGGTGGACGGAAAAACCGATAACGCCATGTTGGCCCAAATGGGCGAAACGATTAACCAAAAAGAAGATGTGTCCTCGGTAAAATTGTTTTCTTCGCAAGATGCGCTTGCGGTGGTGGAGCGTCAGAACCCGCAACTGGCCGAGTCATTGCTCTTAATGGGGCGCAATAAAATGCCGGCGTATTTTGAACTGCGTTTGACGCCGGCGGCGGTGCGAAACGTATCTTCGCTGGTAGCCAATTTGGTAGCCGAATATAAGGAACTTATGCCGCATTATAACGAAGAGCACGCCCAACTGGTGTTTATGACGGGCTTATGCGTCAAATTGTTGCGTACGACGATGTTACTGGCACTGTTACTGTTTTTGGCTTTTATGTTTTTGGTGGAAGCATACCCAAGCAAAAAACGCGTGAGCCATTTTGTAAGCGGTATGTTTTCCGGGATATTGGCGGCATTGTCGGCTATGGTGTTGGTGGCTTTGCTGGTGTATCCCACCGGGTTTTTATCGCAGGCCGTGCAACAGTTTGTGTCGCCTGCACTTGAAATTTTACTCGTTGTATTTTGCGGGCTTTTTGGGTGGACGTTGTCAAAATGGCAAAGATTTTAGTTTTTCTTTTAGTGTTTTTAGGAGCGGCCGGCCCGTTGCAAGCGGGCAATGCCGCCGATCATAAACGCGAAATTGAGCGGCTCAAAAAAGAAGCCGCCCAAAAGGAAAGCGAACTCAAAAAATACCGCGAACAAGAGAAAAAAATTTCACAGGAAATGACCGCACTTGAAAATCAAAAAGTGCGTGCACAACAGTTAAAAAATAAAGTAGAGTCGGATATTTCCGCGTTGGAGCAAAATTTACTTTCCGTAGAAGAAAAACGTGCCGCGTTGGAGCGCAGTATCCCGATGTGGCAAGGCGTGTCTGCCGCGGAATTGGAAGAGTATTATTTTACGCCGGATTGTCCGCTGTGTGTGGGCGGATATAGTTTAGAGCAAGACATTTTTGTGGATCGTATGCTCACGCATAAAACCGTCTTTACCGCGGCTTTACAAGCGGCTAATGAGGAAGCCAAAAACCGTATCCATACGTTTGAAGAACGTAACAAAAAGTTACTGGCGCAAAGCTCACGCATCAGCGAAGAGCAACAAGTTATTTCCAAATCGTTTAATAAGAAAAAACAAGATTTGGATGTAACCAAACGAAAAGCGGCCGCCGTGCGTAAGGAAATTAACGAGCTTAATAAATCTGCCGCCGCCTTAAATGATTTGTTGGCCTCGTTTGAGCGCAAACGCAAGGCCGCCGCCAAAAAACAAGCAAATGCATCTGCCAAACAGGGCACCGGCCCGCAAATTTCAGCCGCGCCTAACAGTTTACCGTGGCCGGTAAAAGGCCAAGTGATCAGCAAATTTGGCAAAGAATACCGGGCTGATTTAAATACGTGGATCTTCCGCGACGGTATCAAAATTGCCGCGCGCAGTGCCGAGCCCGTGCGCACGGTAGAACAAGGTAGCGTTATTTATGCCGGGCCGTTTCGGTCCTATGGTAATGTAGTAATTGTGGACCATAATAAAGGGTTCTTTACGATTTACGGTTTCCTGCGGGAAATTCAAGTTGCCGTAGGCGATAAACTGCCGCAACAGGGCGTACTGGGTACCGCCGGACAAGATACACAAGCTTCTTCCGGCACCGGGCAGAGTGCTGTTTATTTTGAAATACGCCAAGGCACCACGGCGGTTGATCCGTTGCTTTGGTTAGAATAAGAGGAATTATGAAAGAAAAAAAATTAAACCGTTACGCGGTGTTGGCCGCTGTTATCTTTTTTGTGGGAACGCTGTTTCCGTATGCTTACGGGGCGGCGGAGCGCAGTTTAAAGCAACTTCGCGTGTTGGTGGACGTAATAGAATTTGTGAAGGAAAATTATGTAGAGCGTACCGATACCGATAAACTTATTTCAGGCGCGATTCGCGGGGTGGTGGGGGAATTGGACGATTTTTCCCAATACTTAGATCCCAAAGATTACAAAAACCTAAAGAACGATACCCGCGGCGAATTTGGCGGGTTAGGTATCCGCTTGCAAAAACAGGACGGTTTTGTAACGGTGATGACCCCCATGCCGGGTACGCCGGCTTTTAAAGCGGGCATTATGCCGCAAGACCGTATCTTATTTGTAGATGATAAAGATATTTCCGATATGGAGTTGGACGAAGCGGTGGAACTCATGCGCGGTACGGTGGGTAGTAAAGTTAAGCTGACGCTCAGCCGCAAAGACGAAAAAACCGGGGAATATCAAAAAATTCCCGATATCCGTTTGAAACGCGAAAAAATCGTACCCGAAGTGGTTTACTACCGTATGTTGCCGGAGCATGTCGGATACTTATATATGGTAGATTTTTCGGGACACAGTTTAGAGGAAGTGCAAAAGGCGTTAACGTCTTTGAAAAAACAAGGGATGAAGTCGCTCGTATTAGATTTGCGTTTTAATCCCGGTGGTTTGTTAACCGGGGCAGTAGATATTGCCAAACTGTTTTTACCGGGCGATAAGATGATTGTTTACACGCAGGGCCGCAAACCGGAGTATTACCAGGAATTTAAAACCGTTTCCGATGGGACGTATGCTAATTTGCCGATGGCGGTGCTCGTTAATCAGGGTTCAGCCAGCGCGAGCGAAATTGTGTCCGGGGCTTTGCAGGATCACGAAAGGGCCTTTGTGGTGGGAACACGCAGTTTCGGCAAAGCCAGTGTCCAACAAGTGATGCCGCTTGCCGGCGGGGCCGGGTTACGCTTAACGATTGCTCACTATTATACGCCGTCTGGCAAACTGATTCACCGCGACTACCGCAACAAAGAAAAAGCCGACGAAGGCGGTATTTGGCCGGATATTGAAGTACCGGTCAAACCCAAAGATGAAATTAAAGTATTTGAGCCGTACCGCGATGTGGTATACGTGCCCGGGAAAAAAGATCCGGTATTGGAATTTAAAGCCAAGGACCCGGTGTTAGATAAAGCGGTTTCTATTTTAACAGGTAAAGAAAAATTAGAAGACGCCAAAGCCAAAAGCAAAGAAGAAGCGGCTAAACGTAAAGCCGACAAAACTAAAAAAACCGAAACACCGGAAGAAGAAAAAACAGAAGAAGATGAAAAATAATTTTACGATTTTAGGGATAGAATCTACGTGTGATGAAACGTCTGCGGCCTTATTAAAAGGCGGCAGCGAACTAATTACCAACGTGATTTATTCCCAAATTGACGAGCACAAAAAGTACCACGGCGTCGTGCCGGAGCTGGCCAGCCGCGCGCACGCGGCCAAAATTGCCACGGTCATTTCCGAAGCGTTGGGCGATCGGCCGCTTGATTATGTGGCGTTTGCCAGCGGGCCGGGACTTCCCGGCGGGCTTATGGTTGGACGGGTAGCCGCCGAAACATTGGCCCAATTTAAACGAGTGCCGCTTATCGGCGTAAACCATTTGGAAGGTCATTTATTTGCGTGTGATTTTGAAGGAACGCAAGCTAAAGAGCGGCTTGAATTTCCGCTGATTGCTTTGATTGTGTCCGGCGGACATACGGAGTTGTGGTATGTCAAAGGATATGGCGAATATAAAGTGTTGGGCCGCACGCGTGACGACGCGGCGGGCGAGGCCTTTGATAAAGTAGCCAAACTCTTGGGGCTTGCCTATCCGGGTGGGCCGCAAGTGTCTAAACAAGCCCTGTTAGGTCGGCGCGATGCGATTGCGTTTCCGCGCCCGTTGTTGCCCGGTACGTGGGAGTTTTCGTTTAGCGGTATCAAAACGGCGGTTAGTTATTACCTGCGGGATCATAAAACAGTCAGCGTGCCCGATGTGTGTGCCAGTTTTGAACAAGCCATGATAGATACGCTTGTAACTAAAACATTATTAGCCGCTAAAAAATATAAAGTTAAACATATTGCCGTAGGCGGGGGGGTGGCGGCTAATACGCTACTGCGCCAAGAGATGCAGGCCCGCGGCGGTAAGCAAGGGGTGCACGTGCATTTTGTAGAGCGTAAATTATCCTCCGATAATGCCGCTATGATTGCACTTTGTGCTTATAAAAAGTTACAATACGCAGAGAAAACGGGTCAGCCGCTGCGCGCGGATATTAACATTGACCCAAACCGGAAAGTACGTAATTGGGGTAAGATATGATTTTATGGGTTATGCCTGATTCGGGCGCGAAAACGATGGAAGATTATGCTACGTTAGTAGCACTCTTTAAAAAAGAGAATCCGTCTGTTGAGGTGTCGGTGCGCGTATTTACGCGCAACGTGCTGTGGCGGCGTATTTTTACGCTTAAAGACCCCACCCATGAAGAAATGCCGGACTTAATCCAAATTCCGCATTACTGGACGGCCTTGATTGTTAAAGCCGGTATTGCTGAAAATCTATCGCAATTAGATCCCGGACTTTCGCTGACCGATTGTTTAGTGCCGCTTAAAGAAAATTGCTACCAACCCGGTACCAAAGATATGTATTCGTACCCGTGGTGGTTTGATCTGAGTGCTTTGCACTACCGGGCCGACCATCTCAAACGGGTGTCTTCTCACCCCGAGGAAGATTTAAAAACCTGGTCGGGCCTGCTTACTACTTGCGAGGCACTGCGTAAAGAGTTTAGCGAAGTGCCCGGCTATTACCCCATGCAAAATAGCGATTGGCGCGGCTCGCTTTCTATGCGTAATGCCTTGCCGTGTATGTGGAGCCGCGGACTTAACTTCTTTACCGAGGACCGGGCCGCTACATTGGTCGGTTCCAAAGAATTTAAAGAGGCCTTGCACGATTATGTGACGCTGGCGTTAAAAGAGTATATGCCTATCTTGCGCGAGCGCGGCTCGCTCGGGACGATCATGTCCGGCAAGGCCAGTATGATGATTTCCCGCAAACAAGGTATCAGTATGTTTAGTGCCCAACGCGGTATGCGCGTGCGCACGCTACCTGTGCCGGCAGCCGGGGAACAATCGGCGGCGTATTTATCCGGTATGAATTTCTTTATCAGTACATTTTCCCAACATAAAAAAGACGCGCTTAAATTTATTAAGTTCTGCGCCCGGCCCGATATCCAACTTCGCTACAGCCGCATGATTGAGGCGTTTCCGGCGTTTGAAGAAGCGTTTGAATCGTTAATTTCTTCCGCGCCGCGTTTGCAGGTATACCGGGAAATTTTGGCATCCTCCCATATACTCCCTAATATGGTCATTATGGGAACAGTTATGGAGATTTTAAAACGCGTACTGGCCATGTGTGCGGCCCAAATTGTGGAGCATCGGTTTACGCAGGCATCGCTGGACCGCGAGCTGGATATGACCGCTAAGGAAATTGAATTATTGCTTTCTATCTATAAGGGATAAGATATGTTTGATAAAAAATCTTACACGCTTTATAAATTCCATAAACAAATTAACCAATCGTTCCAAGATAAACGGGAATTGTTGGAGTGCGCTTTGCCGGCCTTGCGCGATTTATTTAAGTTGGACCGTGTCTACTTTTTTGACTGGCAACAGGAACGGGCGATTTTGTCGCTTAAAATGATGTGCAAGAAAGAATATTGTATGGATATGCAGGAAGATATTTCCGTGGCTAACGAGCCGGCTTTCTTGCGCCAGTTATTACAACAAGGTGTGGCGGAAACGACCGATTTAAGCTACCCCGCTCTTTATGTGCTTATTCGGTGGTTGCGCCCGTCTATGGAGCTTAAAGCGGGGGAAGTCCACTCGTTCATGCGCGAAAAAGTGGGGGTGCTTCGCTTAGAACGTTTCCGCAAAAACCGTGTGTTTACCGACGCGGAAATTGATTTAATTAAAGATTTAGGTGCGGAAATTTCGCACAACTTACATAACACGGAAATTGATCAAGCTAAAAACCAACGCTTAAGTGTATCTACGGCCCTGAACGATTTGTCTACTATTTTTGCGTCGTCTTTGCGGTTAAACGACGGACTGGAGCTGATTTTAAAAGGGGTGCAACGCTATTTCCATTTTGACCGCGTACACTTGTATCTTACTAACTCCGACGGTACCCGTATCAAATCGGTGCTGGGGGTGGATATTTCCGGTCAGGTTACGCACGAATCCGGCGATAGTTTGCGTGAAGAAGAAAAACAAATTTTAAAAGAAGTGTTTGATTCTTCCGCCACGTACCGTGCCAAACGCAGTGTGATTTATTTGCCGCTTAAAGTACAGCGCACCAAAGTAGGTTTTTTGACGTTTGATAATATCTTGTCCCGCCGGAAAATTGGCTATTTGGACTTTATTTCACTCCAACAGTTTGCTACCCAAATGGCGCTTACTATTGATAACGCGCGCTTGTTTGAGCGGGTACAGGAATTGTCTAACTACGACGAACTGACTAAACTTCCCGTGCGCCGCTATTTCAACGAAAAATTTGCCGAAGAAATCTACCGCGCTAAACGTTTTGGTTTGTCGCTCTCGTTAATTATTATGGACATTGATTGGTTTAAACAAATTAACGATAAGCACGGTCACCAAATTGGCGATTGGGCGTTAAAAGCCGTCAGCAAAATTATCCGCTCTTCTCTGCGCCAGACGGATGTGCCTTGCCGCTTTGGCGGAGACGAAATGATGATTATGCTTCCGCGTACCAATAGCGAAGAGGCCAAAGTCATCGCGCGCCGCTTAAAAGAACGCATTAGTGAAGTGGTGTTGCCGGACCGCAATGCGGTGGAACCGGAGCATTTGAGTATCAGCCAAGGGATATCTTCTTTCCCGGCAGACGGAGCCACGGCCAATGAGTTGTTGGAAAAAGCCGACCAAGCATTGTATGTGGTTAAGCAACACGGGCGCGGCGATTTTGCCGTTTACCGCGAAGTGGCCGACCAAATTCATCCGACCGAAGAAAAAGATCCTTCGCAGCGGCCTTTGCCCTAAAACTAATTACTCATCTTATGTAAAACCGCTCTGTTTATTTATGGGGCGGTTTTCTTCTAAATACCTTGACAGAAAAGATAGCTTTTGATACATTGTTAGTGTCAGCCCTGTCGTGAGGGAGGAGCGTTTTGCGCTTAAAGGCACGGCCTTTGGGCGCGTCTGCCGTTGCCTCCCACTATGGGGCCCGGCGTCGTGCCGGGGAAATTAGAGGAGGAATCATGAATAGTAAAAAGAAAGCATTTACGCTAACAGAACTGCTGATTGTGGTAATTGTAATTGGTGTTCTGTCGGCGGTGGTGTTACCGAAATTCAACAAAGTAATGGAAACCCGCAAAACGACGGAAGCGGAAGAAGTGATGGCGGCGATTCGCACGGAACAAGAGCAACGCTGTTCACTAAACAAGATATATACGAAAGATTTTACACCGTTTATAGAGAACGGGGATATCAAATTGGCTTCTGTGCCGGGCGATACGTCCAAAGCAGAATCTAATAATTTTACGTATACGTTGACGGGACGGCGCATCAAAGCGACGAGTAAAGACAAAGGATACACGTTGCAGATGCCGTCTATTGCCGACGGCCGTATCAGCTGTGACGGAGATTATTGCAGTAAATTAAATAAAGACTATCCGACACGTACGGAACTTATGGCCAAAGCGGACTATATGACTTCCTCTTTAGAGTGTGGGCCGACCGATACGTGTGATGACGACGGAACAGGTGATACTTCCGTAGCTTGTGATTGTACGGGTACCCGTACACATTCTTGCAATAACGTAACGGGTATGTGGGAATGGGGCGAATGTGTCGGCGGAAGTGCCGCTTCTTTGCGTGAGGTAAACTATACCCCCAACGGAAAAGGCCCTGCCAATTGTGCTACCCGTACGGAACAGCAAGTATGTTCTAACCATGCATGGACGTGGACCGGTGCCCAAATTACCGCATCGGATGAAAGTGCATGCCAAACCTTAGAGTGTGTGCCCGGCCAAACCGGCGATTCCGTAGCTTGTAACGAGTGTGGTGAAAAAACGAAAACGTGTGATGCTAACGGCTTTTGGACGTACGGTAACTGTACGGCTACATCTCAGACACAGACGGGCGGCAGTTGTACTACCAACGGTTATGCCGGTACGTATATCAGAACTTGCGGCAATAACGGTTACTGGAATTCTTCCCAAACCTGCCGTTGTAACGCCGGAGAAACCCGCACAGAAACCGCTTCGTGCGGCTCGGGGTATACGGGTCAAAAGACTCGCACGTGTACATGTAATTCCGACGGTACTGAGACCTGTGAAACTTCCTGGAACACGTCTAACTGTTCTGCCATAGAATGTACAGCCAACGATCCTAACGTGGCTTGTACGCCGGATAGTTCGTATCCGTCTAACTGCGGTAAGAAAACCCACTATTGTAATACTGCCACCAAGAAATGGAAAACGGGCAGTGAAGCATACTCTGCTTGTAGCCCGACCTCATCTTGCTGTGGCACGGCTCCGAGTGCGAACTCTTGTACTTGTACGAACGGTTATCCCGGAACGCAACAGTGGTCTTGTACGGCGACTTATGGTTGGAAATATCACTATGACGGTTGCGGTGCTTGTACGCCCATCTACAACGGCTGTTCGGAAAGTAACAAACCGAGCGGTTCATGCTGTATATCCTCGGGTAACTGCGGGTGCTATCCTTCTACGGACATCGGCGGAAACGGGTATGTTATACCCGCAGCAATCAAAAAGGACTTTGATGATACGTGGAACCCTAATTGGGGTACGTATAACGCAGAAGGACGGATGTTCTCTTTCTACTATGCGGAAATAAATCACAATTGCCCGTCGGGAACGGTTTGGTCCTGCGGGTGTAGCAGTTGGGGCACCTGGAAGAATTGTTCTTGTGTGACGGGTACGTGGGATTGTACGTGTTCCCACTAAACTAACGTGTGAAGATGTTCTTAGGCCGGGGCAGAAGCCCCGGCCTTTTTCTGTGCCATTATTAGCTTTTGTAGGTCAGGGTTTACCCTGACATAAAAATGTGTTTTAAAATGTCTTCCCCCCTTGCGGGGGAAGTGGTTTAGCGGACGAAGTCCGAATAAACCGATGAGGGGTAATCAATAAAGTTATTTCTTTGTTCTGTTGTACCCCTCACCCGGCCTTCGGCCACCCTCTCCCGCAAGGGGCGAGGGAACACACGAAAGAGCACTCTCACTACAAGCACGTCTTGCATTTCTCCGGCGCCCCTAAAGGGGTGGGAGTCCGATTCAAACCTAGAAGGCAAAATGCCCCGCTCGCGCGGGGCATAAAAAAACGCCTTCTAGGAGAATCGTTTTTTGCCTCCCGGCAAAACACGCAAAATCTAAAGCACTGCGTGCTAACAACATAGATTTTGCTCCTATTTTATCCCCGCCTGTGCTGACGCTCCGGCGCCCCTAAAGGGGCGGGAGTTCAATTCAAACCTAGAAGGCAAAATGCCCCGCTTTCGCAGGGCATTAAAAAACGCCTTCTAGGAGAATCGAACTCCTCTTTTCGGATTGAAAATCCGACGTCCTAACCGATAGACGAAGAAGGCATTAAATGGTGCGCCCGGTGAGACTTGAACTCACGGCCCCCCGCTTAAAAGGCGGATGCTCTACCACTGAGCTACGAGCGCAAAAAAATCAACTTTAGGCGGTTTAATCAAGCATCGGTTAAACCCGACCTAATTATTATATCAAAAACTACAACCAACGTGCAACTGTTTCGTTGCATCGCTTTTTAAGCGATAATTTATTATAGCACTTTTTAAAAACTTCCGTCAAAATTTTTTTGTTTCCCCGCCGGAAAAATCGTTTGACATACGCCTTTGGCCTTGCTACTATATAAAAAGAGATTTTATGTATTTTTGTTTAGTGAGGAATTATGAAAAAAGTAATCAACATCAGCACCATTAAACCCATTGCGTGTTATTCACAAGCCGTGGAAGACGGCGGTTTTATTTTTACTACCGGCATTGTGCCGATAGATCCTGTCACCGGCGAAATTTTCAACGGTGACGTGCGCGTACAAACCGAACTTATTTTAACCAATTTGGAAACCGTACTTAAAAAAGCAGGTAGCTCGCTTAAAAATGTGCTCAAAACGACCGTCTATATGACCGATTTAACCCAATTTGCCGAAATGAACGATGTGTACAGCACCTTTTTTAAAGAGAATCCGCCCGCCCGTACTACCGTGCAAGTAGCGGCTTTGGCTAAAGGCAGTTCGGTGGAAATTGAAGCGATCGCTAAAAAATAAAATATGACGATTCAAGAGCAATTGCTTTCTTCACGTTCGTGCGGTATTTTATTGCCGCTGTCCGCCATGAAAACCCCAAACGATTGGGGCGTGGGTGATTTTGCCTCCTTGCGGGAATGGACCGACTTTTTGGCTACGCAAGGAATTAAAATTTTACAAATCTTGCCGTTGCAGGAAACCGCCCCCGGTATCACGTGCCCCTACTCGGCCATGACTGCTTTTGCTACCGACCCGGTGTACACCGATATTGGCGCGGTGGAAGATATCTGCCACAGCCCGCAAGCACAAGAATTTATTGCTAAGTTAAAACCGCAAATTGAACAATGGCACAATGCGCCCAAAGCTCCGTTTGGTGAAGTTAAACAAGCTAAATTAAAAGCATTGTGGTTGGGATATCAAACTTTTTTAGCACAAGAACAAAGCGTGCGTTCGCCGCGTTTTTTGGCGTTTGAGGCCTACCAAAGCGCACAGGCCGGATGGTTGCGCGGGTATAAATTGTTTCGTGCACTCAAAGAATTTTACCGCTGGCAAACGTGGTTAGAGTGGCCGGAAGAATTGCGCCAATTTAATAGCTCCGCCGTGGATGCGTTTGAAGCGCACCACCGCGAATATGTGCAATTCTTTGCCTACGTCCAGTGGATATTGGACGGACAACTGCGCGAAGCGAAAAATTTTGCGGCCCAACGCGGTATGCTGATTTTTGGCGATATCCCGTTTGGTACCAATTTGGATAGTGCCGAAGTGTGGTCCGAAAAAGAAAATTACCGGCTGGGTTACGAAATCGGTGCGCCGGCAGACCAATTTTCCGAGGGAGGCCAAAAGTGGGGCCTGCCCGCTTACGATTGGGTATACCAACACCAACACAATTTAGATTTATGGCGGCGCAAAATCCGCCGCGTAACGGAACTTTACGACGTGTTCCGCTTAGACCATTTGGTGGGGTTTTTCCGTACCTACGTTTTTGCACCTGACGATACGGTGGGCGCTTTTGATATAGAAGGCGAACAAAACCAAATTGACCGCGGGTATGCGTTTTTGCACATGGTGCAAGAAGAAGCGCACGGTAAATTGGCCGTGGGCGAAGATTTAGGGGTTATCCCTAATTATGTGCGGCGGATGCTCGTAGATATGCGTATCCCCGGATATAAGGTGCTACGTTGGGAGCGCGAGGACAACGGCTATTACCGCGAGCCGCGCAATTACCCGGCGGTATCTCTTGCCACCACGTCCACGCACGATACCGAAACCGTGCGCGGTTGGTGGGAAACAATGGACCAACAGGAACGGGCCAATATCTGGGAAATGATTTCCGCCCAAAAGACCGATGGCAACGTGCCGTGGAATTTAAATACACAACGCGCTATTTTGAACCGGGTATTAGGGAGTGCCTCGGCCTTGGTGATGTTCTCGTGGCAAGATGTTATCGGCACGACCGACCGCGTGAATACGCCCGGTACGGTGGGCGAGGAAAATTGGACGTATCGCAGTGCCTATACACCCGCGCAGGCGGCTGAAATGTATGCCGGCGAGTTGGCAATGCTGCGTGAACTACTAGTTCAAAATAACCGTTTAGGTTGATTTGCAGTGTTCCCTAAATATGTTAGAATAGGGAAAGATAAATTTTATTCTGTTTTGGGAATCCTATTGTAGAATAGGAAGTCGTTGAAAAACGTGCTAATCCCGTCCCAAGATAGCTGTTCAAGGTCCTTTCTTGGCAAGCTGATCCCTTGCTAAGAGAGGGCCGGGTGCATATATAAGGTATTGCTTTATATAAGGTAATGCTTTGTTATGTGGCCGCGGCTGTTTGTTATCCGTAGGGGTTGGCATAGCTGTGCGCGGCACAATGTTTTTCTTGCACTTTTTGTGATATAACAGGATTCCTAATTCACTGGGAGTCCTGTTTTATTATGGAGAAAATCTTTGTTACTAAGCCTTTTTTACCGCCACAAGCCGAGTACACAAAGTGGCTTACGCAAATTTATCACAATGAACAACTGACCAATCAGGGCCCGTTAGTGTGTGAACTGGAAAAACAATTACAGGAGTTGCTTGATGTGGCGCGTTTGCAGTATGTTACTAACGGAACAATTGCGCTCCAATTGGCCTTAGAGGCCCTTGATATCCGCGACGGCGAAATTATTACCACTCCTTTTTCTTATGTAGCTACTACGTCCAGTATTTTGTGGCAACGTTGCAAACCGGTGTTTGTGGATATAGAACCGGATAATTTTACGATAGATCCGGCGAAAATAGAAGTCGCCATTACTCCTAAAACGCGGGCGATCATGCCGGTACACGTATTTGGCTATGCGTGTGATGTGGAAAAAATTGAACAAATTGCCCAAAAGCATGGTTTGAAAGTTATTTATGATGCTGCCCATGCATTTGGATCGGTGTATAAAAATAAAGCGTTAGTTTCTTACGGAGATGTGTCCACTCTTTCTTTTCACGCCACCAAATTGTTCCACACGGTAGAAGGCGGCGCCTGTATTGTGCACGACGAAAAAACAAATCACAAATTAGATTTGGCCAAGCGTTTCGGACATTTGGGAGATACGCATTACCAATTAGGTATCAACGGGAAACAGTCGGAATTTCATGCGGCTATGGGGTTAGCTATCCTGCCGCATTTGGCAGAAATTATTTCCAAACGCAAAGCAATTTGCGAAATGTATGATAAAGAATTGTCCGGCTATGTTTCACGTCCAAAACCGCAACCGGACCTGCAATATAATTATGCCTATTATCCTGTGCTGTTTAAAGATGAACAAACATTGTTGCGTGTGTTCCAAGCGTTAAATAAGGAGCAAATTTATCCGCGGCGGTATTTTTATCCGTCCTTAAATACGTTGCCTTATTTGGAAGATAAACAAGCTTGTCCGGTATCGGAAGATATTTGCTCGCGTATTGCCTGTTTGCCGTTGTACCCGAAATTGCCATTAGAACAGGTGGAACGCATTTGTTCTATTGTGAGAGAAAATATATGAAGATTGGTATCATGCAACCTTATTTTTTCCCATATTTGGGATACTGGCAGTTAGTAAAGTTGGTAGATAAATATGTTATTTACGACGATGTAAATTATATTAAAAACGGATGGATAAACAGGAATAATATTCTGTTGAATGGGAAGGCGCACTTAATTACCTTGCCTTTAGAGGGCGCGTCGGCTTTTAAACCAATAAATCAAGTTAACATCGTGTCCGATATGAGAATTAAAGACAAACTACTAAAAACCATTGAACAAGCTTATAAAAAGGCCCCTTTTTTTAATCAGGTATTTCCAATGATTCAGAGTGTTGTTCTAGATGATTCTTTGCTTATTTCCAAGGCATTAGAGAAACAATTTAGGCTCATAGTACAGTATCTAAATATAAAAACACAAATTGTGGTGTCATCACAAATAGAGAAAGATAACTCTTTAAAAGGACAGGAAAAAGTCATTGATATTTGTTTAAGGTTAGGTGGAACAGAATATGTCAATGCTATTGGCGGGCAAACATTATATAGTGTATCCTCTTTTCAGCAGGTCGGGGTTGTCTTGCATTTTGTAAAAACTCATTTTGTGCCTTATTGTCAATTTAAAAATCCTTTTGTGCCGGGTTTGTCTATTATTGACGTAATGATGTTTAATTCTCCGGAAGAAATTAACAAAATGTTGGATAATTATGAGCTTATCTAATGAGATTGGCGGTTATTTCGGTTTGGAATGCGGGCATACAGCTCCTTATCATACGGGAGCGGTTTTGCTTAATTCTGCCCGAAATGCACTACGCTATATCATCCGGGCCAATCATATTACACACTTGTTTGTTCCGTATTACACATGCCCGGTGGTGTGGCAAGCATTGGGCGAAGAGAACGTCCAACTCTCGTATTATCCGGTAAATTCCAAGTTGGAAATTGATTTAAAAAATATTCCGCAAGAGGCCTTTGTCTTGGTAAATAATTATTTTGGGATAAAAGGGAAATATATAGACGTATTGACCCGTCAGTATCCTAACATCATTGTGGACAATGCGCAGGCTTTCTTTGCTCCTAAACAGGGGTTGGCTGCGTTTTATTGCCCGCGCAAATTTTTCGGTTTGCCTGACGGGGGACTAGCCATATGTGATAAGCAAATCGCTCTTGCGGAAGAATCCGCCGTCTCTTACAATGTTTGTGCACATTTGTTAAAAAGATATGACTTGAGTGCTTCTGCCGGGTATGCAGATTTTCAAGAAAACGAAAAAATGTTAATCGGCCAACCCGTTTGCAAAATGTCAAAACTAACCCGAGCACTCATGGGTAATATTGATTATAACCTTGTGCGAAACAGACGGTTAGCTAATTTTCAAATTTTACACCAAGCCCTTGCCGGCGTGAACCAACTTAACTTAGATCTATCTTCGCACGACGTGCCCATGGTGTATCCGTTGCTGATAGATAAGCCGGGGCTTCGTCAAAAACTTATACAACATAAAATTTATGTAGCACTGTATTGGCCCGGACTTGAAAAAATTTGTCCCAAAAATTCATTTGAACTTATATTACAACAATATCTTTTGCCTTTGCCTATTGACCAACGATATGGCGAGCCGGAGATGAAACGGATGCTGGAGGTGCTTTATGATTAACGTGCTTGTCTTTCCGGCGGGGGAAATCAATTCGGTTGAGTTGCACGATGCGTTGGCAACGTGCGTCAATATTGCTGTTTGGGGGGCTTCCAGTATTGAACGACACGGGAGTTATGTTTTTGAAAATTACGTGTCCGGTTTGCCGCTTATCACTGCGCCAAATTTTCTTGAGAAATTTAATGAATTGCTAACAGAAAAACAAATTGATGTTGTTTTCCCTACGCATGATACGGTGGCCAAGTTCTTGGCAGAAAATTTACATCAGATAAAAGCGAAAGTTATTTGTTCGGGTTTAAAAACGGCCGAGATTTGTAGGGATAAAGAAAAAACATACCGGGCATTGGCCGGGGCAACTTTCTTGCCGGAAATATACCCAGCACTTACGCATTTTCCTGTTTTTATCAAACCCAAAGAGGGGCAAGGTAGTGTGGGGGCCCAACTCGTCAAATCGCGGGCAGACGCGGCGGATATTGCGTTAAGTGATTATGTTATTTGCGAATATTTGCCCGGTGAAGAATATACCGTAGATTGTTTAACGGACAAGGACGGAAAATTGCGGGTGGTTTCCCCACGTTCGCGCCAACGGTTAATGGCTGGCGTGTCTGTGGCGGGAAAAACCGAAGAATTAACACCGGAAATCCAACATATTGCCGAAACGATCAATTCAAAGCTTTCTTTCTTAGGGTTGTGGTGGTTTCAAATCAAAAAAGACGCACAGGGCAAATGGAAATTGTTGGAAGTTTCCGTCCGGTGTGCAGGCACGATGGCACTTACCCGTGCGCGTGGTATCAATTTGCCGTTGCTTTCTGTTTACACGGTAATGGGATATGATATCTCCGTGGAGCCAAATTCGTATCAAGTGCAAATGGATAGTTCGCTGATTCGTCGTTACAAAATAGATTATGTGTATGACACAGTCTATTTTGATTTTGACGATACCCTCACGTTGCGCGGCAAAATAAATTTAAAAGCTATTTGGTTTTTGTACCAATGCCAAAATCAAGGCAAAAAAGTGATTTTACTGACTAAACACGAAAAAGAAATTTATGAAAGTATGAAACACTATCATATTGATAAATCGCTGTTTAGCCAAATTATTCATATCAAGCCGGACGATAATAAGGCCGATTATATTCAAGCTGACGAGGCCATCTTTATTGACAACGCCTATCAGGAACGGCGTAAAGTGGCTAGTGCGCATCATATCCCGGTATTTGATGTGGACGGATTAGACGTTCTGATGGATTGGAGAAGCTAAAGTGAAACCCATTTGCACCGTCTTACTAATAACTTATAATCATGCACCGTATGTCCGAAAGTGCATAGATAGTGTGTTATCCCAAAAAACGAAATATCCGTTTATTATTAAGATCTTTGACGATGCTTCTACCGACGGTAGCTCGGACATTATCCGCGAATATGCTAAAAAATATCCGAAATTGATTGAAGCGCATATTGCTGAAAAAAACACGGGCGCGCAAGCCAATATTTGGCGTGCTTATAAATCGGTTGATACAAAGTATTGCATACTTACGGAAACCGACGACTATTGGTGTGATGATGAAAAATTACAATTGCAAATTGACGCCATGGAAAAACATCCGGAGTGCAGTTTTTGCGGAACAAATACGTGGATTGTCAATGCTTCAATTAAAAACACCGAATATGAAAATAATATCTTAGTTTTAAATAATCCGATCTTAAAAACCAAAAAAATATTTTCTTACGACGATTTTTTTCCAATCAATAACGGTGGCTATATTCCTTATCAGTCAGCACGGATGTTAAGAACGGAATTTTTGCATCTGGCTGAAATTAAATATAAAGAAGTAGTACTTTTTGATTTTAACCAGTTCTATTGGTTTTTAATACAAGGCAAGTATTATTATATTGATCGCCCCACAACGGTTTATCGCCGTCTGGATAACGGAGTTTGTTCCGGAAAAAGTCCAATGCTGTTTTTAAGTGATTTTATAGAACGGACCGTGGAGTTCAATAAGCAAACTAATTTTAAAATTGCAGATAAAATTTGTTCTGAGGTTATTTTACAGTCAACATTTAGATTATATCTATCGGAAAAACAAAAAGGTAAATTTGTCATCAGGCCATCTAAGTATAAAAGATTTAAATACCATTTGTTATCTATGTGTACCTTCGGAAGACTCAGAAAAAAATACAAAGAAAAATGGAAATTACAAAAAGCAGCATGTAGAGGAGTTGCAAAATGAAATACATAATCGTTCAGGCAGGTGGTCGTGGATCCAGATTGGAAACCTTAACGGCAAATAAACCAAAAGCACTTGTACCCGTTGATAATTTGCCGATGATATTTCATTTGTTTAAGAAATATCCTACTGCCAAGTTTAAAATTATTGCCGACTATCAAAAAGAGACACTGAAACGCTATCTAAAAGCATTTGCCGAAGTTGATTATGAAGTCATTGATGCGGATAAGAAGGGAACATGCTCGGGGCTGCCGGCTGCTTTGCAAACCATCCCGCCTAAAGAACAGTTTATGTTAATTTGGTGTGATTTAGTATTATCTGCCGTTAATAATTCGGTTTCGGCAGATACAAATTACATCGGTATATCAAAAGATTTTTCTTGCCGTTGGTCGTATAATAATGAAGAGTTTAAAGAGGAACCTTCTTCAGAAAACGGAGTGGCCGGGTTGTTTATTTTTAAAGACAAATCGGAGATTGCCACGGTACCTGATGAGGGAGAGTTCGTCCGTTGGTTGGCTTCTCAAAACATAAAGTTTGAGCGGTTGAATATGTACGGCGGATTGGAAATCGGAACTATGTTATCTTATTTCCAAAATGAACTTAATAAACCTAAATGCAGGCCTTTTAATAAAATGGAGTTTAAGGGGGACATCGTTTTGAAATATCCCACCAACGAGCAGGGTGTCAAACTGGCCCAAGATGAAATTGCTTGGTATAAAAAGGTCTCTGCGCTCGGTTATACAAATATTCCTAAAATCTACGGATTTGATCCGCTGGTGATGGAAAAGATAAAGGGGCAGAATATTTTTGAGTATGCCTTTTTAACCAAAGGATTTAAGCGTGCTTTATTGGGGCGTATTACAGAGGCCTTGAAAAAACTTCACCATTTGGTCCCGCCGATTAAAGCAAATAAAGAAGATTGTGAAAATAATTATTTAACTAAAACTTTTGACCGACTCAAAAAAGTGTATGATTTAGTTCCGTTTGCCAAAGATGAGTTTGTGATTATTAACGGCAAAAAATGTACCAATATCTACACGATAAAAGAAAAAATAGAACAAGAAATGAGAGCGATGTATCCGTCGGAATTTCAGTTAATTCATGGGGATTGTACGTTTCATAACATGATGATAGAAACCAGTGGTGTGCGTCCGGTGTTAATTGATCCGCGCGGTTATTTCGGTAAAACTAAATTCTTTGGCGATGTAGATTATGATTGGGCCAAACTTTATTACAGCGTAGTTGGAAATTACGATCAGTTTAACCGGAAAAATTTCTCACTGGAAATTAAGGAAAAAGAAATAGAGTTGGAAATAGTATCTAATAATTGGCAAGATTTGGAAGAAGATTTCTTCCACCTTACCGGGGCCGATAAGAAAAAGATTAAATTGTTGCACGCTATTATTTGGCTTTCTCTTACCACGTACGCATGGGAAGATTATGATGCCATTTGCGGTGCTTTTTACAAGGGGCTACTGGCGTTACAGGAGTATTTAGATGAGCAATAATTTAGTTTTATCTGCTTTGCCGCATACATGGATTTTTGATGTGGACGGAACCTTGTGCGTACACAACGGTTATAAAAACGGAGGGGATAAAATATTGGACGGAGTAAAGGCCCTTTTTGCATCAATTCCGCCGGAAGATATGATTGTCATTTTGACTTCACGCCAAGCAGAGGAAAAAGAAAATTTAGAGCATTTTTTGCTTGAAAACGGTTTGCGTTTTAATCATATTATTTTTGGGGCTCCGATGGGGGAGCGTATTTTGATAAATGATGATAAACCCAGCGGACTAAAGATGACGTACGGCATTTCTAAAAAAAGAGATGCGGCATTAGATATACAGGTGAGTATTGATAAGAGTTTATAATATGTTAGTAGAAGAATTGGGACTTGATAAGAATAAATATTATTTTTTATGTGCGGCCGGAATCGGAGATACGATGATTGTGTGCGGTTTTTATAACGCACTAAAAAAGAAATACAATGCCGATATTGTCATTGTTGTTCCTGAAAAACAATCTTTTATCCCTGAAATGTTCGGTATTAAAGATTACAAAGCGGTAGATTTGGGGTGTACGAACATCTTTAAAGTAATTGATAAATGCACTATGCTTAGCGATGCGCATCCACATCCTCAAAAAGGACATATTTATTTAGCTCATCCGGCATTTCATAACGAACTTAGTGCGTTCTTTGCCCCCGTATATTATCGCAAGTCTAAGATAAAATTTTTAGATTGGTATAAGCAATTTTTGCATCTTCCGTTAGATACTCCTTTTGAAGATTTTACAATTTTGCCGAAGTTATCAGAAGAAACCGAAAAAGCTGTTTTAGATTTGGCGCAATTTGATAAAGTCGTTTTGATTTCTCCTGAGGCAACCTCTACGGAGTCTGTTCCGGCTCGGTTTTGGCAACAGTTGGTTCAAAACTTATCCGCTCAGGGTTATACGGTTATTTCTAATGTGAAGGATAAAAATAATACCGTTTTGGGCTCACAGTATGTTCCTTTGAATTTACAAGATTCCATTGCATTGGCTTACCGATGTCACGCGGTTTATTCGGTGCGTAGCGGATTTTGCGATTTATGTTATCAGTTGGGCGATAAACTCCATGTCTATTATGCCAACCGGGACGATTTATACTTATACAGTTTAAAATCTATGTTCGGTAACGATATACATGAAGAAGTGGAGTATAATTTGCCTGAACGTTTGATACGGGGCCCTAAACCGTTACCGGTTGTGTATAGGCGTAGATATATGCTTTTTTCGTTCATTACATTGCTGGAAGTAACGGAACAAGACAATAAGCGCATTTACCATATATGTGGTATCCCGGTTTTTAAGATAAAGAAACGGACTCACAAGACAAAGATGTATATTTTAGGTATCCCTATTTTTAGCATTAAGGAAAATACAAGATGACAACGGTTTCTGTTTTAGTCCTCACTTATAATCACGTGCGGTATATTGCACAAGCATTGGACGGGTTTGTATCCCAACGTACTAAGTTTCCGTTTGAGGTGCTTGTTTACGACGATGCGTCCACAGACGGTACGGCGGATATTATCCGCCGGTATGCAAAACAATATCCCCAACTTATCAAACCTGTATTGCAGACAAACAACCAATTTTCCAAGGGCGTTTATGTAGATAAAGCATTTAATTGGCCGCGGGTACAGGGGAAATACGTGGCCCTTTGCGAAGGCGACGATTATTGGAGCGACCCGGACAAATTGCAAAAACAGGTTGATTTTTTGGATGCCCACCCCGACTATGCCGTCTGTTTCCACCCCGTAAAGGTAATATGGGAAGATAAATCGCACCCGGAGTCCTTGTTCCCTTCGGGGGCGTTCCGTTTTAATAAAACCACGTTAGAGGTGTCGGATTTACTTAAACATAATTTTATTCAAACAAATTCTGTGATGTACCGGTGGCGTTTTACTGACGGAGATTTTGCGGCCATGCCGGATAATATTTTGCCGTGTGATTGGTTTTTGCATTTGCTGCATGCCCAACGTGGAAAAATTGGATTTTTACCGGATGTAATGGCGGTGTATAGAAGGCACGGGGGAAGTTTGTGGGAAAATTCCGGTCAAACTTTTGCGTGGTTTAACCGGTGCTTTTTGTCCAATCTCCGGTTTTTTCGTGCGGTAAAACAAACATTTTCGTATGAGTTTACCAACGAGATCCTTTCACTTTTTACGCAACTGTTAAAACTGTCTGCGCAACAACAGGATTGGACTTTGTTTAATCGGGCAATACAAGAATTTCCTGATTTATGGCAAGGATGTTTAAATGCGGCCAAACAGCAACGTATATTTCCATGGCAGGACTATTTGCTGTATAAGCTTTCGTGGGGCACTAAACGAAAAACGCATAAAGAGACCTATTGTGCCCGGCGTCATGCTTTTAAACTGGCCCGACTCTTGCGTAAACTACCATAAAATCACCCCCGCAAAGATTTTGCGGGGGTGTTTCATCAATTCTGTTTTGGCGTTTAAACACTTATTGCACGCCGTTCATCCACTTCTTAATCGGTTTAATCAGCACCAAGAGGACCAGCGACGCGCAGATCGGCACGATCACCGGCCACGTGAAGAACTGTTGCAACGTCATCTTGCTGAGTTGGCCCGAATAGAGCCCGGCCAGTTTCCCGGCCACGGACGTCGCCAAAAACCAAATTCCCATAAATAGCGAGATAAACTTTGTAGGCGAAAGTTTTGTTACCATAGAAAGCCCCACTGGGGAGAGGCACAGCTCGCCCATGGTAAACATAAAGTACGCGCCCACGATCCACATAATACCCATTTTGTTATCGCCGCAGACGATCGTGGAGAGTAACAAAATAATATACCCGGAGGCAATCAACCAAAACGCCACCATAAATTTAGCGGGCACGCTTAAATCTTTGCCTTTTTTGCCCAAGTTTACCCACAATTTGGAGAGCACCGGAGCGAACAACATAATAAACAACGGGTTAATAGATTGGAACCACGCCGTCGGAATTTCAAACGATTTGCCGAAGAAATGGATAATGCGGTCCACGTGTTGGTCGGCAATTAAGTTTAAGGCCGCGCCTTTCTGTTCAAAGATTGCCCAGAAGAAAATGGTAAAAAACGCCATAATACAAATTACGGCGATACGTTGCCATTCTTCCCGGGTAAGTGGCGCGTTATTTACTTCTTTTTTTACGCTTTCCTTTACGTATTCTTTGGGGGCTTTGCCTTTGCCTTGCAAGTATTTATCTTTCCCCCAGATAAATAACGCGAGCCCGAAAATCATACCTACCGCCGCCGAGCCGAAACCGTACGCCCAACCGAATTTATGCGCCAACGTCCCGGCGATGATGCCGGCCAAGAACGAGCCCAAGTTAATACCCATGTAAAAAATGGTAAAACCGCCGTCGCGGCGAGGATCATTTTTTTCGTACAAATCGCCGACGATACTGGAAATGTTCGGTTTGAAAAAACCGTTACCGATGATAATTAAGCCCATCGCCACCCACACGGCGGGTAGCGATCCTTGGCCCATGCACAGCTGCCCCAGTGCGATACAAATACCGCCGATGATAATGCACGCGCGTTTGCCCAACCACCGGTCGGCAATATAGCCGCCGAACAGGGGCGAGAGAAAAATTAAGCTCATCAAATTGCCGAAATATCCGCTGGCGGTTTCGGTAGAGAGTAACAATTCTTTGGTAAGGTACAAAATAAATAAGGCCTTTAACGAATAGAAACTAAACCGTTCCCACATTTCCGTGGCGAACAAAAGGTAAAGTCCCGCGGGTTGTTTCTGTTTGATTTGAGGGGTTGCTATGTCTGACATAAAAGCTCCTTCCGGTAAAATGGGTACTTACTTCCCCATTATAACATTATTTCTATATGAGCACGCAAGGGGGTTGTTACATTGAAAAGCGACAGTGTAAATAGAGTGTGGCTACAAGTAAGTAGAAGTTGGATCTCCATTTGCCTGGGCCCGGCAAGGGGCTTTTCTGTATATATTTTTCTCTCGCTCGTCATCCCGCAGAGTTTCTATGCGGGATATAGCGAGAGAAAAAATAAAACTTGACATCGTTTTTTTATTTAATGATAAAAAAGGAGGTTGTATGAAAAAAAATCAAGCGTTTACGCTGATTGAATTGTTGGTTGTCGTTCTCATTATTGGCATACTCGCGGCGGTGGCACTTCCGCAATATCAAAAAGCGGTGGAGAAAGCCCGCATGAGTGAAGCTGTTACACTCGTGCGTGCGATTGCTAACGCCAACCAAGTTTTCTATCTGGCTAACGGACGCTATGCCGCGCAAAATGAAATTGAATTATTAGACGTAGAAATTCCGGGAGCCATTTATGAAAATACAACTTATTCGGGCCGTATTGAAACGAAATATTTTGTCTATTCACCGGGCAATTCGGCAGACGGCAACATTATTGCCGTGGCCCAACGCAAGCCCTTTGCTATAACGTATTTCATCTATGTCAATTACACTGAACCGGAGCGGATACATTGTTATGTGGACAATTCCCAATACAATCCGCCTGCCGTTCAACGCAAACTATGTGAGCAATTAAACGCAAACGGCACGTTATAGCTGTCCGGTTTTCCTCTTGTGTGACCGGGGTAGATTTACTACAATGAAAAAAGAGATTATCCGGCCGCAACAGGAGGGAATATGAAAGTCCTTATTTTAGCTGGTGGTGTGGGCTCGCGCCTGAGCGAAGAAACCGTTTTGAAACCCAAACCGATGGTGGAAATCGGCGGGCATCCTATCCTGTGGCACATTATGAAGATGTACTCCCATTACGGGTTTAACGATTTTGTTATTTTAACCGGGTACAAATCACACGTTATCAAAGAGTATTTTGTCAATTATTACCAACGCTATTCCGATATTACCGTCAATATGGTTACTAACGAAGTAACCGTCCACCAAACCCGCCAAGAGCCGTGGACGGTCACCATGCTCTATACGGGGCAAGATACCCTAACGGGCGGACGCATTAAAAAAGCGGCTGCTTATATCGGTAACGAGCCCTTTTTACTCACGTATGGCGACGGCGTAAGCGATGTGGATATTCCCGCCACAATTGCCGCACACAAAGCGTCCGGCAAGCTGATCACCATGACGGCCGTAAAACCTTCCGGCCGTTTCGGCGCGCTTAGTATTGACGAGAACAACACGATTACCTCTTTCCAAGAAAAACCGCAAGGCGACGGCGCGTGGGTCAACGGCGGATTTTTCGTCTGCGAACCGCAGGTGTTAGATTACATTAAAGGCGATGTCTATTTTGAACAAGCCCCACTGGAAAAACTGGCCAAGGACGGGCAATTACACGCTTACAAACACAGCGGTTTTTGGCAACCGATGGACACGCTTAAAGATAAAAAATTACTGACCGATTTGTGGTACAGCGGCCAAGCGCCGTGGAAGAAATGGGAGAATTAACCGTGTTCCAAGATATTTACCGGGGCAAACGGGTGTTAGTCACCGGGCATACCGGGTTTAAGGGCGGCTGGCTTGTGTTGTGGCTTAAAGCACTCGGTGCCGAGGTTTGCGGCTATGCACTCGCCCCCAATACTACGCCCAGTTTATTTGAAGCCGCGCACGTAGCGCAGGGTATTACGTCTGTATTTGGCGACGTGCGTGACCGTGCACTATTACTTAAAACCTTTCAAGAATTTAAACCGGAAATTGTTTTTCACTTGGCGGCCCAACCGCTGGTGCGTACGTCGTATGACGAGCCGGTGCTTACGTATGAAACCAACGTGCTCGGCACGCTGTACGTGTTGGAAGCGGCCCGCCAAACGCCTAGCGTAAAAGCCGTGGTCAATGTAACTTCCGATAAATGTTATGAAAACCGGGAGACCGTCCATAACTATACCGAACAAGACCCGATGGGCGGATATGATATGTACTCGTCTTCCAAGGGGTGCTCGGAAATTTTAAGCTCGTCTTACCGTCGTTCATTTTTGCAAAGTAGCGGCTATGCACTCGCCACCGCTCGTGCCGGAAACGTCATCGGCGGGGGGGACTGGGCCGCCGACCGTTTAGTGCCCGATTGTATCCGCAGTATTGTAGCCGGAAAACCGGTTGAAATTCGCCGCCCGTCGGCGGTGCGTCCGTGGCAATATGTGCTAGAGCCGCTGTCGGGCTATTTGCTGCTCGGGCAATTACTCTATACGCAAGGGCGCACATACGGTGAGGGGTTTAACTTCGGGCCCGAGCCGGGCGCGACTATTAACGTAGCTGAATTGGCCGAAAAAATAGTGCAAGCTTACGGACAAGGCACGGTGCACGTGCACGAAGAAAACGGCGTGCATGAGGCCAATTTGTTATCGTTATCTATTGATAAAGCCAAAAACCGGTTGGGTTGGACACCCACCTATGACGTAAATGAGGCCATTACACAAACCGTGCGTTGGTATCAGGCGTTTTATACGGGAAAAGAAGACATGCACGCGCTGTCCGTAGCGCAAATTCACGCGTATCAAGAGAAAATCTCATGGAAAAAGAATTAAGACAAGCCGTCAAAGACGCGGCCCGCCGTTATTACCAAAGCGTACACGGCACGAAAAAAGAATTTAACTATATCCCGCCGTCCGGCAAACTCTTGGACGAAGAAGATTTATTGCAACTCATAGACGCCAGTTTAGATATGTGGCTTACGGCGGGCCGCTTTAACGACCAATTTGAAAAAGAATTTGCCCAATTTTTAGGCGTTCCGTTTGCGCTGACCACCAACTCCGGCTCGTCGGCTAATTTGCTTGCGCTGACGGCTCTTTCCTCTCACAAATTGGGCGATAAACGCCTTCAAAAAGGCGACGAAGTCATTACCGTGGCGGCGGGATTTCCTACCACCGTCAACCCCATTATCCAAAACGGACTCGTTCCCGTGTTTATAGATTGTGAAATTGCCACTTACAACATTGACGCTACACAAATTGAAACGGCTATTTCCCCGAAAACGAAAGCTATTTTTCTTGCCCATACGCTTGGCCACCTGTTTGATATGGAGCGTATTTTAGCACTTTGCCAAAAATACCACTTGTGGCTGATTGAAGATTCGTGCGATGCGTTAGGGGCCGAGTGGAACGGACGCAAGGCCGGCACGATTGGGCATATCGGTACGTACAGTTTTTATCCGGCGCACCATATTACCATGGGTGAGGGGGGCGCGGTGGTAACAAGTGATCCGCAACTGCACCGTATTTTGCGTTCGTTACGTGATTGGGGACGCGATTGTTGGTGTAAGCCCGGCACGGATAATACGTGCAAGTGCCGCTTTTCCATGCAACTGGGCAATCTGCCCGCCGGATACGACCATAAATATACTTATTCCCACGTAGGATATAATTTAAAAATTACCGATTGGCAAGCCGCGTTGGGTATTAGTCAACTGAAAAAATTACCCGCGTATCTAAAAAAACGGGCTGAAAACGCCGCCTATTTAACCCAACACTTAGCTGATTTGAAAGACTATTTAATTTTGCCCACGGTGCGTGAAAACGTCAAACCATCGTGGTTTGGGTATTTGATTTCCGTGCGGCCCGGTGCGCCGTTTACCAAACAACAATTAGTTGAATATTTGGAAAATCACGGCATCGGCACGCGCCAACTGTTTGGCGGCAATTTACTGCGCCAACCAATGATGACGGAAAATGAAATCAGCTTGCGTATCGGCCCGTCGGGTCGGTTTACCTCGTGTGAATTGGGCGAAAAAGAATATGCACTTTTACCAAACACCGATTTTGTGATGAATAACACGTTTTGGGTGGGCACGTTCCCGGCACTTGGCGAAAAGGAACTGGCCCGTACCGTACAAGTAATACACGATTTTATAAAAGAGAAAATACATGCGTAAAAAAATCTTACTCACCGGCGGAAACGGCTTTATCGGCAAAAATATTCAAGAGAGTTTTTTGGCCGAAAAGTACGATATTACTGCCCCACGCAGTTTTGAGTTAGATTTGACGGATACTTCTGCCGTAGACGAATTTTTCCGCACGCACTCCTTTGACGCAGTTATTCACGCCGCTGCGAAGCCCGGCCACCGAAACGCTAAAGATAAAACAAACTTGTTTTATACCAATATGCGTATGTTTGAAAATCTAGCGCGCCATACGGATAAATTCGGCAAGCTAATCAATATAGGTAGCGGGGCCGTATATGATGTGGCCGCCGATAACCGGCTGGTTGGCGAAGATCAAATCGGCTTGCGCGTTGGCAAAGACGAACACAGCTTTTGCAAATATGTGATGTATAAGCGTATAGAAACTATACCAAACGCGGTAGATTTAAATATTTTTGGTATCTTTGGCAAGTACGAAGATTGGGAAATACGTTTTATTTCTAATGCCATTTGCAAGACATTATTTGACTTGCCCATTACCTTGCGGCAAAACCGCCGTTTTAGCTATTTATACGTCAACGATTTAATGCCGGTGTTGGACTATTTTATTTCGCACGAAGTAAAATACAAAAGCTATAATATCACGCCGGACGAGGAAACGGAACTGTTGCAAGCGGCTCAAGTGGTGCGGGAAGTATCGGGCAAGCCGGTGGATATTCGGGTAGGTAAACCGGGGTATGGGCTTAATTACTCCGGCAGTAATAAACGTCTTAAAAATGAAATGCCCGCTGTTGCGTTTACCCCATTTAAACAAGCCGTGGAGGAATTATTTTTGTATTATCAAAGGAACCGGGAACGGATAGATAAAAAATTATTGCTAACGGACAAATAAAGGAGCACACTATGAAAAATAAAATTTTTGAGGACTTATTTGTGTTGGAACTTGCCAATAACCATTGGGGCAAGCGCGAACGCGGCATTAAAATTATTGAAGATTTTGCCAAAATTGTCCGTTTTAATAATGTCCGCGCCGCCATTAAACTGCAATTTCGCGACGTGGACACTTTCATCCACCGCGATTTTAAAACCCGCCAAGACATCCGCTATATTAGCAAAACCATGGCGACCAAAATGGATATAAAAGACTACCAAATCTTGGTAGATACCGTACGTAAAAACGGATGTATTACCATGGCTACGCCTTTTGATGAAAAATCGGTAGATACGTGCGTGAAATTGGGTGTAGATATCATCAAAATTGCGTCGTCCGATTTGAACGATTGGATTTTGATTGAAAAAATTGCCACCACCCGCAAACCCGTCATTGTGTCCACGGGCGGCTCTTCGCTTAAAGACATTGACGATTTAGTCACGTTTTTTGAACACCGCGAAATTCCCTTGGCTATCAACCATTGTGTTAGTGTTTATCCGTCGGAAAAAGAAGAATTGGAACTGAATCAAATTGATTTTTTAAAAAACCGCTATCCGGGCCACGTGATCGGGTTTTCCACGCACGAGTATAACGAGGATATTGAAAGCTCTATGCTGGTTGCCTACGCCAAAGGCGCGCGCACGTTTGAGCGGCACATTGACATTGAGGCGGACGGTATTGCTGTGTCTCCTTACTGTTCGTTGCCCGGCGATGTGGACCGTTGGATAAAAGCGTATCACAAGGCGGTCTTGCTTTGCGGGCACAGTGCAACGGCAAAAACTATTCCGCCGCGTAAAGAAATTACGTATTTGGACGCGCTCGTGCGCGGTGTATATGCCCGGTGGGATTTGCCCAAAGGCCATAAACTGACCGACGAGGATGTCTATTTGGCTATTCCGTTGCAAAAAGGCCAAATTTCTTGCCGTGAACTGATGCGCGGCGAAGCGTTGCTGACGGATATTAAAAAGGACGAACCGATTAAAATCTCGCAAATTGACTGTCCGTACGCGCACGACGAAAAATTAAAGAAACTCATTGAAAACCGCGGCCTGTAATATGATGAAATTGTCCGATTACCTCGTAAAAAAATTAGAAAAAAAAGGCGTTCGCCACGTGTTTATGATTACGGGCGGCGGGGCTATGCATTTAGACGACAGTTTCGGCAAAAGTAAAAAAATTAACTGTATTTTTAACCATAACGAACAAGCCACCGCCCTGTGTGCCGAAGGATATGCCCGCGCGCGGGGGGAACTGGCTGTGGTGTGTGTGACCACGGGGCCGGGCGGGCTTAACTGTTTAAACGGTGTTTTCGGCGCGTGGACGGACAGCGCGCCTGTACTGTTTATTTCCGGGCAAGTTAAATCGGCTACCACTTTGGCCCGTTGTCCCGGTTTGCCGCTGCGCCAACTGGGCGACCAAGAGGCCCCCATTACGCGTGTGGTAGCTCCACTTACCAAGTACGCCAAATCACTCACACAAGCCGACGAAGTGGAAGCGGTGTTGGAGGAGGCCGTTTATCAAGCCACTACGGGACGCCCGGGGCCGGTGTGGGTGGATATCCCGCTAGACGTACAAGCCGCGCTAATTGATCCTAAAAAACTTAAAAAATTTCAGCTACCCAAACCTAAAAAGAACGCGGTAGGAACTGTCCTAAAAAAAGCGGTGCCGTTACTACAAAGAGCCAAATGTCCCCTAATTGTAGCCGGGCACGGGGTGCGGCTTGGCCACCAACAAAAAGCATTGGGAAAATTGCTTGCCCAAACGCAAATTCCCGTTGTTACTACGTTTAACGGGTTTGATTTAATTCCGTCCGCATACCCCCGGTGGGTGGGACGTATCGGTACGGTGGGCCAGCGGGCCGGTAATTTTGCGTTGCAAAATGCGGACGTAATACTCTTTTTAGGTACGCGCAACAACATTCGCCAAGTCAGTTATAACTGGGAAAATTTTGCTAAGAACGCTAAAAAAATTGTGATAGATATTGACCCGTCCGAACTTAAAAAACCAACGGTAAAACCCGATTTATCCGTCTGCGCCGATTTAAAAGACGTACTGCCCGCTCTGGTGCGCGCGTTGCGTAAACCGCTTGGTGAAAACCCGTGGCGCATCTATTGCCAAACATTACGCAAAAAGTACCCGCCCTTGCGCGAGTTTGTAATTAACCCCGCCGGGAAAGTGCACCCGTATTATTTTATGGAGCAGTTGTCCGCCCAATATAAAGGTCCGGTGGTGATGGCTAACGCAACGGCCTTTGTGGCGTTTTTTCAAACGGCTACTATCCACCCGGGGCAACGGGCATTTTCCAATTCCGGCTCGGCCTCTATGGGGTACGGCTTGCCGGCGGCGATCGGCGCGTGTGCGGCATTGGGTAAAGAGGTTGTTTGCTTGGAAGGCGACGGCAGTATCATGATGAACTTACAAGAATTGCAAACCGTCAAAACAAACCGTCTGCCTATTAAAATTTTTATTATTAAAAACGGCGAATATAGCTCTATCATCCAAACCCAACGCAATTTTTTTAAAGGGCGGCTCACAGGTTGCAACGCTAAAAGCGGGGTGGAAGTACCCGATTTTGTGAAAGTGGCTCAATCGTTTGGCTTGCCTGCGGTGCGGCTTACCAAAAACAGCGGCGTAGCCAAAGGTATTAAAAAAGTGTTGGCCATGTCCGGTCCGGTGGTGTGTGAGGTAGATTGCACCTCCGATTATACGTTTGCGCCTAAGTTATCCGCGCGCAAATTGCCCGACGGCACCTTGATTAGCCCGACGTTAGAAGATATGTTCCCGTTTTTGGACAGGCAAGAATTTCAAAGCAGTAACTATCCTAAAAAATAAGAGGTATTTATGAAAAAAAGAATATATGTTTTACTTATCGGATTGGTTTTTGTCCTTTCCGGGTGTGCCACTGCTCAAGTGACCCAACCGTTTACCGTTCAGGGGGATCATGGGAAACTTTCGGCGGTATTAAGTACGCCTAAAGGCAAAAAGACGTATCCGCTTGTGATGATTGTGCACGGTTTCAACGGCAGTAAAAATCTGCCGCTTATGGTGGAAGTAAACAAACAAATTCAAGCGCGCGGTATTGCTACCGTGATATTTGATTTTAACGGACACGGGGAAAGTGAAGGGAGCTTTTTGGATATGACGATCCCCAATGAAATAGAAGACGCCCGCCGCATTTATGAATATGTCAGCCAATTGCCGCAAGTGGAATCGGTTTCCATGGTGGGTCACTCGCAAGGCGGTGTAGTGACGGCTATGCTGGCAGGAGAGTTAGGAGCCGACAAAGTGAAAACGATTGCCCTAATGGCTCCGGCGGGAGAATTAAAAGACGATACGGCGAAGGGCGATTTGTTCGGCACAAAATACGACCCCAAAAATGTGCCGGAATATATCACGTTATATACGGGGCTTAAAGTAGGACGCGCTTTCTTGGAGACGACCCCGCACCAACCTATTTATGAAACCTCTGCCGGATATACGGGGCCGGTGTTCATCATACACAGCGTAGATGATGAATTAGTGCCTTACGAGTATGGGGAGCGTTTCCGTCAAATCTATAAAAACGTGCAAATGACTACGCTGCACGATTACGACCACAGCTTTACCCAAGACCAAACAGCTGTGAGCAAAATGGTTGCCGATTATTTTGAGCAAGCATTAAAGAAATAAAAATTTGTAATGGGGCTATGTCTCTACCGCAAGAATTTATTGCCAATACGGAAAACTTGTTCGGGCCGGAGCGTTGGCAACGGTTTGTACAGGCGTTTGACGAAGAACCCGTTACCAGCGTCCGTTTGAATCCGTTTAAACAGCCGGAAAAACCGATTTTCCCGTCCATGACCCCCGTGCCGTGGTGCAAGTACGGGTATTGGTTGCAAGAACGGCCTAATTTTACGTTGGATCCGCTTTTTCACGCAGGTGTTTATTACGTGCAAGAGGCGGGGTCTCTTTTTTTAGATCATGTGGTGCACGCGCATGTAACGGCTCCGGTGTTGGCGTTAGATTTGTGTGCTGCTCCGGGGGGAAAATCTACTTTAATGCGCGCGGCCTTGCCGCAGGGCTCTGTGTTAGTTAGCAACGAGCCCGACCGCCGCCGCGCGAGTATTTTGCTTGAAAATATGCTTAAACAAGGCCACCCGGACGTACTTGTAACGCACAATTACGCGCACGATTTTGCCAAAACGGATTGGATGTTTGACGTGATTTTGACCGACGTGCCTTGCTCGGGCGAAGGGCTCTTCCGCCGCGACGAAAGTGCCGTGCGGGAGTGGAGCATAAATAACGTGCAGTTTTGCCGCAACCGCCAACGCCAAATTTTGCAAGACATTTGGCCGTGTTTGCGCCCCGGCGGTCTTTTAATTTACAGTACGTGTACGTTTAATACTTGCGAAAACGAAGAAAACGTGCGCTTTATAGCGGAAGAATTGGGCGCGGAAATTTTATCTGTCCCGGTTGATCCGTCGTGGCAGATTACCGGCTCGTTACTTGACGGGTGGAACGGCCCGGTGTATCGCTTTATCCCCGGTACGACGAAAAGTGAAGGGCTTTTTATGGCGATACTTCGCAAAAAAGGGGAAAGTTCCGTGCGCGCGCTGTTGCCTTCTTCTGCCCGAAAACACGCCCAGGCGCACGCGCTGATCCATTTGCTTTCCGACGGTATACCGCAACCCGAACAAAAAGGGAAAGACCTTATTCCTTCTGCGGCGCAAGCGCTTTCTATCAATCTTTCACCGGCTGAACATCCGCGCGTGGAACTGTCTTTAGAACAAGCGCGCCGTTATTTGCACCGTGAAAGTTTTGCCTTGCCTGCCGCTACGCCCAAAGGGTTTATTGTGGTAACGTACAAAAATCATCCGCTCGGGTTTATGAAAAATCTGGGCGACAGAGCCAATAATTTGTATCCCAAAAATTGGGCCATACGCAAATTGTAAAATTGCTACAATGAAATAAAATTACTTAATAGGAGTATTTATGTCCCATATTCTACGAACTTCTTTTTTGGGAATTGATTTTGAAAACCCGTTTTTGCTTGCGTCTGCCCCGCCAACCGCTTTGGTGGAAAGCATTGATGTCGCTTTTGAAATGGGGTGGGGAGGGGCCGTTCTTAAAACGATTACTCCCGACGATTTGGAAATGAACGAGGCCAGCCCGCGTTATGCCGTTTTGCAAGATAAAAAGCGCATTATCGGGTTTCAAAACATTGAATTATTAAGCCACCAAACTGTTAAGTATTGGTGCGACGGTATTAAATTCTTAAAACAAAAATACCCGCATAAAGTGGTCATTGCCAGTATTATGGCACCTGTCCAAAAAGAGGCGTGGCAAGATTTAGTAAAAACCATCAATAATACGCCGGCAGATGCTTTTGAACTCAATTTTTCGTGTCCGCACGGTATGCCGGAAAAAGGGATCGGTATGGCAATCGGTACGGACCCGGAAATATCGGCCCAAATTACCCGCTGGGTCAAAGAGGTAGCCCAAAAACCCGTGTTTGTAAAACTTTCTCCGAACGTGTCCAATATCGCCGCTATCGTCCGGGTTGTGGAAAACGCTCATGCCGACGGCCTGGCCGCTATCAATACGGTACAGGGATTTATGGGGATAGACCTAAATACATTTGAGCCGCTGCTTAACGTCAACGGGAAAACCGCGTACGGCGGGTGTTCCGGAACAATGATTAAACCGATAGGACTTCGTTGCGTGGCACAAATGCGTCAAGCCAGCAAACTGCCTATTTTGGGACAAGGGGGCATTTCCTCTTGGGAAGATGCGGCGCAATATATAGCCGTCGGCGCGGACGCCGTGCAAGTTTGTACGGAAGTTATGCTAAACGGTTATAAAGTTATCGGCCAGATGGTAAAAGGGTTACAATCTTATTTGGAAGAAAAAGGATTTGCGGATTTATCGGCCCTTAAAAATAAAGCCATTGAGCGTATCAGTTCACATAAAGATTTACCCAAAACGCCGCTCACATACCCGCAAATTGCGCATGATAAATGCGGCCGTTGCGGCAAGTGTGTAACGATTTGCGGCGAGTCCGAACATCAGGCCTTGCGCTTAGAAGACGGATATATTACGTTGGATAAAACCCGTTGCGTGGGGTGCGGTTTGTGCCGGTTTGTTTGCCCGGTGGGAGCCATTAGTGCTGAAAGATAAATTAAGAAGTTTTATTTGAAAAAGGCCCCGTCAAACGACGGGGCCTTTTCTATAAGCAACCCATGTTATTCTACATCAAAGTTAAAATAGGTGTCTTTATACGGCTCGTCTTTTAACGTAAAGTGCCACCATTCGGAATCAAGCCCCACAAAGCCCGCTTTTACCATGGCATCATGCAAAATTTTTCGGTTTTTCTTTTGTTTCTTGGAAATTTTTTTATAATCCGGGTGTGAAATTTCCGAGAATAGATCAAACGTGCCGCCCATATCTACAAAGCCGCCGTCCTTTTTAATAATCGTCAAATCAACGGTGCTGCCGCGGCTGTGGCCCGATTTGGCCATAATATAATTCCCGGCGAGCAAGTCCGATTTTTCCAACGTGGGATAAAAAGATTTATCGCCGGGGTCGCTTGGGTTGTTGATCCACGCCACAAAATTATCCACGGCTTTTTGCGGGCGGTATGCGTCCCAAATAAGCAAGCGGTATCCTTGCGCGCGTAAATCTTCGGCGGCTTTTGCCAGGGCAGCTAATGCTTTTTTAGTCATATAGGCCCGGGGAGCTTTATAACCGTTGATCCGTTTTCCCGTAAAATTGTAGGACGAATAATAGCGGATGTCATATACGGCATCGTCAATAACGGTGCTGATTTGGGCAAAATCACTCTTATCGGTGGAAATAGTATCTGCCCAAACGGGGAACAAACAACCGGCTAGCAACACAATAGCAATAGTAAGTTTTTTCATAAATTCTCCTGCTAAGTATATAGTAACTATATCAAAAAATAATAGGGGGTACAAATTTTTAATTTAGCTAAAGAAAAATGATACAATCTCTATGTATTTTGCTAAGGAGATTTTATGAAACCGACAAAACATATTATTGCTATGCTCGCCTGTTTGGTCATGGTAAGCTGGCTGACTACCGGGTGTGCCCACTTCCAAAAAGACCAGTTGTCTCTTTGGACCGATACCGCCCCTGCTAAACAAGCATTGGCCGGTTATGTAAAAACAGTTACTGACCCTTCCTCACCGGACTTTATTCCCGTGGAAAACCGCGTGGCCGTGTTTGATTTGGACGGCACGCTTATTTTGGAAACAGACCCTACTTATTTTGACTGGGCCTTATTTGAACACCGCGTATTAGATGACCCGAATTATGAGCCGACTGAAGAACAACTGGCCGCGGCGCGGGCCTCGCGTGAAAAAGGTGTTTTCCCGTCCTTAGATGCTAACCGCGAAAAAATGGTTTCCGAGGCCTACCAAGGTATGACACTTGATGAATTTTACGATTTTATCCGTTCGTTTATGCAAGAAGACCAACCCGGTTTTGTAGGCATGAAACGCGGCGATATCTTCTACAAACCTATGTTAGAAGTAGTAAAATACCTCGTCAAAAATAAATTTACGGTATATATTTGTAGCGGTACGGACCGCCTGACCGTGCGCCCGCTTATTGAGCAAAATATGCCCTATATCCCCAACCGCCAAATTCTCGGTTCCGATAGTACCATTGTGGCTAATAAACAAGCCGATACCGACGGGCTTTCCTATTTGTTTAAAAAAGGCGACAAATTGGTGTTAGGTGGCAAAAACCTTGTTAAAAATTTGCAAATGAACAAAGTGGCTCTTATTGCCCAAGAAATCGGCGTACAGCCGGTGCTTGCGTTCGGTAATACGTTTAGTGACGCCAGCATGGTCAACTACACGATTAACGGCAACAAATATAAAGCACTGGGCTTTATGCTCATGTGCGACGATTTGGAGCGCGAGTACGGCAATATGAAAAAAGCCGAAAAAATGCGCCAAGATTGTAATACGTACGGTTGGATCCCGGTTTCCATGCGTAACGATTGGAAAACAATTTACGGGGAAAATATCAAACGGCGTTAATTTTAAAAAACATGTCGCCGGCGGATATTTTGGACCGGTACAGCGTGAAATAACTCATTAAAAAGTCCCGCAACTGCGGGACTTTTTATGTACTGTAATTTTGGGGGGGCAGGTGGTGTTTTCAGCTTTGGCGACCATTAAACGTAAATCCCAGGGCTTCTACCGCGGACTTTATTTCTTCGTCAGTAGGGTGCCCTTCCACCTGCGCAATGCCTTCACTTAAATTAACGGTCACTTGCTTGACGGACGGGAGTTTACCGATCGCGTTTATGACGTTGTTTTTACAATGGTTGCAATTCATCCCGCCAATGCGGAACACAACCGTTTCACGGGAGCAAGAGTCGTTTGTAAGGGAGGTTTCTTCCCGGTTTTTTTTAAACAGCATCGCATTAGCAAACAGTGCAAGCAAGATACACGAACAAATAATTTTAAAGTAATAAAAACTCCCGCCGACGTGGTGGGCGGTTACGGTAAAATTAGATATATCAAACCAAGCTGCCGGTAAAAAATTGTCTATAATAAGGCCGGAACCTATGGCCCCGATGATAAGCGTTGTTAAGTAGAGAACAAATGTTTTTTTACCTAAAACCTTACCTATGACCAACATGGAAGCAATATTGGCCGCCGGCCCGGCCATCAGTAACACAAGTGCCGTGCCCGGGCTCATCCCTTTGAGCATCAGCGCAATCGCTATGGGGATAGAGCCGGTAGCGCATACATACATCGGTACGGCAACCAGTAGCACCAGCAACATCGTCAAAATAGTATTGTTCCCAAATATCATAAAGAAATTATCGGGTACGAAATAAGTAATTAAGCCGGCTATCAGTAACCCAAACATCAGCATTTTGCCGATGTCTTCCATCATTTCCACATAACCGTAGCGGAAGATTTCTTTGATTTTTTGTCCCCACGAAAGATTTTTTTCTTGCCGGACGTTGGCTTGTTTGTTGTTTGACGGGAGCTTATTTGCTGAAGTAAAAACATTTGTTACAAGTCCCGCAAACAAGGCGGTGCATAAAGCCACTATGGGGCGAATAATGGCAAAGGGCAAGCCCAATAATGAATAGGTGGCAATGATAGAGTCCACCCCCGTTTGCGGAGTGGCTATTAAAAAGGAAATAACGGCACCGGTGGAGGCCCCTTCTTTATACAGGGCCATGGCGGTAGGGATTACCCCGCAGGAACACAGCGGCAACGGGATGCCAAATAAGGTGGCGTATACCACGGAAGTCCAATTGTTTTTGGATAAATACTTGGAAAACAAATGCTGCGGCACGAGCACGTGTAAGATACCGGCAAACAAGAAGCCAAGCAACAAGTAAAACGACATGGCGTTAAATATTGAAAAAACCGTTACGGCTATTTCCTTAATAAATTCCATAGGTATAATCCCCTGTTTTGTTAGACCCATTCACATTTAACGGCGCATAATTCTTCTTGCGTTTTGGTATGGATGAGGGTGTGTAACGTATGGTGGTCATCTTGTTTTTGCACTTTACTGGTAAGTTGTTCGCCGCATTTGATTTCTTTTTTGAAAATGATATCTATATTTTTCAATTTTTTTTCGTGTTTCCATTCGTACGGTAAAGGTTCTATGGCCCAAACAATGTAATTGCCGTTGTTGGCGTGCATATTGACGTCTATATCGTTGTAGCGTACGGTAAAGGTGGCTTGGTAATCGGTTTGGGTCAGCGGCGGAATTTTGCTAAATTTTAAATCTGTTTCGCCGGGAACAAATTTAATCATATTTTCGTTGCCCGCCAGCACTTCTCCCACGTGGGCAATGTCCAAGGTTTTGCTGTGTACCAAGGCCCATACGCTAGATGCCCGCGCACATAATGTTCCGTCTGCATATACTTCAAAATTGCGGTAGGCAAACAGCCGGTTATATCCGCGCGGTTGTGTTTTAATGCTCAGCTGTTTGACGTGTACCGGATAGTGGATAAATTCAATGCGGTACTTGAGCAGTACCCACATTAAATTTTGCGGGTAAATAGTACTGTACCCAAAACCCAACCGCTCGGCACTGTCGGCGGCTAAATCTTGAAAAAAGTTAAGTAGTGAAAAAGGTTTTAAACAGCCGTTACAATCGGTATCGGAGTAGCGGATAGGAATATTTTCTTCTGAAATTAAATGTTGCATAAGGCCCCCTGTTATTAAAGTATAGCAAAAGGAACCGCAGTAGCGCATTAAAGAAACACACTATTTTCACTTGACTTAGAGTAAACTCCAACTGCTACAATATATATTAAGGAGGGATCATGACCATTTCGCAAGTAAGCAAGCGGTGTAACATTTCGCCCGATACGTTACGTTATTATGAAAAAGAGGGGCTCATCTCGGTAGTGAACCGTACGGCGGGCGGGGTGCGGGATTATACCGAACAAGATTGCCGGCAAATAGAGTTTGTCAAGTGCATGCGCAGTGCGGGGCTTTCCATAGAAGTGCTCAGAAAATATTTTGAGTTATTTAAACGGGGCAAACGCACACTTAAAGCCAGACGAGATTTGCTGGCCACGGAACGTAAAGCGTTGCAAGAACGTTTCGCGGAACTGCAAGATACGCTTAAACGGTTAGATTATAAAATTTCCGTATATAACAAAGCCCTCAAATCTAAATCAAAAGAACTTAAATTTTAAGGTGTATATTAGGAGAAAACTATGAGTAAAAAAGTGTTAATTATATCTGCTTCGCCCCGCAAGGGCGGCAATTCCGATTCTTTGTGTGACCAATTTCTGTTAGGTGCCAAAGAAGCCGGACATAACGTGGAAAAAATCTTTTTGCGCGATCATAAAATTAACTATTGCTTAGGTTGCGGCGTATGTAATAATACGCACAAATGCGTACAAAAAGATGATATGAAAGCATTATTGGATAAAATGGTGGATGCAGATGTAATTGTGCTATCTACTCCGGTTTATTTCTACACCATGGACGGACAACTCAAAACTTTTATTGACCGCTGTGTGCCCAGATATACGGAAATTTCCAATAAAGATTTCTATTTTATTGTGTCGGCTGCCGATACCAATAAGAACAATTTGGCCCCTACCGTAGAGGGCCTGCGCGGTTTTACGCGGGATTGTTTGGACGGTGCAAATGAAAAAGGCATCATTTACGGCACGGGTGCTTGGCAGATAGGCGAAATTAAAAATCTGCCTGCCTACAAGAAGGCCTATGAAATGGGCAAAAAATGCTAAAAGAGTTAAACAGGAGAATGAAAATGAAAAAATTACTAACAGTATTACTGGGTTCTGTGCTGGTGGCAGCTTGCCAAACTGCCCCCAAAGTACAAGAGGCCTCTGCTGATAAACCTGTTGTTTATTTTACGCGGGATATCAGCCCGGAAGGTCTTGTCAAAATTTATGATAAGATTTCCCAAAACATTGACGGAAAAGTGGCAATTAAGTTTCACACCGGCGAGCCGCACGGCCCGAACATTTTACCTGTGCCGATGGTAAAAGCGTTGTGGAAACATATCCCGGGCAGCACGCTTGTAGAAACGAACGTGTTTTACGATTCCCCGCGCCAAACCACCCAAGGCCACCGCGAAACGCTGAAAACAAACGGGTGGACCTTTAGCCGAGTGGATATTTTAGACGAAGACGGTGCGGTGATGCTCCCTGTAAAGGGCGGTAAACATTTCAAAGAAATGTCTATGGGTAGCCATGTGCTCAATTATGATTCACTCGTTGTGCTGACACATTTTAAAGGCCATACCATGGGTGGCTATGGCGGCAGTATGAAAAATATTGCTATCGGCATGGCCGACGGAAAGATTGGCAAAAAGATGATTCACCAAAAAGGCGATAGCCAATGGGGCTATACCGGGGCGCGTTTCCAAGAAAATATGGTGGAATCTGCCAAAGCCACGGTAGACCATTTCGGTAAAAAAATTGTGTACATTAACGTACTGCGCCGCATGTCGGTAGATTGCGATTGCGCGGGTACATCGGCGGCTGAACCCAAAGCCCATGACATTGGTATTTTGGCCTCTACAAATATCGTAGCGGTGGACCAGGCGTCGTTAGACAAAGTGTACGCGTTGCCGGAAGCGGAACTGCACGATTTAAAAGAACGTATTGAATCCCGCGAAGGGTTACGCCAAATTTCCTATATGAAAGAACTCGGTATGGGAACGGGCGAATATACATTGGTAGATATGGACAAATAGGAAACCATGTTCGCTTATATTAAAAAAGCGCAATACCACGAAACAGACCAAATGGGCTTCATCCATCATGCCAATTATGTGAAATGGATGGAAGAGGCCCGTTTGGCCTACTTGGAGACATTGGGGTTAGGTTACCAACAAGTGGAAAACGAAAAAATCTTTTCCCCGGTTGTAAGTATCGCGGTGCGGTATAAATCTCCGGTGCATTTTGCCGACGAGGTGGAAATTCGCGTAACCGTAAAAGCGTATACTTCTGTCAAGTTAGAGCTTGCTTACGAATTTTTCAATAAAACTTCCCAAACGGTATGCGCGGAAGCATCCTCGCTACATTGTTTTATCCGAAACGGGAAAGTGATTTCTTTAAAAAAAGATATGCCCGCTTTGCACGGCAAACTTTTTGCGTTAGCACCCGGTAGTGCTAAATAATTTGTGTGCCGGACGGGCGCGTGCATCGGTTTTACGATGCACGGCCCGGACCGGTGAAAAGACGTAATTATAGAAAGATCTTCTTTTTTGACTCAGAACTGCTAAAATATCCATACAAGTTTAAGTCAAAAAAATCTATAATATTACCGATATGATTGATATTCAGACAAAAGGCGAAAGTGTAGTCTGCACTTTAAAAGGCGTGTTGGATGGTACGGCGCGTTTTCCTGCGTCTGTCTGTGGGCTACGTCACAAAAAATTACAACTGCTGGGCGACGGCATTGAGTCTTGGAACACAGATTTTGTAGCTATTCTTTTTAACACCTTCAAACATATTCCCAAAGAACATATTTCTTATTCCCAATTACCGCAAGGAATGGAACAGTTGCTTCGTCTTGCTTTTCAAGCTCCTTATAAAGAAACACAAATGACCCGGGAAAAACAACCCTTCTTGGAATGGCTGGGAGACAGAGGTATACAGGTGTGCCGCTGCGTAAAAAAAGGGTGTCTTTTTTTGTGCGGGTGTCTGTTTGCTTGGGGGCGGCAACTGCGCGGGAAAGCCGTTTACCGCAGTAAAGATTTTTGGATGATTCTGGCAGATTGCGGCCCGCAATCTATTTTGATTGTGTCGCTCATCAGCTTTATGGTGGGGCTCATTTTGGCTTTTGTGGGAGCCATACAGCTTAAAACATTTGGCGCACAAATTTATGTGGCCAGTTTGGTAACTATCGGTATGACGCGTATTATGGGGGCTATCATGACGGGGGTTATTATGGCCGGCCGGACGGGGGCCTCTTATGCCGCTACCATCGGTACCATGCAGGTGAATGAAGAATTGGATGCGTTGCAAACGATGGGAATTTCGCGCGTTGATTTCTTGGTCTTGCCGCGGATGAACGCACTGCTGTTGGCAATGCCTATTTTGATTTTGTTATCGGATGTAATGGGAATTTTAGGCGGTTGTTTTGTGTGTGTGTTGTTTTGGGAGATCCCTTTGGCAGAATATATAAAATATGCCACCAATTCGTTTTATTTGACCAACTTTTTGGTAGGGGTTTTTCACGGACTTGTTTTTGGACTTATCATCGCTTTATGCGGGTGTTATTTCGGAGTGAATTGTGGGCGCAACGCCGATAGCGTTGGGGCAGCTACTACCAAGGCCGTCGTATATGCCATTGTGTGGATGATTGTAATGACGGGTGTGCTTACCGCTCTTTGTGAGGGATTGGGAATATGACGAAACAAGATCCCATTATCCGGGTAGAAAATTTAAGCATCGGCTACGAGGATAAAATTATTATGAAAGATTTATCCTTTGATATCCCCCGCGGTGATATTTTTATCATCATGGGAGGGTCCGGTTGCGGAAAAAGCACGCTCTTGCGTACGCTTACCGGCCTTATTGCGGCGCATTGCGGACGGATTTGGATACGTGACACAGATTTTATACATGCCGGCCCGAAAGAAAAATTGGAAATTATGCAACGTAGCGGTATTTTGTACCAAGGCGGGGCCTTGTTCAGTTCTATGACGCTAGCGGAAAACGTGGCCCTTCCCTTGCAACAATATACCTCTCATACGCCGGATTTTATCAACCAGATTGTATCGTTTAAATTGGCGTTGGTGGGATTGGCGGGATATGAAGCGTATTACCCGTCGGAAATCAGCGGCGGCATGCGTAAACGTGCCGGGCTTGCGCGTGCGTTGGCATTGGACCCCGAAATTGTGTATTTTGACGAACCCTCTGCCGGGTTGGATCCGGTCAGCTCCAAAAATTTAGATGATTTGATATTGGAAATTAACAAAACTTTGGGCACGACGATTATTGTGGTAACCCATGAATTACCGTCCATCTTTGCTATTGGGAAGAACAGTATTTTCTTGGATAAAACCCTGCAAACAATTTCGGCCCGGGGGCGGCCGGATGAACTGTTGAAAAATCCACCCAACCGGCAAGTATATGAATTTTTAACAAGAGGAGAACAACATGAAAAAGGAACCAAATAAAAAAGCCATCGGGTTATTCTTAGTGATTGGATTTACACTATTTGTGGGGCTACTCGGGCAGTCTGTCTTTCACAAACTACATGCAGATACAAAAGACATGGCCGTCATGTATTTTAACGAATCATTACAGGGGTTATCCGAAGGGGCTCCTGTTGTATTTCAGGGAGTGGAATTAGGCAAAGTCACGCGTATTGTACTGGTGACGAATAAAAATGATTTGAACTTTCGTGTTGCTGTCTATGTCCGTTTCAAAGATACAGAGGTTATCAGTGAAGGTTCTCTTTGGGAAAAATTATTTAACAAAAACAAGGACCTTGATTTTCTAGATCTCATGATTAAAGAAGGCCTGCGCGCCCGGTTGGCTTCCCAAAGTTATTTAACGGGACAACTGCGGATTGATTTGGTGATGTTGCCGGATACGGAAGTGAAGATGTTTGAGAGTCCCAAAAAGGAAAATATCCAGCAAATTCCGACGGTCTTATCAACAAGGGAAGAATTAGCCCGCGGGTTAGACGGCCTTAAACTGCAGGAAATGGTCACACGTATTAACAACGTGACGGACGTGTTGGGGAAAGAATTGCCCGTTTTGTTGCCCGCGTTGCGGAAAAGTTCCCAGAGTTTGGATAAAACGCTAGCCAAGGTAGCCGGCAGCAGCGACGAAACTATTTCTAATTTAAATGAAGCGTTGCATGACGTGTCGGATGCGGCAAAATCACTGCAAAATCTGACTGATTATTTGGAAAGACATCCGGAATCTTTAATTCAAGGAAAAAAAGGAGAATAATATGCGACTGATAAAAATACTGATCCCTTGTTTGTTACTGGGCGGGTGTATTTTCGGAACGAGCCAAAGTTCAAAGTTCTATACACAATCGGCGGCTTCGGCGGGGGTTGTTTCTTCAAGTTATACGGCTTTTGTCGGAGTAAACAGAGTGCAACTGCCCAAATATATGGACCGTCCGCAAATGGTAACACAGCGGAAAAATTCTGCCCAAATCAATGTGTCCGAATATAACCGGTGGGTGGAACAGCCCTCTGTTTTAGCCACGCGCGTAATAGCAGAAAATTTAAGCGTACATCTTCCGTCGGCACAAGTTAAAATGAACCAATTAAAAGGGGAACGATTTGACCGGACGGTTTCAGTGGAAATTGTTAAACTCAATGCCGTATTGGGCGACAAAGCCGAATTGGTGGCTTGGTATACGGTGAAAGACAATACCGGCAAAGTGGTAACGCATCAAAAATTTACCGGGATCGTTTTGATTGAAAAAACATATGACGATTTGGCCAAAGGATATGGCGAGTTGTTGGCTAATTTAAGCCGGGATATCGCGGCTGTTTTAATTAAAAAATAAAACGTACTAAATGTTTGTCAGGGAGAGGACCTTGGGTGGACTCTTTTTCCAAGGTCTGCCCTGCGGAAACGAATTATGGAAAACACGGCTACTATGCGCAGTCATGCTGTCGGACGGGAACAAATTATTGTCAAAACCAGTCTGGTCGGTGTTGTTACCAATGTGATACTGGCCGTTTTCAAAGTATTGGTAGGATGGCTTGCTAATTCTATCGCGGTTATTTTGGACGGGGTAAATAACCTGTCGGACGCGTTATCTTCTGTCGTTACCATTATCGGGGCGAAACTGGCCAGCCAGAAACCGGATAAAGAACATCCTTTGGGGCACGGGCGCATAGAATATATAAGTTCTATGGTAGTATGCGCAATCGTGCTTTATGCGGGTGTTACAGCGCTGATTGAGTCCGTCAAAAAGATTTTCTATCCCGAAAGTGTTTCTTATTCTGTGCTTACGCTTGTGGTGTTGGCGGTGGCGATTGTAGCCAAATTAGTGTTGGGGAAATACGTTAAAACCAAGGGCGAGCAAGTAAAATCAGGGGCCCTGATTGCTTCCGGTTCGGATGCGTCTTTTGATGCTGTTTTATCGGGCTCAGTGTTGGTGTCTGCCCTTATTTTTCTCAAATGGCATATTTCGTTGGAGGCCTATGTAGGTATTGCCATCTCGCTTGTAATTATTAAGGCCGGGGTGGAAATGCTCCGAGGAACGTTGAGCGATATTTTAGGCCGCCGGGCCGATGCTCACATTGTACAGTCTATCCGGCAGGTAGTCTCGCAGGAGCCGCAAGTACACGGCGTGTATGACATTTTAATTAACAATTACGGCCCCAATAAAAATTATGCGTCCTTGCATGTGGAACTGGACGATACGCTTACCGTGGCGCAAGTAGACACACTAACCCGTAAAATAGAAACAAATGTATTTCATAAAACCGGCGTTATTTTAACTGGGGTAGGAGTGTATGCCCGCAATACTTCTGACGGGCAGTCCGCCCACATCCGCAACCGGGTGCAGGAAATAGTACTGGCGCATAATTGGGCTTTGCAATTACACGGTTTTTATATAGATTTGGAAAAAAAAGATTTACAATTTGACGTTGTGCTTAGTTTTGACGTGGATCACCAGGCCGCCGCAGATATTCTCACGCGTGAGATACAAACCGAATATCCGCAATATACTATCCATATTACGCCGGATGTGGACATTACAGATTAAAAAGGTCCTCTGGTTAAACGGGAGGCCGTATTAAACGGCTTTGTATTGCTACGATGGGCGATGCTTAAAAAGGATAGAATAAAAGGGAGATTTTATGATTAGTTTTTTTGTTTGCTTGGGATTACTTATCCTGTCTTATTTTACATACGTTAAATACGTAGAGCGCGTTTTCGGCCCGACGGACGGACAAACGCCGGCTACCCGGTTTTCCAACGGAGTAGATTATGTGCCCATGCCCCTTTGGCGCATGGTGCTTGTACAACTTTTAAATATTGCCGGACTTGGGCCGGTGTTTGGGGCCATCTCCGGGGCATTGTGGGGACCGAGCGTTTTTTTGTGGATTACGCTAGGTACTATTTTTGCGGGGGCGGTGCATGATTTTGCTTGTGGGTTTTTGTCCTTGCGCCACGAGGGGCAATCGGTAGCGGAAGTGACCGGAATCTATTTGGGCCCGCGTATGCAAACCTGTATGCATATTTTCAGCGTGGTTTTATTGGTGATGGTGGGCACGGTTTTTGCCGTGGGGCCCGCTAATTTGCTTGTGTTTTTATTCAAAGGGAATGTGAGTCCGGGCAGTTTTTTAGCAAATACTTACTTTTGGCTTACACTTATTTTCCTGTATTATTTCTTAGCTACTTTTCTCCCCATTGATAAAATTATCGGAAGGATATATCCCCTATTTGGTATTTGTTTACTGCTGATGGCGTTGGGCGTATCGGGGGGATTATTCGTCCAGGGCTATCACATCCCGGAAATTACGCTTCACAATTTTCACCCGGCACACTTGCCCATTTGGCCGCTGATGTTTGTAACCGTTGCGTGCGGGGCTATATCCGGGTTTCATGCTACGCAATCCCCGCTGATGGCACGGTGCATTACCAACGAACACCAATCTCGCCCGGTCTTTGCCGGGGCGATGATTATGGAAGGTATTATTGCGCTTATCTGGGCCGCCGCCGGCTGTGCTGTTTATGTAAAAACCGGGGGGCTGATGACGGGGTTACAAGAGATGCTCGCCCATACCGGGCAAGCCGGCGTTGTATATGATATTTGCTTAAAAACGATCGGACCCTTGAAATGGGGTACGGTTTCTTTTGGCCTTTTATTTGTGATGATCGGCGTGATTGTCTGCCCGGTTACATCGGGAGATACGGCCTTTCGTGCGGCCCGGTTGGTGTTGGCCGATTGGTTTAAAATAGACCAAAAGCCCTTTTTAAAACGCTTGCGTTTAAGTATGCCGCTACTCTTGGCCGGCGTCATTATCAGCCAACTTCCTTATGACGTGATATGGCGGTATTTCAGTTGGTCCAACCAGACATTGGCCATGATCGTGTTATGGGCCGCCACGGTTTATTTATACGGGAAGAAACAACCTTATTTTTTGGCACTTATCCCGGCAGTTTTTATGACGGCTGTAAGCAGTACATACTTTTTAATTGCGCCGGAATGTTTACACTTGCCCGCTAGAATTGCTTATCCGTTGGGGCTTGTGCTGACGGGGCTCATTTCCGGTTACTTTATCGTCAAAATGAAAGAGAAATTGAAACAATAATAGAAGAACTATACTATGAATATTTTGTTTATCAATGCGTGCACTCGTCCAAACTCCCGCACACAATTATTAGCGCAGTACCTTTTAGGCAAATTGACAGGAAATATACACGAGCGGAATTTAGCCCAAACCGCTATTTCACCGCTTAGCGCAGATATGGTTGAACTGCGGGACAAACTGACCGCCCGGGGCAATTTTGACCACCCGTTATTTGCACTGGCTAAAGAGTTTGCCGCGGCGGATCAAATAGTGGTGGCCGCGCCGTTTTGGGATTTATCGTTCCCGGCCTTGTTAAAGATTTATATTGAAAACATCAATGCGCTGGGGGTTACTTTTACCTACCGGGCCGACGGGAAACCCTACGGTCTGTGCAAAGCAAGGCAGCTGTATTACGTAACAACGGCCGGGGGGCCTATTTTCAATGATTCGTATGGCTATGGGTATGTGCAAGCACTTGCACAGAATTTTTACGGGATCCCCAAAACTGACTGCATTAAAGCCGAGAATTTAGACGTTGACGGGGCAAATGTGGACGCTATTTTACATCGGACAAAACACGGTATTGATACGTTGCTGGCGCAAGATGAATAAATGCGCTTACGTCTGTTAACAGACTTCCAAGTGGTATAGATTTTGCAAACATACTTTTACTATAATGGGATAAGTAGTTCAAATAGGAGATAAATTATGAAAAAAACATTCCAGTTGTCTTTAGTATTGGTTGCTCTTATGTGCTTGGGCGGTTTGATCGGTTGTTCCTCTGCGGGCAACACGATTGAAAAAGATGAAAAATTAACCGTTGCAAAAGCCCAAAAAGAAATTAAGGTTGGTATGTCATCTGCCGAAGTGGTAGAAGTGTTGGGAAGCCCTAATATGGTTACCACCGATGAACAACGCCGCGAAACGTGGGTATATGATCGTATGTCCACGCAAGTAGACGGAAGTTCCTCTTCTAAAGGGGTATGGTTGCTTGTTGTCGGAGCGGGTGGAAGCAAGGCCTCTACAAAATCATCCCAGCGGACATTAACTATTATCGTTAAGTTTGATGAACAAGGCAAAGTGCGTGATTTTGCTTATCGTTCCTCTAGTTTCTAGTATATGAAAAAACTCATTTGTATCCTTATTGCGGGATGCTTGGCGTCTGCTTGTGCCTCTTACAATAATTTGTATGCACCCGACGCCAATTACCTAAAACGCAGAAACATAGAAACGCGGGTATTTGACACCACAAATACAAAAGAATTGTTAGTGGCCTCGGCCCAGTTGTTGCAGGACATGAATTATACCATTACGGAATCCGATACCGATATTGGTGTAATTACGGCTACTAAAAATAAAGAAGCGGGTTCTACTGCCGGGAAAGCCGCGTTAACCGTTTTGGCCGCTCTTAACGGGCAACGCGCTGTATATGAAGATAAGCAAAAGTTCTACGTATCCGTTGTGAATACAAAAGTGAACGCTCACCAAACTAAAACGAGAGTCACTTTTGCGCGCATGGTTTACGACAACTTGGGGAATGTTGTTAGAATTGAAAAGCTGGATGACCCCGCTTTATATACCGGGTTTTTTGATAAATTGGCCCAATCGGTATTTTTAACCGCCAATAATATTTAGGAGAATGTATGAAAAAGAACATCTTAATTTGTTTGGGGGCCCTGTTGTTAGTGGCCTGTGTCAGTACGAATCAGGCGGCCTTAGAGTCAAAAACCTCTCAAGTAGCCACCCGTAACTATCAAACCCGTTCGTTTGATACTGCGGACAAATTAAATGTTATGAACAACATTGTAGCCACGATGCAAGATTTAGGGTTCGTCATTGAAAAAGCCGACAAAGAAATAGGTACTATTTCCGGCTTTTCCTTTACCAACCAGACTACAATGACGGTAAGTGTCCGCCCTAAAGGCAATAGTATTTTAGTCCGTGCAAATGCTTCCAAGGGTACAAGGGCTATTACGGAGCCGCAAGCGTATCAAAATTTCTTTAATGCGCTTTCCCAATCGTTGTTCTTAACCGCAAACGAAGTATTGTAATCTTCTTAACTAAAAAAGCCCTCTACTTTGGTAGAGGGCTTTTTTATAATGCTCTAAAGCAACGGTTTGATCTTAGAAGTGCCGTCTCTCCCAATGTGCTAAAATTATAATAGGGAGAAATTATGAAAAAACTATTTGGGCTATTCGTACTATTTATCATAACAACCGGACTCTATGGGGCGGAAGTGTCATTTCTTTCTTTGGCACAGTGTGAGCGCGATGCGTTAAACTCGTCGGCTCAATTACAGGCCCTGCAAGCGCAGGTGCTTGCTTCCCGCGCGCAAGAAAAAAGTGTATCTTCCTCTCTTTACCCGTCTTTATCGTTGGATGCAAAAGGTATGTGGGTATCGGAAGTTCCTACACTCAAATTCGGCGGGCAAGAATTAAAATTTGGCGATACCTGGGGATATTCCGTCGGTCCGACTGCCAGTTGGGTGCTTTTTGATAACGGGGCACGCAGTTCCCTTAAAAAAAGTGCTTCTAAAGTAGTTAATGCGCAAGAGCAGTCTTATGAATTTGCCCGCAAACAAATTTTATTACAAGTGCAACAGGCCTATTTTTCCGTACAACAACTTTTGCAACGGTTGGTATTGTTAAACGGACAGTTGGAAGTTGCGCAAAAACAATTTGACGACGTTCAATCGGCTTATAAGGCGGGTTCTAAAAGCAAGTTGGATGTTTCTATCGCTCGTAAACAAGTATTAAAAACGCAAACCGCTATGAGCGGGGCTCGCAGTGCGTTAGCCGGGCAATTACGCGCGTTGTTTAAGTTAACCGGTACAGATTATGGCATTGTTCCTTCGTATCCGACGGATAAACGGCTTGTTAATGCCAAAGAAGAAAATAAAACATCCGCCGTATTAGATACGGACCCGTTAGAAAACACGCTCCAATTATTCCGCCCGTACAGTCAAAGCGAGTTTGATGAAAACTCCCCCAAATTAGCGGCTTTAGAGGAAATGGCCCAGTATTATAATTATTTGGCCGACAGTTACAAAGATGCTCTCTATCCGCGTGTGGCACTCCAAGGCGGTGCGTATTTTGAATATCCCAACGGAGCCATCCGCGAGCATGTGTTTTTGGGGCGTGCGGGCGCGGCCGTTTCCATGCCGCTTTTTGAGGGAGGAAAGGACCGTCAGCAGGCCAAGGCACAAAAGGAATTATCGCGTGCCAAAACTTATGAAAAACAAGATGCACGGGAAACTTTGACGGCCTTATTTTTAGCGGCAAAAGACCGTTTGTACGGTTTGCAAGTGCAAGAAAATTTACTCAAAGATATGATTAAACAAACCGGCGAAACAGCACGCCTTACTTATCAGGCGTATAAGGCCGGGGCCGTTACTTTCTTTGAAGTGGACCGAGCCAATTTAGATTTGTTGGAAAGCCAACTTTCTCTGGCAGATGTACAAGTGGAGCAACTCAATCAACTAGCCATTTTAAATAGTTTAGGTAAGGAGACCTTATGAAAAAAAGAATTATCATAGCCGTAGTGGTGCTTTTGATTTTAGTAACGGTAGCATTGACGTTTTTTCGCAGTACGCCCTTTCATTACAGCGGAGTGGCCGAAGCCGTGTCCGTAGATATTTCCGCACGTTTGAGTGATACTATTCAAGAAATTTTAGTGGAAGAGGGCTCCCCGGTAACGCAAGGGCAAGTAGTAGCACGTTTGACGTGTGACGCGGCGAACCTAAAAAAAGAAATTACACAAAAAGAATTTAACCGGGCTGCCCAACTTTTGAAAACGACGGCCGGTTCTAAAGAAAATTATGATCTTAAAAAGCATCAATATGACGAGGCCTCTTTGCAGCAAAGTTGGTGCACGCTTACCAGCCCGCTCAACGGGCAGGTGCTCTATAAATACTATGAACCCAATGAATTTATTAGTGCCGGCCGGAAAATGCTTACTGTAGCCAATTTAAAAGAACTGGATGTATGGGTATATGTACCGCATGATGAACTGGCTAATTTATCTATCGGGCAGGAAGTCAGCGGCTATTTGCCGGAAGCAGATAAAACATTTAAGGGCCGCATTTTGGCGATTAACGACCAGTCCGAATTTACTCCCAAAAACGTACAAACACGTGAAGAACGTACGCGGCTTGTGTACGGCGTAAAAACCCGCTTTGAAAATGATGAAAATTTAACCATCAAGCCCGGGATGACATTGGAAACGGAGTTCATCAACTAATGTCTATTGAAGTTCGGGCAGAACATATATCCAAAACGCTAAATACGACCGTGGCTTTGACAGGGGTGAGCACCGTTTTTGAAGCCGGTATCGTGCACGGCGTTGTGGGCCCGAACGGAGCCGGAAAAACCACGTTATTACGATTGATTAAAGGGCTGTTAAAACCTGACGAAGGTACCTTTGAATTTATCTATCATGGCAAGGTATGTCCGGCGCAAGAGGCCATAAGCCGTATAGGATATTTCCCGCAAGAACCAAGTTTATATCCCGATTTAAGCGTGTGGGAACATTTGGAATTTTTCCGCGATTTATACGATTTGAACGAATCTGATTTTCGTAAACGGGCAGAAGAGTTATTAGCCGCTACGGGAATGGCCCCTTTTAAGGACCGTCCGGCCGGAAAATTGTCGGGGGGGATGTATAAAAAATTAGGACTTATGTGTGTGCTGTTAAACCATCCCGCACTTTTGTTGTTAGATGAACCGACTATCGGGGTAGATCCCGTTTCCCGCCAAGAGTTATGGGATATTGTTTATAATGTGGCGGGCCCGGAAATGACCGTTATTTTAAGCACGTCTTATATGGATGAGGCCGAGCGGTGCGCCAAAGTGCATGTATTGCAAGATGGAAAACTGCTTGCTGACGGGCAACCGCAAAGTGTCATGGAAAATTTACACGTTACGAATTTTGCAGAACTATTTTTGAAACATGAATGATACGATTATACAAGTAAAAAATCTTGTCATTTGGCTTTTTAGGCGCTAACGGGGCCGGCAAAACAACCACCATCCGCACTTTGTGCGGTATTTTAAATCCGACTTCCGGGCAAGTGTTTGTAAACGGAACAGATGTGGCCGCTTCTACCGCGGTGCTCAAACCGCATATCGGGTATATGTCCCAAAAATTCACACTCTATCCGGATTTGACCGTGCCGGAGAATATGGATATCGCGGGGAGTTTGTATGAACTGACGCGTACGCAAATTCTTAATCGTACGGAAGAACTGTTTCAATTTATCGGGCTTACGGATATTCCCAAAGGGCCCGTGCGGCAACTTTCGGGCGGTACTAAACAGATGATTGCGTTGGCGGCCTCTATTTTGCACGATCCGGAACTTATCTTTTTAGACGAGCCGACAGCCGGTACTTCCCCGCAAACGCGTCGGGCATTTTGGGAACTGATCCGCCGTCTGTCTTCGCAAGGTAAAACGATATTTGTTACCACCCACTATATGGACGAGGCCGAGTACTGCCACCGCATTGTGCTTATGGAACGGGGGCATATTTTGGCGACAGATACCCCCGACAATTTAAAGAAGACCTATTTTCCGCAAAAACCCATAGAACTTACTTTTACGCAAGGTAATCAACAAATTATCTCTCAAGAAATGCGTAGTTTATCTTTGGGAGAGGTATCTGTTTTCGGTAGTAAATTACGTGTAAATGTTACAGATAACACGGCATTTGAAAAATATTGCCAACAGCATCGTGCCGATTTTACCACGCGCGCGGTAGACCCTACGCTTGATGACGTGTTTTTAAAAGCCATATCGGGAGCGAAATGAACACCTTAGTTAAACACATTATGGCCATTGCCAGTAAAGAAGCCAAACATATCAAGCGGGATATTTTCACACTGTCCGTTGCGTTGGTGCTTCCGATGGTGTTTGTGGTATTTTTCGGGTTTGTGATTAACTTGGACTATCACCATATTCCGCTTACCGTGCGAGACAATGACCAGAGCCATACCTCGCGCGAACTTTTAACACAAGCCAGCGCAGCCGGATATTTTGACATTATTTCCGCACATGCTCCGGCAGAAGCGGATTCGCAACTCCAACAAAACCATATGCGCGGGCTGCTGATTATCCCGCCCGGATTTCACACCGCCTTTACAAATGGAGAGATCGCTCGCGCGCAACTTTTGATAGACGGTACAGACAATACCATGGCCGCTTTAGCCACTACCTATATGCAAGGTATTGTGCAAGCCACCCAACAATCCCTTTTATCTTCGCACGAGCCGCCTTCTGCGGCTATCCGTACGCGTTATTTGTTTAACCCGGAACTGAATAGCCGTTGGTTTATTGTTCCGGCATTGAGTACCGTTATCATTGGATTTCTGGCTATTATTTTAACGGCCCTAACCGTAGCGCGGGAGTGGGAAAACGGCTCTATGGAACTGTTGCTTTCTACGCCGCTACGTCCGCTGGAGATTGTAGTCGGAAAGTTGTTACCGTATTTTCTGCTTACCTTCTTTGATGTACTGCTTGTATTTGCACTGGCACTATTGGTGTTTCATATTCCGTTCCGCGGTAGTTTTATACTCTATTTAACGGCTTGTTTGTTTTATATTATGGGAGCGCTGGCGCTGGGGCTGCTTATATCGGTAATGACGCGCCAACAACAATCTGCTATTCAGTTTGGCTTTGCCATAGGGTTACTTCCTTCTTTTATGTTTTCGGGATTTATTTTCCCTATTGAAAATATGCCCGCCTTCTTTCAATATGTAACTATGTTATTCCCGCAACGGTGGTTTTTACAAATCAGCCGTGCGTTGTTTTTAAGCGGAGCGGGAATAAGCGGACTCATTATTCCTTTTATTGCATTATTCCTGTTTATGACAGGGATGATTACGCTGGCCGTACGAAACTTTAAAACGGATGTGGAGCCATGATACACAAACGCATTGTAAGAGGGCTAATTCGCAAAGAATTTGTTCAAATCTTCCGTGATCCCAAAATGATTGTGGCTATCTTTTTTGTTCCGATAGTCCAATTAACCATGTTCGGGCTTGCCTTAACCAGTGAAGTAAAAAATATAGAAATGGTTGTTGTCAGCAAGCCATCTGCCATCGCGCGGGAAATTCAAGCGCGAGCGGTGGCTTCCCGTTGGTTTAAGCAAGTACGCCACGTAGACGGAACCAATGTATTTGATCCCGCCACGTTACTTACTACTTATAAAGCAGAAGCGGTATTGGTGGCCCCCGAGCAAGGGTTTGAATATGCCTTAGAGCGGCAAAATAAACCTATTCAACTACTTATCAATGCTACCAACGCCCAACGTGCACAACAGGTAAATGCTTATGTTAGCCAAATTTTAGCGCGCGTAGCAGCCAGCCACGGGTATTTGCTGGGTGAACAAACGCGCCTTGTATTAGATACACGCATTTTGTTTAACCCGCAAATGAGCACAGCGGCTTTTATGGTGCCGGCCCTTCTTGTCATGACCAGTTTTATTATTTTAATGATTGTAGGGAGTATGGCCATTACCAAAGAAAAAGAAATGGGAACCATGGAAAAATTGATCTCCTCTCCGGCCTCTACGGCAGATATTTTGTTAGGCAAAGTGCTACCGTACTTTTTTATCGGTATAGGGGTAGTGACATTGATGCTATGTATAGGAGTTCTGGGATTTGGTATTGCCTATCGGGGAACTGTTTGGCAATTTTTTCTTAATGGTATTGCATTGGCTGCTTGCGCCCTGTCCGTAGCCACGCTTATTAGCACCATTGCCAACACCCAGCAACAAGCCATGATGGGCGGTGTATTGATATTGCTACCCGCTATTTTGCTGTCCGGCGTGTTTTTCCCGGTGGCAAACATCCCGCAAGAGTTCCGGTGGTTATGTTACTTAAATCCGCTGATGTATGCCTGTACCAATTTCCGCAATATCATCTTAAAAGGCGGCGATTATTTGTTCTTCTGGCAATACTTCAGTGTTTTGCTGGGGATGGCACTTGTTTTGGCCGCCACTGCTTATAAAAATTTCAAAGCCAAGTTAAATTAGAAATTCTTTTTCTGCCGAGCGCGTGCCCTTTGATAAAAATAAGTAAGTTGATACATAAAAATGCACGCTCCCCCGATCCTGGGGAAACGTGCGGATATACGTTATAGCGTTTGGTTGGGTTGAGTTATTGTTGGACTCTATGGTTGGTGCCCGGATTGACTGCACAATACACGGTAAATGTTCTTGTATAGTAAATGCCCATAGTTAAGGCCACCAGGGTTTCATCAATCCAATTATTATTTGTGGTCATCTTAACAATTTTTCCGTTGGGGCAAATTTCGGAAAAATCGTGGTTGTGTTTCCGGCCCATACCCCAGAAGAAAAAATGGTCTCTTTCCGAGTATTTCTGAACATTTGTGTAGCTGTTCGCTTTTTTATCTATGATAAATTGTGAGTTGGTACAACCACACAAAATACCGGCACATAAAATGGCAAATAAAATAAATGATTTTTGTTTTTTCATAGATTATTTCCTTTCTTGTTTGAGTTCTTTCTTCATTTCAATTATACACAATATTAAGAAAACAATAAAACAAATCCATATTAGGTAGTAGGTATATAAATTTACATTTACCAGCGCATTTGTTAAATTGGGGAAGGCCGACAAAGCAATCGGAATCAGTAACACAATGAAAAAGAGGTCTGCAAAAGAAACTGCTTTTCGTATCATGTGCGCCAAATTTTTACCTTTTGACACGAGAGATTTTTCTATTATTTTGCTGTATTCAACGATGATATAATAGCCGGACATAAATGAAAAAAGTCCGGAGATGTTGTAAAGCATTTCTTTTTGATTTTCTTTTTGCGCCATCATGCTCCATATCGCCAAAATTATAGCTATGACGATTAGCCATCCGGCCAAGCGCAAGGTTTTTGATTTTTTTTCCAGGGAAAAAATAGCCAACGTAACAAAATGCATTGTTAATATGTAAAAAGCGATATAAGAGGCCTCAAAATAATTTGACAGGTAAGGGTACATCGGTTGAATTACGTCTTCCGCCAACCAGCCAATTCCGCAGAAAATATATCCTACAAGCAAATAACGAATACTTAAATAGAGATTTTGCATAGGGCAACTTATTGGATTACACGACGAGGTTTATTGTAATAAAATATGTGCTACGAGTCAACATAAGGCCGGATGTACTATGAACTGCGGATGCGGATTTTAATGCGGTTACTTTTTAGGGGGTTACGGTTCACTGTGCTGCCAAATTCTGCTCGATACCACGACGAGCCAGTCCTTATTCGATCCCATATTTCTTATACAAAAACTACTGAAAATGCTTAAAATTTAAGGTTTTTTTGATAAAAAACAGATTGTAATTATTTTTTGGTCGTTATAATGATAGAATCTACATTGTCTGTATTTAGAAAAACATTGACAAAAATAATTAATTTTGATACAATATAAAATAGTTAATTTATCAAATTCTATGATGATTTCTAAGTTCTGATACCTACAAAATCATTCCGTATGATTATCTAATCTAAGAAAATTCTTGAACTAATTTCTGAAATTGCTATACTATAAGTTGATGCTTGTAGATAGATTAACTCAAAAAGAAGCCTTAAAGGAGAAAAACTATGCCAAGAGAAGCCAGAGTAGAAAGTTTGATAGCGCTTATGGAGAGCTCTATGTCTCCTAAAACATTAGAAATATTAAACTCTTGCAAAAAGAAAAAGGCTGATACTACTAACCTTCGTGTTTTCTACTCAGAAGGGGGAACGCTTCATGCCGAATTATAATGATATTGAGCGAGAAATTATACAAGCTCAAAAAGGCGCTCCTGATACTATTAGAAGAAAGTATTTAAAAGAGCTCGCAAATTATCTACAAGCCGATGTTTTATTATATGCCGCTTCCACTGATAAACCCTTGCCGATACAATTAACCCCTTCGTTATCAATTAATGAAGAGGATATCACATCATTTATGACTGGAGTAAATGGGTTAAATCCACAAAAAGATGAATCTCGAAAATTATTTCTAATAATTCACAGTCATGGGGGGTCTTTAGAGGCTACCGAACAAATAGTCTCTTACTTGAGAGCCAAATATAAAACTATTATAGCTATTGTCCCTAGAACGGCAATGTCAGCTGCCACATTGTTGTGTTGTGCTTGTGATAAAATTATTATGGGAAAACAATCCGCTATCGGCCCAATTGATCCTCAAATTAATGGAATACCTGCTCATGCCATTTTGAAAGAATTCAATCGTGCCGAGGAAGATGTTGCAATACATCCAGAATCTGCACCTATTTGGTTGGAAAGAATAAAAAATTTGCCGTTTGGAATTTTAACTTTATGTGAAGCAACGAATCGTCTGTCAAAGGAGAAAGCGGAATCGTGGTTGCAAGCATTTATGCTTAGAAATGATAATGATGGAGCCAAAAAAGCTAAAGAAATTTCCGAATGGCTTGGAAGTTTTCAAAACCATAAAACCCATGGACATCCGATTTCTGCAATTGAAGCTACCAAAGCAGGTCTAAAGATAGAAAATTTAGAAGATGATAATACCTTACAAGAACTGGTATTGTCGCTCTTTCATGCAACAATGGTTACTTTTGCTCGGACAAATTGCATCAAAATGTTAGAGAATCAAAATGGTAAAGGAAGGTATTTGATGGTTAACTTATAAATAAAATATTTATTTACAACCAAACTACCACGGGCATTCTCGCGTGGTTTTTACTTTGCACGTTTTCAAAAACTTTTGATTCTTGTCCACTATTAAAATTCTATTTCCCTATCAAATCCCCAAAATCCAGGCGATATGGAAGGAAATGTCCCTAGTAATCTTGCTAGGGTTTTTATTTTGTAAGGGTTTTCCTATACTTTTCGCCCCAAGTAGCCATGGCATCTAGTACAGGTTTGAGAGATTGTCCTGTCTTACTTAGGGCATATTCCACCCGTGGCGGTACTTCGGCATATACTTTGCGTGTAATTAGGCGGTCTTCTTCTAGCATGCGCAGATTATCCGTAAGCACTTTTTGAGAGCACCCCATACTCTTTTTAAGCATACCAAAACGTTTTGTACCTGTCAGTAAATCCCGTATAATGAGCACTTTCCATTTGTTTCCAATTACCTGTAATAAAAGCCCCACAGGACAAGGGGACATATTCTTGCGTGTTATCATAGTTTTATTATATCTTTTTGTGTCCAATAGTTTCTAATAAGTACCTATATTACAAAATAGTGCCTACTTTACAAAAAGAACTATTTTGTGTTTTAATAAAAGTATCTTAATTTAGAGGAGCTATTTATGGCGAATTATAAAAAGACGGAAGTAGGGAATTTATCGGAAGTAGCAACAAAATATGAAAATGGAAAAGCTTTTTTGCACGATGTATTGGGTTTAACAGGTTGTGAAATTTCTGTTAGTTCTATGCCTGCCGGGATAAAACTTCCGTTTAATCACAAACACAAACAAAATGAAGAAGTATATATTTTCTTAAAAGGAAATGGGGTAATGACCCTAGACACAGAAGCGGTAACGGTTACAGAAGGATCATGTGTGCGTGTATCACCGACAGTTGTTCGCACAATGGAAGCTAAAACCGATATGCAGTACATTTGTGTCCAAGCCAAAGAAGGTTCTTTAGTTCAATTTGGAATGGGTGATGCGGAGCTGTGTTAATTTTCTAATCCAGGATAGGCCCTCTGATGATTACACCAATCAGAGGGCTTTTTAGTGTCCAAACTCTGTCCATTCTCCGTATAGCTTATTTGCTTAATCTTGCTTATTTGTCTTAAAGATATGGCAGAAATATGGCAGAATCATTTTCTGCCATTTTTCTGCCGAGCGTTTGTATAGCTTACGTTGCTTATGTTGCTTATGTTGCTTAAATTATAGTGTCCACAAGTATGTAGGCATAATAAAAGCCATGAACAGCGATCTTAGCAATAGGGGCGGCTTTTTAGTCGCCTATACGCAATATGTGCTACAATACCTTTAAGTAGGAACAAAAGGGAGAATCATATATGCGTAAAATACTAGGGCTATCCGTTTTATTACTCCTGCCTATTTGTATGTGGGCGGCAAATAATCCTGCAGATAAAGTGCAATACTTCCAAGCAGGAGACGAGAGATATTACAAAGAGGACGTTGTAGTCCCCAAAGTAAGCGACCCCGTAGATGCGGATCCAAGCGATGCGGTGGACGTGGGTGGCGGTACGAAAGGCACAAAAGTAAATAAGCCCAAGACCCAAGCCGTTGTCCCTGCACAAAGAGTCCCTACCAATGTAACCCCTACTAATAACCCCAAGGAAGTGCAATTACAAGGTGGGGCCAAAGTGGTTACTCCGCACAATTCTTCCCCGAAGGTCGCTATGCCTAAAGGTAAGCCGATGCCTATGATTGGGGAAACCCAAGATACCAAAGACGTAAAACCCGCTCCAAAACCCGTAGAGCCAAAAGTTGTCACTCCTACGCAACCCAAAGAGCAAAAATTAACCCCACAAGAGGTAAAGAAAGTAGCACCCGTACAAGAGCCCAAAGCTACAACCCCTGCTACTCAAGAGGGAAAATATGCTAGACCAAAGAAGGTGCATTTAAAAGATTATGAAGTAGAATTCTTTTGCGATAGAAATGGGAAGTCCGTAAAGTGTACGGAAGCGGAATGGAATAAAGAGCAAGAAGCCAAGAAAGCCCCAAAGCCTGCTAAAGCTACCAAACCTACTCGAACGGGTAAAGGTAGTACTTCCGTAAAGGTTTCTACTCCCACAGGGCCGACTTATCCCTGCAGAACCGCTTAAATACGGGATTAAGACCAAATGCGTACCCTTGCCTGGGAAGACCACTTGTGAAGAAGAAAAGACGGAAACAAAGCCCACGAATAAGTTGGCAGGTTATAAACCTAGTGCGGATGTGCAATTACCGGAAGCCACTTTACCTGCCGGAGTTAAACCTACTGCCACCCCTGCCAAACAAGGAACCGCAAAGTTAGATAAGGTAGATACTCCTAAACGTGCAGATTTCCGTACAGAGATTAAAGTAAAGGATACAGGTGCTAGAAAGAACTTGTTAGAGGGATATGCTGTCTCTGCTAATAGTGGTGTGGAAATACCCGAGGCTAGTTTACCCACGGAAGCGGAAATGGACGAACAAGATGCCAGAGCAAGAGCGGCCATGGAAACGGAACAATTATTAGCCGAGATAGAATACAAAAAAGCCCAAGCTGCTGCCCAACAAGCTAAAGCGCAAGCGCAAGCCGCACAAGCCGCAAAGCAACAGCAACAAAATGCCACCAATTTGACTTGTTCTTACATGGGTACATACTTTAGAGGGAACACCTGTAAGTATTGTGTGAACCATAAACCCAGTAACTCTATGGAATGTAACCAATGCTGTCAATCTTTCGGTCGTCCGTTAATGCAACCCGCAAGCTATAGTGCTTTCTCATCGGGGGGCAGACCTGCAGGTTGTTTATGCAGATTTGGTCCGACGTCCGGATATAACTTTTAATTTTACAAGGAGAGGATATGAAAAAACTTAATCTACTAATTTTAGTTTCCTTATTGTGTGCAGGGTTCGCACAGGCGCAAGATGCCGACGACCCCGAACTCCAAGCCCTTATTAAAACGTATAAGGCGATGAAGGCCCAGCAAAATGCTACACCTAAAGCCGAGGACCCCAAAGTGCGTTATGAAAAAGCCTTAATACAGGCCGCTAGAGCGGGGAATGCCTCGCAAGTACGTGGGCTTTTGGAAGCAGGGATAGACCCTAACATTACGGATGAACACGGCAATACTCCCCTAATGATGGCTGCCAATCGTGGAGATTTAGCTTCTGTGGATATGTTACTCTACGCAGGGGCAGATGTGAATGCTAAAGGCAGAGATGGAGTAACACCTCTTTTAGCTGGTTTATCAGCAGTAGGGAAAAACGGTGGGGCTGTAACTTTCCGTATTTTGAAAGAGAAACCAGATGTTAATGCCATTTATGGTTCAAGCGCAAATACATATTGTACTGCTCTTTTTATTGCAGTAGAGCAAGATAATTTCAAGGTAGTAGAAGCACTCATTAAACAAGGTGCAGATGTAAACCGATATGTAGGCCACGCCACTCCGCTACAGAAAGCTCTTCAAAAGAAATTTGACACTGATGGCAAAATTACCGAACTCTTACTTAAAGCAGGTGCGGACCCTTGGCGTGGGCTTGTGCAAAAGAAAACTTACTATAGTCCTCTAACATTTGCACAAAATAGTGGGAGTAAAGTTAAAATAAAACTCATAAAAGATGCACAGACCGTTACTAAAGCACAACGGGAAAAAGATAACAAACTCCTCAAAGCCGTCAAAAAAGGAAAAGTAGAACAGGTGCGACAACTATTAGCCGAAGGAGCAAACCCTAATGCGTATGCGGAAATCCACGAAGGTTGGGAGTCAGGTTATACTGCTTTAATGTATGCAGATAATTTAGAGATAGCTCAAATGCTATTAGACGCAGGAGCAGATGTGAATGCGGTAGACCAAGTTGGCTGGACCGCCTTGATGTGGGCGTGGAAACCCAAACAATTAGAGAAAGTGAAATGGCTGATTGCACATGGGGCTGATGTAAACCACAACCTTGCTAAGCAAACGCCACTAACTTTGGCTATAAATGCGGATTATTATTGGGAACGTGTCGAAGCATTGTTAAATGCGGGTGCGGATGTGAACTTGCGAGACGGAAAAGGATACGGGCCGTTATTCTATGCTAAATTAAATGACAATAAAAAGGTGGAAGAAGAATTGCTCAAACGTCATGCTACCTTAACCAAAAAAGAAAGCGAAGACATCATTGAGGCTATTGCCGAGAAATCACGCCAAGCCCAAGCAGCCGCCAATAGTGATGGCGAAAGTTTAGGTAAAACATTCTTGAAAGGTCTTGTGGATACAGGGATGTCAACTCTGCAATATGCCATAGACAACGGGAAATTTTAAGGAGAG